>NZ_JBITGI010000013.1:0-323407 GCF_044456945.1 Streptomyces sp. NPDC050759 | reverse complement strand
GAACACTGGCACGGCGCCGCCCCCGACCGCTTCATGGAACACATCGCCCTGTGGGAGGGCACGGGCGACGACACCCCCGAGACCACGTGGGCCGAACCGGTCACCGACCAGCAGTACAACGGCCCCCGCACCCGCAACCAGTAGCCCCTACCCCTCCCACGCCCTCCCCCCTCTGCCTCGCAGCGCGCGCAAATGCCCCCGATGACGCCGGTCAGTCATTTCTGACGGGGCCTCAAGGGGGGAGGAAAGTCTCCCTGTCACGAGCGTTGCCGGTGGTGCAAGACTCCCCAGGTGACCGGCAGCCGCTGCCAGAGCGCGCGGTCGCCGGCTTCCCCGCGGCGGCGACGATCCCCGTCTCCCGTCCCGCTGTTGTGTACGGCCGGTCCGTCCGCGATCCGAAGGCGTACGTATGTCCAATGAGCTCCCCGAGTCTGCCGCTGCACCCCCCACCGGAGCCGGCGAGTCCTCCCCGGCGCCCACGCGGCGCACGTTCATCGCCACCGGCACCGCGGTCGGTGGTGCCGGTGGCGCGGGGAGCGTGATCGGAGGCACGTTCCTCGTCGATCCGGAGGAAGCGACGGCCGCCGAGAGACCGCCGTCCAGCCGTGTCTCACTGACGGTCAACGGCATCCGCCGAACGGTGACGGTCGACAACCGCACCTCGCTGCTGGACCTGCTCCGCGAGCACCTCGGCCTCACGGGCTCCAAGAAGGGCTGCAACGCCGGGGCATGGGGGGCGTGCACGGTCCTGGTCGACGGTCAGCGGTACAACGCCTGCCTGACGCTCGCCGTACGGCTGGAGGGCGCCGACGTCACCACCATCGAGGGCCTGGCCGACGGCGATCAACTGCACCCGCTCCAGCAGGCGTTCATCGACGAGGACGCCTTCCAGTGCGGCTACTGCACCCTGGGGCAGATCATGTCCGGCGTGGGCTGCATCCAGGAGGGCCACACCGGCTCGCCGGAGGAGATCCGCGAGTGGATGAGCGGCAACGTCTGCCGTTGCGGCTGCTACGTCAAGATCGTGCGCGCGGTCGAGCAGACCGCCGCCCATAAGTAAGGAGCGGCCCCATGCATCCCTTTGCCTACACCCGTGTCTCCGACACCCGGGAAGCCCTCAATGCCGGGCGTGCGGGCGGCCGTTACATCGCCGGGGGGACCACGCTGGTCGACCTGATGCGCGAGACGGTCGAGCGCCCCGACTGTCTGGTCGACATCAGCGGTCTGCCCTTGCGCGAGGTGACGGCGACCGAGCGCGGGGGCCTGCGGATCGGCGCCCTGGTGTCCATGTCGGAGGCCGCCGCCCACGCCAAGGTGCGCACCCTGTATCCCGTCGTCTCCGAGGCGCTGGAACTGTCCGCGTCGGCCCAGCTGCGGAACATGGCGACCATCGGCGGGAACATCATGCAGCGCACCCGCTGCACGTACTTCCGCGACGTGACCGCCGACTGCAACAAGCGTGAGCCCGGCTCCGGTTGTGCCGCGCTGCACGGCGTCAACCGCACCCACGCCATCCTGGGCACCTCCGACGCCTGCGTGGCCACCCACCCGTCCGACGCCGCCGTGGCCTTCGCCGCCCTGGAGGCCCGGGTGCACCTCCTTGGCCCGGACGGGACACGCCAAGTCCCCTTCGCTGACTTCCTGTTGCGGCCAGGCAGCACACCGCAACGCGAACAGGCCCTGCGGAAAGGCGAGTTGATCACGGCGGTCGAGATCCCGGCATTTCCGCGGCCACTCAGGTCCGGCTATCTGAAGGTGCGCGACCGGCAGTCCTACGAGTTCGCCCTGACGTCGGCGGCCGTCGCGCTGCATGTACGCGGTGGAGTGATCCGCGAGGCCAAGGTCGCCGCCGGGGGAGTGGGCACCGTGCCCTGGAAACTGCCCGCCGTCGAACAGCACCTCGTCGGCGAACGCCCCTCGGCGGCCCTGTGGGCGGCCGCTGCGGCCAGGGCGGCGGACGGCGCCCGTCCCCTGCAGCACAACCGCTTCAAGGTCGAGCTGCTCAAGCGCACCGTGGAGCGCCAGCTGCGCGTCGTAGGAGGTGCCGAGTGAGCCCCCAGCCGCAGGCAGCCGTGGGCGCACCACTGTCGAGGGTGGACGGGCCGCTGAAGGTCACCGGCAAGGCGCGGAACGCTGCCGAATTCGACGTCGACACGGCGCTGGGCCTGGTGCCGGTGCGGCGCGTACTCGGCGTGTACGCGGGCCGGATCAGCAGCCCCGAGCTCGCCGACAGCCAGGCCCTCGGCGGCATGGTCGGCGGCATCGGCACGGCCCTGCTGGAGCACACGCTCACCGACCGCTGCGACGGGCGGATCGTCAACGCCGACCTCGCCGACTACCTCGTCCCCGTCGACGCCGACAACCCCGAGCTCAAGGCGGTCTACCTCGACGGTGAGGACCGCGAGGCCGACCCGATCGGCGGCAAGGGTCTCGGCGATCTCGTGATGATCGGAGTGGCGCCCGCTATCGCCAACGCGGTCTTCAACGCCACCGGCCGCCGGGTCCGTGAACTGCCCATTTCCGCCGAGGCGTTGATCTGACCCAGCGCTCATGCTCCCGCTCCTCCTCGACGGAGTGCACACCGCTTGTCCGGCAGCCTGCCTCTCCCCGTCCGACTGCCGGACTCTCCAGGGCCGTCGCCGCGACGTTGGCCCGCGTCGCGGCGACGGCCCGCTCTGACGAGCCGAGCACGTCGTCAGCCAACGGCGTGAGTGTCGCGCCCCATGGACTGCTCTGCGGCTACTCCGGACCGAGGCGGGGGCGTCTCGGAGCGGCTGGTGCGCATCAGCGCGAGTGCGGTCAGTGGTACGAGGGTGAGGGCGGCCGCCACCGTGCCGACCAGCGGCGGTCCGGCTTGCCCCAGTGGTGAGCTCAGGGCGGTGCCCGCAGCCCAGGAGCCGACGGCGATGCCCACGTTGGGCGCCGAGACGCTGAGGCCGGAGACGAGGTTGGGCGCGGAACCGGCGAAGCGCAGAGCCGGCGCGCCGAGGTGGTGCAGGCGGCACGGCCGGTCCAGGCCGAGTGCCTCCGTGATCGACCAGCAGTTGCCTGCAACGCCTGGCATCAGTGACCCGCGCAGGTACAACACGCTGCGGTGGTCATTGTGTGCGGTGCCTGTCACCTCCGATACCGCTGCGCCACCGCCGTGAAAGCGGCCTTGGGCTCCCATTCCATGTCGGGGTAGGTCTGCCCCCGGCGCCCCTCGAGGAGTTTGACGATGCCCAGCCCGGCCCGGTCCAAGTCGTCCCTGGGGTCTCCGTCTGGGCGGTGCGGGTAGCCAGGCAAGGCGAACAAGAACACGAATGCGCTGTCCACGCCCTCGGTCTCGAAGATCTCCAGCAGCTCGCTCAGATATGCGGCCTGGCCGGCCTCGTCGCGCTCGTGTATGCCGTTCAGCCGTACTGGGGCCTTGGTCTGTGGGTCGTGCTCGACCACTTCCAGCACCCGCCCGCCGTGGTCTCCCGCGCCGCGGTAGGCGGCCGTGCCGAACCCGGTGATGGCGAGCGGCTTCGGGCCTTGGGCCAGGGTGCGCACCGCGTCCCGGAACCGGTCGGCGACCTCGGCGGAGCGGATCAGCTCGAACGTCCTTATGTCGAAGGGAGTCCAGTCGACCTGCTCGAACTGGATGGCTGCGTAGGTGAGCTTGCCCTGGAAGCGCTCGCGGACCGTGGCCGCCGCGTCGCCGAGGAATGCGTTGATGTGCACGCCGAGTTCGCGCATCGCTTGGGCCCGCTGTTCGGGCCGGCTCATCAGGTGCTCGACCCTCTTCTCGGGGCTCTCTCCGGGCAGGAACCCCCGGTTCATCACGCTCAGTTCGACCCCTGCGACGAATACGACGGTGGCCCCCTGCTGCCGGAGCCGTTCCGCTCGCTCGGCGCAGTCGCGGAAGAGCGTGAGGATCTGTGCTGGATCCAGCTCCAGCGGATAGGGAGAGAACCAGACCTCCAGGCCGAGTTCGGCGGCGACACCGGCGGCCAGCTCCAGTCGGTCCGGGTCGCCGCCGATGATCTGGATCGCGTTGCAGTGCAGGTCGTCGCGGATGATGGCGAGCTCGCGACGGACCACCGCGGGGTCGAGGTGCTCGCGGGATATCTGGCCGTGCACGACGAATCCTGTGTCGTAGGTCATTCCTCTTGCTCGCATGAGTGACGTCCTCTCTGTCGGTCTCGGGCGGGTCGAGGCTGACAGGAAAAGTGCGTGCCCGCAAGTTTGCGCTCACGCAACTTTGCGTGCGCGCAGGCCTGTGTGGAACGCTGACGCCGTGACGACACCACCATCAGGGCTGCGGGAGCGGAAGAAGCGGGCCACACGCGAGGCGCTACGCGAGGCGGCCCTGCGCCTGGCCGTGGAGCGCGGGCTGGACCAGGTGCGGGTCGAGGACATCGCCGAGGCGGCCGGGGTCTCGCCGCGCACCTACAACAACTACTTCGCCAGCCGCGAGCAGGCGATCGTCTCCGCTGTCACCGCGGACCGGGAGGCGCGGATCGCGGCGGCGGTCGCGGGCCGGCCTGCAGGAGTGCGCCTGGCCGACGCCGTCACCGAAGCAGTGGTCGAGCAGTACACGAACACCGGCGAGCGCGAACACGAGGCGTTGCTGCTGATCACCACCCAGACCGCGCTGCGCGACGCGTTCCTCGATACCACCGCCGGCATCGAGCCCCCTCTCACGGCGGTGATCGCCGAACGCCTGGGTGAGGCCGAAGCGCACACAGCCCGCGTTCTCGCGGCAAGCGTGGCCGCGGCCGTTCGCATCGCGATGGAAGGCTGGCTCCGGCCGACCGGGAACGCAGAGGCCGCCGGGAGTTTCGGCGCCCGAGGACTGGTCGTGCCTTCCGGCTCACTGCCCGACCGGCTCCGCGAGACGCTGGCCCCGCTCGCGCCCGCGTTCGACGCCGCCGAGCGACGCACCCAGCCGTGAAGGTGACCCGACTGGGGCGTCCGCTGAACAAACAGTAGATCCGCAACATGCCGATGCACCCGGCCGTCATCCTCGCTCGTCAGCCTGTTCAACGTACTGACGCTGTGCCTGGTCGCGATCTACGACTGGATTACTACTTACGGCTCGCAGAGAAGCCGCCGGTCACCGCCACCCCTGGGAGAATCCGACCGAGCCCGCCCGGAGCATCGCCGAACACACCCAACTCACGGCTGGGAAACACAAGAAGCAAGCTCAGGGACGCAAACGCGCCAGTGGCGCTCACCGCCCGGGCCAGGCAGGGGGCGGAGTCCAGGTCGCCCCAGGGCAGGGCCGGGCGTGCACAAGTCGGCGCTGACACCGGCCACCTGGTACCCCGCCTGGAAGCGGCCAAGGTCCGGCAGACGCGAGCAGTCGGCGACAGCAAGCGCCTTGCGCGGCGCGTGTGCCTGCTCAGGCGTGGCGTCCCACAACAGGTCCGGGCCGGTCAGCTCCATCGAGCCGTGCATGATGACCGCGAGTTCCCCCCCAAAAAAAAGCGCACCGTCCGCGGCAAACGTACCGGCGACGTCATCGGCTTCCTCCAAGCCCCGCCCCGTGGCCACACGCTCACGGCGCTCCTCACCGGCCCCCTGGTGACCTGGGTCAGTCGAAGAGGGCAACGACTCCGTTGACCCAGATCGCGAGGAACGCAAAAACCCCCACCAGGCAGCCGACGCCCGCCAGTACACCGCCGACCGTCCACGGCCCGGACGGCGCCTCCTCGTACCACTCCTCCAGACCGTCCCGGTAGGAGGCGGGGTCGTCCCAGTCGACAGGGTGCCCCAACTGCTCGGCGCAGGCGGCCCGCACTGCGACCAGCTGCCCCTCGGCGAAGGAGGTGGCGGCCATGGCCTCGGGGCCGCGCCAGGCGAGGGCCTTCATTCGCCACCCGGGAGACCCGTACCGCGCCTCGAAGGCGACGGTCTCGTCGGCGTGGCGGTCGTCTTCGAGGTACATCCAGCGTCCGGCCTCGGCGGCATCGCCGTAGAGCCGGTACACCTCGGCCAGGCGCCGACGAAGCGTGAGATCGTAAGGGAAGGACGAGACGAGACCGCGCAAACGCTGGCGCGCGACGGGAACCCGGCCGGCCGCCAGGTCCGCGTCGACTCGGGCAAGGGTCTCTCTCAGCGGCATGAACACATGATCGGGTGCCGCGCTGATCCACGTCGACCTGGTTTGCCGTTCAGCACGCCCCTAGGGCCGCCTGTTGCGAAAGTGGCCTCTGCCGCGCGAGGCCCGGCACGCTCCCCCACTGCCCTGAGGCGTGGGAGGTACCCGCACTCGTCGCACCGCCCGAAAGCCCGAGTACGCCCCGTACGAGGGCTTCCGTGCGGCACTTCCCCCAGCCTTCGGCCGGGGGGACCCCAGAGCACGCACCGGACGCCGCGCGGCCGCCCTCCGGGCGACGAGGCCACTTTCGCAACAGGCCCTAGCCCCCGATCGCGGACATGGGCCGGTCCGGCTGGACGAAGGTCGGGTCGTCGAGGCCCGCGCCGGCCTTCTTGCCCCACATCGCCTCACGCCAGATCCGGGCGATCTCCTTGTCACCGGCGTCGGAGCGCAGGGCCGCTCGCAGGTCGGTCTCCTCGCGGGCGAACAGGCAGGTGCGTATCTGGCCCTCGGCGGTGAGGCGGGTGCGGTCGCAGGCGGCGCAGAACGGGCGGGTGACGGAGGCGATGACGCCGACGACGTGGGGGCCGCCGTCGACGATCCAGCGCTCCGCAGGGGCCGAGCCCCGGGCCTCCGCACCCTCCTCGGTGAGGGTGAAGCGGGTGCGCAGGGAGGTCAGGATGTCCCCGGCGGTGATCACGCCGTCGCGTTTCCAGCCGTGCTGGGCGTCCAGGGGCATCTGCTCGATGAAGCGCAGTTCGTAGTCGTGCTCCACCGCCCAGGCCAGCAGGTCGGGGGCCTCGTCGCCGTTCAGCCCTGGGATCAGGACGGAGTTGACCTTGACCGGGGTCAGGCCTGCCTCGCGGGCCGCGTCCAGGCCCTCCAAGACGTCCTGGTAGCGGTTGCGGCGGGTGAGGGTCTTGAAGACGTCCGGGCGCAGGGTGTTCAGGGAGACGTTGACCCGGTCCAGGCCCGCCGCCTTCAAGGCCTTTGCAGTGCGCTTGAGGCCGATGCCGTTGGTGGTGAGGGACATCTGGGGGCGCGGGGCGAGGGCCGCGACGCGCTCGACGATGCCGACCAGGCCCGGGCGCAGCAGGGGTTCACCGCCGGTGAAGCGGACCTCCTCGATCCCGAGGGAGTTGACGGCGATGTCGATCAGGCGGACGATCTCGTCGTCGGTGAGCAGATCCGGCTTGGCCAGCCACTGCAGACCCTCTTCCGGCATGCAGTAGGTGCACCGCAGGTTGCAGCGGTCGGTCAGCGAGACCCTCAGGTCGGTGGCCTGCCGGCCGTAGGTGTCGATCAGCATGTCTCTGAGACCGTTCCTGCCGCGTGCGGCACCGCATCGGAAACACGGTGGATCGGGCCGCTGACCCGGGCCAGAGGCAAGCCGCTCGCCCGGCCGGCGTGGGCGATGATCTCGGCGGTGACGGAAATGGCCGTCTCCTCGGGGGTACGGGCACCGAGGTCGAGACCGATCGGGGACCGAAGCCGGGCCAACTGCTCCTGTGCGACGCCGACTTCACGCAGACGGAGAAGGCGCTCTTCGTGAGTGCGCCGGGAGCCCATCGCGCCGACGTAGCCGACGGGGAGACCGAGTGCCAGCCGTAGCAGAGGGATGTCGAACTTGGCGTCGTGGGTGAGCACGCAGACGGCGGTACGGGGGTCCACGGCCGTTTGTGCCAGGTAGCGGTGGGGCCAGTTGACGACCACCTCGTCTGCGTGCGGGAAGCGTGCCTGGGTGGCGAAGACGGGGCGGGCGTCGCACACGGTGACGTGATAGCCCAGGAACCGGCCCGCCTGAGCGAGGGCGGCGGCGAAGTCGACGGCGCCGAAGATCAGCATGCGGGGGCGGGTGGCGGCCGCGTGGACGAGGACGGAGAGCTTCTCGGGGCAGGTGTCGGCGTCTTGGCCGAGGGCGAGAAGTGCGGTGCGTCCGGTGCGCAGTTGGGCGGTGACCCGGTCCGCGACCGTCCGGCCGGTCGGCCCGTCGCCGAGCGTGCTGTCGGCGATCCAACGGTCGCCGAGGACACTCACAGTGGCGCCGATCCATTCCTCGGGCCCGTCCACGATCTGGGCGACGGCGGCGGGTCGGCCCTCGACCGCCTCGGCGAGCGCCGCGCCGAGATGGGGCCGGGCGGCCGGGTCGACGCGCTGGACGAGCACGTCGAGTTCGCCACCGCAGGTCAGTCCCACGGCGAAGGCGTCGTCGTCGGAGTAGCCGAACCGGGCACGCTGTCGAGCGCCTTGCTCCTGGAGCACCTGTCGGCACAGTTCGTACACCGCGCCCTCGACGCACCCGCCGGAGATGCTGCCGACGGCGTTGCCGTCCTCGTCCACAGCCACCGACGTACCGATCGGCAGGGGCGCGCTGCCGGTGACGTCGATGATGGTGGCCAGGGCGAAGGGGCGTTCCTCGCGACACCAGCGGTGCAGTGTGTCCGCGATGTTCAGCATGGGGGTCTCCAGAGCACACGGTCGCTGTCACAGAAGGTGGGCCGGGCCGCCGCCGCGTAGACGGGGAGCATGCGCGGCGGCGGCCCGGGGAGGGTCCTGCAGCCGTACGGGGGGTTCGACTGCCGGACCCGGCTAGGGAGGCGGTGGTGTCAGAGCAACGCCTCGGCGGTGATCGGCAGTTGGCGGATACGGCGGCCGGTGGCGTTGTAGACCGCGTTGCCGATCGCGGCCGCCACGCCGACCTGGACGACCTCGCCGAGTCCCTTGACGCCCAGCAGGTTGCCGGCGTCGTCCTCGCCGTCGAGGTAGATCGCCTTCAGGTCGGGGACGTCGGCGTTGACCGGGACGAGGTAGTCGGCGAGGTTGGCGTTGACGATCCGCCCGTCGCGGTGGTCGGTGACCGTGTGCTCCAACAGTGCCTGGCCGATGCCGCCGACCATGCCGCCGAGTGCCTGGCTGTCGGCGAGCTTGGGGCTGATGATCCGCCCCGCGTCGTACACGCCGAGCATCCGCCGTACCCGTACCAGTCCCAGGTCCGCGTCCACCGAGACCTCGGCGAAGGTCGCGCTGTAGGCGAAGTAGGCGGACCGCTCGGAGCCGGGCCCCTCGTAGGAGCCGTTCGCCTCCAGGTGAGTGCGGTCGTGGCGGGCCAGCAGGCTCTTGTACGTCTCCCCGCGCGCCGTGTTGTTCCGGTCGTGCAGTCGGCCGCTGCGTACGACCACGTCGTCCGCGTGCACCCCGTACAGCGGCGACTCCCGGTCCTCCACGGCCAGCTTGATCGCCTGCTGTCGCACCTTGTTGCAGGCGTCGACGACGGCCGAGCCGACACTGGCCATGGTCGAGGAACCGCCGTGCGGCGAGGTGAACGGATACTCCGAGTCGCCCAGCCGGAAGGTGACCGTGCGCATGGTCAGCCCCAGGGCGTCGGCCGCGACCTGGGTCTGGGAGGTGTAGGTGCCCGGCCCCATGTCGGTGGTGGCCGCTTCCACGGCCGCCGTGCCGTCGGCATCCAGCCGCGCCCTGGCCTGCCCCGGATACCGCCCGCAGTCGTAGGCCCCGGCGGCCATGCCCAGGCCGATCAGCAGGTTCCCCTCCCGTGTGGAGCGCGGCTCGGGGCTGCGACGGTCCCAGCCGAACTCGCGGGCGCCGACGTCGTAGCACTCGCCCAGCCGGCGGGTGGAGAACGGCTCGTTGGTCGACTCGTCCTCGGCCGGTTCGTTGCGCCGGCGCAGCTCGATCGGATCGATGCCGAGCTCGGTGGCGAGCTCGTCCATGGCCGACTCGATCACGAACGACGCGGGGGCGAAGCCGGGTCCGCGCATCCAGATCGGGGTGTTCACGTCCAGCGGCACCTGCCGGTACGCCTGGCGGACGTTGGGCGTGCTGTACATCATCTGGCCAGTGCCCAGGACGGCCTCGGAGAACGTCTCGTACGACGAGGTCTCGTGGTCGATGTCGTGGATCGCGGCGTTCAGCCGACCGCGCCGGTCGCTGCCCAGTCGCAACCGGTACTCGTAAGCCGGCCGGAATCCGGTGCCGTGGTACATCTGCTTGCGCGACAGCACCAGTTTCACCGGGCGCCGGGTCACGCGGGCGGCCAGCGCGGCGACGATGGTGTGCGGCCAGCAGCGCAGCCCGCTGCCGAAGCCGCCGCCGACGAACGGGTTGATGACCCGCACCGCGTCCGCCGGCAGGTCGAAGACCGCGGCGATCTCGTCGTGCGTGCCCATCACCCACTGCGTCTTGTCCCACACCGTGAGCCGGTTGCCATCCCAGCGGGCGACGGTGGCGTGCGGCTCCATCGGGTTGTGGTGGTTGCGTGCCAGTTCGTACTTCAGATCCAGCTGTACGGCCGAGGAGCGCAGCCCCGCTTCCGCGTCCCCGCGCGCATAGGGCGTCGGCTCGCCGGGTTCGGCCTTGGTGATGTCGGTCGAGGGCTGTTCGGCGTCGTAGCGGACCTTGACCAGGCTCGCGCCGTGCTGGGCGGCCTCCAGGGTGGTGGCCACGACGACGGCGACCGGTTGGCCGTGGAAGAGGACCTTGTCGTCCTGGAAGACCCGAAGCCTGCGCCCGGCCGGGTTGTTGGAGCCGGTGTTGTCGCGGTAGGGCAGTTTCGGGGCGTTGCCGTGGTGGATCACCCGCAGTACGCCCGCATGTTTCTCGGCGGCGCTTGTGTCGATGGACCTGATGCGGCCACGTCCGATACTCGCGTCGACGATGACGGCGTGCACGACTCCCTTGAGGTCGTGCTCGGCGGCGTACTCCGCCTTGCCGGTGACCTTGAGCCGACCGTCCACCCGGGACAGCGGCGCACCTACAGCTGCCTGCGGCTGGGGGCTCATTGCATCTCTCCTACGGTGCGCAGCTGGCGTTCGACGGTTCGCTTCAGGAGCTCGACCTTGAACCGGTTGTGCTGGAGGGGGCGAGCGCCGTCAACCGTGTGACTGGCCGCCTCGGCCCACAGACCGTCCGAGGGGCGCTCACCGATCAGGGCCCGCTCGACGGCGGACAGCTTCCACGGCACCGTCGCCACACCGCCGGCGGCGACCTTCGCCTCGCGGATCACACCGTGGCGTACATGCAGCGCGACGGCCGCCGAAGCGAGCCCGAACGAATAGGACTGCCGGTCGCGGATCTTCAGGTAGGCCGACTTGAGCGGACGCGGATACGCCCGGATCTCGACCGCCGTGATCAACTCGCCCTGCCTGATGGCCTGTTCGCGGTGCGGGGTGCTGCCGGGACGGAGCAGGAAGTCGCCGAAGGGGAGGCTGCGCTCCTTGCCGCCCGGGGCCTGGAGGTGGACGGTCGCCTCCAGGGCGGTGAGCGCGACGGCGAAGTCGGAGGCGTGCACGGCCACACAGTGATCGGATCCGCCGAGGATCGCGTGGCCACGGTTGTAGCCCTGCAGGGCGGCGCAACCGGAGCCCGGCTCACGCTTGTTGCAGTCAGCGGTCACGTCACGGAAGTACGTGCAGCGGGTGCGCTGCATGATGTTGCCGCCGATGGTCGCCATGTTCCGCAGCTGCGCCGAGGCGCCCCGCAGCGCCTGGGCGGCCACCGGGTACAGCGAGTTCAGCTTGGGGTCGGCGGTGGCCACGGCCATCGGGGCCAGGGCACCGATACGGATGCCGCCTCCCGCGGTGGCGGTGATCTCACTCAAGGGCAGGGCGCTGATGTCGACGAGCGTGTCGGGGGTCTCGACGGTCTCGCGCATCAGGTCGACCAGCGTGGTACCGCCGGCGATGTAACGCCCGCCGCCTCTCCCGGCGTCCAGGGCTTCCCGGACGCTGTCGACGCGGGTGTAGGAGAAGGGGTGCATGGGAGCCGCTCCTTACTTGCGGGCGGCGGTCTGCTCGACCGCGCGCACGATCTTGACGTAGCAGCCGCAGCGGCAGACGTTGCCGCTCATGTACTCCCGGATCTCCTCCGGCGAGCTGGTGTGGCCCTCCTGGATGCAGCCGACACCGGACATGATCTGCCCCGGTGTGCAGTAGCCGCACTGGAAGGCGTCCTCGTCGACGAACGCCTGCTGCAACGGGTGGAGTTCGTCGCCGTCGGCCAGGCCCTCGATGGTGGTGACCTCGGCACCCTCCAGCCGCACCGCCAGTGTCAGGCAGGAGTTGACCCGCTGCCCGTCGACCAGGACCGTGCACGCCCCGCAGGCCCCCGCGTTGCAACCCTTCTTCGACCCGGTCAGGTCGAGGTGCTCACGCAGCAGGTCCAGCAGCGAGGTCCGGTTGTCGACCGTCACCGTCCGCCGGGTGCCGTTCACCGTCAGGGACACACGGCTGGAGGGAGCCGCCCCCTCGGCGGCGGCTTCCTCGGCGTCGGCCAGGAACGTTCCGCCGGCCACCACGACACCGCCCACCACGACACCAGTGGCGATGACAACTCGCCGACTGGGCCCCGAGGTGGACTCACCGGCTCCGGTGGGCGGAGAAACAGCAGAATCAGGGAGTTCAGAGGACATGCGTTCGCCTTTGCATCACGGACGGATCAGTCGTGCACGAGCGGGGACCCAGGCACGAGATCGACGCCACCGCGGGAGACTGGGTGACCGCTCGCCTCGACGGGGCGGCTGATCACGCGAAGAGTCTTGCACCACAGGAGTCATCCATGGCAGGGAGAGTTTTGTCCCCCCTTGCTTTTCCTTGATCTTCCCTTGGTTTTTTTTGCCCGCAAGTAAGCGCTATGTGAAGGAGGTGTACGGCGCAGCCGCCCGCAGTCGACGCATCGGCGCGTCGTTCCGGTCGGCGTAACGCACGCAACGCGGCGAAGGGCGGCGCCGGCCGATCACGCGGAACGGCCGCGCAAGCGCACGGCGGTCCAGGCAAGGATGAGAGCGCGCTGCCCGCCGATTGGCGTAACAAGCCTGTGTCCAGGGGGAGTTGAAGGTCCAATGCGGCACCTTGGACACGGCACGCCACGAGCGCTGACTCGGAGGGATCACGTTGCCGGGCAACGCCGCACGGAACTGGAAGACCACTTCGCTTCCGCTGCTCCCACAGAGGTGACCGAGGCCTCGTCAACCGAGTCGTCCGCTGTGAACGCCTGCGAGCGCACTGGTTCTGCGAGGGCACTGCCGCCCCGGGGCACACAGCGTGGGCGACCGCCTCGCGGACGGGGGTCGCGCCGCCGGTGAGTTCGAGAATGGTGCGGTTCACCTGCGGCTGGTGCACGAGTTCGGCGAACACGGCGGCGACGTCGTCACGTGCGACGTCGCCGTAGGGAATGGCCGGACCGGGCCGGACGCGATCTGTGCCCGGGCTGGTGGTGAGGGTTCCGGGGTGCACGATGACCCAGTCGAGGTCTGTGGCCGCGAGGTGGACATCGGCCTGGCGCTTGACCTTCATGTAGTGCTCGAAGTCCGGCGGCATACGGCGATCCCCCCAGGCGTCGGGGAAGGCTGAGATGAGCAGGAACCGGCGTACGCCGGCTGCGATCGCGGCGGCCGTCGCCGTCTCGACACCGCGGCCGTCGACGGCGTCGGCCAGGCTGGGCCCCTAGCTTGATCTTTAACCTGTGCGGTGTGGTCGTGGGGTGGTCGGCTTCTTCGTTCGTTGTCTTGCCGCCGGTGTTTTGCGGGGTGTGTGGACGTCGTGCCATGGGGGGCGGGTGTTCTTTCGGCCTGGGAGTCGTCCGGGGCCAGGGCGGGTGGGTTTCGGTGCTTGGGCCGGGCGGTTGGCCTGTGGGCGGATGTGCCGGAAGCCGCGGCGGACTCGGGCGGGAGTGATCCTGTCCGGCGGAGTTGGTCTTTTCCAGGGGCGACGCAGGTCGGCTGCCGGCGGCCGGGCGAGCCGTAGTTGGGTGTAGGCGGTGAGGATCAGCCAGGTCCATCGGTCGGCTGCTTCGGGGGTGCGGATCTTCGGTGAGGTCCAGCCGAGGGTCTGTTTGGATCGCGTCCCATGGAGTGGTGTAGCCGGGCAGGGTTCCGGAACGCGCGGGTGTCTGCCCGGGGCGTGCATCCGCTGACGGTGCATGCTCCCTGAACAAGGGCAGGACTTCGCGCAAGTCACCCTGGTGAACGGGCAGTTCGACCGGAGGGGCACGCGATGGCCTTGTCCCAGTCCGAGCGCATCCTGCAGAAGCTGATCGAGGCGGAGGCCACCGAGGTGATCGGCGCCGCCCCGCGTGAGCACTCCGAGACGCGCACGACCTGGCGCGACGGTCACCGGGAGGGGCTGCTGACCACGCAGGCCGGCGACCTGGACCTGAAGATCCCGAAGGTGCGGAGCGGGTCGTTCTTCCCGTCGCTGCTGGAACGCCGGCGGCGGATCGACCGGGCGTTGTTCGCCGTGGTGATGGAGGCATAGGTGCATGGGGTCTCGACCCGCTCGGTCGACGACCTGGTCAGAGCACTCGGCGCGGACAGCGGCATCTCCAAGTCCGAGGTCTCCCGCATCTGCGGCGAGCTGGACGAGGAACTGACGGCGTTCAAGGAGGGGCCGCCGGACCACACCGTCTTCCCCTACGTCTTCCCAGACGCCACCCACTGCAAGGCCAGGGTGAATCACCGGATCGCTTCGCAGGCCGTGGTGATTGCGGCCGGGGTCTCCGCCACCGGACACCGCGAGATTGGGGGATAGGAAACGCGCACGAGTGGGGAGAGAAGTGTCCACGGCACGGACGCTGCGACACCAAGGTGGACCAGCACAACAACCGCACGGCACGGATTGGGTAATGAGCGCCCCACAGGCACTGGCACCCCGTACGGGTGGTTGTGGCCGTACTCGCTTGCGCGGCCATCCCAGGCGTGGGGCCGGTCGCCGACGCCATTCCAGTCTCGGGCATCCCGCCGGTCAGCGGCTCCCATCCCGTCTTCGTCGCGGTTGTCCTGCCCCCTTAGGAGCCGGGCCTACGCGGTGGCTCCTCGGAAGAGTACGGGAACGGCTGGGCCGTAATCTCAGCCTGATCTCTGCAAGCCTTCGGGGCCTTTTGCTCATTGTGTGTGGATCACGAACCTCTTCACCGTCCGCATTACCGTCGAGTGCGTGCCGCGAAACTTTCCGTCGCCCTCGACATGACGGATGGTCGGAGACGGGCATGGCGGTCGGTATGAGTCACCACTGAAGAGGTCATGGAGACGCTGCAGGGTCAGCCTCCGGGGCCGGGCCCGCTTCGGTCTTCCTCTGCTCTGCGCCAAGCCCGCCCCCGTCACCTCCTATGAAGTGGCCAATCTCCTCCTATGGCGGAGCAAAGAGTTCCTTGTGGCGCTGCCGGTTCGCCCGCCTCGGATTTACGTTCCTCTCGCACCCTGTCATGCACGTTCATCGGGCATCTCGGGTCACTTTAATGTCATGCTCATGGCTGCGCGGTTTCGCCGCCGCTACGCGCGTCACGGGCCTGCCAATCCAGTGCGCATCCCCACGTCTACGGAGGCAGAACCCCATGCGTGAGTCACGTCTGAGCAAGCGGAGACGGAGTCTGCGAAGACTCCTCGCCGTCTCCTTCCCTGCCCTCGCCCTCACCGTCGCCGGACTCGTCGCGGCACCGACGGCCGGCGCCCAGCCCGCCGCAGCCCACCCGCACACCACCAAGGTCACGCAGAACAACAAGGCGCTGACCGACCCCGCACATCAGACCTTCCACTCCACCGGCAAGGCCGGCCAGAAGGTACCCACTACGCACCTGTGCGCCACCGCCGAGCCGGGCCACGCGTCCTGCTTCGCCCAGCGCCGCACCGACATCAAGCAGCGCCTCGCCTCGGCGCTCGCCGCTGCGGCCCCCTCCGGCCTCTCCCCGGCCAACCTGCACAGCGCCTACAACCTGCCCACCACCGGCGGCAGCGGCCTGACGGTCGCCGTCGTCGACGCCTACAACGACCCCAACGCCGAGTCGGACCTCGCCACTTACCGCTCCACCTATGGTCTGTCCGCCTGCACCAAGGCCAACGGCTGCTTCAAGCAGGTCAGCCAGACCGGCTCGACCACCTCGCTGCCGACCAACGACAGCGGCTGGGCCGGCGAGGAGGCCCTCGACATCGACATGGTCAGCGCCGTCTGCCCGAACTGCAACATCACCCTCGTCGAGGCCAGCTCCGCCAACGACTCCGACCTCGGCATCGCCGAGAACGAGGCCGTCTCGCTCGGCGCCAAGTTCGTCTCCAACAGCTGGGGCGGCGACGAAGCCTCCTCCCAGACCACCGAGGACACCTCGTACTTCAAGCACCCGGGCGTTGCCATCACCGTCTCCTCCGGTGACTCCGCCTACGGTGCCGAATACCCGGCAACCTCCCAGTACGTGACGGCAGTCGGCGGCACCGCCCTGTCCACGTCCTCCAACTCCCGCGGCTGGACCGAGTCCGTGTGGAAGACCAGCTCCACCGAGGGCACCGGCTCCGGCTGCTCGGCCTACGACCCCAAGCCGTCCTGGCAGACCGACACCGGGTGCACCAAGCGGATGGAAGCCGACGTCTCCGCGGTCGCCGACCCTGCGACCGGTGTGGCCGTGTACGACACCTACGGCGGCTCCGGCTGGGCCGTCTACGGCGGCACCAGCGCCTCCGCCCCGATCGTCGCCGGCGTGTACGCCTTGGCGGGCACCCCGGGATCCAGCGACTACCCGGCGAAGTACCCCTACTCCCACACCTCCAACCTGTACGACGTGACCAGCGGCAACAACGGCTCCTGCTCCACCTCGTACTTCTGCACCGCGACCACCGGCTACGACGGCCCGACCGGCTGGGGCACACCCAACGGCACCACCGCCTTCTCCTCAGGCAGCACCTCCGCCAACACGGTCACCGTCACCAACCCGGGCAGCCAGTCGACGACGACCGGCGGTTCGGCCAGCCTGCAGATCAGCGCGAGCGACAGCGCCGGCGCGACCCTCACCTACAGCGCCTCCGGTCTGCCGGCCGGCCTGTCCATCAGCAGCTCGACCGGCAAGATCACGGGAACAGCGTCCACCGCGGGCACCTACCAGGTCACCGTCACCGCGAAGGACTCCACCGGCGCCTCCGGCTCGACATCCTTCACCTGGACCGTCGGCTCCGGCAGCGGCACCTGCACCTCGACCCAGCTGCTCGGCAACGCCGGCTTCGAGTCGGGCAACACCACCTGGACCGGCTCCAGCGGAGTCATCACCAACTCCACCAGCGAAGCGGCACACGCCGGTTCCTACTATGCCTGGCTCGACGGCTACGGCTCCGCGCACACCGACACGCTCTCCCAGTCGGTGACCGTGCCGAGCGGCTGCAAGGCCACCTTCACCTTCTACCTGCACATCGACACCGCGGAGACCTCGACCAGCAGCGCGTACGACAAGCTGACGGTCACCGCGGGCTCGACGACCCTGGCCACCTACTCCAACCTCAACAAGACCTCCGGGTACGCCCAGAAGTCCTTCGACCTGTCCTCGTACGCCGGCTCCACCGTCACCCTGAAGTTCAACGGAGTGGAGGACTCCTCCCTCCAGACCAGCTTCGTCGTGGACGACACCGCCCTGACGACCAGCTGACCCACCCACGGGGAGCACCCGATCCCGCACGCGGAGACCGTCCGCGTGCGGGACACCCGCTATCCTCTCGGTCGCACACCGCCGGCGGTCTCGGATGACGCGTTCGCAGCCGGGTGTGGACAAGGGTCGCCGCGCACTGGCGGAGCGACAGTCATTACAGAGCCAACAGCTCGAACCCTCCGTCCAGCGGCACACCGACAGACGCCCAATCCCCATCGCCCGCCCGGAGTTTCGGACATCCGAGACCGACCAAGTCGGCCATGAACAACAGCAATAGTGCGAGCCAACCCACCGTGAGTTCCGCGCCGGCCTGGCTGCGCCGCCACTTCGGCGACGAACTGCTCACCCGCGTGAAGAACGCCTACGAGTTCACCTTGGTGGTGACCGCTATGCATCTGGCCACCTTCGGACGGACGCCGGCCGGCCTGGTGCGCGACGCGGCACCGCACACCAGTGACCGGAAACCGACAGGTTCCCGAATTCCTGGAGGGGATCGAGCGTGAACTTGTTGGTCCTCTCGGGGCATCGGCGGGGTTGTGCGACGGGTTCAGCGACTTCGCGGAGCATTCTCGAGCATCCGGTGTCGGTGGCTGATGCGCCGTCAACGGCGAACTGACCAGCCGGAATGGTGAAGCCCACTGAAGTACTAACAGCCCAGCGAGCGGCGCCGCCGGTAGACGAACCTCTCCAGTGGGTCGCTTCCGTGCTCGTCCACCAGCAGGCCACTGCCCTGAGCTCAGGACGACAGATGGCCAAGCCTTACGCCGTTGCGCTCCTCGACGCCCTGCCGCGGGCGGAGCGGCGCGCCGGCTGCCTACGATCCGGCAGAAGTCACAGGTCCGTGATGCGGATCCCGACGTGCGCCTTGTAGCGGCGGTTCACCGAGATGAGATTGGCCACGAGGGCCTCGACGTGATGGGAGTTGCGCAGTTTGCCGGCGTAGATGCCACGCATGCCGGGGATGCGGTCGATGAGTGCCTGCACGGTGTCTGTGTCGGCGCGGTCATCCCCCAGGACCAGGACATCGGTCTCGATCGACTCGATTCCAAGGCGGCCACCCAGCAGGCAAGGCGCACACACGCCCGCCCGCGTCACCGGCACGGTCCATGCGCAGCGGCGGCACGAAGCCTCGCTCCAGCCGTCCCTGCCCGAGGACACGCGGATCCACGCCCACGCACACCGAGAGCACATGGCCCTGCCGTTCACCGCCCCCAGCTCGCGCACGTCCCGCACGACCCGAGCAGCCCAAACCCTCTGATCACCGGTCGCCCCGGTCAATTCGGTGGCAGCGAACGCCGGGCTCCACCGCTGCCCGGTCGGGGAATCGGGCGTGCGGGTCCGCTCTCACCGACGGCGCGCTGCTCGGTCTCCGGGCGTCCCTCGGCCGCCGCCACCGGCTCGGCTTCCATCAGGTCCGCGACCGTGCACTGGAGGGCGGCGCAGATCTTGTCCAGGTCCTCCAGCCGGACGGTGACCGGCTTGCCCGACCACAGGGCGGCCACGTTACTCAGAGACGGGATGAATCCCACCTCCCGGAAGGCGGCCTGCAACAGGGCAGATCCGGGGATCAGATCACGTCTCCGTGCTCAGCCGGCGAACCGCTCGCCGGGAAGACTCCAGGCTCGCCCGTTCCGGGTCGCCCTTCGCGGTCGCGAGATAGCCGACCGTGGTGGATGCCCAGACATGACCGAGCAAGACCTGTACGTCCCACAACGGCATCCCCGCCTCATAGTTGTGGGTCGCGCAGGCGTGCCGCAGGAGATGCGGGAAGAGCTCGCTGACCGGCCCCCCCAGATGCTCGTGCGAGGCCATCTTCAGCGCGCGCCGGAAGGTGTCGGGCACCACCGGCGGCGCGAGCAGTCCGTCCATGCCGGCCAGCGACTTCGCCAGCCGCTCGGAGGGGAACAGCGGCGCTCGCGGGTCGCAGGGGTCATCGGGAAACGCACCACGCACCTCCTCGACGTACCACCACAGGAGCGCGCGGCCCTCTTCGAAGAGGAAGGCTTCGCGGTCCCGGGGGGGCGGGAACCGCCGACGCCCTTGCCGTGGACCAGGAAACGGCCCCACTGCCCGTTCTCCCAGTGCACGTCTCCGAGCTGCGCCGAACGCACAGGGCAGCGGAACGAACCCGTCGGCGCTCCAGTTAATGCTGCTGGGGCAGGTCCTGTTGGCGAACGCCCCGGCCATCGACCGCTACGAGGACCGCTGGGTGTGCGTGGTCTCCTCCGACGCAGTCACGTCGTCGCCACCGCCCCCGGAAGCGCTCGCCGCCGGCCCCTGGGTGCTTCCCTACTCGAGTACGTCGATGATGCATAGCTGGGTGCCGGGTCGGCAGTGGGTACAGGCGCGCGGTCGTCAGTCGAGCGCCCCCGTCTGCTCCGGGCGCCCGTCGGGGTCCGCACGGATGCTCCGTGCCAGGGGCGCGTCCCCAGAGCCGTAGCGGCGCAGCAACCACACCCCGAACGTGGCATGGAAGACGTACACGCACACCTGCCACCAGTCCGGCGCCGCACCCGGCGAACGGATTTGAAAGAAGTCGTCCAGCCCGTGCACGACAACCATCGGCCACACCGAGCCGATCGCGAAGCGCAGCCCGGCGCAGGCGAAGCCGAACAGGGCGGCGGACAGCATCTGCCACAGCGTGTCGTCCAGCGGTGCGTCGAAGAACAGGTAGTTCTGCAGGTGGCCGACGCCGAACAGGAATCCGACACCGATGGCGGACCGCATCGGGCCGAGCGGGGAGAGGACCTGCTGCACCATCCCGCGGCTGTAGATCTCCTCGTTGATGCTCACCCACAGCAGCGAGACCAGAGCGCTGGCCACCACGGTCGTACTGCCCTCGATGCCTGCCACGGCGTACGAGCACGCCACGACGAGCATCGGCAGCGCCAGCCACCAGCGCCGCAGTCGGCCCAGCACCGCGACCCCGCTGGGGCGTAGCCATCCCCACCGGTGCAGGATGCCCCAGACACCTGCGAAGCAGACCGCATTGACGACGGTGGCACCCAGGCCGGGGAACCAAGAGGGCGCCAGGGGAGGCAGGATCACCTCGGCGAGCAGCACCAGCACCACATGCCAGGCGAGCGTGAACTCGACGGCCCCCCACAGGGGATGGCGGCCTACGTGACCTTTCCACCGATGCATCACGCGGTGAGCGTAGCTGCGGGCGCCCGCTCGTCGCCCAGCGCTTTCAGGAAAGTTGAACACGTCCTGAGAGCTCTCGCCGACCGCACACCGTCGTCGGCATCTGCTGCCCCGGCAGTGGCGACATGCGTCGACGGGCAACGGGATGGTGGGGGTGCCCTATTTCTTTGGTCAAGGTGGATGGGTGCTGATCCGGGCGTCTGGAACGATGTGCCTGTGCATGCTGATGATCAGGCCGACGAGGGTGTCTCGGTGGACCTCGCGGTCTTCCTCCGGAACGCTGCCGACGGCTGTCCGGTGAGGATTGTTCCTTCCGTCTGCGGCGGGTGTGGTGGGCGAGCGTTCTTCGTGCTCGTCGACGATGTCGAGGGCGGAGCCGAGCGGGTGTGCGCTGGTTGCGGCGGTCGTGCGTTCATCGCGGACAGTGAGGAGTTCTGGGAGGACGCGGATCCTGGCGCCGCCGTCTGCCCGTGCGGGAACGAGGAGTTCGAGACGGCAGTCGCCTTCTCCCTCGCCGACGACGAGTCGGTCCGCTGGGTGACCGTTGCGCTGCGGTGCCAGAAGGACGGCGCCGTGGGGGTCTATGCCGACTGGAAGATCGATTACGGCCCCACGGATCACCTCCTGGTCATGGTCTAGGTCTGCGGAACGACGGCCCGAAAGGGCTGCGGTTGGTAGAGGATCAGTCGCGGAACATCGCGAAGAGGACATGGCCCTGCGTCTGGCGAGGCAGAGCAGGGCCGGCCGGGTCGGTGGCCGCTGCTACGAATGTCGGCATGACCCACGACGAGATCATCCACAGGGTCCGAGAACAGGATGCGGCCGGCGAACTGCCGCCGCCTGCGCCGCCCGAGGCCGTGGCCTGGCTTGAGGTCGCGGTAGGGCATCTGATGCCGCCGCTCCTCAGACGGATCCATCTCGAAGTCGCCGACGGAGGCTTCGGCCGCTGGGGGCCGGCTTTGTCCTTCACGGACACGACCTACAGGTTCAGCGACAGCCGTCGGATGGGGGAGGAGTACTTGGGCCGGCGCGGAACCCCCAACCACCCGCCGTCGGTTGTACCGCTCTTGACGTGGGGCTGTGCGATCTGGTCCCTCGTGAGGACGAGGTGAAGGCGGTCGGGCTCGTGGCGTGGGTCGGTTCACCTCCGCTCACGCGGAGAGCACCAGCTGCCGCAGCTCCTCCATACCCTGAGAACGGCTCACCTCCGCTCGAGCGGAGGTGAACCGTCCAAGCAGTACGGCGCCTACGCCGAATCGGCACGGGGCTGCCCGTCGGCCATGCCCGAGGTTGGTCGATCGTAGGGATTGCATGCCGGACCTCGGTGGTAAGCATCAGTGCTCTTCGGAGTTGTCCCAGGGGTGCTGGGCTCGGATCGGTGTCAACCGTTCTTCGGGCACTTCCCTGTCACGCTCGGTACCGTTTTGCGTACGGCTGGTCGCATCGGGGGAGGGGAGTCCCGCGATGCCATCGTCTTCCACTCCGCGGTTGCGCAGTTCGGACAGGACGGTCATCGAGATCGGCACGAGCGGCCGCGGGGTCCTCGTCGAGGCGCACGCCGAACCGGCCCTCGGCGACCAGAAGATCGGGCACGCTGCTCGCCCAGTCGCCCGAGCGGACCGTGCCCACGGACAGCGCATACGGAGTCCGGTACTCCGCCATCAGTGGATCTGGGTCGGCGTTCCGTTCAGCCTCCAGGCGGGCCAGCGCAGTGTGGACGGGCAGATACGCGTCGATGGCGCTGACCCCCGAGTCGCGTGAACTGGCGTGGGCGGCCAGACCGGGAACGGTGATACGGAAGGTCAGCGCACCGGCGTTGGCCGTGATCAGGGCGCCGCCGGTCGGCTCCGTAATGATGCAGGCTTCGCCCGTGGGGCCGCGCTGGAGCGTGCCGAAGGCGCCGAGTCCGCAGTCCTCCTCACCGGCCACGAAGTGCACCGCCAATTGGCCGCGCCAGCCTCACCCCGCTCGCCCGGATCGCCGCCAGCGCGGCGAGGTGAGCCACCAGCCCGGCCTTCATGTCGCACGCGCCCCGGCCATGGACGGTGTCCCCAACCACCCTTGGCACGAAGGGGTCACCGTCCCACCGCTCCAGGTCACCGGGCGGGACGACGTCGACATGGCCTTCAAGGATCAGGGTCGGTCCGTCGCCGCCGTCCTTCGTGACACCCACCAGCCCCCACGCCTCGTCCCGCGGCGCCTCCGCTCCGGGGAAACTCGGGTGCGCCAGAAATGCGGACAGGTCCATGGACCACAGGTCGACGTCCAGCCCAAGCTGGTTCAACCGCCTGGCCAGGTGATGTTTTGGTGACGTGTGCAGGCGCCGCGGTGGGGATGAGGCCTGGGCGGCGTACGCGGCCCAGGCGGTCGCTGAACTGGTCCGTGACGAGCGTCGGGGTGGCCGCTGTGCGGCAGTTGATGGCTAGTGCTGTGACCGGGAAGGTTCACCGTGTCGCGACGGCCGGCACGGCGCCTCGACGCGTTGGTCGGACCACCGAGGTACGTGCGGTAGAAGCTGTGGCCCTCCGCCTTGCGATGCACCGCACGGGCCGCCGGCCGGGCGGCCTCCTTACGGTTGGTGACCTTCGCGCCCCGGCCCGGGCTCACACTCGCCGCCCCGCCCTCTCATGCGGAAAAGACGGGGCAGGCCTTTAATCGGATGTGCTTGCGGCGCGGGGTTGTTAGGTTCGCCGTGTGCCGAAGCTGAATCAGATCATCGCAGTCGAAAAGGGCGTCAAGTCCAAGGCTCTCCAGGAGCTCACCCAGGCTCACCAGGACGTGCAGAAGCCCGCCCTGCTGGCCGGCATCTCCCGGACCTACCAGCCCAAGGACGAGGAGGGCGAGCAGCTGCCGCCCGAGTCCACGCGGGTGCAGATCAAGGCCGAGGATGCTCTGCGGGCGACCGCCGGGACGCTGACGCGGCTCTTCGACGTGACCGCGACGAAGGACTGGGCGAACCGGTCCGCGGTCGCGGACGTGGTGGTCGACGGTACGGTGCTGTTGCCCCAGGTGCCTGTCCCCTACCTGTTGTTCTTGGAGAAGCAACTCACTGACCTGCACACCTTCGTGCGTAAGTTGCCAGTGCTCGACGCCTCCGAGTCTTGGAGCCTGGACCCCTCGACGGACTCGTGGAAGACGGACCCGGTGCGGACCATCCGCACGAAGAAGGTTCCGCGCAACCACGTGAAGGCCGAGGCCACGGAGAAGCATCCGGCGCAGGTCGAGGTGTACTACGAGGACGTCCCGGTCGGTTACTGGACCACGGTGAAGTTCTCCGGCGCGCTGCCCGCCCGGCGGGTCAACGAGCTCCTCGACCGCGTTGAGAAGCTCCAGCAGTCCGTCAAGTTCGCCCGCGAGGAGGCGAACAACACCGAGGTCACCGACCAGCGGGTCGGTGACGCGGTATTCGGCTACCTGTTCCGGTAGCCTCCACACACGCCCTCCGTCGCGAGCGGAGGGTGCGCGATGAGCGCAAGCTGAAACTGATGTTGAAGCTGATGAAGGGGTGTCAGTTGGGGGTTCGAATCCCTCTCCCCGCACCACGTGCGGGGGTGGCCCAAGGCTGGCAGAGGCGGCCCCGTGAAACTCAGATTCTCGCTCCAGTCTCAGTATTCGCCGCCGAACACCGGATCGACCGAGCGTGGGCGAACATCGACGGATGGGGGTTCAAGTCCCCTCGGCGCCTCTCTCGTGGCGCTGTAGTTCAAAGGCAGAACACGTCGATCTCAACATGACCCGCGGTTCTTAAACGCCGCCGGTGTGCGCAATGGGTGGCAAGCTGGAGCCCGGGAGCTGGACATGCTCCCGGGCTCCGTCACGTTCCGGCCCGCGCCTTGTGCTGTGACCGGGAAGGTTCGCCGGGTTGAGTGGTCAGGCCGCGGTGGGTAGGGGTCTGCCCCCCCCAGCGGATGCCTCTTTCGCTGCGGATGCGGGCGCGTTCGCGTCGTTGGGCCGCGAGGACGTCGGGTGACGGGCGTTCTTGTTGCGCCAGCGCAGGTAGGCATGCAGGGCCCGTGTCTGGGCTGTGTGGTTGGGGTGGTTCGAGTTGGCCGGGGTGAACTGCCGTAGTGGTCCGAAGTGCGCCTCGAGGGGGTTGGCCCAGGACGCGCAGATCGGGGTCAAGCACAGCTCAACTTTGTTTCGCTCCACCTACCTGTGGATTCTCCAGTTCAGGTGGGCAGAGAGGTTGTCGAGGATCACGTAGATCGGGGCGCCGTCCGGGCGGGCTGCCCGGAGCGTCTTCAAGGCGGCCCAGGTGTGGTCGATGCCTTTGCGGCGCCGGTTGATCCCCCACATCTTGTCCTCACCGACGGAGTAGCAGCCGTGAAAGTAGGTGATTTCGTGGGTGCGCCGGTAGGTGGCCGGCAGGCGGTCGGGCTGCGACTGCTCGGCCCAGCAGAAGCCGGCGGTGGGGCGGATTCCCAGGGGCCCGAACTCGTCGAACGCGAAAGTGCGGTCCGGTCGTTCATTGATCGCGCGCTCAATCCGGGCGAGCTTCGCGTCGAAGGCCGCATCTGGGCGGCGGGCTGGATCGACTACTGGCCGCAGGTCGGAGGACCACTGTCCGAGCGTGCCCGGACAGCAATAGCCGCCGGCGGCGGCCACCTGCACGGACCTGAGGACAGCGAGCCATCCGCTTGGATGTGCGAGGCGGTCGCCGTAGCAGCCGCAGCCGACCGGCCCCTGCAGGTTCGGGCCCGGACCTCAGCCTCACCCTTCGACGGGGGACCGACGATCGCCGTACTGGAGGTCGACCTCGGCCTGCCCTGGCCCGGCCCCGACGCCGGCGACCCCTTGCAGCTCGGAGACCTGCCGGTCGACCGGTGCGGCATGGTCCTCGGCGACGCCCGGGCGCTGGACGGCTTCACCGGCCTGGACGGCCAGTCGACCGACGGCCTGGCGGACGTCACCTACTGGGGCAAGTACGCAGACACCGTCCATGCCCAGTTCGGCGGCGACCGCATCCCGCAGCACTCCAGCCGACACGGCCCGCGCGGATGGCTCGACCTCCCGTTGGACGAGGCCGAAGCTGCGGCCGAACGGCTCCGGACCTGGACCCGCGAAGGACCCGGCAACGGCCTGATGGTCGCCGTCGACGCCCACACCGACTTCCACCGGTTCAACCGGGCGGGATGGAGCCACCCACTGCTCGCGGGCGCCATCGACCTCGACGCCTGCCAAGTCCTCGGTCTCGGCTGGGACCCCGGGGATCACTCCATGCGCCACCGCGGAGAGCGGGCCTACGGTCAGGTCTACCCCGCCACCCTCGAAGCCCGCGCAGGCGAAGCGGTACTGCGCTGAACCATCCCGCCGTACGAACCTGACCGGTGAACCGCACTCCGACTGGAAACGCGCCAGAAGAACCCAGTTGAGCGGCATGGTGCGGCGGGGCACTCGCGCGATGAGCCACAGCACGCGGCCGGGCCGCTGGGACGGGCCCTGGTACCGGGCCGGCCTCGCCGAGCTCTTCTCCGTCAGCCGCGCCATTGCGGGGCGCGACACGCGTCTGGGGCTGTCAGGCCGGGGTGGCCTGCTCTCGCTCGACGAGGACGCCGTTTTCGATCGTGGCGTCCGCGCGGACCACGACGACGAGGTGGGCACCGGTGACCGCGCGCCAGCGTGCCTGGGCGGACTCGGTCCGAGGACAGAGGGGTCGGCCGGCGCCGTCCGACGGCCAGGGAGACAGAGCGGGTGAGGTCGCGCACCGATCCAGTTGCGAGAACCGGAAGTCAGCGAACGACGAACTCTGGAGATTCTCCCCCACCCCTCCAGAACGCGAAGTTGTTCCGGGTGGTCAGGGGATCGGAGTGGTCCTTGGGGCCCAGGACCCGCAGCTGGTCGGCCAGGAGACCCTCGAAGGTGGAAGTCGCTCCCGCTGCATCAGCCGGAGCATCAACATCATCCGGCGATAGCCTGCCGTTCCATCACATCCCTGGGGGGATCATGAACGACGACATTGCCGAGCAGCCTGCTCTGCCATCCACACCGCCGCCGGCCACTTGGCCAGCACCCCTCGACGTGCCGCCGCCCGCGAAGAGACGCCTCAGCCCGCTCGCTGCCGGGCTCATCGGACTCGCCGTCGGCGCGGGCGTCGTGGGCGGCATCTGGGCGATCACCGCGAGCAGTGGCCCGTCTCAGCCGGCCACGTTCACGCTCGAAGGGTCCTTCACCCTCACCGACGATGTCAGCCACAACGGGGACGGCTGTAGCGGCAGTTACGACTCCGGCTACGACGACATCGCCGAGGGCACTTCCGTCACCGTGTACGGGGCCAGCGGGGACGTCGTCGCCACCGGAGCGCTCGGCGACTCCACGTACAGCGACTACGCGTGCGAGTTCAAAGTCGCCGTGCCCGACGTGCCCAAGGGTGAGAAGTTCTACAAGGTCGAGGTGAGCCACCGGGGCACGCTCCAGCTGTCCGCCGAGGAAGCCGAGAACGGGGAACTCGCCGCAAGCCTCGGCTAAGACGCGGAAGGCCCGGACCGTCATCGTCATCGGTCCGGGCCTTCGGCATGCGCGGTACGGCCCGCGCCATCCACCGCTGGTGGGTGAGCTGCCGGGATGGCATGAACTTTTGCAGTCCGAGCGACCGAGCCCGGCCGCCGTCTCCTGCTTGTCGTCGCCTTGCACGGAGCCATACGGGCCGTAAGACGCGGCGGGTGGGGGAGCGGGGACGGTTCGTTGTGAGTGCGGCTACTGCTCGAGGGCGCGGTAGGTAGCGCTGTCCGGGGCGGTCTTGACGATGACCCCGGCGTCGGCAACGTCGCGGAGTTCCTGACGGGCTCGCTTCTCTTGTTGCCGACGGTCACCTTCGCCGTATCCGGCGTCCCGCAGTGTGGTGACAGTTTGTCAGGCGGCTGCGGCAAGGGGAGTTGGGGCCGTCTCTGTCCCGTGGTTTCGTCGGGTGAGGCGGCGGCTCATCAGCGTGATGAACGCCCATTGGATGTGGGCTTCGGCGTGGGCCATGAGTCGTTCGTAGTCCCTTGCGTTGCGTCGGGCCCTCATCGTCCACGGATGCGAGATGTGCAGCTTGGCGGAGATGGCCGCGTTGGTGTACCCCTGGGCCAGGGTCTCCAGGACGCTGCGCTCGCAAGGAGTGCGCCGGGCCAGCGGGTCGCTGTGCGTCGTGCGGATCAGAGCGCCGTACAGAACGGTCTCGTAGGCCCGTTGGGCGTCGGGCGAGAGCGTGCGCTGGTAGACCTCGTTCGGGTCGGGGGAGGTGGAGTCGGCCCGCCGCTGTCCGGCGGGGGACTCGCTGCAACCGTATCCGTGGGCGCGGGGCGGCGGTGATGTCGGCGGTGACGTAGCGCCGCTCCGCCCCGGGCCGGGAGGAGGCGGCGAGAGGTTCGGCGACGACCCGCAGACCGGAGCGGGCCATGCACGCGTGCACGATCAGGGCCTCGGCGTACAGCGGCCGGGCGTCCTTCGCTGGCGTCAGCGACCTGAGCAACGGCCCTGCACGGGCTGGCAGGCCCGGCCGGGGCTCGTCGAGGAGCCCGTCGAGACGCCCCTTGACGCACCGGGCCCGCCAGCGGTTCACCGACTGCTCACGCACCCCGAGTTCGTCCGCCAGCTGCTTGTTCGTCCCGCCCTCCGCGCACCGCAGCACGATCTTCGCCCGAAGGGCCGCCAGGAACGGGGCGGTCCTCGCCCGCCTCGCCCAACGCATCAACTGATGCCGCTCGTCTTCGCTGGGCACCAGTTCCGCCTTGCGCCGGCCTGGCAGCGTCATGACCGTCAGCCCCTGGAGCCGATGGTCGGCAAACCGCGACCGCCATTTCCTCACCGGGTCCGCGGTCACCATGAGATCTGCCGCCACCTGCGCATTCGGCGCCCTGGTCGCACACGCCAGAACGATGCGGGCCCGCTCGGCAAGACGGGGTTCTACCGCCCCGCCCGCCCAGCACGACAACTGGGCGAACTCCGCATCGGACAGCCTGACTTCAACAGCACGAGGACCCCGGGACGCATCACATTAGTGCGGGAAGCGGCGGGGTGGGCGCGTCACTATGGATTCGCGGAACTCGGCAATCCGCGAATGGACTTGGCGCATCAGGTGGGTGTCCTCGATACGGTCCAGGTAGAGGCAGCGTGCTGCCAGGCCGGGCAGGTCGAAGGCGAAGTAGAGGGACATCAGGGGGTTCACGAACAATTCGCTGCCCCGAGTGCGGTCGGTGAACCGGACATCGCCGAAAGAACCGCGCACGGCTGCCGCAATTGAACCGTTCACGATGCTGGCGTACTCCGGGGTGTGATCCTGAGCGTGCGTCACTGCGTCAAGGTAGAGAGCGCCCTCACGGGTGGCACGCGGTATGGAGAACGCACCGAGGTACGCGCCGTCGCGCTCCAGCGCGGCGATATTCTCCAGGACCTGCACATGGTTTACGCCGTGGTAGGCGTCCACGCCGAAGCCGACCGAGACGACGAGGCGGGTCGGTACACCGTCCAGCGCGGCCAGCGCCGCCACGCTGGCCAGGTCCTCCTCAGGAGTGCCGAGCCCGGCTTCGTCACCGCGCATCAGGATGTCGGTACCGCCGTCGACCAGCACCACAGCGTCGACACGATGCAGCTCGATCAGCGCTTGGTAGGCGGCGCGCAGCGGACGCACCCCGGTCTGGGGGAAGGCGTACACGGTGAACGGATAGCCGTGCCGGCGCAGCCACTGAGCAAGGGTCCGCTCGGGGAAATAGCTCTGGTGCAAGGCGGAGTCGGGAGTGATCGCGGCCAGGTCGGGGGCGACCCAGTCGTCGATCGGAAGGCCCTCGAGCGCGCTGAAGGAGAGGTTCGCGAGATGCACCTGCTTGCCCTGGTGCAAGAGGGAAAGGGCCAACGGCAGGCCGGAGTAGATGTCGAACCCGCCACCCGCGCCCGCGACGAGGATCCGTTCGGCATCGGCAAGCCGAGTGAAGAGTGGGTTGGAGTGGAGAGACGTCATGCCGATCATTGTTCCGGGATCAGGCACCGGGCGCTCCCGAGTTCTCGCCCGACGGCCGAGCGACAGAGCAACAGGAAGGAAGCCTCCAGGGTCGACCGTCAGCGTCGACCTGGTGCCGTGACTGGCCTTGGCCGGCACCTCATGAGGCACCTGAAACAGTTCACATCAATGGCGGTATGTGACTGTGGGGGTGTCTCAGCCCCAAGGTGTCTCAGGCGGCGCAGCTCCCGTAGACGAGACGAGACGAGACGAGACGAGACGACACGAGACGAGACGACACGAGACAGGCGTCGCGGCCACGTGCCGCATGGGCCGCTCAGAGGTGGACGTCCAGGAACTTCCGTACCTCGGCGATGGTCATAGGCCCCGTGCCATGCGCCACCGCCTCTCCCTCCTTCAGGAGGACGCAGGACGGGGCTCCGGTGATCCCGTATCGCTCGGTTGCTGCCGGACAACGCGTGATGTCGGTGCGGACGGCCGTCAGGCGGCCCGTGTAGTCGTCGGCGATGCCACCTACGACGAGGTCCATCACCCGGCAGGGCTCGATGGCCTTGGGCCATGTCCCGGTGAAGTATGCGAGGACTGGAACCTTGCTCATCCCGAGGATGAAATTGAACTCCGCGTCCTCGCGGGGCCGGTGAATCCGATTCGCCATGAACGCTCCTGGCCTCACGCTCCGTCATTCCATCCCCATCATCCCTCGCGCGGGGTGCCAGGACGGCCCGGTCGGTCGTCCGGCTGACCTGTCGGAAGGGAGGCACGGGGCGTCGCAGAACCACGGTGGTGCCCGGCGCGGGCGGCACGGCCCCCGCCCCTGAGCGGCGCGACGAGCGGGCTGGTGCGCATCGTCCACCGAATCCAGTCGAGCCGTACCCGCCACCGCGCTTCTCAGAGACAACGCCCCGACGGGCTTCCCGAGGCCCTGTCCGGTCTTCGCCTCAACCCCCGGTCTCAGCCGGCTCGTACCGCTCTTCCCCGGGCCGCATGAGCCAGTTGGGGGAGGCGTCGAGAACGCGGCACGATTCCGGGATCGCTCGCGGACGCGGTCGTGCACGGTCGGCGTACGGGTCAGCTGCCCCGAAGGCCGACCGCCAGCGTCAGCTCGAGGACCCGGTGTGGCGATGCGAGATCCGGGAACAGCTCCCGCAGCTGCGACATCCGGTACCGGACGGTCTGGGGATGGACGAACAACGCCGCCGCCACCTCGTCGCGCCTGCCCTGGTGCAGCAGCCACGCCCGCAACGTCTCCTCCAGCTTCCGTGCGGTCGCGACAGGCAGGGTCCGCAACGGTGCGAGGGCCCGGGCACGCAGGTCTGCGAACGCGTCCACGTCGGCGCTCAGCACCAGCTCGGGCAGGTGGTCCTCGGTGTCGCGGATATCGGAGGAGAGGGAGCGCGCGCGTATGGCCCGGGCGTACGAGGCGGACGCACGAGTCCATGGCCGGGCCGGGCCCACCACGGCGGCGCGGTCGGTCAGCTGCCGCAGGAGATGCGATCGGTCGGCATCGGGGACGAGCAGCACACCGGTGGCGTCCGGCAGATCGTCGAGGACGAGGGTGCTCGGGTCGAGCGAGCGGTAGGCAGGTCGGGCCTGGGCGGCGGGCAGCAGGACCGCGGTCAGCGAAACCGGAGGCTGCCACCCGGCCCGTTGAGCAGAGGCCAGCAGCACGTCCGGGCTCGCGCCGGCGAGGAGGTCGCGGGCCAGGTGTTCGAGGTGGCGCTCTTGGTCCCGGCCGCGGGCGGCAAGTTCGTCGGCGTGGCCCGCGGCGCTCGCGGCGGAGAGCTCGTCGATGTAGGCGAAGGTCAGCTCGGCGAACTTGGCGACCTCGGCGGCGGGCAGACCTGCGGGTACGGCACCCGCTGCCAGGCATCGCCAGGCCACGCGGGCGCCGACGCGGTAGGCGCTGAGCAGGGCGTCCATCGAACGGCCGTCGCGCACCTCGCCGCGGCCCAGCTCGTAGGCCGCGTCACCGGCGTCGACGCCTGTGGTCTTTCCGCTCGCGAGGTCCAGGTAGTGGCCCAGGGCGGTGCGGACGGCTCGGCGGATGGTGGCGCCCATGCTGCCCGAAAGGGCGTTGGCGTAGGGCGGGACCTCGTCGATGATCGCCTGAACGACCTCGTCGGCGGTGGTCTTCAGCGCCGCCCGAAGTGCGGTGACCGTCGTCTCATCCAGGGCCAGTTCGCTGGCCCTCTGGATTGCATGGCTCACGTTTCTATTCCCTGCGAACAATTCAGCCAGCCAGATTTACGTCCTGCGGTCAGGACTTTACGCCTTGAGGCACAGCAAGCTGGAGTCATGACGAGTACAGCCCTGCGCAGCAGGGCGTGGAAACTGCTGGAGATGGTCACGACGCCACTGCTGCCGTCGGACTACCTCGACCTGGTCAGTCCGCTGCGTGCGGGCGCTGACCTGCGGGGGCGCATCGAGGCCGTGCACCACGAGACGGGTGACGCCGCGACCATCGTGATCAGGCCGGGACGGGGCTGGCGCGGCCACACAGCCGGTCAGTACGTGCGGATCGGGGTCGACGTCGACGGGGTGCGCCTGTGGCGTGCCTACTCCCTCACCTCACCCACAAACCGCCAGGACGGCCGCGTCACGATCACCGTGAAGGCGATCCCGGACGGCAAGGTCAGCAACCACCTGGTCCGCAGAGCTAAACCGGGCACACTGATCCAGCTCGACCAGCCGACCGGTGACTTCGTGCTGCCGCAGGCCAAGCCCGCCAAGGTGCTCTACCTGACGGCCGGCAGCGGCATCACGCCCGTGATGGGCATGCTGCGCGACACCGAGTTCGACGACGTCGTCATGGTCCACTGCGCGCCACAGCCACACGACGTGATCTTCCGCAACGAACTGCACGACCTGGTCGCGGACAAGAAACTGCGGCTCACCGAGGTGCACACCGACACCGACGGCATGCTCGACATCGCCCGTCTCGACGCACTCGTGCCCGACTGGGCCGAGCGCGAGACCTGGGCCTGCGGGCCCGCGGGCCTGCTCGACGCCGCCGAAAAGCACTGGAGCGAGCACGGCGTCCCCGAGCGCCTGCACACCGAACGCTTCCGCCCCAGCATCGTCGTCGCCGGCGACGGCGGCGAGGTCACGTTCAGCGCCACCGGCAAGACCGTCGACGCGGACGGCGCCACGCCGTTGCTGGACGTCGGCGAGGAGGCCGGCGTGCTCATGCCCTCCGGGTGCCGCATGGGCATCTGCTTCGGCTGCGTCTCGCCGCTCAAGGCGGGCGCCGTCCGCGACCTGCGCACCGGCGAGATCACCGAGGCCGAGCCGGGCGTCCTCATCCAGACCTGCGTGTCCGCCGCCGCGGGCCCCTGCGACATCGAACGGTAGGAGCACCTTGACCGCCATCGACCCCACCGCCCACCTGACCGCGCAGCAGATCGAGGAGCTGGGCCGCGAGCTGGACGCGATCCGCGACGACGTGATCGCCGCCCGAGGCGAGAAAGACGCCGCCTACATCCGCAAGGTCATCTCGGCGCAGCGCAAGCTCGAGCTGGTCAGCAGGGGCGTACTGCTGTTCTCGATCTTCCCGCCCGCGTGGCTGCTCGGCACCGCAGGACTGTCCGTGGCGAAGATCATGGACAACATGGAGATCGGCCACAACATCCTGCACGGCCAGTGGGACTGGATGCGGGACCCGAAGATCCACTCCACCACCTGGGAGTGGGACCACGTCTCGCCGGCCGAGCAGTGGAAGCACTCGCACAACGAGCTGCACCACACGTACACCAACGTGATCGGCAAGGACAACGACCTCGGCTACGGCATCATGCGCGTCGACGAGGACCAGAGGTGGCATCCGATCCACCTCGGCCAGCCGCTGTGGAACTTCCTCAACGCGTGCTTCTTCGAGTACGGCATCGCGGCGTACGACCTGGAGCTCGGCAAGAACCTGGACAAGCGCCGCCGCAAGAACCCGGAGTTCCGCGCGCGCGCCAAGGCCGTGGGCCGCAAGATCCGCAAGCAGGTGCTCAAGGACTACGTGATCCACCCGCTGCTGTCGGGCCCGTCGTTCCTCCCCACGCTCGCCGCCACGTTCACCGCGAACCTGGTCCGCAACATCTGGTCCCACTCGGTGATCATGTGCGGGCACTTCCCCGAAGGCGTACAGGTCTTCGAGCGCCGCTCCATCAAGGGCGAGACGCGCGGCCAGTGGTACCTGCGCCAGATGATGGGCTCCGCGAACATCAGCGGCAGCAAGGCCATGCACTTCATGACCGGCAACCTGTCGCACCAGATCGAGCACCACCTGTTCCCGGACCTGCCGAGCAACCGGTACGCCGAGGTCGCGGTGAAGGTGCGCGCGCTGTTCGAGAAGTACGACCTGGAGTACGTCACTGGCCCGCTGCCCAAGCAGGTGTTCTCCGCGTGGCACAGGGTCTTCCGGCTCTCGCTGCCGAACACGAAGCCCAAGGTCACAACGCCAGACCGCGAGCGGGAACTCGTCGCCGCCTGATTCCCGGTATTGGTGCAGTTCCATCGGCCGTACCGGCGGCACCGCCGGGCTAGGTGAGATCCATTGCGGACGGTGGGCGACCGCGACGTCAGAGCGTGCGACACCGGATCCGGGACAGCCGGCGTCCGGGTGCGCTGGTTCGCCAGGGCCTCGTACGCCGCCTCGGAGTCAGCCTCGTCCGCGCCGAACCATGCCGGGCCCGGCTCGTCGTCCTCCGTGTCGCACAGCCGCATCACGTAGGCAGCTCAGAACACCTGCAGGGACAGGCCCCAGGGGAACCGCGCACCGCCCCCCGGGAGGCTTGTTCCGGCCCGCCCCGCCGATGCCGTGTACGACCCCGTTTCGGGAGCCGCCGAGGGCCCTGATTCGGGAGGTCGCGCAGCTCAGGTGAAGGACAGCAGCATGTTCGTCTCGCCGATGGCCAGTGTGGTGCCGATGACGCAGAACAGACCTTGAACGGCGCTGGTGATGGGCATGCGCAGCCGGGCGTGGACGTAGCATGACAAGGCGAGCGCACACGGGACGAACCAGACCACGGCCAGCTGAAGCGGCGACACGTCCTCGCCCCTGGCCGGCGTATGCCCCGGCGGCTCCGAGTGCGACATCCCCACGATGAACATCAACAGAGCCACTCCCGCGAGGGCCGTGGCATCGGCCACCGCCAGCAGCAGCGCGACCGCGGCATCGGTCAGCCGAGAGGGCCGCCGCCTCTCCGCCCCGATGCCCTCATCCTCATCCTCATCCGTGACGGACCGCCCGCCGAAGCGTCGCCGCAGTCCGCCGATGCCGTTCCGCGTTCTCTCCCACCAGACCACTGCTCGACTGCACCATGGAGGCGGCGATTCCACCCCGCCCCGGTCCATAACGACTCGGCTTCCGCCGACGCGGGCCGACACGGGCCGACGCGATGTCGTACGGGGCGCCATGGGCGGAAGGTGATGCCGGCGGGCCTGCGCGCAGGGACCGCCCGGATACCCGTCGCTCTCGGGGACGGCCGCCGCCCGCACGGGTCTCAGGGTTTTGCCGGCGACGTTGACCCGCGCACGCTGATCGTCCGCGTGCTTGTGGACCGATTCGCCGGCGGATTCGTCGACTTGTCCGGGTGCTGTCCTGGGGCCGGAGAGCCTTGACACGCCCGCCTGCAGCCAAGCGCTGCTCGAGGGCTCGCAGCAGCGGCGTGACGACAGGGCAATGTGCGCACCGCCGTGATCCATGATCCACACCGGATCCCGCCGGCACCCCGCGCGGCAGAACGGACCAACGGCCAGCCCCACAACCTGCCCGAGGACGCTGTGGAATGGGTCGAAGCGCTCGCCGCCCTGCGGAGGGCCGCGACCGACCCGAAGATCTACCCCTTCCGTGAACACGTCGCCCTCGCCCGCGAGAAGGCTGCGCAGACGATGCGCGGGGCAGTCCCCGAGCGCCGTCCCCCGGCTCCTGCGGCCGTCGACCGTCGGGCAGCGGATCCAACGTCGTCCAGATGCAGACTGCCGCGGAAGGTGCTGCCATAGCCCCCAGCGGGGGCTCTTGACAGGCGACGACCATGCTCAGTGCAACTCGACCTCCACGGGATCGTCTTCGAGGAAGCCGCCCGACTGGTGGTGCCACAGCTTGGCGTACGGGCCGTCCAGCGCGAGCAGTTCCTGGTGACTGCCCTGTTCGACGATCCGCCCGCGGTCGAGGACGACGAGCTGGTCCATGCCCGCGACCGTGCTCAGCCGGTGCGCCACCACGAGCGCCGTCCGCCCCTCCATGAGCCGCCACAGCGCCTCCTGGACCAGGATCTCGCTCTCCGAGTCCAGGGCGCTGGTGGCCTCGTCGAGCAGCAGGATCGGCGCGTCCCGCAGGATCGCCCGCGCGAGAGCCACGCGCTGGCGCTGTCCGCCGGAGAGTTTGACGCCGCGCTCGCCCACCAGGGTGTCGAAGCCGTCCGGCAGTGCGTCGGCGAACTCGGTGACGTGTGCCGCCTCGGCCGCGCGGCGGATCTCGGCCTCGGTGGCGTCGGGCCGGGCGAAGGCGATGTTGTCCCGAAGGGTGCGGTGGAACATCGCCGGGTCCTGCGGCACGTACGCCATCAGACCCCGCAGGTCGGTCTGACGCAGTCTGCTGATGTCCTGTCCGCCGACCAGGATCCGGCCGCCGTCGATGTCCTGCATCCGCAGCAGCAGCCGGGTGAGTGTGGTCTTGCCGCCGCCGGACCGGCCGACGAGCCCCACCTTCGTCCCGCCGGGCACGAACAGGTCGAGCCCCTCGAAGAGCAACTCCGCACCCGCGTGGGCGAAGTTCACCTGCTCGAAGCGGACGTCGGCCTTCCCGGGCAGCAGCGGCTCGGGCGACGGCGGGTCGAGCACGGTCGGCGGGGTCAGCAGCAGTTCGGTGAACTGCGCGGCCTCCGTCATCGAGCTCTCCAGGCGACGGTAGATCTGGTTGAACTCGAACATGATCCGGGTCGCGTTGGAGTAGTAGGTGAAGGCGACCACGACCGCCTCCACACCGTGGCTGCCTCCGCCGAGCGTGACCGCGAGGAGCAGGCCCAGCGCGTTGGTCAGCACGGACATCGGCGCGACGAAGGTGTCGATGCGCAGGTTGCCGTAGTCCCACGACCGGAGCATGAGCCGGCGTGAGGTCGCGACGCGGGAGCGGTGCTCGGCGGCCTCGCGTGCCTCGGCGCCGAACGCACGGACGGTGTCCATGTTCATCAGGCTGTCGGCGACATGTCCGGAGACCCGCGCGACGGCCGCCTCGCGCTCGGCGACCAGTGCCTGGCGGCGCCGGATGAGGGGTGCAGCGCACAGCGCCGTCACCGCGATCATCGTCAACAGTCCTACGACGAGCAGCGGTTCGTAGCGCCACAGCACCACCGAGCCGAACAGCAGCGGTACGACGTTGCCCACGACCTGGAACGCCAGGGTGTCGACGAACGGCTCGAAGCGGGTGGCGAAGCTCAGGACGCGCTTGGTGAGGGACCCGGCGAAGTTGTCGTGGAAGAACGTGGCGTCCTTGGCGAACAGTTCGTCCATTCCGATCACGTACAGGTGCTCGATGCCGAGGGCGTCGAGACGGTTCATGCAGTGCAGGGCGACCCGCCACAGCGCTTCCGCGAGCAGCAGGACACCGGCGAAACCCAAGACGTACGGCAGAGCCGACCCGACAGTCAGTTCGGCGCCGTCGGCGATGTCGCCGGCGAGCCTCGCGACGATCAGCGGGGCGATGTAATTGAGGCCGATGCCGCCCAGCGCGAACAGCAGCATGGCGGGAACCGTCAGCCGGCGGAGCCGGGCCAACTCCCGTCCGTAGTAACGAAGTGCGAGGAGTACCGCGCCTCGGCGCGGCGTGATCTTCTCCAGCTCAGGCGTCTGCATCCTAACCCTGTGTGTATGGGGAGTAGCGGTCCGAGTTCGGCAGTGTCCCGCGGCGGCGCCCTCGGGGTCCACGCCTTTTCCGGCAGGTCGCGCCGTCAAGGACGGTCAAATCTCGAGTGACGCAAGGGGATTGACGTAGAAAGCGCTTGCCGCCTACGGTCCCCCGAATGGGTATGCAGCGAAGATTCGGCTGGGCGTCGCTCGCCGCGGCGACCACCATGGCACTGGCGGCAGGAGTGACCGCGGCGCCCGCCGCCCACTCCGCGGACGACCCCGTACAGATCGTGGTCGACGGGAACGACGTCCGCGCGGACAACGTGAACGGCCTGACCTACAAGGGCCTCGGCCTGCTCAGCTGCAACAGCACGAGCAACCTGCTGATGGACTACAAGGCGGAGCACCCCGAACGGTACTGGCAGCTCATCAGGGTCCTGTTCGGCGGGAAGAGCCCTCTGATCAACCACGTCAAGATCGAGATGGGTTCGGACACCAACACCTCCACCGGTTCCGATCCCGCGACCATGCGCACCCGCGACGAACTCGCCGACGCCTCCCGCTCACCGGGCTTCCAGCTCGCCGCCGACGCCAAGACGGTCAACCCGCAGCTCAAGGTGTCGATCCTGCGCTGGGTCATGCCCCAGTGGGTGCAGACCGAGTGGAACAAGGGAACCGGCACCGACGAGATGTACCGCTGGTACAAGGAGACGATCCTCGACGCGTACCAGAAGTACGGGTACATGGTCGACTACGTGAATCCGGACACCAACGAGACCACGAAACCCGACATCTCCTTCATCAAGTGGTACAAGAACACGCTGGCGAACGACACGGAATTCAGCGATTCCCGGTATGGGCTGACGGCCCGTCAGCAGAGTTCGGCCGCGAGGGCGTACCACGACATCAAGATCGTCGCCTCGGACGAGAACACCACGAAGAACATCGGCCCGGCGATGCTCACGGACACCGAGCTCTTCGGCATGGTCGACGCGGTGGGCTACCACTACACCACCGACGACCGCCTGGACGGCACGTCCGACAGCGCCACCTACCGGCCGTACACGAAGCTGGCGACCGGCGACAACACCCACGGTCAGGACAAGGAGGTCTGGTACAGCGAGGGCGTCGGCTCCTTCGGCTGGACGGACTACCGGGTCTCCAACACCGAGGGGCCGGGCGGCGCGAGCACGGGTATCGGCGGTGTGCAGAGCGCCCTGGACATCGCCAACCGCTCGGTGAAGAGCTACGCCAACTCCAAGCGGACGCACTACATCTTCCAGCCGGCGATCGGGGCCTTCTACGAGGGCGCGCAGTACAGCCACAAGGAGCTGGTCAGCGCCCGTGACCCGTGGTCGGGGAGCATCCACTACGACGCCGCCGTGTATGTGATGCAGCACTTCACCCAGTTCGCGAAGACCGGCTGGGAGAACGACACCAACACGGCCGGCATCTGGCGCACCGTGCCCGAGGCGAGCTACAGCGGCGTCAGCGGCACCGAGAACGTCGACGGCTCGAACGGCGCCCCCAGCTACATGACGCTCGCCGACCCGGCGAAGAAGGACTTCTCGACGATCGCCGTCAACGACAGTGACCGGACGAAGAGTTACCGCATCAAGGCCGAGAACATGGTGCTGGGCGGCGATCCCACCATGGAGGTCTGGGAGACCCGCGCGGCGGACCCCGGCCAGGCCTACGACGCCAACTTCAAGCATCTCGCCGCCCAGATACGGCCCGACAGAGACGGCTATTACACCTACACGGTCAAGCCGCGTTCGATCGTCACGTTCACCACCCTCGACCGCAGCTCCGACAAGGCGACGAGGCAGCGCCTGCCCGAGACCGCCGCCCGCACGGTCCTCGACACCGACGCGACCGGCAAGAAGCACGACACCCACGACAGCGTCCTGTACGCCGATGACTTCGGGTACGAGGAGGAGGGCCGGGTCGCGGTCGGCACGGACAACGGCGCCCGCAAGATCTCCCAGCCGTACCTCACCTCCCGTGGCAACCAGCCCCGCTACCTGGTCGACCAGACCGGCGCCTGGGAGGTCGGCAAGGGCCCGAGCGGCGACAACGTGCTGTACCAGTACCTGGACCAGTCCATGAAGGACACCGGCGCCTGGAACCGGAACACCCCCAACACCACGGTCGGCGACTTCCGTTGGGAGAACTACCGGGCTTCGGTCGACGTCTCCTTCCCGGACCCGGCCGGCGGCCTCGCCACCCTGGGCGTACGCCAGCAGAAGGGCATGGCCGCGACCGACGCCGCGTACAGCGTCGGGATCGGCCCGAGCGGGAGCTGGACCTTCTCCAGGTACGGCACGGCACTGCGGACCGGGACGGTCGCCGCGTCCGACGGCTACCGCCTCGCCGTCGAGGCCAAGGGCGCGACCGTCACCGCGTACGTCGACGGCCAGGCCGTCGCCACCTACCAGGACCCGACGCCGGTGACCGAGGGCCGGGTCAAGCTCGGCACCGACTTCCACACGACCGCGTTCGACAACCTGAAGGTCGAGAAGGTCGCCGGCTACACCCCGTACGCCGCCACGCTGACCGACAACATGGACAGCTCGGTCGCCTACGAGGGCACCTGGAGCCGGAACGCCTCCCTCGGTGACGCGATGAACTGGTACCGCTCGACGTCGACCAGCGCCACCGCGGGCGCGACCGTCACCGTCCCGTTCCGCGGCACGGGCATCGACGTCATCGGCGGCAACGACGGAAGCGCCGTCCTCGACGTCCTCGTGGACGGCCGGTCCGTCGCCCGGAACGCGAAGACCACCGCGACCGACAAGCGTCAGGCGACGTACTCACTGCGCGGCCTGCCCGACGGCAGACACACGGCGACGTTCACCCTCAAGTCCGGGAAGATCGTGCTCGACGCCTTCACCGCGCTCTCCGGCGACGTGGACGGGCCGGTCGACACGACACCGCTCCGGACCGCCCTGGACACGGTGGGCTCCCCGGACCGGACCGACTACACGGCCGACTCATGGGCCGACTTCACCACCGCACGCACCGCCGCCAGGGCAGCGGTGCGCGGACAGAAGGGCCTCGACGCCCTGGGCGTCGGCCAGCTCGCGAACAGGCTCGTGGACGCCTACGACAAGCTGGTCCGCACGGAGCCCTGACCAACACCACCGGCGGGCCCGCCCCTTCAGGCGGACCCGCCGGCCAGGGGCAGTGACCGGAACCTGTGAAGGCGTCGTCCCGGCATCGATTCAGTACCGGTTCCTCACCTGCCGTCCACGGCCTCCCGAGTCGCTGCCGAAGATAACCTGGTCTGCGGTAACTCCGGGGGAGGGGGACGAGTTGGGGTGGATGGGCGACCGGGGCTCGGCACGGTCGGGCTCGTTGGAGGACGCCGACGAACGCCGTCGGCTGTCCACGCTGGATCTGGTGGGGCTCGCCGCCGGCGGGGTCGTGGGTTCCGGGTGGCTGCTGGCGGCCGGTAAAGCCCACTGGGCGGCCGGTGACAACGCCGTGTGGGCCTGGGCGGCCGGCGGAGCGCTGATGCTGCTGATAGCCGCCGTGATGGTCGAACTGGGCATCGCCGTCCCCAAGACGGGCGGCCTGATCTTCCTCCCCCTGCAGGCCGCGGGCCCGCTGGTGGCCACGGTCGTGGCCGCCGGGCTGTGGATCGTGTACGCGGTGAATCCGGCGAGCGAGGCAGTCGCCATGGTCCACGGACTGGCGAACTGGTTCCCGTCGTTGCTGCGGAACGGGGAGGCGCTGAAGAACGTCGCCAAGCCCACCCCGCAGAGCATGGAACACGCCTACGACTTCTCCATGACCGGCGTCCTGTGGGCTGTGGTGTTCATGGCGCTGATCGTCGGGCTCAACCTGCTGCCACCGCGTCGGCTGATCCGGCTGAACCTCTTCATCACCATGGTGAAGGTCCTGGTGCCGGTGCTGATCATCGTCTGTCTGGGGTTCGCCGCGTTCGACGCCGCCGAGAGCTGCAAGCCGGAGCGGGTCTGGTACTTCAGCGGGCGCTCGGGAACCGCTGAGCACCTGCAGAGCCAGGCCGGGAGCGTGTCGCCGCTGTATGTGGTGCTGGGCGGCGCCGTCATCTACGCGTACATCGGCTTCCAGGCACCGCTCGACTTCGCCGGCAACGTCAAGCGGCGGGGCATGGGCGAGGCGGCGCGGCTGCGCTGGGCGGTGTACGGCACTCTCGTCGGCGCGTTCGCGCTGTACACGGCGCTGCAGTACGTGTTCGGCAGACACTGCCAGGGGCTCACCGGGAACATACTCGAATCGCCGTACTCCCAGTTCGCCGCGGCGGCGACGATGACCTGGCTGGCCTGGCTGATCCGGGTGAACGCGGTGCTGTCCCCGATGGGGTCCGGCCTCGTCTTCACCCACGCCCTGACCCGCGAGGTCGCGGCCCTCAGCCGCGCCCACCTCACCCACCGCGGGCTGCAGACGGCACGCCGGGCGTCGTTCCGGTTCCGGGGCGGCGAGATCGACGCGTACTGGATGATCCTTCTGGTCAACTTCGCGATAGGGCTGGCAATGCTCGTCGTGGTGCGGGGCAACTGGGAGGAACTGGTCGCCCTCAACAGCGTTCCGACACTCGTCGTGTACGCCACGCCGGGCGTCGTCCTGGTGGCGCTGAAGCTGCCGGAGTTCGGGCGGACGCGCCAGATGGTGCACCTGGCGCTCTCCGCCACCGCGTTCGTCGCGATCGCCGTCGTGATGCTCGAGGCGGAGTGGCCCAACGTGTGGCGGGGCATGGCCGGCGTGGGGATCGGCTCGGCGCTGCTGCTCGGTCTCCCTTGGCTGGCCAGACGCGATCTGCCCTTCATAGGAAGCCTGTTCCGGCGCTACGACGCCCGGGACCACGTCTCTCGCTTCGCGACCCGCGGAGACCCGGCGGTACGACCGGTGCTGCTGTTTCTCGCGCACTGGGCGGTGATCGTGGCGTGCACACTGCTGAGGGACGTGCTGAGCGAGGATCTGGCCGTGGTGCCGCGGCTGATCGTGGCCCTGTCGGCGGCCGTCGTCTTCCCACTGCTGGTCAGGGCCTGCCGCCGCTACATGGACAGAGTGCCGCCCACCCTGCCCGAGCCCCGCCGTGAACCCAAGGAAGTGCGCGTCACCGCAGGGACTTGATGACCCACTGCGCCGCCTCGTGCTGCTCGGCCGCCCGCAGTTCGGCCACCGCGTCATCGCGGTGGCCCACGTCCGACCAGCGGCCCACCGTGGCCCGCAGCAGCAGCTCGGCGTCCGGCAGCGGCAGTGCCAGCACCCCGCCCACCACCTCGACGACGGCGGCCGGGGTCACCAACTGCTCGTTCTCCAGGAACCGTTCGAGCAACGTCCAGGCCTCGTCGCGCAGGTCGGCGCGATGAAGACGGGCCGCGACATCGGCGACCAGGGCGGCGTCGACCGTCAACCGGGTCGAGGGGTCGGAGAGTTCGCGGCAGGCCGCGTCCACCGCGACCGAGTGCCGGGTCCGCAGCGCGCTCAGGCACTCCACGAACCAGTCCCGGTCCGCGTGCGGCTCCATGACCGCCAGGGCCAGCCGGCGCCCCGCCTCGTCCGCGGCCCGGGTGCGGTCCCGGCTGCGCTCGACGTTGTCCAGCAGGGCCACCAGTTCGGTGCCGGAGCGCCCCTCGACGCCCACGGCGGCGACATGGCGCAGCAGCCGGGAGCACTCGGGAGCCGCGTCCTTCTCCGGCAGCCACTCGTCCAGGTGTTTGAGCTCGTCGAGGGGGCGGGGGGCGGAGCCCGGGGTGGCGGAGCCGGCCACGATGTCGGCCAGCAGGTCCCGGGTGGTGCCGGTCAGGGCCGGTTCCTTGTGCCAGTACGACACGAGCGCGGCGAGTTCCTGGACGTTCGTGTGCCCGGCCGCGTAGTGCCGTACCAGGGCGCACTTGGCGGGTGAGTCCTCCTCCCTCGCCAGCAGCGCGCAGAGCTTCACCACGTGCCGGGGCCGCGTGGTGCGGCCGATGTGCTCGGCGAGGGCGTCGTGACCGGCCCCGCGCCGGGCGATCAGCTTCGCCACCAGCCGCCGCGTCATCTCCACCTGGGTCGCGTCCGAGGCCTTCAGCCGCTCCTCGATCCATCGCTCCAGGACCCGCCCGACCGGGCTGAGGTGCTGGAACGCGCCCGACAGGTCGGCGATCTCCTCGCCCTCCTCGCCCGGCTTCGCGCGCGGCTCGCTGTCGGCGATCGCCCGCAAGGTCAGTTCCAGCAGCCGGTCGGCCTCGCGGTCACAGCCCTCGTCGCGGAGCGCGGTGTACAGCAACGCTTTGTCGAGGTTGGTGCGGCCGGAGCCGGGACCCGCGAACACCTGCACGGTGCGCTCCGCGAGGTCGGACCCCCGCTCCTGGACGACCCGCACGAACACCGCCACGTCGAAGGCCGTGCGCTGGCAGGCCACGTCGTGCACGATGCTCGCGGTGATCGGGGCGCGCTCGCTGCCGGACTCCGCCTCCTGCTGCATCACGGCCAGCTCGGCGGCCTCCCCGACGGGCCGCGACAGGGCGGCCGTCGCCATCAGCATGACGCCGTCCCGCGGGTCGAAGCGGCGGGCGAGCTTGACGAGTTCATCGACGGGGCGGCGCAGCGCGAAGGCGTACAGGGCGCGCATGGCCATCGCCTCGCGATGCTCCTTGCGCATCCTGTCGAGGATGCCCATGAACTGCTGGACCTCGGCCCGCGCCACCCAGGAGTACGCCTCGTTGAGCGACTCGGCCAGGTCCGGCTGGAAGAGGTGATCGGTGCGGCGGTCGCCCGCGGCGCTGTCGGCGCCGGTCATCCGCCGCCCAGCATCGCGGGTTCGATCTCACCCCAGTACCTGACGAAGTCGGCGGGGTCGGGCAGCAGTTCGCCGGCCTTCCGGTCGACGCGGCGAGCCAGGTCGCGGCTCTGCTCGTCGCCGGCCCTCAGTCGGACGACCACGCGGCCCGCGAGGTCGGGCCGGCGCATCAGATCGGGCAGGTTGCGCTCGCCGTTGAGGAGCAGCTCGCGCACCCATTCGTCCACCGTGCCCAGCGCGCGGGTCCGGGGCCGGCGGCCCTTGGCGTGGTTGGTGAACAGCGGGGCCGCCTCCGAGGCGTCGTTCAGCAGCATCCGCGGCGCGTGGTGGACGCCGCACTCCTGCATCCCCTCGTCGATACCGGCACGGAGTGCGCCGAGGGTGAGGTCCTCGGGATGCTCGGGCATGCCCTGCCCGAGCACGTTCAGCAGATGGCCGCTGAACGGCGTGCAGGTGTCGAGGGGATGGGGCAGGTTCTGGCAGGCGCCGGCCCACGCGTTGTGCACGCTGCCGCCGACCGCGGTGAGGACGCAGGTGCCGTTGTAGCGGGTGCCGAGAACGCCCGGCGGGGCGGAGTCGGCTCCCAGGTGGGGCAGCATGCTGGAGTAACAGCAGTCCGCTATCAGCACTTTGAGGCCGGCCTTGCTCTTCCTGATCGCCCGGTACACGTACCAGGCGGACAGCCATGTCCAGGGTTCGCTGCTGCGCGAGGAGCCGACCGCGAAGTGGACCTGGCCGCCGGGTACGTCCTGCCAGTAGGCGCCGTGCCCGACGTACACCACGAGCAGGGTGTCCTCCGGGCCCTCGCCGGCCGCGGCCGCCTCGTGGAGGGCGCGCATCACGCCGTCGGCCGTCCGCACCTCGTCCGGCTCCAGCACCGGGGACCGGTCGGCGGCGCCCCAGCGCGGGTCCCGGGCCAGTGCGGCCCCGTAGGCACGTGCGCTCGCCTCGATCGTCGGATAGCCCTGTATGCCGGATTCCTCGCCGTATGTTCCAACACCGATCACGAGCGCCCGGGATGCCATGCCGGTCAGCTCCCCTCGGGGGTGGTGAGGCCGTCGGTGCGCGGCGCGGGTTGCGGGTCCTGGGCGGGCGGCGGGGCCTGCGGGGGCTGGACGACGATGATGGTGACGGGTGGTGGATCGAGCCTGCGGCCCCGCCAGTTCTCGATCGCCCGTTGCACGCCGACCTGCACCGCGGCACCGACAGTGCCGCCCAGCACGGCCTCCAGCATGATGGCGGCGAGGCCACCGTCGAGGGTGCCGTCCTGCCCGGCCGTCTCCAGCCGCCAGCTCAGCCCTGTCTCCCGTCCCAGCTCCTCCAGGAGCTGCTCCGGCTCGTCCAGCCCGACCGGTCCCTCGACCTTCACGGAGATCGTCGCCGTCATGTCTCCCGTGCCTCCCCAGCCGCCGCGCGGCGTACCCACCCCACTCTGCCAGGCCGAACACCTGCTGTGCGAGGGCGCGTTGGCGCTCGTTACATGCTCAGTACGTCCTCGCCCACGATCGCCCCCAACGGCGGAGGGGAAGCGGGCGGTTGTGCGCCGGTTTCTCCTGACAGCCTCCATCGGGAAAGGGCCTCACGGCTTGTCACCCACGAAGGCCCTCCGTGCCGTCGTGACGACAGGGAGTCAGACTCGAGCGTGAATCGCTGACCGGGACGAGCAGAGCCCGACATCGGTTGTGAGATCCGGACACCGTTGCTGGCGTGGGCCCTGCTCCCAGTAATCACGCTCTCCCTGCTGCGGTTGTCGGTGAGATTGATCATGGTCGGGTGGGCGGATCCGCAGTCACCGCGGACGGCCAGGCGGGCCCGGTGGTACCCGCGTGGTCGTGGCGCTCGTTCGCGATCCTGGTGCAGGAGAGGTGTGCTGCATGAGTGCGGTTCCTGGCCGCGGCCAACTGCCGCGCAGCGTCGTCGTACGGGTCGATCTCGTCCACCCCGAGTCCTTTCCCTGTCCTGCCCGCCCGGCGAAGCGCACCCCGTCGGCGGAGGCGACCAGGCCGCTGCCGCAGGCCCGTGCATCAGCGGACTTCCGCACCCGCGACCAAACCGCGGCCCGTGGCGGTCAGCAGTAAGGGGGCTGGTTGGTCAGGGACGCTGCCACTCGCATCCACACGCCGAACAGCCGATAGAGGTCGGGCAGTGTGCCCTGCGCCTGGACGCTCCGGCTGTCTGCCGACGTGACCCCCGGAATTCCCAGGAGCGTCGAGGCCACTGAAGCCGACTGCCAGCGGACGGTGAGGACGGACGGATTCGCAGCGACCGCTGACACCTTCGGCACTGCGGAGAGACGGGCAGCGACCGCCTTCTCGATTGCCGCACGTGCTTCCTCCGCCGGCCGCAGCTCTGCCGCGAAACGGTCCCGCGCATACTTCACGGCCACGGTTCTCACCGAGGCGTCCCATTCCGACATCTCTGCGCAGGCGCAGTCGTCACCGGTAAGGACCGCCACTGGAACGCCAAGGGCCGCAGCGGTGGCCTGGGCCAGACCGATCTCACCCACGGGCCGGCCGTCCAGCCACATGTCCTCGATCTCATGACCCATGAAGCTGTGACTCAACACGCCGAGCGCACCGGCCCGCGAGTGATAGCCGACGCAGATCACAGCATCGTGCTCGGGGGTGAGGCCTTCGAGCATGCCCATGTGCTTGGGCTTGCCGCGAATGAGGCGCGCTGCTGGGTGCAGTGCCTCGGGCAGGAGGTTGCGCATCGGGCCGTGCGCGTCGTTGACGGTGATGTCGCTGGCACCGGCCGTGACGGCGCCGCGGACGGCTGCGTTGACGTCCTCTGCCATCATCAGCCGTCCACGCTCGTAGTCCCGGCCGCCAGGCTGGACATCGTCGGCATCCACCAGCCCGGTGATGCCCTCCATGTCCACACTGATGTAGATCCGCACTGCGCAGTCTCCTCAATCTTGATCGTTTCAGGGCCGGGGCGGCGACGACGGCTTCTTCCGGCCCGTGGACCCGGCCGTACGGCTGCGGATCGTGCCCTTCCCCGACGGACCCGAGAACGAGACGGTCGGGGAACGCATCCTCCGCTCCATCGCGAGCCTGCGCGCGGCGTTCGATCCGTCCCCGTACGACATCGTCCACGCCCAGGACTGCATCAGCGCCAACGCCGTGGACGGCCGCTGCGTCCGCACCGTCCACCACATCGACCACTTCACCACCCCCGAACTGGCCGCCTGCCACGAACGGGCCATCGTCGAGCCGTACGCGCACCTGTGCGTCTCGCAGTCCGTCGCGGACGAACTCACCGACGGATGGGGCATCAAGGCGCAGGTGATCCCCAACGGCGTGGCGTACGAGCGCTTCGCACGGACCGAACCGGCGGCCCGCGCCGCCTGGCGCTCTCAGCTGGGCCGGTACGTCCTCACCGTCGGCGGCATCGAACCCCGCAAGGGATCACTCGACCTGCTGGAGGCGTACGCCCTCCTGCACGCCGAGCACCCGGACGTGCGGCTGATGATCGCCGGTGGCGAAACCCTCTTCGACTACCGCGACTACCGCGCCCACTGGGAGACCCGGGCCGCCGAACTCGGCATCGACCCGGCCGTCCTCGGACCGGTCCCCGACGACGAACTCCCGGCGCTCGTCGCAGCCGCAGACGCCTTCGCCTTCCCTTCCCTGAAAGAGGGCTTCGGCCCGGCCGCGATGGAGGCGCTGGCCGCCGGAGTCCCGCTGGTCGTACGGGATCTCCCCGTCCTGCGCGACGTCTTCGGCCCCGCCGCCCGCTTCGCCGCCACGGCTACTCCGGATGGCCGCTCGCGTCCTCCGACGTGTTCTCGCCCTGGCGGTGAGGAGAGTCCGGCAGGGGGAGAGAGAACCACACGGTTTTGCCTTCCTCGGCGAGCAGGGTGCCCCAGGTGGAGGCCAGTTGGTCGAGCAGGGCCAGTCCGCGGCCCGACTCCTCGTCGGGGCCTGCGGTCCTGGCGCGGGGCAGGACAGGGCTGCCGTCGCAGACTTCGATGTGGAGCTCGTCCCGGGTCCGGCGCAGACGCAGCCGCAGCGGGTCGCAGGCGTGGCGCACCGAGTTGGACAGCAGCTCGGAGGCCAGCAGGCACGCCGTGTCGGTGAGAGCCTCGCAGCGCCAGTCCTGCAGCGTGCGGCGCAGGAATTGGCGCCCTTCCCGCACGCTGATGGGCTGTGCGGGAAGGAGCGCGGACACGGCGGTCACGGGAGCGGGCGGGATACGGGCCAGGAGCAGGGTCACGTCGTCGCTGTAGTCCTGGGGATCGGGCAGCAGGGCGGTGAGAACGGAGTTGGCGGCCTGCTCCAGGCAGGCGGTGTCGGCGACGGCCTTTTCCAGGGCGATGGCAAGGGCGTCGATCTGCAACTCGATGTCGCTGGTGGGGGTTTCCACCAGGCCGTCGGTGTAGAGGGCCAGTACCGAGGCCGGCGGCACGGTGAGCCGGGTCTCCTGGTGGGGCACGTCGCCGACGCCCAGCGGCACACTGACATCGACCGGGAGCCTGCGGACCTGTCCGGTGGTATCGACCACCAGCACCGGCAGATGCCCGGCCGAGCACACCGTCAGGGCGCTCTCGTCGGGGTCCAGGACCAGGTAGCAGCAGGTGACGAGCTGGTCGGGCAGTTCGCTGACGACCGCGTCCAGGGCCCGCATCAGCTGCCAGGGCGGCATGCCGGTCTTGGCCAGGGCATGGGAGGCAGAGCGCAGCTGGCCCATGACGGCGGCGGCCTCCAGGCCGCGGCCCATGACATCGCCGATCAGAACGCCCATGCGGCCGCCGCCCAGGGCGATCAGGTCGAACCAGTCCCCGCCCACGCCGGGTCCCTGGCGTGCGGGGAAGTAGCGGCTGGAGGTGTCCATGCCGGGCAGTGGGGCAGGTGAGCCCATCAGGCTGCGCTGCAGGGTCAGGGCGACATGGCGCTGCTGTTCGTAGAGTTCGGCGAGCTGGGTCTCGGCCTTCTTGCGTTCGCTGACGTCGCGGATGGCGGCGGAGACCAGTGTGCCCTCCGGAGTTTCCAGCGGGCTGAGGCTGATCTCGACCGGGAACTCGGCCCCGTTCCGGCGCAGCCCGTACAGCTCCAACCCGGCGCCCATGGGACGCACACGGCGGTTGTCGACGTAGCCGTGGCGGTGGGTGGGGTGGTGATGGTGGAACCGCTGGGGGACCAGGATTTCCACGGGCTGTCCCAGGAGTTCTTCGCGCCGGTAGCCGAAGAGGGCTTCGGTCTGTGCGTTGACCAGCTGGATGGTGCCGGTGTCGTCCACGATGACGATGGCGTCCGGGGCGGCTTCCAGCAGGGCGCGGAAGCGGGCTTCGGCGGCCTTGCGTTCGCTGACGTCACGTACGGCGGCGGAGATCAGCAGTCCGTCGGGGGTCTGCAGCGGGCTGATACTGATCTCGACCGGGAACTCGGCTCCGTCCCGTCGCAGCCCGTACAGGTCCAGGTTGGCGCCCATGGGGCGGACCTGCTGGTTGGCGGAGTAGCCCAGACGGTGACCGGGGTGTTGAGCGCGGAAGCGCTGCGGGACCAGCATCTCGATGGGACGGCCGAGCAGTTCGTTGCGGGGGTAGCCGAACAGGGCTTCGGTCTGGGCGTTGACCAGGCGGATGATCCCGGTGTCGTCGACGATGACCATCGCGTCGGGGGCCGCTTCCAGCAATGCGCGAAACGGCTCCTCAGCCACAGGGATCATGCTGGGGTGCGTGCGGCGCCTGCCTGGTTCCATGCCACATTTCAGCATCGACTGCGGCGAGGGCGGGCGTCTTGTAGCGAAGTGTCCTTTCGTGACATTTCCTGGCCCGAATGGAGGCGCGGCTTCCGGGGCGTGGAAGAGGTGACTGAGGAGGCTGTCGAGGGTTTGGCGTCACTCCCTGAAGGCTGCCGACGGGTCAACCGGTCTGCGGTGTGCACAAGTTGCAGGGATTCGGTTGTCTCGGTGTCGCGCTCGCCAGTACGGTGGCGCTGATCGCCCTTCCTGTCGTCGCACCACCGTCGGCCCTCGCCGCCGACGCCGATCTGTCCCCGGGCAGGACGGCCGCCTCGTCCTCGACGGAGAACGCAGGGACTCACGCCGCCGCGGCCGTTTACGGGGACACGGGCACCCGCCGGCCCTCGGCCGCGGCCGACGACCAGTGGCTCCAGGTCGACCTCGGGACCACGGCCTCGATCAGCCAAGCACAGGCTGGGAGCGGTCCAGTGCCTGGATCTGCGACTTCTACGACGTGCTGTGGAACGGGGAACGGGGCCGCACGATCTTCTTCCAGAACGAGAAGGCCTACGACGCCCCCAACGCCGCCGCCATCACCCACGACGGCATCGTCGGCTACGCCGCCTACAAGGTCGCCGACACGGTCGACGTCCACGAGGCCTGGGGCCTGGGCAGCTACTGCAACTTCACCTCAGACCCCTCCATCGTGCAGCACCACGGCTTCCAGGTGCCGTCAAGACCGGCATCAAGCCGGACAGCATCCAGGTGATCTCCCTGGGCGGCAGGGGCCAGTACGCCCACGTCGTCAACGACACCGGTGCGCCCACTTCCGGTTCCGACACCGTCCCGTTGAAGATCACCCAGTTCCCGTGACCTGCGGCCGGTGAGTCGGCCCGCCAACGATCCCCACATGCTGCGGACCGCGCTCGTGGTCCAGTCCGCAGAAAATTGGCGGGTCAGGGGCACAGAGCCAACACGAATCCTCGGAGGGCTCTGCGCCTGCGTGGTGGTAAAGACGAACCGTACGGCGCCTCGTAAGTCCCAGCCTCAGCGGATGATCGAGGTCAGCACGTCCACGCCCAGATGCATGAGGCGGTCCGTGTTCAGCCGGTGGTGGATCTGCCGGCCGTCGCGCCGGGAGGTCAGCAGGCCCACCTCGCGCAGGCGTCCGAGGTGGCGGGAGACCTGGGGCAGGGTCATCCCGGTGCGTACGGCCAGGTCGGATGTGGTGATGGGTTCGTTCACCAGGTGCCGGCACAGTGACAGCCGCGCGGGGTCGGACAGGACCGCCAGTCTCAGCCGTACCTGTGCCAGCGTGGCTCGTTCCACCTCGGTGGTGTTCTCGACGGGGAAGTGCACGACGAGCGGGTAGGGCGGGTCGTCCTTGACGATCAGGTGCGGGCGGGAGTGCGCGGACGGTACGAGCAGGCAGCGACGGCCGCGCAGGTCGGCTGTGAGTGACTGCAGTTTGTCGTAGACGACCGCCGGTGGGTTGTGCCGGACGACGGCGTTCGGGCTGAGCGAGGCCAGTGCCTCGGGGAGCGGCAGGGCCTGGACCCGGGCCCTCAGGCGGGTGCATTCGCTGTCCAGCCGGTGCTGTACCCGAGCCCATTCGGCGTCGAAGAACTCGGCGGCACAGCGCCGCAGCAGTTCCAGCAGTCCTGCCCGCATCAGCTCGGGGGCCTGGAGCAGGCTGCGGGCCAGCTCGCCGCGGCTGAAGGAGCGCCGTTCGCTGGAGACCGTGTAGGCGTCGCGGACCGCCTGGTCGGTGAGCAGGGCACGGGTGTCGAAGACACCGCCGTGCACGCTCGGTGCGACACCCAGCACGAAGTCGTTCAGCGGCAACGCCTCCAGCCGGTCGAGTTCCTGCTCGAGTGTTTGTCCCAGGGGCGGTTCCAGCGGCATCAGCAGACGGCAGCGCCGCCGGGTCCACAGGGGCGCGTAGACCGCGATCAGGCTCTGGGCCTCCGGAGACAGGTCGGCGCGTACGCGTTCCAGCCACGGGCGTACGGCGAGGTGGTGCTCGGGCTCGGCGATCGAGTGGAGGCACGCCATCAGCTCGGCCAGTGGTGAGAGACCGACGGCGACGTCCGCCGGCACCGCGCCCTGCAAGGTGATGACCACGGCCATGCGGCGCAGCGTACAGCGGATGCTTGTCGCGTGTGCGGTAAGCATCACTGCCGCCCCCGGCCGGCCGACCTAGGCTGCGTCCCATTCCCGCCGCTCCGAGCAGTCGTTTCCGCTCTGAGCAGTCCGAGCAGCGAGAGGCTCCGGCCATGCACCTGTTTCTGCAGACGTTCTTCAACCCCGACGAACTACTCAAGGCGTTTCCCGTCCTGCTGACCGAGGGCCTGCGCAACACCCTGCTGATCGCCGGGCTGGCGATCGTCTTCGGTGTCGTGCTCGGCGTGCTGCTCGCGATGCTGCTGCTGTCGCACCGCCGGTGGGTGCGGCTGCCCGCGCGGATCTATGTGGACGTGTTCCGCGGTCTGCCCGCGATCGTGACCGTCAGCCTGGTGGGCCTGGGTCTGCCGTCGGCCGGGATCCGGCCGTTCGGCCGTGATCCGCTCGGCTACGCGGTCCTTGCCATCGGTCTCATATCGGCGGCCTATCTGGCGGAGATCTTCCGGTCGGGTATTCAGGCCGTTCCGTCGGGGCAGCTCAGCGCGGCCCGCAGCCTGGGCATGTCCTATCTGACCGCGATGCGGGTGATCGTCGTCCCGCAGGGCGTACGGAACGTGCTGCCCGCTCTGGCCGGCCAGTTCATCATCGACATCAAGGAGAGTGCGCTGGTGTATCTGCTCGGGCTGGGCCTGGGGCAGCGCGAGCTCTACTTCATCGCACAGGAGCGGCAGGCGGCGACGTACAACTCCTCCGCACTGGTGGCCGCCGGTGCCTGCTATCTGATGCTGACGGTCCCGCTCACCTTCCTGGTCAACCGGCTCGACCTGCGCCTGCGCACCGGCGGACGGAAGACGAACAAGCCCGCGGCCCCTCCGGTCGCCGGTACGCCCGCCCCCGCCGTGATGGAGGTCTGAGCCATGGCCAAGACGCTGTCCGAGAAGAACTCCCGCTCCGAGCAGGCGGGCACGGGCACCGCGGCAGCGGTCGCCGTGCGCGACCTGCACAAGCGCTACGGCGACGTGGAGGTCCTGCGTGGGGTGGATCTCGATGTCGCCGCGGGCGAGACCGTGTGTGTCATCGGCCGGTCCGGTTCGGGCAAGTCCACGCTCCTGAAGTGTATGAACCTGCTGGAAGCCCCGACGGCGGGCGAGATCCGCCTGAGCGGTGACCTGATCACCGGTCCGGGTGTGAACGTCGACGCCATCCGCACCCGGGTCGGCATGGTCTTCCAGCACTTCAACCTGTTCCCGCACCTGAGTGTCCTGCACAACGTGACCGTGGCCCTGCGCAAGGTCCGCGGGATGGACAGGGAAGCGGCCGACACCGCCGCCATGACCCAGCTGGAGCGGCTCGGCCTCGCAGGGCTCGCCCATTCCCGGCCGAGTCAGCTCTCGGGCGGTCAGCAGCAGCGGGTGGCGATCGCCCGAGCCCTGGCGATGGAGCCCGAGGTCATGCTGTTCGACGAGGCCACCTCGGCGCTGGACCCCGAGCTCGTCAAGGACGTGCTCGACGTGATGCGGCTGCTCGCCACGTCCGGTATGACCATGATCGCCGTCACCCACGAGATCGGCTTCGCCCGCGAGGTCGCGGACCGAGTGGTCTTCATGGACGAGGGGCGCATCGCCGAGTCGGGCCCTGCCCGCCGGACACTGGAGCACCCGGAGACGGCTCGCTTGCGCGAGTTCCTCGCCCGCGTCCTCTGAAGCGCCGCTTCTCCGTACCCCTCCCTTTCACCGCCCATCCCTTCCTTGAGGAGACCCTCCATGTCCATATCGTCCCGTAATGGTCTCGGCCGTCGCCGACTGCTCGCCCTCGCCGCCCTCTCCGGCTTCGTCCTTCCGCTCACCGGCTGCGGAGGCAGCTCCAGCGCGGAAACCGGCAAGGCGTCGAACCCGTACGGTCTGATCGAGGCCGGGACCATCAGATCCGCCACTCAGACCGGCCAGCCCCCCTTCGCCTACGCCGAGGACTCGGGCAAGCCCGCCGGTTTCATCGTCGACGTGACCGACGAGGCCGCGAAGCGCCTCGGGCTCAAGGTCGACTACAAGTCCACGTCGGTCACCGGATCGCTTGCCGGCCTGACCGCCGGTCAGTACGACCTGGCCTCCTCCGGGCTCGGGGTCACCGAGGAGCGGCAGAAGAGCGTCGACTTCACCAAACCGCTGTTCTGGAGCACCGTGACCGTGCTGACGACCTCGAAGAGCACGATCTCCACCTTCGACGGCTTCAACGGCAAGCGCGTCGGAGTGGTCACCGGATCCTCGCAGGAGGCTCAGCTGCCCACGCGGATACCGAAGGCACAGCCGGTCCGCTTCCAGGCCCAGAACGCGGCGGTGAGCCAGCTGCTCAACGGCAGCATCGACGCCTTCCTGGTGGGCGGCCCCGACGCGACGGAGTTTGTGAAGCAGTACAAGGGCCTGCGCCAGGCGGTGTCCGCCCCGGTGGACCACCCGACCTCGATGGCGGTGCCCAAGAAGCACAGCGCCTTCCTCAAGGCGCTCGACAAGGAGATCGGCGCCATGGTCGCCGACGGCACCTACGCCAAGCTCTACCGCAAGTACTTCACCACCCGGCCGCAGCCCGAACTCCTCGCCGCATGGCCCGCGTTGAAGTCCCAGTTCCCCGGAGCCAAGTGATGCCCGCAGTCGACGACGAGTGGCAGCCGGTCCTGCTGCCCGGCGGGCGCACGTGTTGGCGGCGCGTGCTGCGGACGACGGTGCGGGACGGCATCCAGCTCGTCGCGGACGTCTACGCCGACCGGCCCGACCCGGGACCGGGCCCGGTCATCCTGGAGCGGACGCCGTACGGCCGCCGGGCCGCGCGCACCTCGGACGGCGCCCTCGGCGGCGAGATTCCGCCGGCACCCGAGACCGTGGCCGAGGTGTTCACCCGCGGCGGGTACCGGATCGTACGGCAGGACTGCCGCGGCCGGGGCGACTCGCAGGGCACCTTCGTCAAGTACCTGAACGAGGCGACCGACGGCTACGACACCGTCGAGTCGATCGCCGAACAGCCCTGGTGCGACGGCCGGGTGGCGACCATGGGCGTCTCGTACTCCGCACACGCCCAGGCAGCCCTGGCCTCCCTGGGCGCGCCGCACCTGGCCGCGATGTTCCTCGACTCCGGCGGCTTCGCCAGCGCCTACGAGGCCGGCACCCGGATGGGCGGGGCCTTCGAACTCAAGCAGGCCACCTGGGCGTTCCACCGGGCCAAGGTGAGCGAGACGGTGCGCACCGATCCGGTCCTGCGCGCCTCACTGGAGTCGGAGGACCTTCGGGCATGGTTCACCCGCATGCCGTGGCGGCGCGGCGCGAGCCCGCTGCGCTTCGTCCCCGAGTACGAGGACTACCTCCTCGAGCAGTGGGAGAACGGCGCGTTCGGCCCCTACTGGCAGCAGCCGGGCATCTACGCACGCGGCTTCTACGACGACTTCCCGGACGTCCCCAGCCTGCACATGTCCAGCTGGTACGACCCCTACGTCCGCACCGCCACCGAGAACTTCCGCGAGCTCGGCCGCAAGAAACACAGTCCGGCGTATCTGGTGCTCGGCCCGTGGACGCACGGCGGGCGCAGCCACAGCTTCGCCGGTGACGTCGACTTCGGTCCGCAGGCCCGGCTGGACGGCAGCCTCGCCGAGCACTACGCGGCGATGCGGCTGAGCTGGTTCGACGCGCACCTCGGCCCGGACGGCATGGCGGAACCGCCGCCTGCCGTGCGGTACTTCCTCATGGGGGGCGGTTCCGGCCGGCGTACTGCCGAAGGGCGGCTCGACCACGGCGGCCACTGGTGCACGGCGACCTCGTGGCCGCCCGAGGAGAGCGCGAACCTCACCCTCGTCCTCGGCAGCGCGGGCACCCTCGAGACGGCCGTTGACACGTGCGAGGCCCAAGGCTCCTTCCTGGAATACGACTTCGACCCCCGCGACCCGGTGCCGACCCTCGGCGGCCAGGTCACCTCCGGCGAACCGGTGATGAGCGGCGGCGCCTTCCACCAGCACCCCGACGACCGGTTCTTCGGCGTGACCGAGCCCCACCTGCCCCTCGACAGCAGACCCGACGTGCTGGTGTTCCAGACCCCGCCGCTCACCGAGGACCTGGCGGTCGCCGGGCCGGTCGTCGTGCACCTCACCGTGTCGTCCACCGCCCGCGACACCGACTTCACGGTCAAGCTCATCGACGTCCACCCGCCCGGCGAGGACTATCCGCAGGGTTTCGCGATGAACCTCACCGACGGCATCCTGCGCTGCCGCTACCGCGACTCCTTCAGCGAGCCGGAACTGATGACGCCGGGGGAGACGTACGAGATCACGGTGGAGGCGCCGGACACAGCGAACCTGTTCCTGGCCGGCCACCGACTGCGGCTCGACGTCAGCTCCAGCAATTTCCCGCGCTTCGACGTCAATACCAACACTGGGGACACGGAAGTCGGCGACCGGCGCAAGGTCGTCGCCACCAACCGCGTCCACACCGGCGGCCGTTCGTGGCTGACCCTGTCCGCACTCCGTCCGAAGCCCGAGGGGCGCCCCGCATGACCGACGGAAGGCTGTCTCCCTCCTGGCGCCAGGCGAACGTGCGCGACGGCTTCACTCTGACCGCCGTCGGTGACCTGGTCGTGGACGACGCGCTCGCCCCGCTGCTGGAAACCCGCTCGCCCGGCCTGCTGGAACTGCTGCGGTCGGCGGACGTGACCTTCGGCAACTTCGAGAGCACAGCCGTCGACCTGACGGACTTCGACGGCTGGCCCGAGGCCGAATCCGGCGGATCATGGCTGATCAGCACCTCACGGGTGCCCGCGGATCTCCGCAGGATGGGATTCGACCTGATGGCCAGGGCCAACAACCACACCACCGACTGGGGCGTGGCCGGCATGCGGTCCACCGACCGACTGCTCACCGAGGCGGGCATCGTCCACGCCGGCACCGGCGACACCCTCGCCGACGCGCGTTCTCCGCGCTTCCTCACCACCCCCGCGGGCCGCGTCTCCCTGGTCTCCGTCGCCTCCCGCTTCGAGCCCATGTCCCGGGCCGCCGACCCCCTCGGCCGCGTCCCCGGCCGCCCCGGCGTCAACGCCCTGCGCACCACCCGCCATGTGCTCGTCCCGGCCCAGCGCCTTCGCGAACTCACCCTGATCCAAGACGCGTTGCCGCCCGGCTCGGTCCGCGCCTCCGTCCTCGCCGCCGACCTCAGGGACGGCGCCGTGACCCTGTTCGGCACCCGCTACGCCGCGAAGCCCGGTCCCGAACCCCACACCGACGCCGTGGAGTTCCACTTCTCCGTGCACGAGTCGGACCGCCAGGAGGTGCTGCACGCCGTCCGGCAGGCCAAGCAGACCTCCGACTTCACGATCGCCACGATGCACACCCACGAGCCGGGCAACTACAGCCAGGAGCCCCCCGACTTCCTCCCGCTCATCGCCCGCGAGGCGATCGACAACGGCGCCGACGCGTTCCTGGGCCACGGCCCCCACCAACTCCGCGGCATCGAGGTGTACCGGGGACGCCCGATCTACTACTCCCTCGGCAACTTCGTCTTCATGGAAAACACCCAGCAGCCACTGACCCCGGGTGCCTACGACAAGGACGGCAGCCGCGAGCACGAGACCGAGGCCGAGTTCCTGGAACGCAAACGGGTCCACGGGGTGTTCGGCGAGCAGATCTGGTACGAGTCCGTGGTCGCGGTCAGCCGGTTCGACGGCGACGGCACCCTCCGGACCGTGGAACTGCATCCGATCGAACTGCACTGGGACGGCCCACGCGACGCCGACCGTGGCATTCCCCGGCTCGCCGACCGGCCCACCGCGGAGCGGATCCTGCTACGTCTGCAACGGCTCTCCAAGCCGTTCGGCACGCAGATCACCATCCGGGAGGGCATCGGACACCTCAGCCTCTGACCCGCCGCTCGCCAAGAACCACTGGTTCCTGGCGAACGTGGTCGTATGCGGCATGGCTGCGGCTCCCGTCGTTGGGTGATGACGACATCGTCCGGAAGGGCGTCATGGGGGCGCATTTTCTGTCGATTGTTGCGCCGCGAACTGGTGGTACATCGGTAGAAGTTGTGTCGCTGCAGATCAGACATGATCATTTCTGCGTTGAGAGGTCGTGGGGTCGAATCCGGGTCGAATTTGCCGTTCTTGCGCCTCGCCAGCGCGTAGTTGCAGGTCGGGGGTGGGTTGAGAGGGCGTGATGGCAGGCAGCGCGCGACCGATTGCTGGGACTGCGGCCCTGAAGGGTGCACGCGAGTAGATTCTTCGTCTGCTGGTGGTACACGGTTGGTAGCCGTTGACCTGCGGAAATAGCCTCAATCGAAGCGGGGGAGCGGCTTGCCGGCCCGGGAATGCTTCGGATCTTGATCGGGGCCGGAGCCGACCGATCCGGGCCCGCGGCTACCTCGACTGTGTGGGCGCGGACCCGTTCGTGGCCCCAGTTCGCTGTGCGGACCAGCGAGTGAGGGCGGCGTACCGGCACATCCGGTCACGGCTGTGACGGGGCGGCCTGCACACCAGGGCGCGCGACAGGGGTCCCATTCCGCCTACGCCGTCCCACGCCGGCAGACCCGAGCTCCGAGACGGAAACCGGGTTGCCGGCCCGAGCTGTGCGCAGGGCGCGCGCTCCCGTCAGCACTTGCGCCCCGGCCTTTACAGTCGGCGCAGCCTCGTCGTCCTCAACCGGGACCCGCGACCAGCGGCCACCGGGCGAGGCCCCGCATCCGGCGCCTGCTCGGCCCTCGGCGGCCAGGCCGCGGGCCGAGCAGGCTTTTTTTGGCACATGCCCCTCCAGTGCAGCTTGCCGACTGTGCTGGTGTGGGGAATGCGCTGCGTCAGTCGGTCAGGTTGCCCATCTTCCAGATGGTCATGGACTTGACAACACTGCCGTCACCGAAGAGCCGCAGGCCGAGGGAGTCCTGCCGGAAGGGGTAGGCGCGGGTGGTGATGGACTTGTGCGCGTTCGCGTATGCCTCGATCATCGAGCGGTCCAGGAACACATCCAGTGACAAATCTCCGTTGGAGAGCGTCAGCGGGCCTTTGTGGATGCCGAGGTCGGCGTCGACGCTGGAGTTGTTTCCGGATCGTGTGCGGTCGACACCCAGTTGCCCAGCTGGGGCGTCGTAGAACAGGCGGGTCCGCTCTTCGTCCCCGGGGCTGCGGAGCACGTCGAGTCCGAGGGTGTCGGCGCTGCCCCGTTCCAGGGTCAGCTTGATGTGGAGCATGTCCCCCTTGATGTCGGCCAGGCGCGCATTGGCGTCGGCGACGGAGGTCTGTTGGCTGATGTCCAGGAGCGGCTCGCCCACGTGAAGCCGGGAGACCTCCTCGACGGGGCTGAATCCGAGGTCGCCGTCAGGACGCATGGACAGTTGGATGGGGAGTCCGGCGTTGTGGGCCCAGCCGGCGTCGTAGTGGGCGCGCTCGGTGCGACGGTCCTGCGCGATGCTGAAGACGAGCGAGCGTTCCTTGTCGTCGACCGTGCCGCTGGGCCCGGTGAAGTGATCGCCGTAGTCGAGCAGCCTGGGCTCGGTGGTGTCGGGTGTCCAGCGGCGGGCCTGAGCGTCCCAGGTGCCGACCCAGTAGTAGGTGTACTTGCTGCTGTACTCGCCGGGGCCGTCGGGGAAGGCCGGGTTGACGAGCAGCGCCCGTCGCTGGCGGCCCTGGGCGTCCTTGCCGATGGGAAGGAAAGTGGGAAGCTCCCAGACCTGGCCCGTTTTGGGGTGGGCCGCCACGTCACCGACCATCAGAGGTCCCGAGTAGGTCCAGTCGGTGAGGTTCTTGGAGGTGTAGAGGAGCGCCGTGCCGCCGACGTTCTGGCCCGAGGTGGTCTGGACTCCCGAGCCGACCAACTGGAACCAGGTGTCACCCTCCTTCCACACGGACGGGTCGCGGAAGTCTCCGAAGCGGACCTTCCGTCCGGCACCGACGTCCAGATCGGCGGTCTGGCGGGTCACCAGGGTCGGGTCCATCTTCCACTCGACCAGGTCCGGGTCGCTGGGGTCGACGGGGCGTGCGAGTCCGACCGCCTGGTTGGGGCGCTGGGAATCGTTGCCGGCCGTGAACAGCAGGACGGGGACGCCGTTCGCGTCGAGGGTCGAGCCACCGGACCAGACACCGTCGGGCGCCACGCTTCCCGCGGTGGGCGCGAGAGCGACGGGCAGGTCGCGCCAGTGCACCAGATCCGCGCTGACCGCATGCCCCCAACTGATGTTGTGCCAGTAGGGACCGTGGGAGTTGTGCTGGTAGAAGAGGTGGTACTTGCCGTTGACCTGGATGGGGGCGTGCGGCTCGTTCATCCAGTGGTTGGGGGCCGTGAAGTGGTAGCCCGGGCGGTAGCGGTCGCCGTCGTAGCGTGAACGGTCCATGGCCATACGGGCCTCGGGAATGCTGCCCCCGGCGAATGTCTGCACATCGTGCTCGTGGCCGGCCTTCACGGACTCCGAGGTGAGCGCGCTGGTGTGGACCTTCACCTCGTCGATCAGGCCATTGAACATGTTTACGGCAAAGGTGCCGTTGATGATGGCGGGCTGGTTGTGGCGGCCGATGAGCAGCGGAACGTCGGCCTTGGCCAGGCGGGCCGTGGTGGGGATGGCGGTCTGGGCGACCTGCGCACCGTTCAGGAACAGAGTGATCGTGCCGTCGCTCGGCGCGAAGACGCCCGCGAGGTGCGCCCACTTGCCTGCGGCCAGAGCTGCCGATTGGGGGACCGCCGTCTCGTACCAGGCGTCACCGGTGCCGATGCCGAATTGCCACACGCCGTGTCGGCCGACGCCGAGCGAGAACCCCCGGTGTGCTGCCTTGTCCTGCTGGTTGACGACCGCCGAGGGCTTGCCTTCGTCGCCCCATTCGAAGGCGCGCGGTGCGACCCAGGCTTCGACGGTCATGCCGTCCGTCGGGATGTGGGTCTGCGATGCGGCGCGGGTGACCCAGGTGGAGTAGCCGTCGAAGAGAAGGGCGCCGGAGAGTACGCCGTCCTCCTGTCGCTTGGTACGCCAGAGTGGTTCGCTGTTCGGTTTGTAGACGGCGTTGTTGAAGACGTAGCTGATGGGGTCCGCGCTCTGGCTGACACGCTCCGTGGTCGCGGTGCCCTGGCCCTCGGAGAAGTCCCAGTAGTCGGCGAGTCCCTCGAGGCCCGGGTCCGGTGCCTTGTCCAGACCGACTCTCACGTCGTCCAGGTTGATGTGTCCCCAGCCGCCGGTGGCCTGGTCGACCGCGGTGATGCGCAGCTGCTCACCCAGGTGCTCGCGCGCGTCCCAGGTGACGCGGCGGTACGCCTCGTCGTCGGTTCCGGTGGCCTTGTGCAGGATGGTGCCGTCCAGGGTCGTCAGGGCGACGTAGAGCTGGTCGTCGTTGCGGCCGCCGGAAACCAGAACGCTGACCATTCCCGTGCCGGTGAGGGTGAACGGCTCGGAGGTGACGGTACCTGTGGGCGCGTCGCCGCCGCCCGCGAATCCCCACAGGTGGTAGGTGCCTTGCTGGTTGAAGCAGCAGCCCCACCCCCAGCCCGCCTGGTCGGTGACGGATCCATTGAAGGCGGTTCCTGTGGCGGTCCAACCGCTCAGGTCGCCTGTCTCGAAGCCGGGGTTGGACAGGGTGCTCTCACTCGCGCTGGCCGGCTGTGACATGAGGGGTGTTGTCAGGCCGAGACATGTCACGAGCGCGAGCAGTATGCGCAGCAGGCTGCCCGGGGATCCTGGCCTGGGTATCGCTGGTGAGCGCGTTCGCATGCAGACCTCCGATGGGGTGTTGAGGTTGTTGAGCAGGCTGGTTCGCGTGGTTGAGTGCGGGGCCCACGACACGGCCTCGAGAGCGTGGAACAGGGTGCGCTGGTGGTCAGGGGCGTTGGACGGGCACGTTGACGTCGTCGACGTTGATGTGGCCCCAGCCGCCAGTCGCCTTGTCGACGACCTCGACGTAGATCCGCTCACCGATGTGGGCGGACAGGTCGAAGGCGACCCGGCGGTACTGCTCGCCACCACGACCGGTGGCCTTGGCCAACACCTTGGCGTCGCCGGCTCGGACGACGGCCGCGTAGAGCCGGTCGAGGTCGTTGCCGCCGGATATGAGCAGATCGACGACGCCGTCTCCGCCGAGGGTGACGGTGGCGGAGCGGAGGACGCCGACCGCGTCGTCGCCGCCCGCGTCCGGGTTGTAGCCCCACAGGTGGTGGCCGGTCGCGTCGTCTTCGGTCTCGGCCTGGTAGAAGGGCCCGCCCCAGCCCCAGTCGGTGCGGGTGGTCACGCCGGCGTCGCTGAAGGTGGTGCCCGAGACGACCGTCCATCCGGTGAGGTCCCCGGTGGCGAAGTCGTGGTTGGGGAGGGCGTCGACGTCCGTCGGACGCGGCGGGTCGTAGGCGGCGGGAGCGACAGATGTGTCGTAGGCGCCGTTCATGCGCCAGACGTCCAGGGAGACGACCCGGGCGGCGCCGCCCTCACTGGTCAGCCGCAAGCCGGTGGCGTCCTCTTGCGTCGGGTAGACGCGGCTGGTGAGGCTGTTGGTGCCGTTGATGTACGACTCCAGCATCGAGCGGTCGAGCAGGACCCTCAACCTCAGTCGGCCGCCGTCGAGTTCCACGGTTCCTCCGTGGACGCCCTTGCGTACGTCCGGGTCGAGGCTGGAGCGGCTGCGGTCGATCGAGAAGCGGTGCTCGACGGTGTCGTAGGAGAGCAGTGTCTGCTCGCTGCCGTCGTCGCTGGCCCGAACGGTCAGGGTGATGGTTGTGGCGTCGCGCGGCTCGATGACGGCTTCGATGTCCAGCAGGTCGCCGGAAACGTAGGCGAGTTGGCGGTTCGCGTCCTTCACCGAGGTCTGGCGAATCCTGGCGAGTCGTAGGCCCCGCAGGGTGGCCGCTTCGGCGATCGGTTCGACGCCGAGGGCGCCGTCCTGGCGGAGCGAGACGCTGACGGGCATTCCGGCGTTGTGCGCCCAGCCGGCCTGGGCGTGCTGCTGTTCGCTGCGGCGGTCCTGGGTGATGCTGAAGAGCACGGACCGGCCGTCGGGGGTGACGAAGCCGGACGGGCCGGTGAAGTGCTCGCCGAAATCGAACTCACGGGGCTTTTCGTGGTCGGGCACGAAGCGGCACGCGTTCTTGTCGAAGGCGCCGATCCAGTAGTACGTGTGCTTGACGGCGTTGGAGTTGAACGCCTCCCACCAGGGGCTGACCAGCAGGATGTGCTTGCCGGTGCGCTTGCCCGTGGGTCCGGGGAGCGGGAGGAGGACCGGCAGTTCCCACGCCTCGCCGGGCTCGGACACCTTGGTGAGATCGTTCCAGTGCAGGGGGCCTTGGTACGTCCAGGGGCCCTCGGGTCGGCGGGCGGTGTGGACGAGCGCGGTGCCGCCGTACTTCTTGGTGACCTGAGTGCCGTCGTAGTCGACGATTCCGCTGCCCGTCAGCTGATACCAGACGCCGTCCTCCTCCCAGACGAACGGGTCGCGGAAGTTCTCCGCCCACGCGGTGCCGGGGCCGGCCGGGAGGGCGGCCGGGGCTTCGGTGACCGGCTCGGACTTCATGGTCCAGGTGGGCAGGTCCGTGTCGCCGTCGGTCGGGTAGGAGGACACGGCGAGCCCGGTGCGCTGGCGGTAGGGCAGCCGGTCGTCGCCGCCGGTGAAGAAGAGCACGGGGCCGCGGTCGCCGTCGACGTGGGCCGAGCCCGACCAGCAGCCGTCCGGTGCGACCGAGTCCGCAGCAGGCGCGAGGGCTATGGGCTGGTCTCGCCAGTGCACCATGTCGGTGCTGACCGCGTGGCCCCAGTGGATCTGGCCCCAGTACGGGCCGAACGGATCATGCTGGTAGAAGATGTGGTACTTGCCCTTGAAGTACACGGGCGCGTGCGGCTCGTTCATCCAGTGCCAGGGCGGCAGCATGTGGAACTGGGGACGGTGGCGGTCGCCGTCGTAGCGGGCCCGCTGCTGGGCCAGGTTCGGCCGGGGCACGCGATGGCCGGGGAGAGCCGCGATCGCGTCGGTGTGTTCCTGGTGCGCCGCCGTATCGTCCAGGGTGCCCGGGCGGATCACGAGGCTGTCCATCAGGCCGATGTACATGTTGGCGTGGAACTCGCCGTTGAGCAGCGTGGGTCTGTTGTGCCGCCCGATGAGCAGCGGCTCGCCCGAGGCCGGTACGGGGGCCTTGTCCGGGGTGGTGGCGGTGCCGATCAGCCGGCCGTCGCGGTAGAGGCGCAGTTGCCGTGCGGCCGGGTCGTAGGTGGCCGCCACGTGTGTCCACCGGCCCTTGACGGCAGGCTGATCCGAGGCTCCCTTGACCTCGATCAGGTCGGTTCCGAAGCCGAGTTGGAAGACGATCTGACCGAAGCGGCGCAGGCCGAGCAGGAATCCGGTCTTCGCATCCGGGTCGTGCTGGTTGACCAGGGCCTGCGGCTTCCCGTCGATGCCTTGCTCGTAGGCGTAGGGCGCGATCCACGCGTCGAGCGTGATGCCCCCGGCGGGGTCGAGCTTGCCGGGGCCGTCGGCGGTGACGACGGTCGAGTAGCCGTCGAAGTACAGGGCCCGGCCGCGCACTCCACGGCGCCGTACGGGATCGCTGTCGGGCTTGTAGCGGGCGTCGTCGAAGACGTACCCGATGGGGTCGGCTGTGCCGGAGATCGCCTCGCGGGTGACCGCGCCGGTGCGCTCGTCGAAGTCCCAGCGGGCGGAAGGGCTTTGGGGGCTGAGCCGCTTCTGGGCGGCGGCCGGTGCGGGAGCGAACGAGAGCGGGACGATGGCGCCGCCGACGGCAGCCGATACGACGCCGAGGACTGCTCTTCTCCTCATGGCTGACTCCTGAGGGTGCACGACAGGTCTGACGCCCTGCCAAATCGGTTTAACCGGTGGCTCGGCATCGTTCGCGCGCCGCTCCTGCTAAAGCAAGGGCTAACGCATGCCGATTTACCTGGGCGTTACCTGAAGACCTCGCAAAACGCCACATAAGGTCGGTGTTCGCGACTCGATATGTCCGAGGTGTTGACACCGGACGAAGAGCGCATCACTCTCGTCACCACTTGCTAATCCGATTTAACAACGGAGCTGAGCCGCTGATGCCCGAACGCCGCGTGACCATGGCCGACGTCGCCCGCAAGGCAGGCGTCTCGCCCACGACCGCGTCGTTCGCCCTGTCCGGCCGCACCGACATGCGCATCTCCGACGCCTCCCGCGCACGTGTCCTGGAGGCCGCCAGGGAGCTGGACTACCGCCCCAACGTCACCGCGCGCAGCCTGCGCACGAAGTCGACCCAGACCATCGGGTTCGTGTCGGACCAGATCACCACGACACCGTTCGCGGGGGATGTGATCCGCGGGGCGCTGGAGGCCGCCCGGGAGCGGGACCACCTGCTGTTCATCACCGAGGCCGGCGGCGACCGCGCCGCCGAGTCGTCACTGGTCCACGCGCTGCTGGACCGCCAGGTCGACGCGGTGATCTACGCGTCCATGTTCACTCGGTATGTGACTCCGCCCAAGGAGTTGTTCGGTCGCCGGGTGGTCCTGTTGAACTGCCTGGCGCCCGGCTTCGACGCGCCGTCCGTCGTCCCGGACGAGCTCGAGGCCGGCCGGGACGCGGCCCGAGCCCTGCTCGCCGCCGGTCATACCGAGGGCATCTGGGCAATCGGAGGCCACCAGGCCATCCCGGCCACGCCTGAGGGGATCATCGCCGGAAACGAGCGCATGCGCGGCCTGGAGGAGGTCCTGCGGGTGGGCGGCGCCCGCCTGGACGGTGTCGTCGAGTGCGACTGGGACACGCGGGACGGCTACCGGGAGGTCTCCGCCCTGCTCGCGGCGGGCCACCGCCCGCGGGCGCTGGTGTGCCTGACCGACCGGGTCTCCTTCGGCGCCTACCAGGCGCTCGGCGAGGCGGGTCTGTCGGTGCCCGGCGACGCATCGGTGGTCTCCTTCGACGACCAGGACATCGCGTCCGTACTGCGCCCGGCGCTCACCACGCTGAAACTGCCGCACTATCAACTCGGCCGCCTTGCCGTGGAGTTGATCCTCGGCGAGGGGCCGCTCGAAGCAGTCGTACACCGTGTGCCCATGCCGCTGCAGGAACGTGCCTCCATCGGCGCCCCCGCCGCGGGCTGACACCGGGCACCCGAAAAACGGCTGTCCCGCCGCCCGGAGCGAAGATCCCCGGGCGGTGGGACGACCACCAAGAACAGCGACCGTCGCAATCGGTCGCATGGGCGGGTCCGGCAAGACCCGTCTCAGTGAGATGGAGGAACCTCGTGGTGTTCAGAACCAGGCGCCTCGCAGTGGCGAGTGTAGCCGCCGCGGCGGCGACCGCGCTGGTCGCCGGATGCGCGACCGGCAGCGGCGGCAGCACGTCCGGAGCCGACGGCACGCTGACGCTGTGGACGCACAACGCCGGCAACTCGGCGGAGCTCGACGTCGTCAAGAAGATCATCAAGGAGTTCAACGGCTCCCAGAGCAAATACAAGGTCAAGCTCCAGGCGTTCCCGCAGAGCGACTACAACAACTCCGTCGTGGCGGCCGCCTCGGCCCGCAAGCTGCCCTGCCTGCTGGATGTGGACGGCCCCAATGTGCCGAACTGGGCCTGGGGCGGCTATCTGTCCCCGATCGACGTCTCCGGCAGCCAGGTGCCTCTGTCCGACCAGCTGCCCAGCACCGTCGGCCGCTACAAGAACAAGGTCTACGGGTTCGGCTTCTACGACGTTGCCCTGGCCTTCTTCGCCCGCAAGTCGGTGCTGGACACGTACGGCATCCGCGTCCCGACCATGGACAAGCCCTGGACGAAGGACGAGTTCGACTCCGCGCTGGCCAAGCTGAAGAAGGGCGGGAAGTTCGAGTACCCGCTGGAGATGGGCACCGGCGGCAGTGGCGAGTGGTGGCCGTACGCATACTCCCCGCAGCTGGAGAGCTTCGGCGGCGACCTGATCGATCGCGATGGCTACAAGACCGCCTCGGGCACGCTCGACGGCAAGGACTCCCTGGCATGGGCGAGTTGGTTCCGCTCGCTGGTGACCAAGGGCTACATCGCGAAGAAGTCGGGAGCCGACCCGAACAAGGACTTCCTTGCCGGCAAGAGCGCCATCCAGTGGGACGGCAGCTGGAACGCGGCCAAGAACGCCGACAAGTTCGGCGACGACCTGGCGATCATCCCGCCGGTCGACTTCGGTGACGGGCCCAAGATCGGCGGCGCCTCCTGGCAGTGGGCGATGAGTTCCACGTGCTCCAACAAGGCCGGCGCGCAGGCGTGGTTGAAGTTCTCCCGCCAGACCAAGTACTTCGTCGACTACGCCAAGGCCACCGGCACCCTCCCCGGCACCGACGCCGCCGCGAAGCAGGTCGAGGGCTACCAGCCGGGCGGGAAGTTCAATGGACTCGTCCAGTACGCGCGCAAGTACGCGGTAGTGCGTCCGGTCACCCCGGCCTACCCGTACATCTCCACCGAGTTCCAGAAGGCGGCCCAGGACATCCTGGCCGGCGCCGATCCCAAGAACGCTCTCGGCCAGGCCGCGAAGGACATCGACAACAACCTGAAGACGAACAACAACTACGCCGGCTGACCCGCCCCGCCCCGCCCCGCCCCGCCCCGGTCCGGTTCGGGCCTCGACCGCGCCTCGCTGCGCCGCCTGAACCGGACCGGCTCCCTCTGGAGCTACCGTGACCACCATGATCGCAGCCCTTGAACGGCTGCGCCCGGTCCGGCGAACCCGAACGACGCACGCCCGTCGCCGTGAGAGCCTCACCGCCCTCGGCATGGCCACTCCGGCCGTCGTGCTGCTGATCGTCTTCCTCGTCGTACCGGTCGCCCTCGCCTTCGCCCTGGCGTTCACCGACGCGAGGCTCATCTCGCCCACCCCGGCCCGCTTCGTGGGCCTGAGGAACTTCACCCTGCTCTTCCAGGACCCGGTCTTCTACAAGTCCCTGCGCAACACGGCGTACTTCGCCGCCGTCGTCGTCCCGCTCCAGGCCGGGCTCGCGCTGGTGCTGGCGCTGTTGGTCAACGCGAAGGTGCGCGGCGTCAACTTCTTCCGCACCGTCTACTTCCTGCCGGTGGTCACCTCGATGGTGGTCGTGTCCCTCCTGTGGACCTTCCTCTACCGGCAGGACGGCCTGGTCAACCACGTGATCTCAGGACTCACCCTGGGGCATGTCCACGGCCCGGACTGGCTGGGCGACCCGGCCACCGCCATGCCCGCCATCATCCTGATGTCGGTCTGGCAGGGCGTCGGCTTCCACATGATCATCTGGCTGGCCGGCCTGCAGACCATCCCCGTCGAGCTGTACGAGGCCGCCGCCCTGGACGGGGCCACCGGCTGGTACCGCTTCCGCCATGTCACCTGGCCCGGGCTGCGCGCCACCCGCACCTTCGTGCTGGTCACCATCACCATCGCGGCGTTCAGCCTCTTCACCCAGATCAGGGTGATGACGCAAGGAGGCCCGCTCGACTCCACCAGCACCGTCGTCTACCAGGCGGTGCACACCGGCTACGACCAGCAGCAGACCGCGTACGCTGCGGCGATCTCCCTGGTCTTCTTCGTGCTCGTGCTGAGCGTGTCCCTCGTCCAGCGTTTCCTGACCCGGGAGAAGGACTGACATGACCTCCCTCCTCAAGCATCTCGGCGGTCACGCCGGCCGTGTCGTCCTGACCCTGGTCTTCGCGCTCCCACTCGTCTTCATGCTGGTCTCGTCGTTCAAATCGGACGACCAGATCTTCGGCGACCTGGGCTCCTTGCGCGCCTTCCTGCCGGTCGGCGCCCTGTCACTGGACAACTACACCGCCGTGTTCCAGCGCGTCCCGGCGGCACGGTTCCTGCTCAACTCCATGCTGATCTCCTCGATCACCGTGGTACTCGGCATCATCGTCAACAGCCTGGCCGCGTTCGCGCTGTCACGGATGCGCTGGCCCGGCAGGAAAGTCGTCCTGACCGCGATCATCGCCACCCTCATCGTGCCGTTCGAGACCTTCGCCCTGCCCCTGGTGTGGTGGGTCAACCAACTGCCGCTGCTCCGCGTCAACGGCTTCCACCTGGAGTGGACCACCGGCTGGCTGGACACCTACCAGGTGCAGATCGTGCCGTTCGTCGCCAACGCCTTCTCGATCTTCTTCTTCCACCAGTACTTCCAGAGCATCCCCAAGGAGCTGGACGAGGCGGCGATCGTGGAGGGCGCAGGCTGGTTCACCATCTACCGCCGCATCGTCATGCCACTGTCCGGACCGGCCGTCGCCACCGTCGCCATCCTCACCTTCCTGCCCGCCTGGAACTCCTACCTGTGGCCGCTCATGGTCGTACAGAGCGAGAACCTGCGGCCGGTGATGGTGGGCATCTCCTACTTCTTCCAGCTGAACGTGGGCTGGGGCCAGATCATGGCCTATTCTTCCATGATCACCGTGCCGATCCTGGCCCTCTTCGTGGCCTTCCAACGGTCGTTCGTCAACAGCATCGCCTCCACCGGCGTCAAGGGCTGACCACGCTCCGTCGACCTCCACCCCGAAAGGACCCCTGCGTGTCCGTCATGCCCGCAGACCCCCACCTGCCCGTCGTGCACCTGCGCCCGCCCCGCAACTGGATCAACGACCCCAACGGGCTCGCCTTCCACCACGGCCACTACCACGTGTGCTTCCAGCACAACCCATACGGACCCGAGCACGCGAACATGCACTGGGGCCACTTCCGCAGCCCGGACCTGATCACCTGGGAAGAACTTCCCCTCGCCTTGACCCCCACGCCGGGCGGCGAGGACGCCGACGGCTGCTTCTCCGGCAATGCGATCTCCGACGGCGACCGCATGGTCGCCTTCTACTCCGCGTTCCGCACCGACCGCTGGGCACAGCCGGTCACCACGGCCGAGTCCCGGGACAACGGTGTCACCTGGACACCGCGCGGCAGCCTGCTCATCCCCGAACCGCCCGAGGGCACCACCATGTACCGCGACCCGTACGTGTGGCGGGAAGCCGGCCGCTGGCGCATGCTGGTCGGCTCCGCCCAGTCGGACGGCCGGGCGGCGGCACTGCTCTACGAGTCCGGGGACCTGGAACGGTGGGAGTACCGGGGGCTCTTCCTGGGCCGGGCGCCGCAGCCGGTGGCGCAGGGCGCCGACACGGGGCTGGGCTGGGAGTGCCCCCAGTACCTGCACGCGGACGGACGCGGCGCGCTGCTCCTGGGCGCCTGGGATCCGGAGCTCGGACCGCGCCGCACCGTGGTCTACCCCGGGCGCGAACAGGCCGGCCGCTTCCTCGCCGGCGATCCCGTTCTGCTCGACCACGGGCCCGACTTCTACGCTCCGGCGCTGCTGCGCGCGCCCGACGGCCGATGGCTGCTGTGGGGCTGGTCGTGGGAGGCCCGCGATCCGACGTGGGTACGGGAGAGCGGCTGGGCCGGGCTGCTGACCATGCCGCGCGAGGTGACACTCGCCGAGGACGGCTCCGTACGACAGCGACCGGCCGCGGAACTCCTCGCGCTGCGCGACCAGCGCGCGGTGACCGCTACCGGCGAGACCGCAGGAACGGCCGTACTGGGAACGGTGGGCCCGAGCTTCGATCTGACGGCCCGTCTGGAACCCCGGAGCGCCGGGACGGCGGGCAGACTGCGGCTGGTGACCTCCGTCGACGGCACCGAGTACCTCGACATCAGGATCGACACCGCCGCGGGCGAGCTCGTCGTGGACCGCGACCACGCCTCCCTCGACCCGCGCGCACACGGCGGAACCTACCGCGTCCCCTGCCCCGAGGCGAGGGCGGTGTCCGGCGCCCCGGTCGAACTGCGCCTGGTGGTGGACCGCTCCGTCGCCGAGCTCTACCTTCCGTCGGGCCGGGCGTTGACGCTGCGGTTCTACCCAACCGGTGGCGCCCCCTGGCGGATCGAGGCCCAAGCCGGAGGCGGGGGCAGCCTCGGCTACACGGTCGGAGCCTGGAACCTGCGGCCGTACACCATGCGGTACATGGCCGACTCCAACGCCCAGCCCGCGCTTCCGGACGCCGGCCTCGTCCGCCCCTGATTCTGTCCGCCCTTGATCCTGTTGACGGCACTTGTTCGGGCGGCACCGGGGCCTTCGGAGTCTCCTGAAGAACCTGGAACGACGCACGCAGCGACGCCCAGACGTCCTCGTCGGGCGGGCGCTCGGCGAGCCGCGCGGCTATCAATTCCCCCTGCTCGGACAGGCCGTTGAGGGCGAGGTCTTCCTTGCTGCGGAAGTAGTTGAACAGGGTCCGCTTGGAGACACCGGCCGCGGCGGCAATCTCGTCGAGGGTCGTGTCGTCGTATTCCTTGGCGGCGAACAGTTCGAGGGCGGTTTTGGCGAGGAGCGCGCGAACCACCGAGCGGGTCTGCTCCCGAAGAGGTGTCGGCTTCTGGGGCATGCACCGATGGTACATATCTTCGCGAGGAGCAGTAACTTGCACTCAGTGCAAGAGCGTGCGTAAAGTGAAGGCATGAGCAAAATTGACTATCGCCGCCAGACCGTCATCGTCACCGGAGCCAGCTCGGGGCTCGGCGCGGAATTCGCCCGCCAGTTGGCCCGTCGCGGCGCGGATCTCGTCCTCGTCGCCCGCCGGGCGGACCGGCTCAAGGACCTGGCCGACGAACTCACCCGCGCCCACCGGGTCACGGTGCACGTCGTCGCCCGCGACCTCGGCCAGCCCGACGCCGGCCGCACGTTGCGCGCCGAACTCGAATCCCGCGGCATCTACGCCACCGGGCTGGTCAACAACGCCGGCTTCGGCACCCACAACGCCCTCGCCGACGAGGACCCGGACCGCCTGCAGAGCATGATCGCGCTGAACGTCAGCGCGCTGGTCGACCTCAGCCGCGCCTACATCGGCCCGCTGGCCGCAGCCGACACCGGCATCCTGATCAACGTCGCCAGCCTGCTGGGCTTCCAGCCGACCCCGTACCTGAGCGTCTACGGCGCCACCAAGGCCTTCGTCCTCAGCTTCACCGAATCACTGTGGGAGGAGACCCACGACACCGGTCTCCGCGTCCTCGCCCTGTGCCCCGGCGCCACGAAGACCGAGTTCTACGACGCCGCCGGCAGTCAGCAGGCCGACTACGGCGCGAAGCGAGTCACCCCCGCCGACGTCGTCAAGACGGCCCTCGACACGCTCGACCGCCGCTCCGTGCCCCCGTCGGTGATCACCAACGGCCGCCCGATCGCCCTCGCCGGCAAGATCCTGCCCCGTCGCCTGATCGTCCGGTTCATGGGCCGCATGGCCCGTCCGTAGCCGGCACCTTCTCCACTGTCGCCCCACCGGTAGCACAGGCCCACCGTCAGTCGGCACTGCCTCTCGGTCGCCCCCACCCGCAGCAAAGGCCACACCATCGTGACCATCACAGAAGTCACCTCGCAGCGCACCGACGCGGAGCGCTTCGGTCACATCCTCGCCGTCCAGCGCGCCGCCTATCTCCGCGACGGAGCGCCCTCGCTGGCCGCCCGGCGCAACGATTTGAGCAGGCTCAAGGCGGCGCTGATCGCCCGGCGCAGCGCCATCGAGGAGGCGATCAGCACCGACTTCGGAAACCGCTCGCGACACGAGACCGCGATGATGGAGCTCGGGGGCGTCGTCCAGGGCATCGACTACCTGGAGGACCATCTCCGTCGGTTCATGCGCCCGGCCGGCCGGCACACCGCCTGGCCCATGCGGTGGGCACCAACCGCATCGAATACCAGCCGCTCGGCGTGGTCGGGGTCATCTCACCGTGGAACTATCCCGTCAACCTCTCCCTGATGCCGGTCGTCACCGCGATCGCCGCCGACAACCGCGTCATGCTCAAGCCGTCGAAGTTCACCCCGGCGACGAACGCCGTGCTCGCGTCGATGCTGAGCGACCTCTTCCCCCAGGAGCAGGTCACGATCGTCAGCGGCGACGGCGCAGCGTTCTCCTCCCTGCCCTTCGACCATCTCGTCTTCACCGGCAGCACCGAAGTCGGACGAGCCGTGATGAAGGCGGCCAGCGAGAACCTCGTCCCCGTCACGCTGGAGTTGGGCGGCAAGTCTCCGACCATCGTCGCCAAGGGACACGTGACCGACCGGACCGTGTCCGACATCGTCGTCGGCAAGCTCCTCAGCGGCGGGCAGACCTGCATAGCCCCCGACTACGCCCTGGTCCACGAATCCGAGATCGACACCTTCATCGACCGCTACGACCGGCTGGTGAAGACCGCCTACCCCGACAGACCGAACAGCACGGACTACACCTCGATCGTCAACGACAAGCAGTACGCGATCCTCACCGAGCTGATCGAAGACGCCCGCAGCCACGGGGCACGGATCATCGAGGTCGGTCACCGGCCGGGTGAGGCCGCCCACCGTCCGCACACCCTCACGCCGACCGTCGTGCTCGGCGTCACCGACGAGATGCGGATCGCCCACGAGGAGATCTTCGGCCCCATCCTCCCGATCTTCCCCTACCGCGACATCGACGACGCCATCGACTACGTCAACGCCCGGCCACGACCGCTCGCGCTCTACTACTTCGGCAGCAACGACGCGGACCGGCGCAAGGTCCTCGACCGCACGACCTCCGGCAACGTCACCGTCAACGGCACCATCATGCACGTCGGGCAGGACGACCTGCCCTTCGGCGGCGTCGGCGCGAGCGGCATGGGCCAAGACTGTACGTGCATGTCGATGACCGTTTGAAGACCCTGCGGTGGCGTGGGCGTCCGCCGCGGCTGACCGATGCCGAGCTGGTGACCCTGGCAGTGGCCCAGGCAGTGCTGGGCTTCCACTGCGAGGCCCGCTGGCTGCGCTTTGCCCACGTCCATCTGCACGGCATGTTCCCGTATCTGCCACAGCGCCCCGCCTGCAACAAGCGGCTGCGAGCTGCTCTGGCCCATGGTCAAGCGGGCGATCCGGTCGCTGGCCGCAGACACCGACCTGTGGCTGGACGATGTATGGATCGTGGACTCCACGCCCGTCGAGTGCGCCCGCTCCCGCGAGACGGTCAAGCGCTCCGACCTGGCCGGCTGGGCCAACTACGGTTACTGCCGCTCCCACTCCCGCTTCTGCTGGGGCCTGAAGCTGCACCTGGTGTGCACGCCGGCCGGCCTGCCCGTGACCTGGGCCCTGGCCGACCCGAAGATCGACGAACGACAGGTCCTGGCCGCCCTGATCGATGACGAACCGCATCTGGCAGCCGCCCGGCCGGGCCTGCTGATCCTGGCCGACAAGGGCTATATCGCCGCCGACCTCGACCGCTTCCTCGCCGCCCACGGCATCACTCTGCTGCGGCCCTCCTACCGCAACCGCGGCACCCCACAACCCGCAGAAGCCCTGCTCAAGACGGTGCGGCAGCTGATCGAGTCGGTCAACGACACCCTCAAGGGCCAACTCGACCTGGAACAGCACGGCGGACGCACCATCGAAGGCGTCGGTGTCCGCGTGGCCCAGCGGATCCTGGCAATGACCTGCGCGATCTGGCACAACCGCAACACCGGCGCACCCGTCACCAGGTCACTCATCGCCTACGACCACTGAGCCACACAGGAACTACTCGTCTAGCCGTACCACTGCTTCCTGGCGAAGGCGGTCATGTGAGGCATGGCGCTCCCGTCCCTGTCGGCGGGGCGCCGTCGCCCCGTTTGCCGTAGTGGAATCAGGATCGCGAAGCTTGCATCGGCTCGGCAAGGCGGCTTTTCGCGTCTGCGGCCGCATCAAGCGGGGCGCCCGGTGCAGCCGGTTCAAGGGGATACGCGGTCGCCGAGCGGGTCCTGAATCGGCTGGCCGAGCAGGACGGGGCCGCGTCCTGCAACATCGCGATGCACCCAACTCACTGGGGACCCTGGTGGATTCGGCGGAAGTCTCCGGGGGCGGCGCCGGTGTGGCGGGTGAAGAACTTGCCGAAGTTGGTGGCCTCGGAGAATCCCAGCCGACCGGCAATGGCCGCGACGGGCTCGTCTGTGTGCGAGAGCAGGCGCTGCGCCTCCAGGGTGACACGGGCGTCGATGACCTGCTTGACGGTTTGTCCGGTGGCGGCCAGGCAGGCACGGGTGAGGGTTTTGACGGTGTAGCCGAGGCGGTGGCCGTAGTCTTCCGCCCTGCGTGTGTCGGCGTAGGAGCGTTCCAGTTCGATGCGGAACCGGGTGTAGATCTCACCGCCGGCGTGCGGGTCGTCCCGCTTGCCGTGGCGCGGTAGACGGTCGATCTGCAGCAGCAGGGTGACGAGTTGGAGTTGGAGGATCTCCTGCGACACCGCACCGTCGCGCCGGGTGAACTCAGCGCGGATCTGTCCCACGAGGGTGGAAAGGACGGCGTGGTCCCGGCCGGTGGCCAGTTGCCAGCAGGTGGGTCCGTACCACTCGTTGATCAGACGGTCGGCGCTTGTGAAGTGGGGCGGGAAGGCGGGGGTGAACAGCAGGTGCGTGCCGTTCATGGTGCCGAGACGGCCGAAGCGCTGGACCTGGCCGGGGCGGATCCACAGCAGGGTGCCGGGGCGGCAGGGGTAGGTGACGAAGTCGACGGTGTGCTCGCCGCTGCCTTCGGTGATCAGGGTCAGGGTGTGGAACGCGACCCGGTGGACGCGCTCCAGGCCGCCCTGACGCATGCGGTCGTGCAAGGTGCGAAGGTCGGTGATCTCCAGGCCTGACACGGGAGCCGTCGGCGGATTGAAGCCGAATCCGGGGATCGGCTCGTCACCGCTGAGGCCCTCGACGTTGTTACCTGCGGAGGTCATGCCGATCTCACTCTTGTCCGTTTTTGACCATGACGGGTCTCCAGCATATCTCGCCGCCCAAGGGTGGGCAGGGAAGAGTGGAGGCGATCCGGACGGCGATGGGATGCCGTCCGACCGCGAAGGAAGTGGGCATCATGCACGGCACGATTACGGTCGTCGACAAGGGCGCGATCCGCGTCCACAGTTACATGGCACCCGACGACAGTCTGAATGTCACCACCCAGCTGATCGAGACCCCGGTCCGGATCGTCGCCGTCGACGCCCAGTACGCCCTCGGATACGCCGAGGAGGTCGTCGCCTACGCTCAGGGACTGGGGAAGCCGCTGGACCGGCTGATCGTCTCCCACGCCCACCCCGACCACTTCCACGGCGCCGCCCGCTTCGGCGTCCCTGTGCACGCGCTGGCCGCGGTGCGCGACCAGATCGCCGCCCAGGGCGACGCCCAGGACCCCACCGGCACGGTCATCCCGGTCGGCGACGTCACGCCGACCGTGGAGATCACGCCGGGCACCGAGGTCATCGACGGTGTCCCCTTCGTGTTCGAGGCGGTGTCGGGTGGCGAGGCCGCCGACGAGTTGCTGCTCAAGCTGCCGGAGCAGGGTGTGCTGGTCGCCCAGGATCTCGTCTACCACGACACCCACCTGTTCCTGGGCAACAACGACATCGCCGGCTGGCAGAAGGCCGTAAAGCAGCTGGCTGCCGAGGAGGCGTACGACACGATCCTGGCCGGGCACGGCCTGCCCGCCGGATCGGAGGTCTACGCCGCACTCGGCCGCTACCTCGCCGACGCACGCGAGCTGCTCGGCCACGATGGTGAGGCGTACAAGAAGGCGATCCTGGAGCGTTATCCCTCCTACGGCGGCCCGATCCTGATCGACATCGGCAACCAGTACCTCTTCGGCGCTCAAGGCATCTGAACCCTGTACGAGCAACAGCAGCGATACCAGCAACAGGAAAGGGAATGCCATGAGCAGGATCGTCGTGTTCGGAGCGGCCGGAAAGGCCGGCTCCAGGGTCGTCGCCGAGGCCGCCGCGCGCGGCCACGAGGTCACCGCCGTCGCCCGGGATCTCTCCCGCCTCGGCCAACTCCCCGCCGGGGTGCGGGTGGTGCACGGTGACGTCACCGAGTCCGAATCCGTCGCCGGCCTGGCCAAGGACGCCGATGCGCTGGTGCTCACCGTCGGCGGACCAGACGCCAGGCTGTACACCGACGCCGTGGCCACGGCCGCCGCTGCCGTGCGGGCCCTGGGCGCCGGTGGCCCCCGCATCCTCCACATGGGCGGCGGCGCCAGCCTGCTGAACGACGACGGCGTGCGCTTTTTCGACGCCCCCGGCTTCCCCGAGGAGTTCAAGCCGTACGCGATCGGCCAGATCCAGGCACTCGACGCCTATCTGCGCCTCGGCGGCGACGTGACCTGGACCTACCTCTCCCCGCCGCCGGTCCACTTCGCACCCGGCGAGCGCACCGGTCGTTACCGCACTGCCCTCGACCGACCTGTCACGGGCGACGACGGCCAGGCCCGCGTCTCCTACGAGGACTACGCCGTCGCCCTCGTCGACGAGATCGAGAACCCCAGGCATCTCAATCAACGTTTCACCGTCGGCAGTTGAGCCTTGATCCACCGGGTAATGGCGGGTCCAGGCTTGGACATGAAGACGCGGATGCCTTCTGAGCTGGGATGATGGGACTCGACCAGGCATGGCAGCAGATCACGTATCCCACCGCCATGCCCGCCCCCGACACCGGTGAGACGCCGGCCTGCCCATCGCTCAAGTCGCCGGGAAGAAACCAGGCCATGCGGCGACCGTCATCGCTCTTTCGTTGGGTGCCGGGGAACTGCAGCCCGTGCGACTCGGGCGGCCGTCAGCCCTCGCGGCGCAGCGCGGCCGGTGTCGTGCCGAGGTGGGAGCGGATCACTGGGGTCAGGTGCTCCTGGTGGGAGAAGCCGCAGGCCGCCGCCACCTGTGCGATGGGCATGGATCCCGCACGCAGCAGAGGGGCGGCCCGCTCCACCCGCAGTCGCACGAGATACCGGTGCGGAGGGCGCCCCGTGCGGGCCTTGAAACGCCGGGCGAACTGGCTGACGCCCAGTCCCGCGGCCGAGGCGAGATCCTCCAGGGACAACGGCTCGGAAAGGCGGGAGTCGATGAGTTCCCGAACGGCCGCGAACTGCAGGTCGCTCAGCCCCACCAGCCCTCCCGCAGGCTCCTCGACCCCCTGCCGCACGCTGTGGCGACGGGCCAGCTGGGCCGCGGTCATCAGCGTGAGCTGATCCGCATAGGCGCTGCCGCTGGGTTCCCAGCGCCGTACGACACCGTCGAGCGCCAGGACGAGCTGCTCCAGCAGCGGATCCGTGCTGCCGAACTCCTCCCTCAACCGCACCAGTCGGTCATCATCGGCCGTCGCTTGGAGGACCGCGTCCGACAGGTAGACGTGCACGGTGTTGAGGTATCCGCCGAGTTCCACGTCCAGCTCCGTGGCCGCCGGATGCAGGAAGAGACCGCCGGGCGGTACCTGCTGGGCAGCCATCAGTCCGCGGCGACCCCTGCGGACGGTGACGGGCCCGTCCAGATGCAGGATCACCAGGTTGCTGCCGGCTCCCTGGAACGCGTCCCGGTACGGCAGTTCCCGCTGCGTCGACACATACAGCCGCTCCCAGCCGAGCCCCGCGCTGGTGCGGACGGGACGCACCCCTGGCCTGGCCAGTATTCCGTGGGTGTCGCCAAGCCCCACCTCGCTCATGCGGCCTTCCTTCGCGGCACAGCCTTCCCGCCCTCGGCATGGGCGGGCAAGCACGGACCGGGCGCCGTGCACGACGGTTTTGTGCGGGGCGATGCCGCAATTGTGCAGGAACAGCCGACGCGGGAGCTCGAATACTGCGTAGACCCCCTGCCCCCGCAGTATGGAGAGCGGCTTCATGAGGAGTTTCGTGCACACAGTCGGCCCGAGCCGGGCCGTCTTCGGCGCGGGCACGCTTCCGCAGGTCCGCGGTGAGGTGGAGCGGCTCGCCAGGTCCCGGGTCATGCTCGTCTCCGACGGGGCGCCGGCCCTGCGCAAGGACACCGAACGGCTCCGTGACGCCCTGGGCGACCTGCTGGTGGCGGAGTTCTACGGAGCTGCCATGCACACTCCCGTCGAGGCGACCGAGCAGACCCTGACCGTGCTGCGCGAGCATGACGTGGACTGCCTGGCGGCGATCGGCGGCGGCTCGACGACCGGCCTCGCGAAGGCGCTGGCGGTCCGTACGGACCTGCCCCAGGTCATCGTGCCCACCACCTACGCCGGCTCCGAGGTCACCCCCGTCCTCGGCGAGACGCAGAACGGCCGCAAGATCACCCGCTCCACGCCCGAGATCCTGCCGGAAACGGTCGTCTACGACGTGGAGCTCACCCTCGGGCTGCCCGTTCCGATGACGGTGACCAGCGGCGTCAACGCGCTGGCCCACGCCGTGGAGGCCCTCTACTCGCCGGATGCCACTCCGGTCACCGTGGAGCCCGCGGCCTTCGGCAGTGGCCTCGGTTGCCCCGGGGCGCCAGTCCCGCCCGGAATCCGGGAGGGACTGGGCAGGTCAGTGCGTCCCCCAGGCGCTCCCTTTCGCGGGTCGCTGGGGCAGGTACGCCAAACTCCGCCCGTTTGCGTCGGGCGTCTACCCGAGGCCTTCCGGCTGGTAGGCGACCCTGGGTCCGCGAGGGGGGTATTCAGCTGAGGCGTTCGAGCACCATGGCCATGCCCTGCCCGCCTCCGACGCACATGGTCTCCACGCCCCACTGCGCGTCGCGCGTACGCAGACCGTTGATCAACGTGGTCATGATGCGGGCGCCGGTCGCACCGAACGGATGCCCCAGCGCGATGGCCCCACCGTGCACGTTGAGCCTTTCCAGCGGGATGCGGAGTTCGCGCTGAGAGGCGATGACCTGAACGGCGAACGCCTCGTTCATCTCGAACAGGTCGATGTCCCCGATCGACAGGCCGGCGTGCGCGAGGGCCCGCCGTGTGGCCTCGACCGGTCCCAGGCCCATGATCTCCGGGGACAGGCCGGACACACCGGTGGTCACGATCCTGGCCAGGGGAGTGATGCCGAGCTCTCGCGCCCTGACGTCGCTCATGATGACCACGGCGGCCGATCCGTCGTTCAGCGGGCAGGAGTTCCCTGCGGTGACCGAGCCGCCTGGCCGGAAGGCCGGCTGGAGGCGTTCCAGCGCCTCGTACGTCGTGCCGGGGCGCGGGCTGTCGTCGGTCGCGATCACCGTGCCGTCGGGCCTTCGGACAGGGGTGATCTCCCGGGCGTGGAACCCGGACTCGGCGGCCTTGGCGTACAGCTGCTGGCTGCGCAGGGCGTAGTGATCCTGCTCCTGGCGGCTGATCTTGGAAAGGCCCGCGACGTTCTCCGCGGTCTGCCCCATGCCGATGTAGACGTCGGGCAGCAGGCCGTCGGAGCGGGGATCGGTCCACAGGCCGTTGGTTCGCGCGTCCTCCGCGGTACGGTCCCTGGCCTGATCGAATGCCGGGTTCAAGACGTCGTCGGCATCGGCTCCGGTGGGCCCGAAGTGCCGGTAGCGGGAGACGCACTCGACGCCCGCGCTGACGAAGACGTGGCCTTCTCCTGCCTTGATGGCGTGGAAGGCCATCCGGGCGGTCTGCAAGGAGGACGAGCAGAAACGGTTGACCGTGGTGCCGGGCACCTCGTCCAGTCCCAGCTGTACGGCCACCCGCCGGGCGATGTTGGCACCGTGCTCGCCGCTCGGCTCGGCGCAGCCGAGATGCAGGTCATCGATCTGTGTCGGGTCCAGTCCGGGTAGCTGGTCGAGGGCCGCGCGGACCGCAGTCACCGCGAGGTCGTCGGGGCGGACATCCTTCAGGGAACCCTTGAAAGCGCGCCCGATGGGCGTGCGGGCGGCAGCGACTACGACGGCTTCAGGCATGTCATGCACCTCTCAGGATGGCGAACGGGTGCGTGGGGCGGGGCGTCTCGAAGGCGGCTCTCTACTGAGGAAGATACTGTACGGACCGTTTCGCATCCCGGTATCGGTGTCTTCTTTTCGCTGGATCAAGCAGGCTGGTGCCTGCCACTGTCAGCGTGTGTCTCTCCGTGTCGTACACACGAAAATATTACCGGTTGCGATCCTAGACGTTCCGTTTCGATTGACTTACTGTGAGGCCACCTCGTGCAGAGAGGAGCACTCCAATGACGGCGTGCTTTCGACAGGCGGTGTTCGTTCCGCCACCCGTGTGTGTCGTTGCCCACGAGCTGGGTTTCTTCGCCCACGTCGGCCTTGAGGTCGAGACCGTGCTGATCGAGTCGTCGACGGACCAGCGTGACCGACTCCTGACCGACGACGTCGATGCGGGCGTCACGGCCATCGACAACCTGATCGTGTGGAACTCCCGCGGAGGCGACCTGCGAGTCGTCGCCCAGATCGAGTCGACGACACCGCTCCGCCTGGTAGCGCAGCCCTCGGTGAGGGGGCTGGAAGACCTGCGGGGCGCAACGCTCGGCGTCGACGCGCCGGACAACGGCTTCGCCGTCCTGCTCCGTCATCTCCTCGGTCACCATGGCCTCCCGCCCGGTGCATACGCATTCGAACCGGTGGGCGGCGTGCGCGAGCGCTTCGAGGCCCTGCGCGCACGGTCGATCGACGCGGCGTGGCTGGGGCCGCCGCTGGACGAGCTGGCGCAGCAGGAGGGGTTCGTCTCGCTGCTCGCGGTCGAGGACGAGGTGCCGGACTTCCCTGGGCAGGGTGTTGTGGCCGGCCCCACGACGCGGGGGGCGGGGCGGGAAAGGCTCTCGCTCTACCTCACGGCCCTCGATGCGGCGCGGAAGTGGCTGCACGCCACCGAGGACGAACAGGTCCTGGACGTGCTGACGAGAGGCGGCTACGGACCGGCCTCGGCTCGTGCCGCGCTGCGCACCCGCCCCGTTTCACTGGCTCCCGCTCGTGCCGGTCTGGAGTGCGTCCTGACGATGCGCGACAAGCTCGGCATGATGCCCGAGAGGGCGCCCGCTGCCGATGACCTGTACGACGGCCGCCCGCTCGGTCTGGAGCTGCGTCCATGACGCCCGACCCGTTCACGTCCGACGGTGCGTCCGACGGCCGTCGTGATGACGCGGAGCCCGGCACGGACGGTCAGGTGGCGAAGAGCGTGCGGCATCTGCTCAGCGAGGACCGTACCTGCGAACTCCTGGGTATACAGGTCGAGTCGGCGGCCGACGGTCGGGCGCGCGCACGGATGCGGGTCCGGCCGGACATGGTCAACGGGCACGCGATCGTGCACGGAGGGCTCGTGTTCGCGTTGGCCGACACCACCTTCGCCTGCGCCGTCAACAGCTACGGCCCGCCGGTCGTCACGGCGAGCGCGGACATCACCTTCCGACGCCCGGGCCATCTCGGTGACGACCTGATCGCCGAAGCGGTGACCCGCTCCCGGGAGGGCCGCTCAGTGATCTGTGAGGTCACGGTGCGGCGCGGTGACGAGGTCATCGGCGAGTTCAACGGTCGGGGGGTGCAGATCGTCCTGGCGGACGGTGTGCCGTCGGCGGGGAGCAATCCGGTCCCGGGCAGCCTGTCCGGACGAGCCGGCCATGAGGAGCACCGCGCCCGTCCGGTGGGCGCGGACACCGACGCGGTGGACGGACCCGACGCGGTGGACGGACCCGCCGTGCCGGACGGACCCGCCGTGCCGGAGCGCACGCCGGGCCGATAGAGCCGCGGACGCCGAGCGCCCAGGTCGTCCGGCGGACGCGCGGGGGTGCAGAGATCAAACGGTACTTCCAAGTACCCGAGCCGCAAATGGAGTTCAGGTGTCACAGGACTGCGAAGTCATCGTTGTGGGTGGTGGACCCGTCGGGGTGATGGCCCTTGCCTTGCTGGGCCATGCCGGTGTGCGGGCCGTGGGGATCGAACGCGAGCCCGAGCTGTGGGAACAGGCGCGGGCCGTGCACTTCGACGGTGAGACGGTGCGTTCCTTCCAGTCCATGGGGCTGGGGGAGGAACTCTCCGCCCGGATCAAGCCGATGTGCGACTACCGCATGGAGAACGAGGCCGGCGAGACGCTGGTGGCCCATGCCACGGGGCAGATGGGACCCCAGGCATGGCACTCGGAGGTCCTGTTCCACCAGCCGGAGATCGACGCGCTGCTGCGCGCAGAAGTCGAGCGGCTCGCTGATGTGGAACTCCGGCTCGGCACCACGCTGCTGGACATCCAGCAAGGTGACGGCTCAGTGCACTGCACCGTCCGTACACCGGACGGGACGACGCAGACGCTCACCGCGCGATGGGTCATCGCCTGTGACGGCGCCACCTCGACCGTCAGGCGCACGCTCGGGGTATCCGGCGAGAACCTCGGCACCGACGATCCGTGGCTCGTCGTCGACGGACACCTGCGCGGGACGGCGGGCATCAGGGGTGACATGGTCTTCCTCGGCCGGCACACCCGTCCCGCGCTCTGGATCAGGCTCCCCGGTGACCGGGTGCGCATGGAGTTCAAAGTCCTCCCCGAGGACGACCGGGAGGAGATCGCCACTCCGGCGGGCATCGCCCGGTTGAGCCGAGGGGTTCTCTCACCGCAGAACTTCGAGCCCGACCGCATCGCCGTTTACACCTTCCGCGCGCGGTTGGCCACGTCGTGGCGGGTCGGCAATGTGTTCCTCGCGGGCGATGCCGCTCACCTGGCACCTCCGCTGTTCGGCCAGGGACTGTGCGCCGGCCTGCGGGACGTGGCCAACCTGGTGTGGAAGATCCGGCTCGTCTCGCGTGGCAGAGCCCCCGAGTCCCTGCTCGACACCTACGAGTCCGAACGCAGGGACCACGCCAGGTACTGGGTGCAGCAGGCGGCGACGATGGCGGGGCTCGTCCAGACCACCGACCCCGTGATGGCCGCCCAGCGGGATGCGCACATCCGTGCCAACCCGGCCGACGGCTACCCGCCGGCACCCGCCCTGGGCCCGGGTACGCACACGGGCCCGGCCGACCCCCATGCCGGACGTATTTCGATGCAGCCGATGCTGCCCGACGGGACACGGCTCGACGACCTCGTGGGACGGCGGTTCCTGCTCGCGGCCACGCCCGAACTGACCGCCGGGCTGCCCGATCCCGTACGCAAGGCGCTGGAGGAGGAGCCCGAGGTCGCCGTACTGACCTCCCCGCAGCACGTCGGCCAACTGCTCACCTCGGTCGAGGCCCCTGCCGTCCTGGTCCGTCCCGACCGCTATGTGTTCGGGACGGCACACACCCCCGAAGAGCTCGAAGCGCTGCTCCGACTCCTGCCTCTCGCAGGCGCCCCGGAACCCCGGCGCGAGATGAGCCCGCCGCAGCAGGAGAACACCCTGCAGGCCTGACCCGCGCGCGTGCAATCACTGTTTCACCCACAGGAGTTCACCATGCACGACCAACCCATCACTCACCTTCGGCACGTCGACATCGCCGTGCAGGACTACGACAAGCAGGTCGCTTTCTACGAGCAGCAGTGGGGGCTGACCAAGACCGGCACGGACGGCGATGTCACGTACTTCGCCGCCGAGGGTTCGCCCGAGCAGTACGTCGTCCGGGTCCGCCGCTCCCAGGACAAGCGCCTCGACCTGGTCTCCTTCGGCGCCGCCGACCGCGCTGCCGTGGACGGCCTCGCCACCCGCCTCGCCACCGACGGTGTGAAGCTGGTCAGCGAGCCGGACACGCTCCAGACGCCCGGCGGCGGCTACGGCTTCCGGTTCTTCGACGTGGAGGGGCGCACCGTAGAGATCTCCGCGGAGGTCGCCGCCCGCACCCACCGCAAGGTCGAGGAGCGCGAGGACATCCCGGTGCGGCTGTCCCACGTCGTCCTCAATTCCCCCGAGCCCGAGCGCATGATGGCCTTCTACGAGAAGTACCTGGACTTCCGGCTCACCGACACCAACGTGCACCCGCAGCTCGGCGGGATCATGTGGTTCCTGCGCTGCAACCCGCAGCACCACAGCATCGCGATCGCCCGCTGTCCCCATGTGTCGCTGCACCACGCGTCGTTCGAGATGCGCGGCCTGGAGGAGTACATGCGGGGCAGTGGCCGCCTGATGCGCGACGGAGTCCACAAGGTGTGGGGCCCGGGTCGGCACCGCGCCGGAGACAACACCTTCACGTACTTCCACGACCCCAACGGCAACACCATGGAGTACACCACGGAGTTGGAGATCCTCGACGAGGACACCTGGCACCCCCACCTGTACAGCACCGACGACCCGGAGACCTCGGACGTGTGGGGGACTTCCAACCCGATGAACGAGTTCGTGTCCAAGGAGATGTTCAACGACCCGGACCGGGGATTGTTCATCCCGCCTCCGGTGTGACCCCGCTGGCGCCTGAGGCGCACTCAGGAAGCCGCCGGGGGAGGGCTCAGGATTCCCCGTCCGGCGACGGGTGGGCTTCCAGACCGCGGATCCCCAGTTCCACGAGCTGCTCCGCGAGCGCGTCGTCGAGCGGGCTGACACCGAACAGGAGATGGAAGTAGACCGGGGCGTAGAACAACTGGGCCGCCGACTTCGGATCGAGGTCGGACCGGAAGACGCCTTCGTCGATTCCCCTGCGCATCAGCTTCTCGACGGCCGCGGCGCGCTCCTGCCAGAAGCGCTCGCGGAAGTTGGCCATCGTCTCGGGGTCGTACTGCCCCTCGGCGATGATCTGGGCGACCAACTTGCCCTGCGGGCCGGCGTAGCGGGAGATCAGCGACTTGAGGTGTGCCAGGAGGGCGTCGCGCACTGGCACCCCCTCGGGGATGCGGGTGTGCGCCAGGTGGTTCTCCATGAAGGCGTCGATGACGACCGCGGCCTTGTTCGGCCACCACCGGTAGATCGTCGCCTTACTGACCTTGGCCCGCTTGGCGATCGCCTCCATGGTCAGCTTCTGCACCGTGATGGCCCGCCGGCCGTCACGCACAAGGAGGTCCATGGTCGCGTCGAGGATCGCGCGACGACTCAATTCGCTTCGTACAGCCACGGAGTCAAGTTAACCCACGCACGGCCTCATTCCCCAATGTCAGCGCGGGATCGACAAGGGGACAAGCCTGCCATACGATACGAAACGTTTCGAATAGATGAAGGAGTTGCACACATGAAGCTCGGTCGGATCTCCGTACCTTCCCCCGATGGCGACCAGATCAGGATCGTCGCCGTGCGGCCCGACGAGGGCAGGGTCATCGACCTGGCCAGGGCCTACGCCCTGGGCAGGCAGGCCGAGGGCGCGACGCCGGACGCGGCCCGCCGACTGGCCGCGGCCCACTTCCCGTCGAGCATGGCCGCCGCCATCGCCGCCGGGCCTGCCTTCCTCGACGCCGCCCACCGGGCCGTGGACGGGGCCGCCGATGACGCCTCGCTGCCCATCGAGGGCCTGTCCTGGGTGGCGGCCGTCGACCCGCCGGTCATCCGTGACGGACTGACCTTCCCGGCGCACATGAAGGGGTTCCACGAGCGGGTGGGCGGCGGACTGCCCAACCCCCAGCTGTTCAAGACGCCCGGCTACTTCAAGGGATCCACCGGAGTGGTCTACGGCCACGACGAGGAGATCCCGTACCCGAGCTACTCCGAATACGTCGACTACGAACTGGAGATGGGCCTCATCGTCGGAGCCGCGGGCAGCAATCTGACCCCCGACGGCGCCCGCGCCCACCTGTTCGGCGTCACGATCTTCAACGACTTCAGCGCGCGCGACATCCAGGGCTACGAGATGGCCATGAGTATGGGCCCGCAGAAGTGCAAGGACTACGCGTACGGCATCGGTCCCTGGATCACGACCGTCGACGAACTGCCCTCCACCGACGGGCTCAAGGGTGTCGTCCGCGTCAACGGTGAGGTCTGGAGTGAGACCACTGCCGAGGGAATGATCTACACGCCGGAAGAAATGCTCGCCTACGTCTCCATCAACGACAGGCTGCAGCCCGGCGACCTGATCGGCTCCGGCACCCTGCCCAACGGCTCCGGCCTGGAGATCGACCGGCGGCTGTCGCTCGGAGACGTCATCGAACTCGAACTGGAAGGCGTCGGCGTCCTGCGCAACCGACTGAGCGCCGAGCCGGACAAGGCCCCCTGGTGGCCCGAGCCCCGCCCGTACCCCTTCGGTACGCCGGCGAACTGACGACGGGACCGACAGAGATGACCAACCCGCACGCCATCAAGCCGATACGGCGCATCGTCACCGGCCACACCGCCGACGGCCGCTCCACCGTCATCAGCGACGGCCCGGCCCCCAACGTCTTCGTCTCGGACTCCGTCAAAGGCTTCGGCGCGATCGTCCCCTGGCAGACCGAACCGGGCGATGTCAGCAACGACGGCAACCAGGACGCGGCCTCCGCCGACGTCCAGGTGCCGATGCACCCCAAGCCCGGAGGAACGGTCTTCCGGATCGCGAGCTTCCCGCCCGACACCGCCTACACCGACGCCGCCGCCGACTCCCTCTTCGACGACATCGACGGCGAACACGCCCGCGACGCCGCCCAACACACCGTCGGCGGCCGCCACTTCTGGTTCCACCGCACCGACAGCCTGGACTACGCCCTGGTCCTCGAGGGGGAGATATGGCTGCTGACGGACGAGGGAGAGACCCTCGCCAGGGCCGGTGACGTGATCATCCAGCGAGGCACCAGCCACTCCTGGTCCAACCGCAGTGACACGACCTGTCGCGTGGCCTTCGTCCTCATCGGCGCCCTGCCCGTCGATACCGCCGTCTCATGAGCACCGCACAGGACATTCTGTGGACGCCCAGCAGCGCCCGGCAGGACGGCAGCGAACTGGCCCGCTACCGCCGTGGGCTGAAGGACTACGACGGCGGCGCCGACTACCTCGATCTCTGGCGCTGGTCCACGCGCGACCTGGGCCGGTTCTGGGAGTCCGTCGCCGAGTTCGAGGACGTACGACTCGGTGGTGTCCCGACCGGTCCGGTGGCTCCGCGGGAGATGCCCGGAGGTACGTGGTTTCCCGGCCGTACCGTGAACTACGCCGAGCATGTGCTGCGCCGCTGCCCGGACGAGGCGCTCGTCGTCGTGGACGACGACGGTACGTCCCACACGCTCTCGCGAGCCGAGCTCCGCGGCCAGGTCGCCGCCGTCTCGGCCGCGCTGCGCCGGATGGGTGTGGCCCACGGCGACCGGGTGGCCGCCGTCCTGCCCAACCGCGCGGAGGCCGTCGTGGGGCTCCTCGCCTGCGCGGCGGTGGGGGCCGTCTGGTCGGTCTGCTCCCCGGAGTTCGGCGCGGACGGGGTGACCTCCCGGTTCGCCCAGCTGGAGCCCAAGGTGCTGCTGCTCACGGACGGCTACTACTACGGCGGACGGACGCACGAGCGCACGGACGAGATGCGCACCCTGCTCGACCGGCTGCCCTCGGTGGAGCACGTGCTCTGGGTCGATCACCTCCACCCCGGAAGCATGCCCACGGCGGACCGCCCCGTGTCACTGTGGGGCACGGTCGCCGCGGGAGGAGGCGAGCCGGAGTTCGACGAGCTGCCCTTCGACCACCCGCTGTGGGTGCTGTTCTCATCCGGTACCACCGGGGCACCCAAGGGCATCGTGCACGGCCACGGAGGCGTCCTCCTGGAACACCTCAAGGTCCTGCGGCTGCACTCGGACCTACGGGCCGGTGACCGCTATCTCACCGTCGCCAGCACGAGCTGGGTGGTGTGGAACATGCTGGTCTCCGGGCTCGCGGTCGGCGCCACGATCGTTCTGCTGGACGGGAACCCGGTCCGCCCCGACCTGGGGCGCGTCTTCCGCGTCGCCGACGAACACGATGTCGACACGCTCGGCGTCAGCGCCGGATACCTGCACGCCTGCCTGAAGGCCGGTCTCGCCCCTGAAACCGGGGCGCTGCGGACACTGCAGGTGACCGGATCACCGCTGTCCACCGACGGCTTCCGTTGGGTCTACGACCGGCTCGGCAATGTGTGGCTGACTTCCATGAGCGGCGGCACCGACGTGTGCTCGATCTTCGTCGGCGGAGCCCCCACGCTGCCCGTCCGCGTGGGCCGCATCCAGGCGCCCGCCCTGGGCGTTTCCGTCGAAGCGTGGGACGAGGACGGCAAGTCCGTGGTCGGCAAGCGGGGCGAGCTGGTGATCACGCAGCCGATGCCCTCGATGCCGCTCCGCTTCTGGAACGACTCCGACGGCCGGCGCTATCGGCAGAGCTACTTCGCTGTGTATGCCGGAGCCTGGCGGCACGGGGACTTCATCGAGTTCGAGCCCGACGGCAGCAGTGTGATCCACGGCCGCTCGGACTCCACCCTGAACCGGCAGGGCGTGCGCATGGGGCCTGCGGACATCTACCGGGTCGTCGAGGCGCTGCCCGAGGTGCGCGAAGCCCTCGTCGTGGGCGCCGAACTGGGCGAGGACGCCTACTACATGCCGCTGTTCGTCGCCCTCCAGGAGAACGCCGACTTCGCAGCGGTGGCAGAGCGCATCAACCAGGTGATCCGTGAGGAGCTGTCACCGCGGCACGTGCCCGACGAGGTCGTGCCCATGCGCGCGATCCCGCACACCCGCACCGGAAAGAAGATCGAGGTGCCGGTGAAGCGCCTGCTGCAGGGAGCTTCCCTGAACGACGTCGTGGACCTGGGCGCGGTGGACGACAGCGCACTGCTCCAGGAATACGCGGAGTTCGCCCACACCCGCCGGAAAGCATGAGGACACCATGAGCCAGACCCCCTTCTCGCTGGGAACGTTCGCCGACGGACCGTCCGGTCCGTTCCCCGGCGTCGTCGTGAACGACAGGGTGTACGACACCCGGACCGTCCTGCCCGCGGCCACGACCACATCCCTCCTGCTCGCCGACTGGGAAGCATCACTGGACGCGCTCCAGTCCCTGGCCGACGCACCCGAGGGCGAAGGACGGCCGGTCGGCGAGCTCGCGGTGCTCGCCCCGGTCCAGCCACCGGGCCAGATCTTCGGCGCCGGAGCCAACTACCGCGAGCACGTCATCCAGATCACCGTGGCGCACCGCCTGGGCAAGGCGGACGCCACCGAGGAGGAGCTGCGCGAGCAGGCCGCCCGGGAGATGGACGAGCGTGCCGCGCACGGCGAGCCCTACGTGTGGGTGGGCGTCCCGTCCGCGATCAGCGGCCCGTACGACGACGTGATCCTGCCCTCCCTCGGTGAGAACCATGACTGGGAACTCGAGCTGGGCGTGATCATCGGGCGCGAGACGCGCGAGGTGAGCCGTGACGAGGCACTGGACCACGTCGCCGGGTACACCATCTGCAACGACCTGACGACGCGCAGCCTGGTGCCCCGCCCGGAGATCCCGATGATGGGCACCGACTGGATGCGGGCCAAGAACCAGCCCACGTTCTACCCCACGGGCCCCTACCTCGTGCCGGCGCGCTTCGTACCCGACCCGCAGGACCTGGACATCACGCTCCGGCTCAACGGCAAGGTCATGCAGAAGGGCAACACCAACGACATGATCTTCGGGATCGCGGCCCTCATCTCGTACATCTCGCACCGGGTGACGCTGCAGCCGGGCGACATGATCATCACTGGTTCTCCGCAGGGCAACGGCTCGCACTACGGCCGCTTCCTGCAGGCGGGCGACGTGATGGACAGCGAGATCAGCGGACTCGGCGCGCAGCGAAACCTGTGCAGGTAGCAGCCGTCACGTCCGTTGCTTGACCTCGGAGTGCAGCGAGTGAGCGGTCAGCTTCTCCAGCAGTGCGATAAGGGTCCGCTGCTCGTCCGAGCTGAGCGAGCCGGCCCATTCCTGCTCACGTTCGTTGTGCGCCTGGAAAGCCGAGGTGATCGCGTGCAGACCACTCTCGGTGAGGCTGAGGTTGACCGCGCGTCCGTCGTGCGGGGCACGTGCCTTGGTGACGAGACCGTCCCGCTCCAGCGTGTTCACCAGCGCCGACACGGCCGCGCGACTCATGCCGGACAGCTCCGCGACCTTCTTGGCCTCGACGGGGCTCGACAGCCAGATCGCGAAGAGCACACGGAAGCCGGGCCACGACCATCCGCGGGGCCGGTGAACGGTTGATTCCAGGTCGTAGACCAGCATGTTCGCGGCCCGGTGGAGGGTGAGGACCAACCGCATCGCCAGCGGATCGACGCCCGGGAGCTCACGGCTCGCGCGGCTGATCGCATGATCGATGAACGACCAGAAATGCAGGTCCTCGTTGTCCGGGTGCTCGTGGTCCACACCAGGAGTGTAGGCCGGACGGCCGCTCATCCTCCGGCCCGCCTTCGCAGCTGGACTCTGCCGCTTACCGCACCCCGTATTCCGAAACCTATCGAATGTCCCAGGGACAAGAAGAAGGCCTTATGAGCACCGAGACCGCTGCCGCAGAAGTCCTCAGCGAGAAGTCACTCTTCCAGGAGTCGGCCTACGTCGACGGACGCTGGGTCAGCCACGGGGAGTCCGGGCGGTTCTCCGTCGACAACCCTTCCACCGGCGCGACGATCGCGGATCTGCCGTCCATGAGCCGGGCCCAGGTGGCCGATGCCCTCACGGCGGCCGGCCGCGCGCTCCCGGACTGGCGCGCCCGGTCCGGCAAGCAGCGGGCCCAGGTCCTGCGCCGTTGGTTCGAGCTCGTGACGGAGCACACGGAGGATCTCGCTCGCCTGATCACCCTGGAGGAAGGCAAGCCCCTCGCGGAAGCACGTGGCGAGGTGGCGTACGCAGCGTCGTTCATCGAGTGGTTCGCCGAGGAAGCGAAGCGCGTGCGCGGCGACATCTTCCCGGCCCCCGACCCGTCACGCCGCGTCCTCGTGCTCAAGGAGCCGGTCGGCGTGTGCGTTGCCATCACACCCTGGAACTTCCCGGCGGCCATGATCACGCGCAAGGCCGCGCCGGCCCTCGCCGCCGGATGCACGATGGTCGTCAAGCCGGCCGCCCAGACGCCGCTGACCGCGCTCGCGCTCGCCGAGCTCGCCGAACGCGCCGGCGTCCCGGCGGGCGTCCTCAACGTCGTCCTGGGCAAGGCCCGTGAGATCGGTCCGGAGCTGACCGGCAACCCAGCTGTGCGCAAGGTGAGTTTCACCGGCTCGACCGAGGTGGGACGCGTCCTGCTCACCGAGTGCGCGCAGACGGTGAAAAAGGTCTCGATGGAGCTCGGGGGCAACGCGCCCGTTCTGGTCTTCGACGACGCCGACCTCGAGACGGCTGTCGAGGGCGTCCTCGCGAGCAAGTACCGCAACACCGGCCAGGCCTGCATCAGCGCGAACCGGGTCTACGTCCAGTCCGGCATCTACGACCGCTTCGCCGAGGAACTTGCGGTGCGGGTCAGCGAGTTGACGGTCGGCGACGGTTTCGAACCCGGCGCGGAGCAGGGGCCGCTCATCGATGCCGCAGCCGTCGACAAGGTCCAGGAACACATCACGGATGCCACCGGCCACGGCGCACGTGTCCTGTGCGGCGGGTCGGGCCATGAACGTGGCGGGTTCTTCTTCCAGCCGACCGTGCTCGCCGACGTGGCCCCCGGTATGAAGATCACGCGGGAGGAGACGTTCGGTCCGGTCACCCCGCTCATCCGGTTCGTCGACGAGGCGGACGCGATCCGCATGGCCAATGACACCGAGTACGGGCTCGCGGCCTACGTCTACAGCCGCGACGCCGAGCGGATCTGGCGGGTCTCCGCCGCGATCGAGGCGGGCATGGTCGGCATCAACTCGGGGCTGATCTCCAACGAGGTCGCACCGTTCGGCGGCATCAAGCAGTCGGGCCTCGGGCGTGAGGGCTCGGTCCACGGCATCGACGAGTACCTGGAGATGAAGTACCTCTCCTGGGAAGGCGCGGGTGCTCGGTAGCCCTCCACGGACTCAACACAACTCAGACGACGAAAGAAAGGGGCAGGCATGTCCGCATACACCCGTGCCGAGGCACGTGACTGGGCCCGCGAGAAGCTTGTCGGCGCGGTCAACTGCACCATCCCGTCGTTCACCGGCGACCTGCGGGCCGTCAATGAGCGGGCCGTCCGCCACGACATCCGCCTCGCCAAGGCGCATGGTTTCATCGGCACCCTCGGTGTCTCCGAGATCAGCATCACCCTCGACGAGTACCTGGAGTTCCTCCGCATCTCGAAGGACGAGGCCGGCGACGGCTTCTACGTCGTCCACCACGCGAGCTGGAACGACCTGGAGCAGAACCTCGAAGCGGTCCGTGGTGCCGAGGCGGCGGGAGCGGACCTGGTGCTGCTGGCCTACCCGCCCAACTTCTACCCGGAGTCCGAGCAGGAGATCTACGACTACACCAAGGCGGTCTGCGAGGCCACGAGCCTCGGGATCATCCTGTTCCCGATGACCATCTGGAACTTCGGCGCTCGCATCCACCCCTCCGATCTCCCGACCCGGCTGATCCGCCGCCTGATCGACGACATCCCCAACATCGCGGTCATCAAGGCCGAAGGCGGATACCCCAACATCCAGAGCGCCGTCGAGTGCAACCGGCTCTTCGGCGACGAGGTGGTCATATCGGTGCCGATCGAGGGTGATCTGATCCCTCTGTCGCAGGTGATGCCCATTCAGTTGTCGGCGACCAGCGACCACGAGTACTTCGGCCCGATGATCCCGCGCGTCATGCAACTGCTGCGCGACGGGAAACACGACGAGGCGACGGCGATCTACTGGCAGCTGCACCCCGCCCGCAAGACCAAGGCCGCACTCTTCGGGACCCTGCACGGCGGGTCGGTCCTCAACCGCCAGGCCTGGAAGTTCCAGGGCTGGCTGCAGGGGTACAACGGCGGACCGCTCCGCCAGCCGACGATGCGCCTCCAGGACAGCCAGATGGCCGCCCTGCGCAAGGGACTCGTGGACGCCGGCCTTGAGCCGAGCATGGATCCCATCCGTGAGTTCTTCACCGGACGCAACCGGGCATGAGCTTGATCTTCAACGTCGCCGGGGCACCTGACCTGCTGATCTTTTCGTCCTCCTGAGACAGCAGTACGGCCGTTCTTCGCCCTTCGACATATCAAGCAACGTCGCGTGGAGGACGGCCGCTGTGCGGAATCTGGCTTGTGCGGGTCCCGTTGAGGCCGCGCTGAGCGGTCGTGGCCGACGACGGAGTGCGCTGCCGAGCGTCCTGCGCGGGGAGGCGACACCCGCGCCGCCGTCCACGATCGCTGCCAGGGCCTCGACCAGTTCCTCCCACGCGATCACCCGCCGGTCCAGATCGATCTTTGCGGCCTCCAACACCGCGCGACTTCCTCCCGCAAGCCCTCCACCCGCACGCGAGCAGCCGTCCCGCTCCTCCAGCATTCCCAGCACCGACGCCACCGCGCACCCCTCGACCATGAAGCGGACACAAGACGTCGCGATGCCACCCTCAAGCCGAGCGAAACCGTGCCTGACCAGCAGGAATCAAGGGATCACATGCGGTTGACGTACGGCTTCTCAGCTCAGCGGAGGGGACAGGCCCCTGGAACCGGCCCTGTCCACCAATCCCGCAGCGGCCCGGTGACTGGAAAACGAGGCACCGCACAACCGGGTGCAGGCGTCCTGTCCGCCCGCTGTGCGGCTGCGGTCGGACACGGGCTGACGGTGACTGAAGTTCACGCCTGATCTTGGACAGCGGATGCGTCAGCGGCCGGCGCGCCGCACTCGCCGGCGGCCGGCTGCTCGACTCCGCGGACCGGCTGCTCGCACCCGCCGCCAGTCCGTGCAGGGTACGCCCCGGCAGATCCTCAACTCCGCTGCTGTCGTTCGTCCATGCCCGCCATGAGGGCCTGGTGGCTGCGGCTGACGTGCTCGCGCATCACGCGTTCCGCGCCGTCGCCGTCCTTGGCGAGGATGAGGTCGAGGACGCGGTGGTGCTCGTGGTCGGACTCGCTCAGTCGGCCGGGCTGGGCGAGCGAGGTGCGGACCAGCCGCTCGTATGCCAGCTGGTTCATGAGCGTGCGGTAATGCGCCTCCAGTTTGGAGTTGTCCGCGCCGATGACGATCCGGTCGTGGAACTCGTGGACCAGTTGCGCGTACCGCTCGGCGTCGCCCGCGTGGACGGCCTCGTCGGCCTGCCGCATGTTCTCCTCGATGCGGGCCACTTCGGGGACGTTGCCACGGAACGCCAGCAGCCGGGCCGCGGCGCCCTCCAGCAGTTCCTTCATCTGGAACAGCTCGGTGATCTCGCGCCGCGACGGCACGGCGACGAACGTGCCCACCCGCGGGCGGACCTCCACCAGGCCCTCGATCTGCAACTGTTTGAGTGCCTCGCGGATGGGGGTGCGGCTGACGCCGAACGTCTCCGACAGTGCCATCTCGGACAGGCTGGAACGCGGCGGCAGCTCCCCGCTGATGATCATCTGGCGCAGCTCTTCGGCGACCCTGGCCTGCATGCTGGTCTGCTGCAGCGGTTTCCGTGCCCGTCCACTGGGTTGTTGCATGGTACGTGAACGTAGTGTGGGGAGGCGCGCGGCGTCAACCTCCCTCGGCCCCGCCTTCTGCCATGCAAGGCGGCTCATGACCGCAGGACGAAGGGATCACCCACAGGTTCCTCGCTCGTGTTGACCCACACGCTCTTCAGCCGGGTGTACTCCCGGATGACCTCCGTGCCGTGTTCGACGCCCGTGCCGCTGCTCCTGAAGCCCGAGCGCGGTGACATCGGCGACATCGACCGGTACGTGTTGGCCCAGACGGTGCCCGCCTCCAGGCGCGCCGCCATGCGGTGGACGCGGTTGACGTCCCGGGTCCACACGCCCGCGGCCAGACCGTAGACCGTGTCGTTCGCGATGGCGAGGGCCTCTTCCTCGGACGCGAACGGCATGACCGTGGCGACCGGTCCGAAGATCTCCTCCTGGCAGATGCGCATCGAGTTGTCCGTGCCGGTGAAGACCGTGGGGGAGTAGAACCAGCCGCCGAGACCGGTCACGGGCCGCGCTCCACCGCAGACCACCTTGCCGCCCTCCGACAGACCCAGCTCGACGTACGACTCGACCTTCGCCAGTTGGTCGGCCAGGGCCAGCGGGCCCAGCTCGGTCGTGTCCTCCAGGGGGTCGCCGATGCGGATACTGGCGGCTCGCGCCGTCACCCGCTCCAGGATCTCGTCGTAGACGTCCCGGTGCACGAGCACGCGGCTGCCCGCCACGCACGTCTGGCCGGCGGCGGCGAAGATGCCGGCGACCACACCCATGGCCGCGGAGGGGAGATCGGCGTCCGGGAAGACGATGTTCGGCGACTTGCCGCCGAGTTCGAGAGTGCAGCGTACGAAGCGGTCCGCGCAGGTTCGGGCGATACGGCGGCCGGTCTCGGTGGAGCCGGTGAAGGTCACCTTGGCCACGTCGGGGTGCTCGGTGAGCGGGGCGCCCGCCGTGGCGCCGTATCCGGTGACCACGTTGACGACGCCCGGCGGGAAGCCGGCCTGCTCGAAGAGCGGGGCGAGGGCCAGCAGGGACGCCGAGGTGTGTTCGGACGGCTTGACGACCACGGTGTTGCCGGCGGCGAGTGCGGGGGCGAGTTTCGTGGCGGTCAGCAGGAGGGGGGAGTTCCAGGGGGTGATCGCGCCGACCACGCCCACCGGTTCGCGCAGGGTGTAGTTGAGCAGGTCGCGGCTCGCGCCCGGGATGACCTCGCCGTGGATCTTGTCGGCGAGTCCGGCGTAGTAGTGGAAGTACTCGGGGAGACCCGCGAGTTGGGCGCGCATCTCGCGCAGCAGTTTGCCGTTGTCGAGGGTTTCGGTGCGGGCCAGCTCCGCCGCGTTCTCGCCGATGAGCTCGGCGAGGTTGCGCAGTAGGCGGCCTCGCCCGGTCTGGCTGAGGTCGCGCCAGCGGGGGTCCTCGAAGGCGGTTCGGGCGGCCTTGACGGCGCGGTCGATGTCCTCGGCGGTTCCGTCGGCCGCCTCGTACCAGGGTTGGCCGGTGGTCGGGTTGAGGCTCTCGAAGTACTCGCCGGAGGCGGGGGCTGTCCATTCGCCGGCGATGTAGTGCTGGTGGCGAGGGAGTGGGGTCATGCGGGCTGCTCCTCGGCTGCGGGTTGTGTGTGGTTGCTCGCGGCCACGCGGCGGAGCCGCATGTCGACGCGGACCGTCGCCCCTAGTGGGGCGCTGTCATCGCCTCCGTGTGGTGAAGGATCGCCTCGACGAGGTCCTTCGAGCCCTCCAGCGGGAGCAGGTGACGTGTACCGGGCACGATCATCGCGCGGGCGCCGGGGATCCTCTCGGCGAGCAGTCGGGACATCGCCGGGGTCGAGCCGGGGTCGTCCGCGCCTGTCACCGCGAGGGTCGGTGCCGTGATGTCGGGCAGGCGGGGCCACAGCGCCGCGTCCGCGGTGGCGAACACGTCGTAGCAGGCCAGGTACGACGTACGGTCGTTCTTCAGCAGGGTGGTGAGGACCGACCGGGCCAGCTCCGGCTCCCTGGTCCGCCACGCCGGCGAGAACCAGCGCTCCACCGCCGCGAGCGCCGACGCCTCGAAGTCCGCCACGGCGCGCTCCCGGCGTCGTGCCACCGCCGTCCGCTCTTCCTGCGATCGTCCGGCGACCGAGCTGACCAGGGTGAGTGAAGCTGTCAACTCTGGCCTCACAGCGGCCAGTTGCTGCGCGATCAGGGCGCCGAGAGAGAAGCCCACGAGGTGCGCGGGGCCTTCCAGCAGTGCCGCCACGTCAGCCGCCAGCTCCGGCAGGGACACCCCGGGAGCCGCCGGCGGAGAGGTGCCGTGTCCGCGCAAGTCGACCACCTTCACGCGGTGCCGTTCGGCCAGTGCGGGCAGGCAGCGTTCCCACATCGACCGGTCGAGCCCCACGCCGTGCAGCAGCACGAGGTCGGGACCGGTGCCGTGCACCTCGTGGCTCAGCGCCACCGACGGGCCCACCGTGGTCATCGTTCCGTCGACAGCGGCGCCAGCCGGGCCTGCGGCCGCCCCTGCGCCGCGGCCGCCAGGCCGATGACGATCTCGTCGGCGCGCGGGCCGTCCGGCACGCGGACCTCGATCGTCTGGTGGTGGGAGCGGATCGTGGCGTCCGTGATGTGCTTCAGCGGGATGTCGAAGACCGTTCCGGCCGCCGCCCGCTTCTCCACGGCCGGCAGCAAGGTCGTCGCCTGAGCCGCCTTGCGGAAGTGGTCGCCGAACTTCAGCGTGTGGATCAGCGCCGAGCCGTGCTCGATCTCCCCGTCCAGTCCGACGATCGCCGCCTTCCCGTACGCCTCCACCGGCACCCCGAGCGCCTCCACCACCCGTGGGGCCAGCAACTCGCCGAGTTTCGGGGCGACTTCGTCGATGCCGGGCAGGAGGTCGGTGACGAAGCCCTGTCCCGCCCACGGGTTCTCGATCACGGCGAGCACCACCGCGGTACGCGCGGGCGGGTCGACGGGGCGGCCGCCCTCGGTGTGGATGTCCTCGGTGAAGGTGATGATCTTGCGGACGTTCATCGGGCGCTCTCCAGCAGGTCGACGAGACGGACGGCGGGATCCGTACGGCGGTCTCCGATACGGGCATTGGGGCGCGGGCCGGACGCTGCGGCGGCGACCACGACGAGCTCGTCGGGCCGGGGGGCGTCCGGGACGCGGATCTGGACGGTCTGGTAGTGCGAGCGGGTCGCGGCGGCCGTCTTGTGCCACAGCGGGACGGTGAGCGGCTCACCGGCCGGCAGTCGGTCGTCGCTGAAGACGATGATCGACGTGCCCTCGGTCAACTCTCGAAGGACGTTGCCGAAGTACGGCGTGTGGATCAGCGCGCCGCCGTGCTCGATCTCGCCGTCCAGGCCCACGACGGCCGCTTTGCCGAAGGCTTCGACGCGGTCGGCTCCGCCCAGCGCGTCGATCAGCTTCCCGGTCAGCAGCTGCGCCAGCTCCGGTGCCACCGCCTCGACCTCGGGCTGCAGGTCGGCCACGAAACCGCGCCCCGCCCAGGGGTTGCGGAGCACCGCGGCCACCGCGACCCGCCGTACCGGAGTCGCCACCGGGCGGCCGAGTTCCAGCAGCACCTCCTCGACGACGGTCACGACCTTCCGGACGCCCGTGCTCATGCGGCGAACTCCGGCATGACCTTCTCCGCGAACAGCTCCAGGCTGCGCATCGCCTTGCGGTGCTCGAGCCCCGGGTGCGTGGTCCACAGCAGGAGGTGCTCGAGGCCTACCTCGTCGCGCAGCTCCGCCACCTTCTCGGCGACGTACTCGGGCGTGCCGACCAGCAGGTTCCTGTCCTGGAGGAAGTCGAAGGACAGCTCGTGCGCGTCGGTGAGCTCCTCGCCGGCCTCCATGAGATTGCTCAGCCCGCGCCAGTGCATGATCCAGCGGTAGGTCGTCATCAGCGCCTCCTCGAAGTCGGCGCGTGCCTGCTCCATGGTGTCGGCGACGTAGACGTCCCGTACCAGGCCGATGCCCTCGCCGAGGGTGTACTCCCGGCCCGAGGCCTCGCTCGCCGTGGCGCGGTACAGCTCGAAGCGGTCCTTCAGCGCGGACACCGGCGGGAGCCAGAACATGCCCTGCACGCCGTCGGCAGCCGCTGCCTGGATGGAGCGGGGGCTGTCGATGACCTGCCACAGGGGCGGGTGCGGGCGCTGCAGGGGGAAGGGGGTGACCTGCATCTTCGTGATGGCGCCGGCGGTCGTGTAGTCGTCCGTCGCGGGGGAGAGCGGGTGGTTCCACTTCACGCCGGGGGCCGGGAACTCGTAGAAGCGGCCCTTGTGGGAGAAGAACTCGCCGCTCCACGCCTTGCGCAGGATCTCGACCGTCTCGTCGTACAGCGCCCGGTTCTGCTCCTGGTCGCGCGGGTCGGCCAGGGCGTTGAGGTTGAGTGCCTCGCGGCCGTACAGACCACGGCCGAGGCCGACCTCGACGCGGCCGCCGGAGAGCTGGTCGAGCATCGCGATGTCCTCGGCGAGCCGCAGTGGGTGCCAGAAGGTGGCGATGGACGCCGCCTGGCCGATGCGGATGCGTGACGTACGGGCCGCGATGTCGGTGCCCATGAGGACCGGGTTCGGCGTGATCTCGATCGCCTCGTGCCCGAAATGGTGCTCGGTGTACCAGGTGGACCAGAAACCGGCCTGTTCCGCGGCGACTGCGAACTCCCGGGCCTCGTCCATCACTTGGGCGTACTCGCCGAGCCGCCCGGGGGCTCCGAGGTTGTGGAATATCGAGAACCGCATCCCGTGACCTTCCCTCTCTCGCTGTGCCATGGCAGTGAGGCTAGGAGTCCGGAATCAGTACCGTCAAGGGTTAACTACTCAGAAACAAGTCTGACCTGTGCATTTGATCGTCGCCGCAGCAATCACCAGGCTTTTCCGGAGGAGGTGTTGACACCGAACCATCCCCTCCCTACGGTCCTCTGCCATACAAGAGCTGACTGAGGGACCCACCATGACCCACACTCTTGACCGCCCCGCCGCCGATCGCAGCTCCCGCGTCCGCTCCGCCTGGCGGGCCGCCTGGGACCAGGGACACCTCGACGCCCTGGATCAGTTGCTCAGCCCCTCCTACGTCCGCCGCCGCGGGCCCGCGTCCGTCACACAGGACCGGGACCAGCTCAAGGAATCCATCCGCGCCGTCCGTGAGGCGTTCCCCGACCTCAGGACCGAGATCGAGGACATCGTCGAGGACGGCGACCGGCTGGCGATCCGCTGGCGCAGCGCCGGCCGGCACACCGGGGACTTCCTCGGTGTGCCGCCCACCGGGAAACCGGTCGAGGTGTCCGGCGCGACCTTCGCCCGCTTCGAGGGGCCCTCGGTCGCCGAGGAGTGGGTGACCTTCGACTCCCGGCAGCTCCTGGAGGCGCTCGGGATCATCTCCACCGTCCAGCGGGCCGCCGTCGACGCCGACCTGGTGCGCGGGGTGCACCGCAAGTTCATCACCGGCGTCACCGTGGTGACCACAGACGACGACGGCACGCCCCGCGGCCTCGCGGTCAACGCCTTCTCCAGCATCTCGCTCGACCCGCCGATGGTCCTGGTCTGCGTGCAGCACAGCTCCAGCACCCATCCCGCACTGCACCGGTCGAGCCATCTCGGTATCAGCATCCTGGCCGCCGACCAGCTCGACGTGGCGAAGACCTTCGCCTCCAAGGGGGACGACAAGTTCGCCCGTATCTCCTGGACCCCCGGTGACTTCGGCGCCCCGCTGATCGACGGCTCCTGCGCCCAGATGGAGGTCGAGATCGGACAGCGGCTCGAGGCCGGCAGCCACACCGTGTTCACCGGCCGGGTGGTCTCCGCCCGGCACGACGACCTCGCCCCGCTGGTCTACAGCGGCGGCGGTTTCTTCGACATCTCGCACACGGCGCCGTTGCCGTGGTGACCCCGACCCACCCGAGCAGGAGCACCACATGACAGACGGAACACCGGCGCCGGTCTACGGCAGCGCGGTCACCAAGGTCGAGCCCTTCGGCATCGACCACATCCCCGACAACGAACGGCACGGCAAGCCCAGCTCGCAGTTCTTCGTCTGGTTCGCGGCCGGTCTCAACTTCCCGATCATCCTGCTCGGCTTCAGCGCGGCCTGGTTCGGGCTGAGCTTCGGCGCCGCCGTCACGGCCATCGTCGTCGGGGCGGCGCTCGGCTCACTGCTGATGGCCGTCATGTCCCGGATGGGTGTACGGCTCGGCGTGGCGCAGCAGGTCCAGGCGCGCGGCCCGCTCGGATTCTTCGGCAACTTCCTGCCCGTGGCATACATCAACGTGTTCGCCGGGATCGGCTGGGCGGCGGTCACCGTCATCCTGGGCGGCAAGGCGTTCGCCGAGCTGACACATCTGCCGTTCTGGCTGTGTGGCGCGGTGCTCACGGCGGTCGAGCTGGTGGTGTCGATCTACGGCTACAACATGATCAACTACCTCCAGAAGGCGCTGACCTACGTCCTCACCCCGCTCTTCCTCCTCATCACCGTGGTCGCGGTCGTGCGCGGCGGAAGCCTCTTCCACGCCGACCCGAAGGCATCCGGCTACATCGGCTCCGCCGGCGGCTGGGTCACCTTCGGGGGCTGGTTCCTGTCCTTCCTGGTGGCCTGGGCGCCGTTCGCCTCGGACTATTCCCGCTATCTGCCGGACACCCCCGAGGTCGTCACCCGCACCGCCTGGTACACCGGCCTCGGCAACTTCGTCACCATCTGCTGGCTGGGCATCCTGGGCGTGGTCGTCGGCGGCAGCGCGACCAGCTCGGACTCGATCACCGCCCTGCACGAACTGGCCGGCCCCTTCGCCGTGCCCGCCCTGCTCGCCGTCGGCCTGTCCGCACTCGCGCAGAACTTCCTCAACGTCTACGGCGGCGCGATCTCCGTCCAGACGCTGAAGATCCCGGTCAGCCGCTCCCAGGCGGTCACCGTCATCTGTCTGCTGGCCTACGCGATCAGCCTGTGGGGCGAGGCGGGCACGGAGGACAAGTTCAAGGTGTTCCTCAACCTGACCGCGTACTTCATCGCCCCCTTCGCGGCCGTGCTGCTCCTCGACTTCTATCTGGGCGGCCGCTCCGACCCGTCCCGCGTCTCCGAGCTCTACGACCGCCGCCGGGTGCTGGACTGGGGCTTCGTCTCCTGGGCGGGCGGGGTGGCCGCCTCGGTGCCGTTCTGGCAGTCCAGCTTCTACACCGGCCCGTTCTCGGCCGCGTATCCGGGGGCGGGCGACCTGAGCATGTTCGTCGCGGCCGGAGCGGGCGCGGTGCTGTACCTGCTGACGTACCGGCTGAAGCCGCTGTGGGTGCGGGGCTCCTCCCGAGGTTCGTCCGAGCTGGGTTCCAGCGAACCGACGGCTGTTGTGTCCTGACGGAATCTCAGGGCCGGGTCCGCCTCGTCGGAGGCGGACCCGGCCCTTCGGCTTACGGGGACCTTCCACGGCGGAAATCCGGCCGTAACACCCACGGGGTCTACTCAGATGCAACATTGATTCACCACAGTGGACACCCTGGGAGGGGCCATGACGACCGACCCGGAAGCGGACGCCCCCGATCTCGCCGAGCTGGTCCGCGCCGACGGCATCGAGTTCGTGCTCGCCGTCTTCGTCGACCTCACCGGCAAGCCGTGCGCCAAGCTCGTCCCGGCCCAAGCCGTCGAGGAACTCCGGGACGCGGGCGTCGGTTTCGCCGGGTACGCGGCCGGCGCGCTCGGCCAGCAGCCCAGCGACCCCGATGTCATCGCCCGGCCGGACGCGTCCTCGTACACGCCGGTCCCCTTCGTGAAGCCCGGTCTCGCGCTCGTCCACTGCGACCCGTACGTGGAGGGGAAGCCCTGGCCGTACGCCCCGCGGGTCATCCTGCGCGGGCTGCTGGAGCGAGCCGCCGAGCAGGGGCTGTCCCTGTCCGTGGGCGCGGAGGTCGAGTACTTCCTCGTCAACCGGGACGAGCACGGCGTGCTCAGGGTCGCCGACGTCAGGGACACCGCTGCCCAACCCTGTTACGACGCACGCGGGTTGACCCGGATGTACGACCACCTCACCGCGGTCTCCAGCGCCATGAACTCCCTCGGGTGGGGCAACTACGCCAACGACCACGAGGACGGCAACGGCCAGTTCGAGCAGAACTTCCAGCATGCCGACGCCCTCACCACCGCCGACCGGGTCATCACCATGCGGTACCTGGTGTCGGTACTGGCCGAACAACGCGGCATGACGGCCACGTTCATGCCGAAGCCCTTCACCGACCGCACCGGCACCGGCATGCACATGCACATGTCGCTGTGGCGGGGCGACGACCCCGCCTTCCCCGAGGTCACCGACGGACGCGGACTGGGCCTCTCCCCGCTCGCCTACTCCTTCCTCGCCGGGATCGTCGAGCACGCGCCGGCCCTGCAGGCCGTGATCGCCCCGACGGTCAACTCCTACAAGCGCACCGGCGCGGTCTCCACCCGCTCGGGCGCCACCTGGTCACCGCGCGTGGCGAGTTACGGCGGCAACGACCGCACCCACTTCGTCCGCGTCCCCGACGGCAACCGCATCGAGCTGCGCGGCGGAGACGGCGCCGCCAACCCCTACCTCGCCGCTGCCGCCGCCCTCGCCGCCGGCCTCGACGGCATCGAGCGCGGCCTCGACCCCGGCGAGCCGGGCGCGGGCGGCAAGGGCCCCGAACTCCCGCCGACCCTGCTGCACGCGGTCGAGGCCCTCCAGGCGGACGACGTGATCAGCGGCGCCCTGGACGTGGCCGGGAGCGGCGTGAGCCGGTACTTCGCGGACCTCAAGCGCCAGGAGTTCTTCGACTGGCACGCGACGGTCGGCCCCTGGGAGCTCGACCGCTATCTGACCGCCTTCTGATCGCCTCTCGCCTTTTGATCGTCTTCCGCCTTTGACCGCCTTCCGAAGGGACTTGAGATGTGCGGAATCGTGGGGCTCCATCTGCGTGACCCCTCACTCGAACCACGGCTCGGCGAGTTGCTGAGCGCGATGCTCGGCCAGGTCGTCGAGCGGGGCCCGGACTCGGCGGGTGTCGCGGTCTACGGCGACCCGCGGCTGTCCCCGCCGGGACGGGCCGTCGTCTCACTGCTGGGCACCTCGAAGACCGAGGTGGAAGCCGCGCTGCCAGGGGTGGTGGCCCTCGACGCCGACGCCACCACCGTGGTGCACGCCGGTGCCGACCAAGTTGCGGCCGCGCTTCCCGAAGCCACTGTCATCGGCTCCGGCGAGGGGTTCGCCGTACTCAAGGGCACTGGGAATCCCGTCGAGTTGGCGGACGCGTTCGGACTCGCCGGGGTGAGCGGCTGGCAGGGCGTCGGCCACACCCGCATGGCCACCGAGTCGGCCGTCACCCCCGAGGGCGCCCACCCCTTCTCTGTCGGCCCCGGACAGTGCCTGGTGCACAACGGCTCCTTCGCCAACCACGCCACCATTCGCCGCGAACTGCGCGCCCAAGGCGTCGAGTTCGACAGCCAGAACGACTCCGAGGTCGGCGCCCGCTTCGTCGCCCACCAGCTGGAGCAGGGCGCCGACCTGGAGAAGGCGCTGCGGCTGCTGTGCGAGCGGTTCGACGGCTTCTACACGTTGCTGGTGTCGACCGGCGACTCCTTCGCGGTCGTCCGCGACGCCATCGCCTGCAAACCGGCGCTGGTCGCCGAGACCGACGCGTGGGTGGCGATGGCCTCCGAGTACCGGGCGCTGGACGTCCTGCCGGGTATCGAGAACGCCCGGATCTTCGAACCCGAGCCGGAAGAGGTGTACATATGGCGACGCTGATCGACCTGGCCAGGACACCGGTGCGGGAGCTCAACCAGGCACTGCACGCCCCCGAAGCCGGGTCCTGGCGCGTTCTCAACCCGCGCGGCGCACACGCCGTGGCCTGCGGGATCCGGGAGGATCTCGCCGTCGACATCGAAGGTCACGTCGGCTACTACTGCGCCGGCATGAACCAGCGCGCCACGGTGACCGTGCACGGCAACGCCGGCACCGGAGTCGCCGAGAACATGATGTCCGGCACCGTGCGGGTGCGCGGCAACGCGTCCCAGTCGGCCGGGGCCACCGCGCACGGCGGACTGCTCGTCGTCGACGGAGACGCGTCCGCCCGGTGCGGCATCTCCATGAAGGGCGTGGACATCGTCGTCGGCGGAAACGTCGGCCACATGAGCGCGTTCATGGGTCAGGCCGGGCGGTTGGTCGTCTGCGGCGACGCAGGGGAAGCCCTCGGGGACTCCCTCTACGAGGCGCGGATCTACGTCCGGGGCACGGTGAAGTCCCTCGGCGCGGACTGCGTGGAGAAGGAGATGCGAGAGGAACACGTCGTCGAACTGGCCGAGCTGCTCAAGGCGGCCGAGCGGGACGAGGACGCCGCGGATTTCCGACGGTACGGCTCCGCCAGGACGCTCTACCACTTCAACGTCGGCAACTCGGCGGCGTATTAGCGCCGCTGGGGGGCCGAATTTTGGCTGCGGGCCGGATGTGGCTGGTCGCGCCCGCGCGGCGGAGCCGCATATCGATACAGCGCCGCGCCCCTTACGGGGCGCTGCACCTCAGCCCTACTGGAGGAGTTGACCATGGAACCCGCATCCCACGGCCTGCGCGAGTCCGCGACCTTCGACCGTGCCACCATCCACGCCATCCAGCGAGCCGCCGAGACCGGCGTCTACGACATCCGTGGCTGGGGCGCCAAGCGAAAGCTTCCGCACTTCGACGACCTGTTGCTGCTCGGCGCCTCCATGTCCCGTTACCCGTTGGAGGGTTACCGCGAGCGTTGTGACACGGACGTCTCCCTCGGCACCCGGCACGCCAAGCACCCCCTGCGCCTCGCCACTCCCGTCACCATCGCCGGCATGAGCTTCGGTGCCCTGTCGGCCCAGGCCAAGGAGGCCCTCGGCCGCGGTGCCAGCGAAGTCGGCACCTCGACGACCACCGGCGACGGCGGGATGACCCCGGAGGAGCGCGGCCACTCCAAGCACCTCGTCTACCAGTACCTGCCGTCCCGCTACGGCATGAACCCCGACGATCTGCGCAAGGCCGACGCCATCGAGGTCGTCCTCGGCCAGGGCGCCAAGCCCGGCGGGGGAGGCATGCTGCTCGGCCAGAAGATCACCGAACGGGTCGCGGGCATGCGGACGCTGCCCGTCGGCATCGACCAGCGCAGCGCCTGCCGGCACCCCGACTGGACCGGCCCGGACGACCTCGCGATCAAGATCCTCGAACTGCGCGAGATCACCGACTGGGAGAAGCCGATCTATGTGAAGGTCGGCGCGACCCGGACGTACTACGACGTCAAGCTTGCCGTCCACGCCGGCGCCGACGTCGTGGTCGTCGACGGAATGCAGGGCGGCACGGCCGCCACCCAGGACGTCTTCATCGAGCACGTCGGCATCCCCACCCTGGCCGCCCTGCCCCAAGCGGTACGGGCGCTGCAGGAGCTGGGGGTCCACCGCGAGGTCCAGCTCATCGTCTCCGGCGGCATCCGCGGCGGCGCCGACATGGCCAAGGCCCTCGCTCTGGGCGCGGATGCGGTCGCGATCGGCACGGCGGCGCTCATCGCGCTCGGCGACAACCACCCCCAGTACGATGCCGAGTACCGTCAACTGGGCTCCGCCGCAGGCTACTTCGACGACTACCAGGACGGCCGCGACCCGGCCGGCATCTCCACCCAGGACGAGGAGCTCGCCGCCCGCCTCGAGCCGGTGGAGGCCGGTCGCCGGCTCGCGAACTACCTGCGTGTGATGACCATGGAGGCCCAGACCCTTGCCCGCGCCTGCGGCAAGGCCCACCTCCTGCATCTGGAGCCCGAGGACCTGGTCGCGCTCACGATCGAGGCCGCCGCCATGGCCCGCGTCCCGCTCGCGGGTACGAACTGGATCCCGGGGGAGGGGCTTTGATCGCCGTCGTAGGCGCCGGACTGATGGGCGCGGCCACCGCCTGGCAACTCGCCCGGCGCGGCCACGAGGTCACGCTCGTCGAGGCGTACGACATCGGCCACCGTCACGGCAGTTCGCACGGCAGCTCGAGGATCTTCCGGCGGGCGTATGCCGACCCCTTCTACGTACGGCTGACCGGGCAGGCGCACGAGCAGTGGCGGGAGCTGGAGGACGACAGCTCGACTCCCTTGCTGCGCACGACCGGTGGCCTCGACATGGGCGAGGGCCGCGACACGAAGGAACTCGCCGCCCTCCTCGACGCGGCGGCAGTGACCCACGAACTCCTCGGCCCGGAAGCCGCCTCGGAGCGCTGGCCGTACATCCGCATCACAGGCCCTGTGCTGTATCACCCCGACGCGGGCGTCGTCGACGCCGACCAGACCGTCGCGGCCTGCGTTCGGCGGGCGATCGAGCACGGCGCGGAAGCGATCATCGGCGTGCGCGTCACGGGCATCGACGTCCAGGGCGGCGAGAAGGTGCTCCTGCGCACCGACGACGGCCGCGAGATCATCGCCGACACGGTGGTGATCGCTGCCGGTGCCTGGCTGCCAGAGTTCGAACTTCCCTTTGAGCTGCCGCCGTTGAAGGTGACCCAGCAGCAGGTCTTCCACTTCCGGCAGCGGGATCCGTCCGTGCGGTGGCCGACCCTGATCTGGGACGGGGAACTGCATCTCTACGGGCTGCCGTCGGGAAGCGACGGCGGTCCGCTGCCCGCGGTCAAGGTCGCCGAGCACGATCGCGGCACCCCCACCACCGCCCGCACCCGCAGCGGGGTCGTCGACGCGTCGTCGCGCACGCGGGTGAGCGGCTTCGTACGCGACCGCCTCCCGGGCCTCGAGCCCGACCCGGTGGCCGAAGCGACCTGCCTCTACACCACCACCCACGACGAGGACTTCGTCCTCGACCGGCACGGCCCGTTCGTCATCGCCTCCCCGTGCTCCGGCCACGGCGCGAAATTCGCCCCGCTCATCGGCGCGATGGCGGCCGACCTCGCCACCGGCCGGGCCGAGCCCCATCCGCGCTTCCGGCTGGACCGCGCGGGCTAGGATGCGCCGATGACCGAGCACCCCACCCCTGCAACGGACTCCGCGGGCCCCGACGACTCCGACGACTCCGACGACAAGGCGCTGGAGCGCATCATCGCGGTCCGCGCCCGCGAGTACCGGCAGGCGGCCGGGCTGTCGGTCGGCGACATGGCGCAGCGCGTCGGCATCTCGAAGGCCATGCTGTCGAAGATCGAAAACGCCCAGACCGCGTGCAGTCTCACCACGCTCTCCCGGCTCGCCCGCGGACTGGACGTGCCCGTCACAGCCCTGTTCCGCGGCATGGACGACGAACGCGAGGCGGTCTTCGTCCCCGCCGGTCACGGCGCCCGGATCGTCCGGCGGGGCACCAGGGTCGGTCACGAGTACGCCCAGCTCGGCTCGCTCAGGGGCGCCCACAAGCGGATGGACGCCCTGCTGGTCACCCTGACCGAGGAGAGCGAGGTCTTCCCGCTCTTCCAGCACGCGGGCACCGAACTCCTGTACATGCTGGAAGGCGTCATGGTCTACGGCCACGGCAAGTCCAGCTACACGTTGCGCCCCGGCGACGCCCTCCAGTTCGACGGCGAGGCCCCGCACGGCCCGGAGACGCTGGTCGAACTCCCCATCCAGTTCCTCACCGTGACGGCCTTCGGGGACAGCCCCCAGCACTGAGGCTGGCCGGCCTTGATCAGCCGCGGAGCTGTCCTATGACATCTCTGTCTACTGCTGTGAAACAATGTTTCTCTCGGTTAGACTCCTTTGAAGGAGTCTGCGCACGGAAGGACGACCCGACGGCGGTCATTCCGCTCTGCGCCTTTGCCGCCTTCCAGTCCCCTTCGCGGTACGCGTCACCGAGGTCGGTGCCTGAGCCGATTCCGGGCCGCCGGGGGAGCCGCCACCCCCGCTGGCCCCCCGCTGCCCCTTCCGTGGATCCCCCTCACCAGGACAGACAGGTCGACGATGACGGAACACCGAGCCGACACGACAGCGGACCGACCGCTGTCCCTCCACCACCACGACGACCATTACGACGAGGTAACCGCCGTCCCGCTGCTGCTCACGCTGCCAGTGCCAGTGCCCGGGGGGCGGTGACCGTATGACGACCGGCTGGCTTGCCGTCATCGACATGCAGGACGTCTTCGCCGATCCCGCGAGCCCCTGGGCGGCTCCCCGCTACACCGAGGCGGCAGCAGGCGTACGACGCTTGCTGCCGGCCTTCGGCGAGCGTGTCACCTTCACCCGCTTCATCGCCCCCGCGCAGCCCACCGGCGCCTGGCGCGCGTATTACGACCGCTGGCCCTTCGCGCTCCAACCGCCCGACGCCCCGCTCTGGCGGCTGACGGACGAGTTCGCGCCCCTCGCGCACGACGTTCTGGACGCGTCCACTCTCGGCAAGTGGACCTCCGAACTCGCCGCGCGAGCCGCACCAGGAGGCTGCCTCGTCCTGACAGGCGTCAGCACAGACTGCTGCGTACTGTCCACGGCGCTCGCCGCCGCCGACGCCGGAGTGGAGGTGCTGGTCGTCGCCGACGCCTGCGCGGGCGTGGACGACGACTATCACGCCCAGGCCCTGCACGTCATGGACCTGTACCGGCCGCTCGTGCGCGTCACGACCGTCACGGAACTGCTGGGCGGCCCTCTGGCGTGACCCTCGCCCCTGGCCGCCGCCGTCCACCACGCAGCCACCGACCCCTGGAGCGCCGCGTGCTCCGCGGGCGGGTGGCAGTCGGTGGTCAGGATGCGGCCGCTACAGAGGGGGCGCGGAGATCACCTTCGATGTACTGGGCGCGGCCGAGCCAAAGGACCAGTCGGCGGGGGTGCTCTCAACGTATCCAATGAAGACGTCCTCGTCGGCCACGCCCACCCGTGCCGGCGATGTGGCGATGGCGGCAAAGAGGCGCTGCTTGACCTCGGTCGTGCGCCGGTCTGCGTGAAGATCTGACGGAGCCGTCGTCAGGCTCATCCCCTGAGACGCGTGACATCACGCACGAGGCCGCGTCGGCGGCGGCGAGTTCGGACCGGCCCCCGGGGGTGGCAGCTCTGCGGCTGCCACCCCCAGGGGCCGTAGTGGCCCGGCTCAAGGGGCTGACAACCCTTCAGTGTTCCTGAAAAGCACGGCTGATGCGGGCGTCCAGAGACACGCCGGCGCCCCGTTCGCCCGCGAGACGCGCGCACAGTGCCGCCACGGTCAGATCCTGCAGAGCGGACCCGACCGACTTGTAGAGCACGATGTCATCGGTTCCGGTCCGGCCCGGTGCCCGACCGGAGACCACGTCGGCGAGAGAGACGAGCTTGTCGGTGAACTCCACGCCCTCGGCCCGTGCGGCGATGAAGTCGCCGGTCTCGTGGGCGACTTCGTCGACAAGGTCGCACACCACGACGTCCGCGCGGTCGATGGCGACAGGGTCGAGTTCACGCTGCTCGGGCAGTGTCGACCCGATGGACACGACTGTCGTCCCCGGCTTGAGCCACGTGCCGCGAACGGTGGGCGTCTCGTCCCTGGACCGGGCGGCGCACAGCACCAGATCCACGCCGTTGACGGCGTCCTCAGGCGCCTCGGCGGGGACGACCTCGGCCGCCAGGTCGCTGAACGATCCCGCGAACCGGGCTCGGCTCGCCGGGCTCGGGCTGTAGACCCGTACGGAGGTGAGCTCCCGCGTCGCGGCCAGGGCCCGAAGGTGATTCGTCGCCTCGAACCCCGAGCCGATGACGGCGACCGAGAGCGGCCTTTGCGGTGCCAGGAACCGGACGGCGAGGGCAGAGGTCGCCGCGGTACGGAAGCCCGTGATCGACCGGCCGTCCAGCAGGGCGACGAGCTCCGTGGTCTGGAGGTCGAACAGCGCCACGAGGTAGGCGCCCCTGCGCTTGCCGTTCGACACGGCGATGAGCTTGGCTCCCATCACACCGCTGCTCGGGAGTATCCCGCTGAGGGTGCGCATCCACTCCTCCTCGCCCCAGGCCATCGTCCGCGGGGGAAAGTGCGCTTCGGAGACCGGAGCGGCGTAGGCCTCGTGCAGAGCCCTCAGCGCGGACTCCCAGTCGAGCAGGGAACGGACGTCGTCGTCGGTGAGATACACGGCCATGGGGAAGCTCCTTGCGGGTGAGCCGGTCGACCGGAGGAAGGGGGCGCGCGACAGGCCGGAATACGCCATCTCCTCGCGCGCACGGGCTCGTTGACGGCGGGGCCGAGCAGATCGCTGGGGATCCGGTGGGGCACGAGTGGGGCGACCGGCCCACTCCCTTCGATGCGGTACGTATCGTTTCGATTCGTGCTCACATTAAGTGGCGCCCGCACTGTCCGCAATCCCGTGCGCGCCGGCTACGCCGAGATCTCCCCGAAGCGGATCACCTGCGATCCCCGACCGCCGGCCGTACCGGTCCGTCCGCAAGGGCTCGGCGGCAGAAGTCGGCGAACGCCCTGGCCCGTCTGGTGAGGTCGGCGCGGGCGGGCCACGCGAGCAGCACGGGCATGTCCGGCACCTCCTCCCGGATCTCGCATTCGGCCAGTGGTACGCCCTCGTGGCTGATGCCGGAGGCCGGCCGCTGGATCAGAAGTGAGTAGCCGAGGCCCCGCGCCACCAGTGACCGCACCGTCTCGAAGCTGCTCGTCGTGTGCCGGATCGCCGGCCGTATGCCGAGTGAAGCGAGCAGCTCCGTGAAGTAGTGCAGGCTCGGCGGGTTGTCGAGCATGACCATCGGTTCGTCCGCGAGGTCGTGCAGGCTCACCGGCGCCTGTCCGGCCAGGGGGTGCGCGCGGGGCAGGAGCAGATGCGGCCGGGTGATGTACAGCGTCTCCTGCTGAATGCCCGGCTGCAGATCGAGGTCGTACAGCAGGGCCATCTCGCAGCTGCCGTCGAGAAGTTTCTCCTGCAGTTCCACCTGAGTGCCCTCCGCGAAGCTCAGCCGCACCGTCGGATGCTCGGTGGCGAAGCCCTCCAGGACGCCGGGCATCAGGAACGGGGCCAGGGTCGTGTAGCAGCCGACCGTCAGGTTCCCCGAGAGCTCCCCGCCCAGGTTGCGCGCGCTGGAGACCAGTTCGTCCGCGTGGGCGAGCAGCGGGCGCGCGTCCGCGAGCACGGCCAGGCCGGCCTGAGTGATCGTCAGTCCTTTGGCCTGGCGGCGCAGGAACAGCTGGACGCCGAGGGTGCGCTCGAGCTCGCTGACGGCCAGGGCGATCGTCGACTGGGAGATGTGCTCGTGTGCCGCGGCGCCCGCGATGGTTCCGGCCTCGGCCGCCGCCACGAAGAACCGGAGCTGGCGCAGTGAGAGCGTCATGGTCCATACCTCAGGATTCCTGTGGTTGTTGTCGGCGTATTGCTGGATTCCAGAGTATTCCGTGCTCAGGCGGCGTACCGCACAGTCGTTGCAGCCCGATGCGGCCGACATCCCCTGTCCGGATGTCGCCGACACGTGAGGAGCCGCCATGTCCATCGCACGCAGTCTCACCAGCAAGGACCTCTACGCCGACCCGTATCCCGTCTACCGCGAACTCAGGGACGACGAGCCCTGGGCCTGGTCGGACGGGCTCGGTATGTGGCTCGTCAGCCGCTACGAGGACGTCGTCTTCGTCGACGAGCACCCCGAGATCTTCACCGCGCACCAGAAGAACTCCCTCGCCGAACGCACCATGGGTCTGGTCATGATCCGTACCGACGGCGACGCCCACCGCAGGCTGCGCTCGGCGGTGGACGGGCCGTTGAAGCGCCGCAACGTGCGTCAGCAGTGGTCGGCGGGGCTCACCTCGCACGCCACGGAACTCGCCGACCGGCTGGCCGAGAAGCCGGAGTTCGACCTGGTGACGGACTTCGCGGCGCCGTTCGCCGCCCAAGCGCTGATGCGGACGGCGGGGCTCCCCGACGTGACCACCGAGCAGGTGGTCGAGTGGTCGCGTGCCTTCATCGCGGGCCTGGCCAACCACGACGACGACCCCGAGGTCTGGGAACGGGCCGGACGCGCCAGGACCGAGGTGGGGGAGCTGGTCCGCGAAGCCGTCGCCCGCGTGACGGTCACACCGGACCACACCGTGATCTCCGCGATGGTGCACGCCGAACTCGCCGAACCGCTGACGGCCGAGGAGATCGCCACTCAGGTGCGTCTGATGATCTCCGGCGGCTTCAACGAGCCCTGGCACGCGCTGGCCACCCTGGTCTGGCAGCTGTGTGAACAGCCGCAGCTGCGCGACCGCGTGCTGGCCGACTCCGAGGCCCTCGACACGGCCATCGAGGAGACGATGCGCTGGCTCACCCCCGTCGGAGCCTTTCCGCGTCAGCTCGCCGTCGACCACACGGTGGGGAACGTGACCTTGCGGGCCGGGGACAAGCTGCTCGCGCTCGCCGCGTCGGCCAACCGGGACGACCGGAAGTTCGCCCTCCCCGACGCCTTCGACATCGACCGTCCCGAACTGTCGGACCACCTCGCCTTCTCGCTCGGCGCCCACTACTGCCTCGGCACCTATCTGGCGCGGGAGCAGCTCCGTACCGCGGTGCCCGCACTGTTCGGCCCGCTCACCGGGCTGCGCGTCACCAGCACTCCGAACCTCGTCGGCTGGATGTTCCGCGGACCGGAATCGGTCCTCATGCGTCACGACGCCCAGGGCGTGAAGGGAGCGGCACAGTGATCCAGCTCTGTCCGATCGCGGACCTCACCCCCGGTGTGGTCACGCGGATCGCCAGGCCCGACGTGCCGGTTCCGCTCGCACTCGTCAAGGTCGGCGAACGCGTCTTCTGCGTCGACGACACCTGCTCCCACGAGACCGCCTCGCTGTCCGACGGCTGGCTCGACGGCCATGAGATCGAATGCCCGCTGCACGAGTCACGTTTCGACCTGCGCACCGGCAAGCCCGACTGCCCGCCCGCGCGGCGGCCCATCCGTACCCACGTCGTGCAGGTCGTCGACGGCATGGTGTGCGTCGAGGAGGCGTCGTTGGCGCTGACCGCGGAGACCGTGCGATGACCACGATCGCCGTCGTCGGCACAGGACTGGCCGGCGTCAGATCCGCCGAAGCCCTCCGCGCCGACGGCTACGACGGGCGTCTCGTGCTGGTCGGTGAGGAGGCTGCGCAGCCTTATGACCGGCCTCCGTTGTCCAAGCAGGTGCTGCTGGGCAAGTGCGAGGGCCAGGACATCGCGCTGACGGACGACGACCTGCGTGCCGTGCTCGACGCCGAATGGCTGCTCGGCACTCGCGCCACCGCCCTCGATCCGGCCTCACGGGCGCTCACCCTCGCCGACGGGCGAAGCCTGCACACGGACGGTGTGGTCATCGCGACGGGAGCCCGCGCTCGCACCCTCCCCGGAATGTCGCGGCTGCCTGGGGTGCACACCCTCCGCACGCTCGACGACGCACACCGATTGCGCGAGGACCTGTCCCGGCCCGGCAGGGTCGTCGTGGTGGGAGGCGGGTTCATCGGCGCGGAGGTCGCCTCCTCGGCGCGGATCCTCGGACACGAGGTGACCATCGTCGAGTACGAACAAATGCCGCTGCTACGTCAGTTGGGGCCCGACGCCGCCGGCATCCTGGGCCGTCTGCACACGGACCACGGGGTCGCTCTGGTGACCGGCGTGGGTGTCACGGGCGTCGTCGGCGAGGCCGGGGTGCGAGCGGTGGAGTTGTCCGACGGCCGCTCCCTTCCCGCGGACGTGGTGGTCGTCGGCGTCGGAGCCGTGCCCAACACCGAGTGGCTGACGGGTTCCGGTGTCGCCTGCGACAACGGCGTTCTCACGGACGAACGGTGCCGGACCACCGTGCCCGGGGTCGTCGCGGCGGGCGACGTGGCCGCGTACCGCTGCCGCGGCGGGCGGCTGCGCATCGAGCACTGGACCAACGCGCGGGACATGCCGCTCATCGCGGCCGGATCGCTGCTGGCCACGTTGCGAGGGCAGGACCCCACGGCACAACCGGTCCACGACCCGCTGCCCTATGTGTGGTCGGACCAGTACGGCGTCCACCTCCAGATCGCCGGCCGACCCGGCGTCGACGACGAGCTCGAACTCGTCTCGGGCTCGTTCGACGACAACTTCGCAGCCGTGTACCGGCGCGACGGCGAGATCTCCGGCGTCCTCGCCGTCGACAGCCCAAGGGAGTTCGGACGGCTGCGGCGGGATCTCCGCAGCGCCTGGAGCACCCGGTAGACCGGTCGACGCGTCGCCGACCCACTCGACTTTCCAGAGGAACCCTTCCAGAGGAACACAGACATGTCTCATGAAGTCCGCGCTGTCCTGGCCCGGAGCAAAGGCGCCCCTGTCTCGGTGGAGACCATCCTGGTGCCCGACCCCGGACCGGGGGAGGCCCTGGTGCGGGTGCAGGCCTGCGGGGTGTGCCACACCGACCTGCACTACCGGGAGGGCGCCATCGGGGACGACTTCCCCTTCCTGCTCGGCCACGAGGCCGCGGGAGTCGTCGAAGCGGTCGGTGACGGCGTCACCGACGTCGTCCCCGGTGATTTCGTCATCCTCAACTGGCGGGCGGTGTGCGGGCGGTGCCGTGCCTGTCGGCGCGGTCAGCCCTGGTACTGCTTCGACACGCACAACGCACGGCAGAAGATGACACTGAAGGACGGCACGGAGCTGGCGCCCGCCCGCGGTATCGGGGCCTTCGCGGAGAAGACCCTCGTGGCCGCCGGCCAGTGCACGAAAGTCCCCCAGGTCCGGCCCGAAGCGGCCGGCCTCCTCGGCTGCGGGCTCATGGCCGGGCTGGGAGCCGCGCTCAACACGGCACCGGTCACCAGGGGGCAGAGCGTCGCGGTGATCGGCTGCGGCGGTGTCGGCGACGCGGCCATCGCCGGTGCCCGCCTCGCCGGAGCGGCCAGGATCATCGCGGTGGACATCGACGACCGGAAGCTGGCCCTGGCCGAGACCTTCGGCGCCACCCACACCGTCAACTCCCGTGACACCGACGCCGTGACGGCGATCCGCGAGCTCACCGGCGGGCAGGGAGCGGACGTGGTGATCGATGCCGTCGGCCGTCCGGAGACGTACCAGCAGGCCTTCCATGCCCGTGACCTGGCCGGGACCGTCGTGCTGGTGGGGGTCCCGACGCCGGACATGAAGCTGGAGCTGCCGCTGCTGGAGGTCTTCGGCCGCGGTGGGGCGCTGAAGTCCTCCTGGTACGGCGACTGCCTGCCCTCGAGGGACTTTCCGATGCTGGTCGACCTGTACCGGCAAGGGCGACTGGACCTGGACGCCTTCGTCACCGAGACGATCGCCCTCGACGAGGTGGAGAAGGCCTTCGAGAAGATGCACTCAGGTGAGGTGCTGCGGTCCGTGGTGGTGTTCTGAGTGGCCGCACGAGTCGAACACGTCGTCACCACCGGGGAGTTCACCCTCGACGGCGGTACGTGGGAAGTGGACAACAACGTCTGGATCGTCGGGAACGACGAGGAGGCCCTCGTCATCGACGCCTCTCACGACGCGGACGCGATCACCGCAGCCGTCGGGGAGCGTCGACTGACCGCGATCGTGTGCACGCATGGGCACAACGACCACATCAACGCCGCCCCGGCGCTCGCCGCCCGCACCGGTGCACCGATCCTTCTCCACCTGGACGACCGCATCCTGTGGCGGAACGTCCACCCGGACAGATCCCCGGACGGTTACCTTTCCGACCGGCGTCGGCTCACAGTCGCCGGTACGGAACTCATCGTGCTGCACACGCCCGGTCACAGCCCCGGGGCCATCTGTCTGTACGCGCCGGACCTCGGCACCGTCTTCACCGGCGACACGCTCTTCGCCGGCGGCCCGGGGGCCACCGGGCGGTCGTTCTCGGACTTCCCCACCATCATCCGTTCGATCCGCAGCGAACTCCTGCCTCTGCCGCCGGACACCCGGGTGCTCACCGGGCACGGAGCGACCACGACCATCGGGGCCGAGGCTCCGCATCTGGAGGAGTGGATCGTCCGCGGCCACTGAATTCTCCGCTCCGGTCTTCCCAGGAGCGGTCGGCACAGGTACCGTCCAAATAATCAAAGCTTTGATTACATGCTTTGACCAGGATCTCGTCCGCTTCGTCCCCGGCCTGCCGGGCCGTCGCCACCCCTCCCGAGCCTTGTGCGAGAGGGCACAGCCGACGATCGACTCAAGGAGTCCTCCTCATGTCCCGAGCCCTCGCCCCTCCCAGCCCTGGCGCCCTGCGCGCCTGCATGTCCCGGTTCGCCACCGGCGTCACCGTCGTGACGTACGCGGGCGAGGACGGTCCCCGGGGCGCGACCATGAACTCCTTCACGTCCGTCTCCGCCGATCCCGCGCTGGTGCTCGTCAGCGTCGCCCGACGCGCCCGCTGCCACGACCAGCTGATCGACAGCTCCTTCTGCGTCAACATCCTCGGCGCCGAACAGGAGCCGCTGGCCCGGCTGTTCGCCGGGGCACAGGGCGCCACCGAGCCCCGCTGGGCGACCGCGGCCCGGGTGCCCCGCCTCACGAACCCGCTGGCATGGGTGGAGTGCGAGCCGTGGCAGGCGTACGACGGCGGAGACCACACCCTCCTCGTCGGCCGCGTCACCGACCTCGGCCACCGCGACGGCGACGCCCTCACCTACGCCTGGAGCCGCTTCGGCACCGCGGCCGAGTCCACCGACGGCATCGAACACCTCATCTGAACCCGCCCCCTCCCGCTGATCACCTCCCCAGGAGAACCAACATGGCCGCACGCACCGGCAAGGAATACCTGGAGCGCCTCGCCGCCTCCCGCCCCACCGTCCACATCCAGGGCGAGACCGTCACCGGCGGCATCCAGGACCACCCCGCGTTCCGCAACGTCGTCCAGACCTACGCCGAACTGTTCGACCTCCAGCACGCGGACGAGCACAAGGACGTCCTGACCTACACCTCGCCCACGTCCGGCGAGCCGGTCGGCACGTCCTTCCTCACCCCGCAGACCCCGGACGACCTGGTCAAGCGCCGCAAGGCGTTCAAGGTGTGGGCCGACCACAGCAACGGCATGCTCGGCCGCACCGGCGACTACATGAACAGCTCCCTGATGGCGCTCGCCTCGGCCGCCGACTGGTTCGCCCAGGCCAACCCCGCCTTCGGCGAGAACATCCGCCGCTACTACGAGAAGGCCCGGGAAGAGGACCTGCTGTGCACGCACACGCTGATCCCGCCGCAGGTCAACCGGTCCGTGGCCGGTACCCAACAGGCCGGCGGCAAGCTGGCCGCGCGGATCGTGAAGGAGGACGACAACGGCGTCGTCATCAGCGGGGCGCGCATGCTCGCCACGATCGCCCCGTTCGCCGACGAGATGCTGGTGTTCCCCTCGACCGTGCTGCGCGGCACCCCCGAGGACAAGCCGTACTCCTACGCCTTCGCCATCCCGAACGACACCCCCGGCCTGCGCTACATCGCCCGCGAACCGCTGGACTACGACCGCCCCCGGCACGACCACCCCCTCGCCTCCCGCTTCGAGGAGTCCGACTGCGTCGTCGTCTTCGACGACGTGCACGTGCCGTACGAGCGCTGCTTCGCGCTCGGTGACGCGGAACTGTGCAACGGCTTCTACTCACAGACGGCGTCGGTGGTGCACATGACCCACCAGGTCGTCACCCGCACCACCGCCAAGACCGAGTACGTCCTCGGCCTGGTGTCGCTGCTGACCGAGGCCATCGGCATCGAGCAGTTCCAGCACGTCCAGGAGGACGTCGCCGAGATCATCACCACGCTGGAGATGCTGCGGGCCTTCCTGCGTGCCGCCGAGGCGGACGCCGAGGTCAACGAGTACGGGGTCCTCACCCCGGCTTTCGCCCCGCTGAACGCCGCCCGCAACCTCTACCCCAAGCTCTACCAGCGCTTCCCGCAGATCCTGCGCAAGCTCGGCGCCTCCGGTCTGATGGCCACCCCGACCGAACTCGACATCCAGGGCCCCGCTGCCGCCGACATCGAGGCGTACCTGCAGTCGGCCACCCTGTCCGGCCCCGAGCGCGTGAAGCTCTTCCGCCTGGTGTGGGACACCTGCATCTCGGCGTTCTCCAGCCGCCAGGCGCTGTACGAGTACTACTTCTTCGGCGACCCGGTGCGGATGGCCGGCGCGTACGTGAAGAGCTACGACCGTGAGCCGTACAAGGCCAAGGTCCAAGCGTTCCTGGAGCGTTCGTGATGACGCATCCCCTGGGGAACCCACCTTCGAAGATCATCGCTCTGCATCTCAACTACCCCAGCCGGGCCAAGGAGCGCGGCCGGATCCCCGCCCATCCGTCGTACTTCCTCAAGCCACCCTCGTCGTTGGCGGGCACCAAGGAGGCACTCCTCCGCCCCGAGGGATGCGAACTCCTCGGCTTCGAAGGCGAGATCGCCCTCGTCATCGGCTCGCGCGCGAAGCAGGTGAGGCCCGAGGACGGCTGGCAGTACGTGCGTTGGGTGACCGCCGCCAACGACGCCGGTGTGTACGACCTGCGTTACGCCGACCGCGGCTCCAACCTCCGCTCCAAGGGCGCAGACGGCTTCACGCCGATCGGGCCGCGACTGCTGGACGCACGCCAACTCGACCCCGCCGCCCTGCGGTTGCAGACCTGGGTCAACGGCGAACTGGTCCAGGACGACACCACGGACACGCTGCTGTTCCCGTTCGGCGAGCTGATCGCGGACCTGTCGAGGCAGGTCACCCTGGAGCCGGGGGATGTCATCCTCACCGGCACGCCGGCCGGCGCCTCCGTGGTCGCCCCCGGTGATGTGGTCGAGGTCGAGGTGACCGGCAGCGGGATGTCCACCGGCCGCCTCCGCAATCCGGTCGCCGCCGGGCCCGCCCTGGACCCGTACGGGGCGATGCCCAAGGCCGATCCGGCGGAGCGGGAGGCCGCGTACGGGACGGCGTACACTCCCGCGCCCCTGCTGGACAAGCGGTTGGAGGAGGGGCTGCGCTCGGTCGCCGTCGCCACCCTCAGCGCACAGCTCCGTGCCCACGGCCTGCCGCACATGTCCATCGACGGCGTCCGCCCCACGCTGCCGGACCGGACCATGGTCGGTGTCGCGCACACCCTGCGCTACCTGCCGCTGCGCGAGGACCTCTTCACAAAGTACGGCAACGGCATGAACGCCCAGAAGCGGGCCATCGAGGAGCTGAGGCCGGGCCACGTGCTCGTCATGGACGCCCGCCGCGACACCTCCGCCGGAACCCTAGGCGACATCCTCGCGCTGCGGGCGCAGACGCGTGGTGCGGCCGGCGTCGTCACCGACGGCGGCCTGCGCGACAGCGCCGCGGTCACCGCACTCGGCCTGCCCGTCTATCACGGCGGGGAGCACCCCTCCGTCCTGGGCCGCCGCCACGTCCCGTGGGACTCGGGCGTGCCCATCGCCTGCGGCGGCGCCCTGGTGCAGCCGGGCGACCTGATCGTCGGTGACGCGGACGGTGTCGTGGTGGTGCCACCCGAGCTGGCCGAGGAGCTGATCGCCGACTGCCGGGAGCAGGAGCTGCGGGAGCGCTTCATCACCGAGCAGGTGCGTGCCGGGCACGGCGTCGACGGGCTGTATCCCCTCGGTCCCGACTGGCGCGAACCGTTCGAGCAGTGGCGCCGCAGCAACGCCCCTTCGCAAGAGCCGCAAGAGCCGCAAGGAGAAACCGCATGAAGTTCCGCAGTGATCCCGCCACCATCCGCGGATCCATCGCCCCGGTCGTCACCCCGTTCACCGACGAGGGCGCCGTCGACCACGACAGTCTGCGCTCCCTGATCCGCTTCCAGCTGGAGTCCGGTTCGCACGGCATCTCGCTCGGCGGCTCCACCGGAGAGCCCAGCGCACAGACCGTCGCCGAGCGGATCGCCGCCATGCGTACGGCCGTCGAGGAGACCGGCGACCGGGTGCCCTTCCTGCCCGGCACCGGCTCGCACAAGCTGAACGAGACCCTGGAGCTGACGGCCGCCGCGCAGGACCTGGGAGCGGACGCGGCCCTGGTGATCACCCCCTACTACGCGCGCCCCACCCAGGAGGCGCTGTACCAGTGGTATGCCACGGTGGCCCGGGAGTTCCCGGACCTGCCGATCGTCGCGTACAACGTGCCCTCCCGCACGGCGGTCGACATCGCTCCTGAGACGGTGCGGCGGCTGTTCACCGACTTCGACAACTTCGTCGGAGTCAAGGAGACCACCAAGGACTTCGAGCACTTCTCCCGCGTGCTGCACGCCTGCGGCCGCTCGCTGCTGGTGTGGTCCGGCATCGAACTCCTCTGCCTGCCGCTGCTCGCCCTGGGCGGCGCCGGCTTCGTCAGCGCCGTGGCCAACCTGGCGCCGACCGCCGTGGCACGGATGTACGAGCTGTGGGAGTCGGGGGACTTCGACGGCGCACGGGACCTGCACTACCGCCTGCACCCACTGGTGGACCTGCTCTTCGTGGAGACCAACCCGGCCCCGGCGAAGTGGGTCCTCGCCCAGCAAGGCCGGATCGCCTCGCCTCACGTACGGCCGCCGCTCATCACACCCACTGCCGCGGGCCTGGCCCGCATCCGCACCCTCCTCGCCGAGGGCGGGGACCTGACGCAGCAGCTCGGAACGCAAGCGAACGGAGCCGACAAGTGAGCACCGCCCCCGAGGGCCTGCCCTCGACCATCCGGCACTGGATCGGTGGCGAACTCGTCGACGCGGCCGACGGCCGCACCTTCGACGTCACCGACCCGGTGTCCAACACCGCCTACACCCAGGCCGCACGGGGCGCGCAGGACGACGTCCAGCGGGCCGTCGAGGCAGCGCAGGCCGCCTTCCCCGGCTGGTCGTCCATCTCCAACCGCGAACGCGCCCGCGTCCTGTACCGCATCGCCGACGCCGTCGAGGCCCGCCACGACCGCCTCGCCCGGTTCGAGTCCTACGACTCGGGTCTGCCCATCACCCAGGCCAAGGGCCAGGCCCGGCGCGCCGCGGAGAACTTCCGCTACTTCGCCGACGTCATCGTCGCCCTCGGCGAGGAGGCCTTCCGGCAGGGCAATGAGCAATTCAGCTACGTCGTCCGCACCGCGGTCGGGGTCGCCGGCCTCATCACCCCATGGAACACCCCGTTCATGCTGGAGAGCTGGAAGCTCGCCCCGGCCCTCGCCTCCGGCTGCACGCTCATCCTCAAGCCCGCCGAGTGGACGCCCCTGTCGGCTTCGCTCTGGCCGGAGATCTTCACCGAGGCGGGCGTGCCGGCCGGAGTCGTGAACATCGTCCACGGCATCGGCGAGGAGGCCGGGCAGGCCCTCGTCGACCACCCCGACGTGCCGCTGATCTCCTTCACGGGCTCGACCGACACGGGCCGCCACATCATCCGTTCCTCCGCCGAGCACCTCAAGACCACGTCGATGGAGCTGGGCGGCAAGTCCCCGGTCGTCGTCTTCGCCGACGCCGACATCGAAGCAGCCCTGGACTCCGTGGTCTTCGGAGTGTTCTCGCTCAACGGAGAACGCTGCACGGCGGGTTCCCGGGTGCTCGTCGAGCGCCCGCTGTACGAGGAGTTCACCCGCCGCCTCGCCGAACGAGCCGAACGAGTCAGGGTCGGCCTGCCCTCCGACCCCGCCACCGAGGTGGGAGCGCTGGTCCACACGGAACACTACGAGCGCGTCCTGAACTACGTCGAGATCGGCAAGAAGGAGGCCCGGCTGGCGGCGGGCGGCGCCCGCCCGGACCACCTCACCGAGGGCAACTACCTCCAGCCGACCGTGTTCGCCGACGTGTCCCGTGACGCCCGGATCTTCCAGGAGGAGATCTTCGGCCCCGTCGTGGCCGTCGCGCCCTTCGACGACGAGGCCGAGGCGATCGAGCTGGCCAACGCCACCCAGTTCGGCCTGGCCGCGTACATCTGGACCTCGGACCTCAAGCGCGGTCACCGCATCGCGCACGCCGTCGAGTCCGGCATGGTCTGGATCAACTCGCACAACGTCCGTGACCTGCGCACCCCCTTCGGCGGTGTGAAGGCCTCCGGCGTCGGCCGGGAGGGCGGCGCCCACAGCATCGACTTCTACACCGAGTCCAAGATCGTCCACGTCGCCCTCGGTGACGTCCACACCCCACGATTCGGAGCCGTCGGATGACGGGAACAGCCGCACCGGACGTCGTACGCTCCGCCTACGCCCAGCTCGCCGTCACCGACCTGGTCAGGGCCCGCTGGTTCTGGGTGGACATGCTCGGATTCCACGTCCAGTACGAGGACGCCGACTCCCTCTACCTGCGCGGGACCGACGAGCTCACCCATCACTCGCTCGTGCTGCGCAAGGGTGAGATCGCCGCTCTCGACCACATCTCCTACCGCGTCCGCACCCCCGAGGACGTCGACAAGGCGGAGAAGTTCTTCCGCCAACTCGGCCGCCCCGTCAAGCGGTTGAAGAAGGGCGAGGGCACGGTCGGAGTCGGGGACGCCGTACGCGTCGTCGACCCGCTCGGCTTCCCGGTCGAGTTCTTCCACGAGATCGAGCGGGGTGAGCGCCTCATCCAGCGGTACGACCTCCACCGCGGCGCCCAGATCGCCCGCCTGGACCACTTCAACATCTGCACCCCCGACATCCCCGCCGCCTACGCCCACTACCAGTCCCTCGGCTTCGGCTGCTCGGAGACCATCGAGGGCGACGAACACGAGCTGTACGCCGCCTGGATGTACCGCAAGCAGACCGTCCACGACGTGGCTTTCACCGGCGGGGCCGGCCCCCGACTGCACCACCTGGGCGTCGCCACCCACGAGTCCCACCAGGTGCTGCGCACCGCCGACATCTTCGGCGCCCTGCACGAGGAGAAGCACATCGAGCGCGGGCCCGGCCGACACGGTGTCTCCAACGCTTTCTACGTCTACCTGCGCGATCCCGACGGCCACCGAGTGGAGATCTACACCTCCGACTACTACACCGGCGACCCGGACCACGAGACCTACCGATGGAACGTCAACGACGACCGCCGCCGCGACTTCTGGGGCAACGCCGTGATCGAGTCCTGGTACAAGGAGGCGACCCCGGTTCTCGACCTCGACGGACGGCAGCAGGAGGTGAGCAGCTCTCTGCTGGACGAGTCCGCCGTCCAGGTCGGCGCCGACGGACTGGGCTGACCGCGCGAACAGCTCCGGTGCCGGGTGCGGCGCCGGAGCGGCCCGCGCGGCATCCCCCCTGGTCAGCGGTGGTGAACCGACCTTGGAACCGTTCGGTGACTGCGTCCAATGCCACGTATCCTGTAAAGGATCAAGGAGTCGCCCAAGGCTTCGACTTCTTGAGACCACTGCCTGACTCAACCGTTCGCATTTGTCTACTTTCCAGAGCGAGGGGGTGCCATGTCAGAGCCGGCGGCACCGACCACGGCGGTCGCCCGCCCTGCCAAGAGGCTCTCGGCAGGCCGTGAGCGGACCATCCTGCGAGCCGTCTACGAGATTCTCGCCGAGTCCGGTTACCAGGGCCTGCGCTACGAGGCAGTGGCGACCCGCGCCAGGACGAGCAAGGCCACGCTGTACCGGCACTGGCCCACCAAGGCGGAACTGGTGACCACGGCCATGAGCTTGCGCCCGGCCGAAGAGCTGCAGGTGCCGGACACCGGCACGCTGCGTGGCGACCTCCTGGCATACCTCCAGTTGCTCGCCGAGTGGATGGGGGGCGAGCCAGGCGCCGTGATCAGCGGTCTTTTCGTCACCATGCGCAATGATGCCGAGCTCGCGGCGCTGCTGCGCCCCTTGCTGATCCCCGCTGTACCGCCTGTCCGGGCTGTCTGCGAGCGGGCAGAAGGGCGTGGAGAACTCGCCCTGGGCCAGGACGTCCGATTCATCGACGAGCTCTGTGTGCCGGCCCTGTTCATGCGCCACGCTCTGCTCGGCCTGCCTCTGGATGTGGAGTTCGTCGAGTATCTGGTCGATGGCGTTGCCATGCCACTGCTCGTTCGAGTCACACCATGAGCCTGAGGTTGCCAGAGATGACGAGTCCGGCGGTGCCGAGCACCGTGGCTTGATCGTTGGCTTCGGCGAAGACGATCCGTGCGAGAACGTGATTCTGCTCGGGCCGACGGTTATCGCTGTTTTTGTGGCAGATACTGCTCAACGTGGCTGGCCATGACGTTCCTTCGATCGATGTGAGGCGGCCCGAGGAACTCGATTGCTGAGCCGGTTGCATTGAGAATCGCTTCATGAGTGATCATTTGCAGGCGGACTTTTCCGTCAAACCCACGCTCGTTGGGGGAGGGTGCTCCTGCGCCCGTTCCTCCTGGACCAGGACGCTCCCGTGCTTGGCTCGTTCCTCCAGGATCCGGAGGTGGGCCGCCTGACCGGCAGCAGCCATGGGGCGGCAGATCGTGAGCCTTGGGACGAGGCCGCTGAGGAACGGATGCGTGTGTGGTATGGCACCCGCCATGAGCAAGCGGATCGGCTGAACCTGGCCGTCGTCGAGCGGGCGACCGGCGCCTGCGTGGGCGAGGCGGTGCTCAACGAGTGGGACAGCGGAAATCGCAGCTGCAACTTCCGGATCGCGCTGGTTGCGGCGGGCCAAGGTCGTCGTTGACCAGCCGGGGATGGACGGGCCGGCCGGCAAACCGTTGCTCGTTCTGGCGAAGGAGCCGGTGAACGCCACGCAGCGCGGCCTCTCGCGCCGCCCGGTCGGCCGCCACCGAGCTGTGCGCAGACACGTCGATACTCGCCGGCACAGGGCGACTCATCGTGTCTTCCTTCGCGGGCGTGGACCTTCGCGGAGAACCGCTCAATCCCTGCCTTCTCCCTTCCCCTGTTCCACGGCGGGAACGCGATGGCGTGTGCAAGACCCCGGCAAGCCACCTCGCCGGACTCCGTCTGCTCAACGCGATCGGTACCCGGCTCCCGGTCCTCGTCCTGCTGGCGGCGCTCCCGTCCGGAGTGCACCCGCGCATCGTGTCGCCCTGATGGCCACGGCTTTCGGCGTCGGGGTCATGATGATCGCGCTACTCGTCGGTCTCGCCGTGATGCGCCGGGTCTGTCTGAACTCCGTCCCCCCGACCGCCCTGCCGCCGGACACCGCGGGCGACATGGATTTCGCCTCGGCGGATGGTGTGTCAGGAGTGGTCCTGGTCTTGGCGTTGGGGGTCGGCTCGACGCGGCAGCAGGAGGCAGAGCGGCACCGCTGCGGCGGTGAAGCCGGCGGCCCACCAGAAGGCGTCGCCGAATCCCGAGGCCAGGGCGGCCCGGGTGTGAGTGTTGGCGGTGGCGTGCTGCAGGATCATGACGAGGAGCGCGGTGCCGATGGAGCCGCCGATCTGCTGGGCGACGCGGCTGATGCTGGAGGCGGCCGGGATCTCCTGGCGCCGCAGTCCGACGAAGGCGCCGCCCATCAAGGCGATCATGGCCGCGCCCAGCCCGAGGCCGCGGGCGAACAGCACGGCCGTCAGCATGGTGTTGTCCGTGGTGGCGGTGACGAAGCCGAACGGCACGGTGGCTGCGAAGGTGACGGCGAAGGCGGTGACGGCAACCGGACGCGCCCCGATGCGGTCCATGTACTTGCCGGCAAGCGAACGGGACAACAAGGTGCCCACACCCTGCGGGATGAGCAGCATCGCGGCGCCCAGAGCGGATTCACCCCGGACCTGCTGCCAGTACAGCGGCATGACCAGCATGGCCCCGTAGAGGGCGGCTCCGGCCAGTAGCAGCAGCGCCGTGGACGAGGCCGGGGCCCGATGGCGGAGCAGGCGGATGTCGAGCAGGGCGTCGGCTCCGCGCCGAAGGGCCCAGGCGAGGTAGCCGGCAAGCAGGACGACTCCAGCGAGCAGGGGCAGCCCGGCCCTGATGCCGATGAACCAGTCGGGTCCGCCGAGCTGCGTCAGGCCGTAGATGACGGCGGCGATGCCGGGCGAGAGCAGGAGCACGCCCACGAGGTCCAGTCGGGGGCCGGTCCCGGGGCGGGGCCGGTCCTCGGGCAGGTTGCGCCGGGCCAGGTAGCCGCCGACGAGGCAGAAGGGGATGTTGAACAGGAAGATCCAGCGCCAGTCGCCCAGGTGCAGGATGACGCCGCCGATCACCGGGCCGATGATCGGGCCCAGGGCGGTGGGCACGGTGATCAGCGACATGACCTTGCCGATGTTGCGGCCCCCGGCGGCCTGCATGGCCAGCGTGGCCATCAGCACCATCATGATGCCGCCGCCGATGCCCTGGACAACGCGGAACGCGATCAGGCTCGGGGCGTTCCACGCCGCGGCGCACAGCATCGATCCGGCGAAGAACAGGCCCAGGGCGAGGATCCACAGCCGCTTGCCGCCCAGGACCGACTGGGCCCAGCCGACGGTCGGCATCGTGGCGGACAGGGCCAGCAGGTAGGCGGTGGTCACCCACTGGATGGTGGCAAGCGAGGTGTGCAGTTGCCCGGCGAGGCTGTCGATGGCGACGCTCATGATCGTGGTGTCGAAGATGACGGCGAGCGCGCCGACGATCAACGTGCAGGTCAGGCGCCGCAAGGCCGGGTCGACCCGGCTGGAACCGGGGATGGGTGGTGACTGGGTACCGCCGGCGTTCATGGACGCCCCCTTAAGATAAGGTGCTCTATCTTACGGGTCTCAGGCTAGGGCGCTAATCTAAGATAGGCAAATCTATCTAACTGGAGGAGCGACGATGCCCGAACGGCGCCGCGGAGCGGCCCTGGAGAATGCGCTGCTGGACGCGGCCTGGGACGAGCTCACGGCCACTGGATACGCCAGGTTCACCATGGACGCCGTCGTCAAGAGGGCCGGTACCAGCCCCCCGGTCCTCTACCGCCGCTGGCCCGACCGGGACGCACTCGTCCGGGCGACCCTCGTCCACATCCTGCACAAGAACGTCCTGGCCGTTCCCGACACCGGAAGCCTGCGCGAGGACGTCCTGACCCTCATGCGGGAGATCAACGCCACCCGCGTCCAACTCGTCACCGTCATGAGCGTGTACCTGGCCGACTACCACCAGGCGACCGGGACCAGCCCCAGCGAACTGCTCGATCCGTCCGAGACCGGCCGCAAGCAAGCCATCGACACGATCTACCACCGTGCCGTCGACCGCGGGGAAGTCAAGGCGGAGCGCCTCACCGAACGCATCAAGACCCTGCCCTTCGACCTGCTCCGCCACGAGTTCCTGACGACCTTCGCCGCCGTGCCCGACCAGGTTCTCGAAGAGATCGTCGACACGCTCTTCCTCCCCCTGGTGCGTTGACAAGCGATGACCAAATCGCAGGGAGGAAGCGCGACACAATGCCAACACGCGCTGTTCTACCGGTGGTTGGTTGCGCCGCGTCCACCCTCAAGAGTAAGTGCTGCTGCAAGTAGCGTTCCTCGCACCCAAGTTCAATCTGAAACCAGCCTTCTGATAATTTCAGAGCGCTGGCGTCTATGTGGTCACGTCGTCAAGTCGATGTCAGACTCGGGCCGGTGACAGTCCCTCAGGAGGTTCCGGAGTGAGCGACGGCCGGTCGGCTGCGGGTAGCGGTAGTGCCCCCACCGTTCTCCGCATGATCCTGGGCCGGCGTCTTCAGGAGCGGCGGCAGGACGCAGGCGCCTCACTGGAGGACGCGGCACGGACCCTTCGGGTGGGCCCCCTGACGATCCGCCGTCTGGAGAAGGCCGAGGTCGCCCTCAAGCCGCTCTATGTGGAAAAGCTCCTGGAGACCTACGGGGCGGAGCAGCAGGAGATCGAGGAGTTCGTCGAGCTCGCCGAGCGGGCCAACGAGCCCGGCTGGTGGCACACCTACCGGGATGTCCTGCCGAACTGGTTCAGCGCCTACGTCAGCCTGGAGGCCGGGGCCCAGACCGTGCGCACCTACGAGCCGCACTACGTCACGGGGCTGCTGCAGACCCCCGCGTACGCGCGCGGCGTCCTGCGCGGCGGCTTCCCGAACGAGGCCGACGAGGACCTCGGGCGGCGTGTGGACCTGCGGCTGCGCCGCCAGGGCCTGCTGGGCAGACCCGGCGCGCCCACGCTGTGGGTGGTGATGGAGGAGGCGGTACTGCACCGGGTGGTCGGCGGCCCGGAGGTGATGCGGGAGCAGATCGAACGGCTCCTGGAGGTCTCGGAGCTGGAGCATGTCAGTGTCGACGTGGTGCCGTTCACCGCCGGCGCCCACGTGGGGGCGTGCGCCCCGTTCACCTACTTCCGCTTCGAGGAGTCGGAGCTGCCGGACATCGTGTACACCGAGGTCCTCTCCGGCGCGATGTACCTGGACCAGCGCTCGGACGTGTCGGCGCATCTGGAGGCGCACAACCGCATGTCCCTGCTGACCTCGGACGCGGACAGCAAGGCGCTGCTGAACCGGATGCGCAAGGAGTACTCATGACCAGCACCGACTGTCACGTCTACAACGGGATGCCGGCCACCGACCTGGGCGAGCAGGGCTGGGAGTCCCCGTGGAGCGGGCCCAACGGCGGCCAGTGCGTACAGACGAAGCTGCTGTCCGACGGCCGGGTGGCGCTGCGGCAGTCGACCGATCCGGCCGGACCCGCGCTGATCTACACCCCGCAGGAGATCTCCGCGTTCGTCACGGGCATCAAACACGGCCTCGCCGACCATCTGGCGGCCGGCTGAATCCGGACCGGTGGGACTGAGCCGGCCTCGGTCACCACCTTCCCGGCACCCCCACGCACAGCACCGAAAGGTATGGACAGGATGACCAACTCGCACGCCGCGCGGGAGATCGACACCAGTCGGCCCCACTCGGCCCGGATGTACGACTACTACCTCGGCGGCAAGGACCACTTCGACGTCGACAAACAGGCGGCCGAGACCGTCGCGGCGGTCTACCCCGGCATCTTCACCTGCGCCCGGGAGAACCGCGCCTTCATGCACCGGGCCACCCGCGTCCTCGCCCGTGAACACGGCATCCGTCAGTGGCTGGACATAGGCACCGGCATCCCCACCGAGCCGAACCTGCACCAGGTCGCCCAGTCGGTGGTGCCCGATGCCCGGGTGGTGTACGCCGACAACGACCCGCTGGTCCTCAGGTACGCCGAGCGCCTGATGCGCAGCACGCCTCAGGGCCGCACGACGTACATCGAGGCGGACGTCAACAACGCGGGCGCGCTGCTGAACGCGCCGGAGCTGGCCCAGGTGCTGGACACGGGCCGGCCCGTGGCCCTGTCCCTCAACGCGCTCATGCATTTCGTCACGGATGCGCAGGACCCGTACGGCATCGTGAGCCGTCTGCTCGAGGTGCTCCCCTCGGGCAGCGCGCTGGCCCTGAGCCACTGCACGCCGGACTTCGACCCGGCCACGTGGCAGAAGGTCACGGACATCTACACCAACGCCGGCACGCCGGTGCAGTTCCGGAGCCAGGCGGAGGTCGCCCGATTCTTCGAGGGTCTTGAGCTGCTCGACCCCGGTGTCACGGTCGGTCACCGCTGGCGCCCGGACGAGGAGCCCACCGCCTCGGACGCCGAGGTCAGCTTGTGGACGGGGGTGGGCATCAAGCCGTAGCGCAGCAGCGGGCAGCGCCGTGCGGGAGCTGGAGGCACCCGCACGGCGGGGGACGGGCTGCGCGTCGAGCGGTGCCGCGTAACGGACAGTCAGGCGCGTGCCCGGGGGCCACGCCGCGTTCTGCGCCAGGACCGGTCGGAGCACGTCTCGGTCAGCTTGAACGCGGTCCGGGCATCGGAGGCGTCCTGGTGGGGTGGTGACGGTGACCGGGCCGTTGCTGCGGCATCTTGGGGAGGCCGCCGTCGGCCGAAGGCACCATCCAGAGCCTACGAGTGTGCGAGGCCGCTGTCCCCGGGTGGAGGACCGAGGAGTACGGGCGGCGCCTGACCCGGCGTCCGATGTGGCACCTGGTCGCCTCCATCAGCGGCGCCGACATCCCCGTCGTTGTCTTCACTGCATGGTCAGGGAGTTCCAGGAGGCGATCAGCGATTCTTGTGTGGTTGAGGGATGCCTGGTAGGACTGTGGCGCGCCGTCACCGTCACATGTTCGATTCTGCGGGGGTTCATGTGGTCGCCACGGCCTTACCGTCTTCGCCGCGGCGACGCCCGGGTGCTCCGCGCCCGGCTCGGCGGCGGCTTCCCGCCGTTGTCAGGCGGGCCACGCGGCACGGGCTGGTGCTGGGCGCTGTCGCGGTGACCGTGCTGCTGTGTGCGACGGCGCTGGCCGCGCTCGCAGCGCTGGCCGGGAGTTCGGTGCAGGCCGGGGCCGTACGGCGGCTGGCTGCCGACCTCGACGCGCAGGTGGACGTCAGCGCGTCCTACCGGGCCGGGGGAATGGCCGCCGCCGATCGAGATGTGCGGGCCGCCGCCTCGCGGGTGTTCGCGGGGGTGCCACAGCGGACCTATGTGGGGCTGCTGGGCGTGTCGCCGGTCTCGGTGACGGGGATCGACGGGGTGGCCGGCCCGCCGCGCGGTCCCGGGGGCAGTGGGCTGCACCCGGTCGCGGTGCAGGACGGGGGCAGGTTCGGACAGTTGGTCGCCGGGCGGTGGCCCGCCGGCACGGCCGACGCCCCGGCCGACGCGTTCACCTCGCTCCCCGATGTCCGGGTCGCCACCGGATCCACCGCCCCGGTCGACGCGGCCGTGCCCGAGGCGTTGGCCAAGCGCCTGGACATCAAGCCCGGTACCGGTCTTCAGGTGCAGGACGCCTTCGGGCGCGCCATGACCCTGCGGATCACCGGTGTCTTCCGGGCGAGTGGTGCCGTCGGGTTCTGGCCCGCCATGGCCGGTGACCTGACCCGGGGCCAAACCGCCGACCAGCACCTGCTGGTGGTGTCGGCGTCGGCCCTCAACGGCAGCGCCGTCCTGAACGGACAGCTGACGGCCCACTGGAGTGTGCAGCCGGACTTCTCCCGTATCGACGCGGACAGCCTCCCCGGGCTGCACGACCGGCTGCGTGCCTTCGCCGGCAGCCAGAGCCGCGTGTCGGTGTTCCGCGGGCGACAGCCGTCACTGGACGACCTGAGGGTGGCCTCCGGGCTGCCGGAAGCGATCGACGACCTGACGGTTCCGATGGTGGCGGCCCGCTCCTCGCTGTACCTGCCGAGCGTGATGCTGGCGGCCCTCGCCCTGGCCACCCTGGTGCTGGCCGCTCGTCAGTTGACGGTGCGTCGGCGCGACGAGCTGGCCCTCCAGCGGGCCAGAGGCGCCGGCACCCTGCGGTTGCTGCGCGGCGCGGCGGCCGAGTGGGCGCTCACCGGCGTCCCGGCCGCCGTCGCCGCTCCCTTCCTGGCCGGACTGCTGCACCCCGGCAGCCGCGGCACCGGCGTGTGGGCGGCGGTGGGTCTGACCCTGCTGGTGCACGCCGCGGCGGTGCTGCTGCCCGTACTGACGTCGCCGCGGACGCGGCCGGCCCGCGGCGCACGGGCCGCCGCCGCGCAGCGCCTCGGCGCCGACCTCGCGCTGGCGGCGGTCGCCGCCCTGGGGTATCTGGAGTTACGGCGCCACCACTCACTGCTCGCCGGCCTGGGCAGCGGCAGCGCGTCTGCGGACCCGGTGCTGGTCCTGGTGCCGGCCCTGGTAGCGGGCGCCGGAGCGCTCCTGCTGCTACGACTGCTGCCGCTGACCTCTCTCCTGCTGGACGCGTTCGGCCGTCGCAACCGGGGACTGGTCCTCGCGCTGGCCGGATGGCAGCTGAGCCGACGAGCCACCCGCAACGCGGGACCGGTGTCGCTGATGTGTCTGGCCGTGTCGGTGAGCGCCTTCGCCACCACCGCGCTTGCCTGCCTGGGCGGCCTGGCGTCCGAGGAGGCCGCGTTCACCGTCGGCGCCGACGTGCGGATCTCCCCGTCCGCGGCCGACAGCTACCCGTCCTCCGTACTGGCCACCGCTTATCGCGCACTGCCCGCGGTGACCGCCGTGACACCGGTGACGCGGTCGACGGTGAACCTGCCCGGCGGCGCCACCGAAGACCTGGTCGGCACCATCGGCGGACCCGCCCCGCGCACCCCGTCACCGGACGTCTTCGGGATACGGCTGCCCGGGCGTCCGACCGCGCTGCTGCTGGACGAGCGGCTGAGCAGCGACGGCAACCGGGCGGGGCCCGGTCTGGGCCTGACCTTGCAGGACGCGTCCGGCCTCGTCAGCACCGTGACGACTCGTCTGCCCGCCGCCGACGGAGCCCGGCACACCATCGTGGTCCCCCTTGATGTGGAGCTGAGTGGCGGCCATCCGCGGGAGTATCCGCTGACGGTGACCGCCGTCAGCGTCCTGCCGCAGCCGAACGTGCGTCCCGCACGACTGGACCTGGAACTGATCCGGGTGGGCGGGCGCGGCACCTCCGACGCCTGGGGCACCCGACTGCCCGGTGGGCAGGTCTGGGGCGATGGCACGGACCATGCCTCCGACTCCACCGCGGGGGCGTGCCAGGGAAATTCGACCGGCCGCTACGAACTCGGCACTCCCGGGGTGTGCTCCATCGTTCCCGGCGGTTCCGAGGTGCTCCGGACCACCATCAGCACCGGCATCCGGGCCTCTCAGGCCGTCGATGACGCCTTTGGCGGCGACCTGTCCGACAGTGACTACGACACCCTTCCCGGCAGCCAGGTGCGACTGGTGGCGGGCCCGGCCGGCGGGCCGGCGCCGCTGCCGGTGCGCGCCGACGCCCCGACGTTGCGCGAGGCACGCCTGGGCGTGGGCAACACCACCACGCTCGATGTGGGTGGCGCCCGGATCACCGCCAAGGTGGTGGGCCGGGTCGACTCGCTGCCCGGACTGGGCCGCGGACAGGGGCATCTGATCGCCGACCAGCGCCAACTCGCCACCGCGATGACGCGGGCCGGTGCCGACCAGGAGGATCCCGCGTTCTGGTGGCTCAGCAGCACCGACAGCGCGCGCACGGCCTCCGCCGCCGAGGCGCAGCCCGCGCTGGGCCGCGTCATCACCACGGCGTCCACCGCCGCTTCCCTGCAGGCCGACCCGTTCCGCAGCGGGCTGCGCCGGGTGCTGGAACTGGTCCGGTACCTGGCCCCCGCTTTCGCGGTCATCGCCTTCACCGTGCACGCGGTGGTCGCCACCCAGCAGCGCCGCAAGGAGTTCGCCTTGCTGCGGGCCATCGGCGTCCGTGCCGGATGTCTGTCCGCGCTGCTGGGCGTCGAGCAACTGGGTCTGGCGCTGTTCGCGGTGGTCCCGGGGGCGCTGATGGGCATGGCCCTGGCATCGGCGGTGCTGCCCTTGGTCACCGTGGACGACAGCGGACAAACCCCCTATCCGCCGCTGCCGTTGGTCATCCCCTGGGGCACTGTGGCGCTCACCGCGGTGGCGACCGCTGCGGCCATCAGCGCGGTCGTGCCGGCGCTGGCCCGGCTGTTGTCCCGAGTGGACCTGGTGCGTGTGCTGAGAGCGGGGGAGGACCGTTGAAGCCGGCGGCCGGACACGACCGGAAAGGGCGGACGGTGACGCGAACCGTCGGCGCGGGCGGGGCGGTGACGCGGCGCCTGATACGCAAGGAGACGCGCGGCGATCTGCCGCTGCTGGCCTGCCTGGCGGTGGTCGTCCTGGCGCTGACAGCGCTCTGCGCGTGGCTCCCCGCCTACGCGGGCGGTCAGGAGGACCGGGCACTGCGGCAGCGGGTCCACGCCTCGCAGGCCCAAGCACCCCTGATCAGCCTGAGCACCACTCCCGAGGTCTTCGGGACCGTGCCGCCCGCCATGGACGCGGCCGGCCTGCTCGACGCCGGCCGCACCCTCACCGAGCAGCTCAGCGGCCCCGCCGCGCGGCAGCTGACCATCACCGGCGGCAGCTACGACTACAACCAGGCGTCCCTGATCTCGCCGGCGCCGCCGGGACCGGCGAACACCAGCACCCACCTGCGGGTCAGCTATCTGCCGTCCGCCCGGACCCATCTGCACTACGTCAGCGGCCATGCGCCGGCCGACCACACACCGCTGGGCACCGCGCCCCAGATCGGGCTGTCGCAGGCCACCGCACAGGCGCTCGGCGTCCGGGCCGGCAGCCGGCTGACCCTCGAGTTCGCGAAGACGCTCGGGGTACAGAACGCACCGCCCCGCGCGGAGCTGGTGGTGAGCGGGGTCTACCGCACCACGGCCGCGACCGACGGCTTCTGGGCGGGCCGCGAGACGCTGGACCAGCCGTCCCGCTACCCGACCGAGCACTCCGCCGGCACCGTGCTCGCCGTCCGCGGCCTCGTCGGCCTCGACGCGGCCGACCTGCTGGCCGGCGCCGGGGTGGGCGGCCCCCGGGTGACCTGGCAGGTGCGCGCCGACCTGTCCGGAGCGGCGCTCGACCAGGCCCGCGCATTGACCGGCCCGCTGTCCCACTACAGCGCGGTCCTCAGCGACGCTCTGTGCCAGGGAGTCGACCCGATCACCAGCGACCTCGGCTGCCATGTCGGCGGCCAGGCCACCGGGGAACTTCTGGTGGTCGACTCCCTGACGCCACTGCTCGCCGACTTCACCGCTCAGGACCAACAGGCCAGGGAACTGGCGACGTTCGCCGTCGACGCGCTGGCCGCGGTAGCACTGGCCACCGTCACCGTCGCGGTACGGCTGCTGCTGCGCCGGAGACAGGCGCACCTGCGGTTGCAGCGCGCGCGGGGCGCGTCCACCGTGCGGCTGGTGCTGCTGCGCTGCGCCGTGGCCTGGCCGGTAATCCTGATCGCCGCACTGCTCGGCTGGGCGGCCGGAGGGAGCCTCGCTCCCACCGGCACGTCCGGATCCCCGCAACCGATGACCGCCGCCCTCGCCGCAGCGGTGGTGGCGCTGACGGTGCCGCTGCTGACCTGGCTCGCGGTCCGTGAGCCGCGCAGAGCCGGCAGACTGCGGCGCTCACGCCGGAACATTGCCATCGGCCGGCGCGTGGTCCTGGAGCTGACGATGCTGGTCACGACGGCGGCGGGCGTGGTCGCGCTGCGCTCGCAGGGACCCGACGGGATTCTGGGCGCGGTGCCGGTGCTGGTCGCGCTGACCGTCGTACTCATCCTGCTTCGGATCTACCCGCTCGTGCTGCGCCTGGTGCTGCGGCGGGTCCGGCGCGGCCGGGGAGCGGTGAGCTTCGTCGGAGCGGCCCGGGCCGCCCACGACGCCCCGGCGACCGGGCTGGCCCTGTTCGTCCTGGTCCTGACCCTGGGGACGGCCGTGTTCGGCGGCCTCGTACACCGTACGATCGACGACGGCCTGGCCACGGGTGCGGCCTGGACCACCGGCGCCGACGCGAGCGCGACCGCGGCCGGGACCGTGACCTCAGCACCGGACAGAGGCACCTCCGGAACACGGACCGCCGTCCAGCATGTGTACACCCTCAGCATGACAGGACAGACCGACGGCGCGGTGATATCGACGGTCGCCGTGATCACCGTGAATCCCCGGCAACTGGCCGCCGTCGCCCCGAAGTCGCCGTTGGCCGGAACCCTGCTGGCCCGGCTGACCACCCCGACGGGAGCCCGAGCCGACGCGAACGCCCCGCTGCCGTCCCTCCTCTCGCCCGGCCTGCGGGCGAGAGAGCGCACCGGCGGATTCACCGCCACCGTCGTGCCCGACAGGCAGCGCCCAAGGGACCTGAACTTCAAGCCGGTCGGCACCCTCACCGCCGCGGAACTGCGCGACCCGCTCCTCGGGCCGGTCACGGCGCAGATCCCCGCCGGGACGCCGATGCTGATCACCACCACCGCAGCCGAGCAGCTGATACCCCATCAGTCCTCGGGAAGCACCGTCCTGCTCCTCAAGGGCGACACTCCCGCCACCGCCGAACCCGCCGCACTGCGGTCGGCGGCGGCCAAGGCGCTCGGCCCACTGGCCCGGATCCGCGTCCGCTCCGAGACGCTGAGCGCCCTGCGCACCGACGGCCTGACGCGGGGACTCGGCACGATCTACACCACCAGCTCCATCCTGGCCGCCCTGTCGGGCCTGCTCGCGCTCATCCTGGAACTGACCCTCACCTCCCACGAGCGCAGCCGCACCACCTCGTTCCTGCGCACCCTCGGACTCGGCGGCAGGGAAGCCGCGACACTGCACTTCCTGCAACTGCTGCCGCTGGCGGTCGCCTCAGCGGTGGGCGGCACACTGCTCGGGCTGCTCGAACCGCGGCTCTTGGCGCGGACACTGGACCTGCAGCAGTTCACTGGGGGCCCCGCCCAACCGGCGCTGCACACCGACCACTCACTGACCGTCGCCCTCGTCGCCGGCGTGAGCGCGCTGATCCTGGCCGCCGCGGTCACCGAGGCCGTCCTCGCCCGCCGGCGCGGACTGGGAGCCGTACTGCGCCTCGCGTGAAGCCTCGACGCGATCAGCGTTCGGGGCCACCGCCGGCCGCGTCCTGCGCGGCGGACCGTGCCCGGCGCGCGGCCTCGTCGGGCCACACACCGACATGGTCGCTCTCCAGGACCAGCCGCACCCGCTTGCGCAGGTGCAGCCGCTCGGTGAACTCACCCGGCAACTGCAGCCGACCACTGCCGTCCAGTACCGCGTACTCCTCGGCGCTCAGCACCTCGACGCCGTCCTCACCGGTGGCGACACGGCGCAGTACCTCCGTAGACGTGCGGCCGTCGCGGATCCCCACGGTGCGCTGCACCTGCTCGGACACCAGCGCGTCGTGGGTGACCACGACCACGGTGACACCCAGGTCCTCGTTGGCCCGGCGCAGCGCCGCGAAGACCTCGTCGCTGGTGGCGGTGTCGAGTTCGCCGGTGGGTTCGTCGGCGAACAGCACGCGCGGCTCGTTGGCGCTGGCGACGGCGATGGCGACCCGCTGCTGCTCGCCACCGGAGAGCGTGTCGGGGGTACGGTCCCGGCAGTGCCCGACGGACAGCAGATCGAGCAGTTCCTCCGCCCGGCCCCGGCGCCGGGACCGCTTGATCCCGGTGTACGTCATGGGAAGCATCACGTTCTCCGCCGCCGAGAGGTAAGGCAGCAGATTGCGGGAGGTCTGCTGCCAGACGAAGCCCACCGTGCGGCGCCGGTAGCTGAGCCGCTCGCGGCGCTTCATCGCCAGCAGGTCGTGTCCGGCGACCTCGGCGGCACCCGCGCTGGGCACGTCCTGGCCGGAGAGTATGCCCAGCAGGGTGGACTTGCCGGAGCCGGAGGCCCCGATCACCGCGATCATCTCGCCCTGGGCCACCGTCAGGTCGAGGCCCTGGAGAGCCTGTACTTCGACGCCCCCGGTCTGATAGATCCGCACAAGGTTCTCGCAGACCACCAGCCCCGCCTCACGTTGCGGGACGGCGGTGGCCACCGCCCGCCGACGCAGCTCGTCCAAGTCCGGTACCGCGGACGGCTGTTCGTGAACTGGCACAACGGCCCCCCGAGGAGATGAGGTCTGCGGACAACGCTGTCAGGCGGTCGTCAGGATAATGCGGAAGTCTGTACGAGGGCACACTTGGCCGGGTCAGTGGGGGAGGGCACCGCGCTTTCGCCGAGCTGTTCGCGCAACCGACCACCGTGTACGCGCGCTTCACCACACGATGGCTGCTCCTCTCCTCGGTGAACGCCACCACCTTGGTGCGGTGAGGGCGGGCGGGGGTGCGCGAGTTCCTGGAGCCAGGCCTGTTGTACGACCCGGAGTCTGGGGTGGATTTCGCTCTTCCGGGCTCGTGCCCCGGTCAGTCCGGTAAGGCGCCAGGTCGGCCCACGAGGGGTTGTCCTTCTCGGGTCAGCGTTCGATGAGAATGTTCGTGCTCATAGCGTCGCGTGTGACGCCCGACGGCTGATCCGGGTCGGAGGGCCACCAAGGGGCCGTGACCGCGCCCACAGTACGGCGCCGACGTCGTCGGACCTGCTGGGCTTGGCTTCGGCCGGCAGAGCGAGGCGGATCCGCACGGTCCGCGATTCCCCGGGCTTGAGCTGGAACTCGTCCGTCTCCACGTGTGTTCGGCCTGTCAGGTCGGCCCAGCGGCCCTCGCGGTTGATCGACCAGTGCACTTGTCGCATGGATTGGCTGATCTCTCCGTGGGCGAGGGAGATCGAGATGCGGAGGTGGGAGCGAGTGAGCTTGCCCGCGGCGTTGCGCACCCGCACGTACCACTCCACCGGTGTCCCGCCCTCGGTCGCCCGGAGTATCTGCGGGACCATGATGGTGAGATGTGTGGGGTCGATGGAAAGAAGCAGGCGCGTCGCGGATGCTGCCGGGTGGATATCCGCAAAACGGGCATCCTTGGACATCTCCGCGGCCACCGTGGTGGTCACGGCAGGAACCTTGCCCTCCACGTCGTCGGTGCGCTGGTCAGCGGCGAACAGCCGGAAGTCGAGCTCCGTCCGTGCCTTGCCGCGATACGACAGCGGCACGACGGCGGCGAACTCTCCGTTGTCGTCCTGCTCGTTGGTCCACTGCAGCGGCACATCGTGCCAGGAACCGTTCTCGCGGATCTGGAGTCCGTCGGGGACGGTCCCGATGTAGAGCGCCACTTGGCGTCGCTCGGCCTGGCCGGCGGTGAGGCCCGTGACGGTGAGGTGGAGGGGGAGGGGCGGGCCGCCGGGGACCAGGGTGTTGCCGTCCGCACGGAGATGAATGACCGGGTGAGGTGCGGGTGTGAGCCCGCTCGCCGACGGGCTCCTTACCGCAGGCGCGGACTTCTGCTCCCCGCACCCGGCGAGCGCCGTCACCGCGACAACCGAGGCAGCCAACATGAGCGCTACAGCCGGTCTGGGTATGCGCGTCACGGTCAGTCCTCCGTGGCGGACTCTATCGGCGGCAGCGACCGGTAGGTAGGTCATCAGAGAATACGGGCGGACGCGGGGACCGTGGCACCGCGGACCAGGTGCCAGACCGTCAGTCGGTCAGACCGACAGCGAGACCTTGTGGGTCTCGTCGGCCTCGTGGCTGGGCGGTTGCTCAATCGCCCCCCTGCGGGGACGACACGACTGTTGCTGTGGTGACCATGTGATAAGCCGTCGTCGTGCGCCACATAGGCTGATCGCCTCGCGAACAGACAAGCGAAACGGCACGGGGGTGCACATGCGGACGCGCACAACGATGGCCGCGATCACAGGAGTCGGACTGCTCGCGCTGGTCGCCACCGCCTGCGGGAGTACCGGTGGAGACTCCACCAGCGGCGAGTCAGGCTCCGGCAAGGCCGCGGGCACACCCGCCGCGGCCACGGCGCTACCGGTGGAGTCGACCGCACGGAAGGCCACGTGGACCGACCAGAGCACGGCCCATCAGCTGACGCTCGCGCCCAAACGGCTCGCGCGCGGCACGGCGGCGGCTCTCGACCATGTCCAGCTGGACGAGGACCTGACGGGGATGGTCCCGTACTACCTGACCGTCACCTACACCAACACCGGCTCGGCCGCCCTGGCCCAGCCCGACCCGGAGGCGAACTTCACGGTCACCCTCGCGGACGGAACGCCCGGCAAGGCGACCTCCCTGTGGAACAGCAATCCCCTTGCCACCGCGACCAGTTCCTACCTGCCCGAAAACTGCGACCAGGCCGGCCCCGCCTCGGTGGCGCCCGCCGCCACGGCCACGGTGTGCCAGCTGGTGCTGCTGCCCAAGGGGCACACGCCCGCCACCGTTGCCTACGCCGACGACTCCGGCAAGACCCTGCTGTGGAAAGTCGGCGACGGCACCGGCGACGACGACCGCGGCAGGCTGCTGGCTGCCGGCACGACCGCCGACTCCACGTACCAGGACGTCACCACCAAGAGCGGCACCGTACCGATCCGCGTCACCCCGAAAAGCGTGCGCGCCGGGAGCCTCAACGACCTCGGGGACTACGACCTGAGCGACACCCAGAAGAACCTCGTGCCCTGGTACGTGACCTTCGAGTACCGCAACGCAGGCACGGAGAAGCTGCTGCCGTCCATGGACGACGGCGTCGGACTGCGCACCGCCGCCGGCCGCGAGGTCCAGCCGACACCGCTGTTCGACCTCCGCGCCGCCGAGGGCCAGGGCATCGACCAGTGCCGGGGCAGCGTCCCCCACACCCGCCTGGAGCCGAACTCAACCCTCACCCTGTGCACCGTCCACCTGCTCCCCGCAGGTGACCGCCCGGCGATGGTGTCGTTCACGGGCGAGGGCAAGGGTGCGAAGACCCTGATGTGGCACGCGCGGTAGAAGCCGCCGACAAATCGTGCTGCCGCCACCGGTTCACCGACATCAGCGTCACGCGGAATCGGCGGGCTACGCCCCCGCCACTCGCCCCATCCTCGATCACGGCACCGGGCGCCGACCGATTCGGTCCGCGCGGAGCGCGAGGTGATCCTCGCGGCCGGATCCGAGGGGAGCCCCCATCTGTTGCGCAGCCAGGTTCTCCACCGCCCTCAAGCCCCTCGGACACACCGGGTGATCCCACCGGAACGGTCTCTGGAGAGGGAAAGATCGGTTCGGTTCAGATCATGGACGGCGGAAGCTACGAAAAAGTCGGCCCCTGGACCTTGTCAACGGCCGGAAACGGCACGGCGAAGTTCAAAGCCTACTTCAGCGTTCTGGACGGAGACGGTCAACAGCTTGACGAAGGCTGTTATCTCACGGCGTACGTCATGGCAGGCGGAAAGATCACGGCAGACGGAAAGCAGCATCATGGCTGCACAGCGGCCGGCTGGCGACACCGACCTGTTCCAGCACGTCCAGGGGCATCGGCGATCCATTCGCCGACCGCCGGCAGCGAGGTCGCTCCGGCCAGCACCGCGCACGCGGTGAGGGCGGACGCGACGGCCAGGCGGTGGCCCACCCCGCGCGGGCCACGCGGGTCCGGCACCGCGGCCAGCCGCTCCACCAGGCCCGGGAACTTTTCGGGACCGACCTGCGGATTCTCCCGCAGTTGGTCGATGCGTCGGCAGGCACGGTCTTCCAGTTGGACAACGGGGGCAGAGAACTCCATGCTCTTGAGAGCCAGTGCCTGTCAACTCCCGGATGACCGCCAAGGCGACGGATTCTCACCGACCGGACGCCCTGCAGCAACGCTGAAGCCTCCCGTGAGGCCTGCTAGGGCAATCGCCTGAGCCACAACACGGCAAGGCCGTAGGCGACAGCCGACACAGCAAGTCCCGTGAGGACCGTAGCGGTGTACGCCCGGTCGGGCAGCGTCTGCCTGAAGAACCCGAACGTGACGTCGCGAGTGAGGAGGAATGCCGCGACAGCGGCGAACATCGCACCCGCTGACTGCTGGGTCCACCGTCCCGGCTTCGACGCGACGCGGCCATCCGGGCGAGGAACAAGAGGTTCTGTCACTCGTCACTTGTACCGGTCCCCATGCGACTGATCAATGGCAGCCGGCCCAAGCCCGCACGCGGCAGGGCGTCAGCGGCGTCGCACGATCACGAACCGGACATCTTGCGACCACGCCGAAGCCCTGCCCTATGGGCCCGTCCAGAGACGCACATGCCGAGATAGACCTCTCGGGTGGCTGGGTGCGGCTTCTGTACGTGATCGTTCCAGGCCGGGCGTGAGACCGCTCGACCACTGCGCTTCTCCTTGCGTCGCTGGTTTTGGGCCGGGCGCGGAGCGGGAGACAAGGATCCATCCTGGCGAAGGGCGTCGACATGGACAACCTCGCCGAAGCCGAACCCAAGGACGTGCGCCGCACTGTCCGTGCGCTGCGCCTGTTCCTTGCCCGGCAGATGGTCGAAGACTCCGGCGGACCTCTTCCTGCGGCTTAACGTCGTCAAAGACGGCGAGACGCTGGAGTCCTTCCAGGATCTCGACCAGGCGGAGGAGTTCGCCGCCCAGCATGAAGGCGCCCGCGTGGCCGACGCGCTCCGCCTGTCCACCCGCGTGATCGTCGAACTGCTGGAATGAGTGGTCGAGTTGTATGGGGTGGTGGTAACCGCCCTACTACGTTGTCTTCCGACTCCTCGACTCCATGGCGGCAGGCTGTCAGGCGTGGCACGGGAGTCTCGCCCTCCAGGGCGTCGACCCGCACTCCCGGCCGCTGAGGCGGATGCTGAACGCCGCCGAGGCGTCCATGGACATGGCGGCGGAGGACGGCGCCGCGCGCCCGGAACCGGGCCGAGTTGTACGCCCCGCTGCAGGGGGCCCGTCGGCAGCCGGCCGACGGAGCGCGGCCGCGCAGCGCGGCCCGTATCGACCCCAGTGGGGCACGCGCGTTGATGGCACAGATCGCGGCCGAGGATGCGCGGCTTCAGGGCCGCAGGTAGGTGGCTACTGAACTTGAACTCGTGATGTCGGGTCTCGCGGGCTGAGGTGTGTCAGATGTGGGCCCTGATTTGCTGCACTGGATGTCCGAGGGCGCCTCCGATGGCGGCCAGTTCCTCGTCGCTGAACCAGGCGCGCTCGGGGTTCCAGATGGCGATCTCGAATCGAGCAAAGCCACAGGGCCAGTCGTAGTCCATTGCATCCAGCGAAGTCGCGGCGCCGCAACAGGGGACCACCACCGCGAGGGTTGCGAAGCCGTCGTCGCAGTGGGCTTCGAGCAGGTCGCCCCACCACTCGGTGTCGATCGACGCGCCGCAGTGGGGACAACCGATCTTCTGCAGATTCTGACCACAGTCGACAACGGTGAGTGTGTCGTGCCAGGTGACGTCGATCTCGACGTCGGCGCCGCCGGGGAGCCCGGGGGTCAGGTCCTCCACGATCGACGCAGTACGGTCAGCCGCGGCCTGCTCGGGCTGCCAGTGCGGGTCGGTCGGAATCACAGACAGGACGTCGTCACTCACGGGCTCACTCGATTCGTCGGGCGGGAACTTCATCCAGGCGACGCGATGCTACTGAACGCGCGTTCGGGTGGCAGGTTCCCGAGCTGGTCACGCGTCGAGCGCCGGGCCGGTGCCGATGAGACAGCCGTCGAGCAGCCGGGGCCCGATACTGCAGCATCTTGATCTTCCGTGGTGGACCACGGCTCGTAACGCGCAGAGCGTCAAAACCTCCACCAGCGTCCCAGCCTCAAGTCAGGGCAGGGACAACGCCAAGAAGATCGTGGGCAGGAAGCGCAGCATTGTGACCGACACCCTCGGCCTCCTCCTCGCGGTGCTGGTCACCGCGGCCAGTGTCCAGGATTCCGTGGCCGGCACCCAACTGCTCGGCCAGGTCGCCGCCACCCAGCCCACCATCCGCAAGGTCTAGGTCGACGGCGGCTATCGCAAGCACTTCGTCGAGCACGCCGCCACCCTCGGCATCGACTTGGAAATCACCGCCCGCACCCCCGGGACCAGGGGCTTCACCCCGATCCCGAAGCGGTGGACGGTCGGGCGGACGTACGGCTGGCTGATGCTCCACCGCCGCTTGGCGAGAAATTACGAGACCCTCCCTGCCCGCTCCGAAGAGGGAGAAAGCTACCTCTCATGGTGTGGGGGCGTGTGAGGTTGTGGCCTGCCCGCCGCGCCGTGCGCCCGGCAGAAGTGGCTTCCGCCCTGCACGGGAGCGGGTGCGGGTACGGATACAGATACGGTCAGCCCGGTACACGGCGGGCTCGGCGCCAGGCGCTTTGCCAATGGCGCCAGAGGTCCGCGCCGTTGACACCGACGGCCAGCGCCACGACGGCGATGGACCCCAGCCCGAAGATCCAGGAGAAGGAGAACCCGGCGAGGATCGCCGTCCCCGCAAAGCTCACCCCGCTGTACAGGGCGACCAACCGCTCGGCCAGTTCTCTGTACCGGCTGTGCCCCACGATGAGCAGCTCGCTTGCGAAGTTCAGTACGAACCAGCCGCCGACCAGGATCACTGAGAGATAGATGAGTGTCCGCAGCGGCCACGTTTTGTACAGTTCTTCCCACCGGTGGTGCGCGCTCTCCTGCCAGGCCCACACCTTGCCCTGCAAGTCGGCGACGACCAGTGTCGAGCTGTCCCGCTCGCTCCAGTGCGGCGAGATCTCGAACGCCGGCTTAGAGGCCCCGTCGAGATACACGTCCAGCATGACTCCGCCGAACGTCTGCTTCAGCCTGACTGTTTTGGTGATGGCGGCGGTCCGCACCGGCAGACACTGCTCGACACCACGCTCGGCGATACACACCGCCACAACCCGTTGCTGGTGCTCACGGTGGTACGCCGGCCCGATGCGCCAGGCGCCCAGACCCACGAGAACCAACCCGAACGCGATGTTGGCGACACACCATGAACTGCCGTATCGCCAGCGCATTCCGCAAGTAAAACAGCGAGAGGCGGAACCGTACAGGTGGCAGCCGATCGGCTGTTCCTGGCCCTCCGTCAGACACCACGCAGACTTCGACGGAGTCAGGGTCAGGATTCGGCGAAGGGGCCCCTTGGTGAGGGCCAGTTCGGCGTGGTCGCGTTCGCCGTAGAGGACGCGGCCATCGCCCACGAACACCCCCTCCAGGTGTACGGACACGCTGGACGTGTGGACGGTGACGGCCCGGATCGACGCGGACGTCCTGGCCGAGGACCTGTCCGTGCACAGTGACCTGGATGAGGATGCGTTGGACGCGGTGCAGGACGTCGCGGTAGGCGCCGGATGTCGTTCGTGCGGGTGCGGATGTTCGGTCCGGCCCGCCCCTTCGAGGCAATGGACTCCTACATCGGGGAAGTGGCGAGCATCGGCGAAGTGGTCCTGGACCTCGCCCCCGGAGACTGGGCCCCTGGCGTCCGGACCGCGCCTGGGCACCCGGTCGGCGATCGGTTGGTCATGGACCGGGTCATCCTGGAGCCTGGATGGCGCGGGGTTGGACACGGTCCGCTGCCTTGCTGAGAACGCGCCGCCTCTCATTCAGCGTTGAGATGGCTGCGGGCGGGAGCGGGCAGCACTGCCTCCACCGGCGTTCACCAGTACGGCACCCAGTCACGTCAGCATGCGCGACAAGCAGGCCTCCTGACCTGCCGCGCCGGAGCCCGCAGTACAGCGCGGGCAAGGACGAGGGTTCCTGTCGGGCGGTTTACGTCACGTCGACATAGTCACCGGCGGCGCTGATGGCCGGGGGTGGTCGTGGTTCCGGGGAAGCGGTAGCGGTAGAAGCCGTCGGCGGTGGCCTTGACGGTGGTCTTCAACTCGCCGGTGCTGGTAGTCGTGACGGTCTGAAGAGTGGTGTAGGTGGTGCTGTTCTTGGGGCGGTACTGGAGTTTCACTTTCTGGCCGCTGTAAGGGCTGTCCCGTAAATGATCTTCTGGTCGCCTTGGGCATGGTGAACAGCCGTGGCCCGCTTGCCTATCCGGCGAGGGCGAGGTTGTGCATACGGGCGATGCCGAGCATGGCGTGGTGAACGCCGTCGCCTTTGAGACGGCAGTCGCGGAGGATCTTCCAGGTCTTCATGCGGGCAAAGACGTGCTCGACCCGTGCTCGGACCTGTTTGTGGGACCGGTTGTGTTCCTCCTTCCAGTCCGGGAGTTCGGCCTGTCTCTTCGCCTTTCGGTGCGGGATGACCAGTCCGGTGCCCTGGTAGCCGCCGTCGGCAATAGTGGTGGTGTTGCCGACGGCAGCCTTGGCGCCGGACTCCTCCCAGCCGCGGGAGTCGTGCCGGTTGCCCGGCAGAGGTTGGCCGACCACGACGACGAGACGGGTGTCCGCGTCGATGACGACCTGGTGGGCGGTGGAGTACCGGTAGTTCTAATAGCTCATCGGTGAGCCCGAGCGCGAGAGTGCAAGGGCCCGCTGCACAAGGTGGAAGCCTGCCCCCGTTCCGGGACTGGATCCCCGTCGTCAGACCGGTTCCGCCTTGCCCCTCGCCCTGTCGGACGGAGACCTTCGGTAGTTCCGGGACCTCGATCTCTCGTCAAAGACCGGTCCCGTCCGGCAGGAGCGTTGGCATCACAGGTTTCATGTCGCCAGCCCGCCGGCAGGGGCCGACCTCTCAGCAGTTCGCGAGCCCGAGAGCTCTTCAACAGACCGAGGTCCCTGCCGGTCGCTGGAGACACGAACGGCTCATGAGATGGCGTGCCTTGAGCACTTCTATTAGAGCGCCGCGTGCTCCGCCTGGAATTGAAACCGCACATCGGCACGGAGGTAAAGACATTGAGCGCGATCTTCTGCGGCATCGACTGGGCGGAAGGACATCACGACGTAGCTCTGGTGGACGGAGACGGCGCCCAGCTGGCCAAGCTGCGGATCAGCGATGACAGCGCAGGGTTCCATGCGCTGATAGAACTGCTGGTCCGACACGGCGACAGCGTCGATGACCCGATTCCGGTCGCCATCGAGACCCCTCGCGGGCTGCTTGTCGCCTGCCTGAGGGCCACCGGCCGCAAGGTCTACGCGATCAACCCGCTGGCCGCCGCCCGATACCGAGATCGCGCCAGCGTCTCCCGAGCCAAATCCGATGCAGCCGACGCTCGGGTCCTGGCCAACATCCTGCGCACCGACCGGCACACTCACCGCCCCCTACCTGACGACAGCGAAGCCGGTCAGGCCATCGCTGCCCTGGCCCGAGCCCACCAGGACTCAGTCTGGGACCGGCAACAAATGATCAACCGGCTCCGTTCACACCTGCGCGAGTACTACCCGGCGGCCCTCGTGGCCTTTCACGGACCCGGAAGACCCGGCCTCGACTCGCCACGCGCCCGCGTGATCCTGACCGCCGCACCCACGCTGGCCGACGCCGCCAAGCTCACCCGCAGTCAGCTACGCGCACTACTCAAACGTGGCGAACGTCCACGCCACGGAATTGAAGCCGAGGTCGAACGGCTTAGGGAGATCTTCCGCGCGGACTACCTGCGGCAGCTGCCGCAGGTCGAACAGGCTCTGGGACACCAAGCAACAGCGCTCGTCCGGCAGCTCGATGCCGCTTGCACCAGCGTCGCCCAACTCGCGGCCGCGACAGAGGAAGCATTTCTCACGCACCCAGATGCCGAGATCATCACCAGCTTCCCGGGGCTGTCCGTGCTCTCCGGAGCACGCGTCCTCGCAGAGATCGGAGACGACCGCGAACGCTTCGCGGACGCACGAGCCATGAAGGCATACGCCGGCGCGGCCCCCGTTACGCGGGCCTCCGGCCGCAGCCACATCGTTGTGGCCCGAACCGTCAAGAACCAACGACTGGCCTCAGCCGGGCACATGTGGGCCTTCGCAGCCCTCCGCACACAGGCTCCACGCGCCCACTACGACCGACGGCGTGCTGGCGGGGAACGCCACACCGCAGCTCTCAGGAACCTGTTCAACAAACTGCTCGGCTGCCTCTACCACTGCCTGCAACGCCGCACGCTATTCGACCCCGATCGTGCCTTCACATCAACCGTGGACCTCGCTGCCTGAGCACCTACTTGACCCACCAGCGACATGAGATGTCTTCGACCGCTCGGCGACGTGGTGATCGCGGGTGGGGACCAGGGTGCCGTCCAGGATCAGCACAGCGTCCTTGCGGAACCGGCTGCGTTGCTGGAGGGCGAGCGCAGGTCCGAGGTGGTCGATGATGCGGTCGGCGGCCGACTTCGACACCCCGAACAGCGGCGCGAGCTGCCGCATGGTCAGGTTCGTGCGCCAGTAGGCCGCGACCAGCAGGGCACGGTCCTCCAGCGGAAGGCTCCACGGCCGGCCCTTGCGGACTGCGTCCGCCCCCTCGCGCCGCAGCGCGGTGATCAGCTTCCCGAACTGTCGCGGGCTCAGCCCGGTGAACGGGGCTATCCAGGACGGCTCCGGTGCCGTGATCACACCAGCCACGGCAAGATCATTCCACCGCTTCCCGCCCGTCCTGCTCGAACGCGATGCGGCAGCGTTCGACCTGCTCGGCTACCTGCTCCATGAACCAGCGCATGATCTCGTAGGGGATGACGTGTTCATCATGGCTGTGGATGTGGACGGTCGGTTCCAGATCTGGATCCTCGTCGGGGACAAACGCCACCAAGAAGGCGGCTCCAGGCAGGTGCCTCTCGGCGTTGGGGTTCTCGGCCCACGCGGCTGGCGCCAGCACCGCCTCGCTCAGCTCCACAGCCCAGGCATCGTCGGGCAAGGCGTAGTGGAACTGGATGGCGTAGTGACGTCCTGCATGTTCTCGCAGCTCGGCTGGCATGACGGCAGGCTGCCACAGGCGTGAGGTCCGAGTCGCGGAGGGCCCCGCCAGCTTTTGCGGGACAGTCCTTAGTCCTGTGCACAATCGCTGACCTTCGTCTGACCGAACCTCTCAGGCGCCTCGACCACTTCGTCGACGGTCATACCGAACTGGAGCGGTTCGACGCCGACAGCTGGCGAATAGCACCACTTGTCCCGTTCGGGGACACCGGTCTTGAACGCCCTGGCTGCTCCTCTTGAGACACCTGAGATTTGCCGCCGCCCATCATGCCCATCGCCGACCAGCAGACTTCCGGGTGCCGCCGAGCTCGCGCCGATCACTCAGCGCGAACCCCATCCGGGCTCAGCCGCGAATACGCGACGCCTGAACTTGCGAGCTCACCGGTCTCAACCCCGAGTTCCCGAAGCGGCGGACAGGATCACGGCCACGAGCCGGTTGGCCGCCTCCGGACGGCCCTGTGCCCGGGCCCGCTCCGCCTTCGCCTGCCGCACGTGGGCATCGGCAAGGAACGGGCCCAGCACGTCCCGCATCGCTGCGCGGTCACGTCGCACTCCAGCGTGACCGGGGCCCCGGCCTCCTGCAAATGGCGTGCGTTGTGCACCTGCTCGTTGCCTGCCGAGGTGGCCAGCGGGATGAACACGGCCGCCTTGCCCAGCGCGGTCAGTTCGGCGAGCGTGCCGGCCCCGCTGCGCGAGACCACCACTTCCGCGAGCGCCAGGACATCAGGCAGCTCCACGCCGACGAACCCGCTCACGTAGGAGCGGCCCGCACTCTCCACCGGCAGAGATGCCGCCCGCTGACGCAGGTCCCCGACGTGGTCGGGCCCGCACTGGTGGACGAGGTTCGCGTACTCCAGCAGCCACGGCAGCACCTCCGCCACGACCGTGTTGATCTGCTGCGAGCCCTGGGCGCCACCGGTGACGTACACCGTGGGCCCACGGCCTCGGCTGCCCGGGGGAGCCGGGTCAGGCCGCACCCGGACCCAGGCCCACTCCATGGGCCGCGGCGTGTACGCCAGCGACTGGCTCAAGGGGGCGGCCATGCTGGAGAGCCTCGCTCTGCACGAACCACTGGAGGCGAAGAACGAGTTCTTCGCCTGGCTGGTCGCCGAGACGTTCCTCAACACCAATGGAGTCACACTGAACTACGAGCCGGAGGAGGCCCTCGCGCTCGTCACGCGTGCCAAGCACAAGGGCGCCGCGTCCAGGAGGTCGCCGCACGGTTGCGCGCCTGGTCCACCGGCTGACGCGCCGGCCCCGTCCAGGGGCTATCCATTATTCCGCGTGGATCACCGACGGCCGGTCGGCCGGCTCACCCGCGACAGGGCCATCAGCCGTGTCCGGCGCGCTCACCGCATCCCCCTGCCGTCCGGCCGGGCCAGACGCACGCCCGCCCAGCGCAAAGAGCTCGAAGCGCAGGCCGTGGCGATCCTGCGGACCAGGGCCTTCCAGCACGCGATCTACGCGAAGCTCAAGGTGGCCCCCAACACCTGGCGCGAAACGCGATGCAGATGACGGTCGGCGGCCACCACACGGCGCAGCAACTCATGGCCATCCACGGCACTGACCAACCCGCCGCCGGACAGCCTCGTTCATTGCGGTAGCCGATAGTGATGCGGGAAGACCCGCACCACAGGGTGCGGGTCTTGGTATTCGGGCCAGGTCCCTCGGCTCAAAGTTTGAGGGCCGCAGAGCAGTTTCCGATTCCGGTCCGGCATATGCGGACGGACCAGCCCGATTGGACGATACCTACCCACTGTTCCGTGGACGTGCAGACCATGTCGTCGTACCAGCGCCAACTGGTGTCGTCCCAGTCTTTCACCTGAAAGCGAGCGCAGTGGCCGTCGGTGAGACTGTCGCGGGCGTAGATGTCCCACGTACCGTTGGCAGAGTAGTCAACTGCACCCGCCGCGCCGGTTGTGCTCAGGTTGTAGGTATGAGCCTCGGCCGGAGCGGCCGTGAGGCCAATGAGGGCAGCGGCGCTCGATACGGCGAGTACTGTCAGCCTCTTCGGCCTTGAGGCCCGAGTTTTGATCTTCAAAATCCCTCCTCGTTTCGCTGAACACTCCATCGCCCGTCCAGGCGATGACCGGTGGTTGGCCCCGGGCCACATCAGGGCAGGGGCTTGGTGCGATCAGCTACGACGGCCAGGTCTCGAAGATGCCGCTGCACTTGGCCGGCGTGGACCGGATTCGGATCGCCGTTACCGTGACAGATGCGTCGTTGTCCACGGCGCCGTTCGGGTTGAGGCAGATGGCGGTGCTTGTGCTGCCGACCCGTAGCAGGACCGTGTCGTCGTTGCGCGAGTTGTAGACAACATCCGCCCCTTTGCTGCTGGAGCCGAGCGTCTGGTTGTAATCCGCATCCTGGTAGGCGGCCGTCGGGCTGTTGGCGTTCCATTGGGCTTGCGTGAGGTAGAAACACACCCGCGGATAGGCACATCCGTGCACTGCCGGCTCGGCAGCCGCAGATGGGGCACTGGCCACGACGACGCCTATCGCTGCGAACGCCGACCATCCGGACACGATCTTCCGTAGAGTCATGCTGGCTCCTTCCGCCCGCGGGCCGGGTTCCCCGTTGGGCCCCCCGAACGGCCCGCGGACCGTGTGGCTCCGCTGGTCGGGCGGTGCCGGTGTGCCATGACGGTAGAGGCGGCGGCGCAGCTGCCGCGTCGCACGCCGGGTGGAACTCCCGCTCCACCGTGCGCGGTAGCCGCGCAGTGCCCGCAACTTCCGCGGCAGCCGTTCCTTCAACTTTCGCGGTACTTCGAAGGGTTGACGCCGCGCGGTGAGCACCGGCGTTACGCTGCGGCGATGCGCATGCGTACGCCCAGGCCGGCGGTCGTCGACTCACTGATTGCGCTCGCCATGACTGCGGCGGCCGTCCTGCTGGGACAGGGGTCGGTGAGGCAGGGCTGGCCGGAACCCGACACGACCGCTTACGCGCTGCTCGTCCTGGCGCAGTTGCCCGTCGCCCTGCGGCGCAGGGCACCGCTGGTGGTCTTCGTGGCCGTACAGATGGTCGGCGTCGTCTATATCGGCCTGGGGTACTGGCCGGTGGCGTCCGCGTTCGGCTCGCTGCTCGCCCTGTACACGGTGGTGTCGGTGTACTCGGTGCGGATCGCCGTCGGCTGCGCGGCGGTGATGACCGCCAAGTGGGTGTACGCCGGTGTGGTCAGTGACCAGCTGTCCTTGGGGTTGGTCGTGGGTCAGGCACTGCTGTACTGCTCGGTGCTGGTGTGGTCCGGCACGCTGGCCCGCCGCTCCCAGGAACTCGCCGAGCAGTTGCGGGCCGAGCAGGCCGAGCGGGCCCGCCAGGAGGTCGCCGCCGAACGCGGGCGCATCGCGCGGGAACTGCACGACGTTGTCGCTCACCACATGTCGGTGATCTCCGTGCAGGCGGGCCTGGCCCGGTTCGTCCTCGACTCCGATGCCGCAACGGCCCGGGGCGCGCTGGGCACCATCGAGGACACCAGCACGGAGGCGCTCGAGGAGCTGCGGCGCATGCTGAAGGTCCTGCGGGAAGACGACCTGGGCGGCGCCGAGTCGGCCGCGCCCATGCCCACCCTCGCCCGGCTCGACGATCTCGTGCAGCGCGTCCGGGCCGGCGGTGTCCCCGTCGAGCTGAGCGTCGAGGGCACTGTGCGTCCGCTGCCGCCCGGCGTCGAGTTGTGCGCCTACCGCGTCGTCCAGGAGGCCCTGACCAACGTCCTCAAACACACCCGCCATGCCGGCACACGGGTGCAACTCCGCTACACCCCGCACGAACTGACCGTCAGCGTCACCAACGAGGGAGAGGGGATGATTCCGGCCAGAGTGTCGGAGGATGGCGGCCATGGCTTGATCGGCATGCGGGAGCGGGCCAAGCTCTACGGCGGGACGATCCGCGTCGGCCCACGCGCCGAGGGGGGTTTCGCGGTCCGCCTGACCCTGCCGACGTCGGCGACTGCCGCACGGTGGAGGGGCGAACTCAAGGGATGACCAGAGTCCTAGTCGTCGACGATCAGTTCCTCATCCGCGCCGGGCTCGTCGGCCTGCTCGATGCCGCGCCCGGCTTCGAGGCCGTCGGCGAGGCGGGAGACGGCCAGGAAGCGGTGCGACTGGCCGCCAAGACGCGGCCCGACGTGATCCTGATGGACATCCGCATGCCGGGCATGAACGGCATCGAGGCCACTCGGCGCATCCTCGCCGAGTTGGCCGCCCCCGCACCCCGGGTGCTGGTCCTGACCACCTTCGACCTCGACGAGTATGTGTACGGGGCGTTGCGGGCCGGAGCGTCGGGGTTTCTGCTCAAGGACTCCGGCCCCGAGCGGCTGCTGGCCGCGGTGGCCGCGGTTGCCGCCGGCGACGCCCTGTTCGCGCCCACTGTGACCCGGCGACTGGTCGAAGCCTTCGCCCACCGGGCCTCCTTCGAACCACGCGCCCAACCCCCGCCGGACCTGGGCGTGTTGACCACCCGGGAGGTCGAGGTCCTCGAACTCATCGCACGCGGCCTGTCCAACCCGGAGATCGCCGGCCGGCTCTCCATCAGCGAGGCGACGGTCAAGACCCACCTCAACCGCACCATGGCCAAGCTGGACCTGAACAGCCGGGCACAGGCCGTGGTGGTGGCTTACGAGACAGGGCTCGTGACACCGGGACGGTAGGTGCTCCAACCGACGTTTCAAGGTGCAACGATGTACGCGGGAAAGAGTGTTGGCCGAGATCTTTCTGTCGTCACCGACCGCAGATGCGGGAACAGTGCTCCTGCAGGCAAAGAAGAGCAAAGACGTCATGATCCCTGGTTCAACGCGCGGGTCAACTCCCGGTTCGCTGCCCGTGCGGCATCAATGTCCTCCGTCCGCTCTTCGAGCTCGCCCCGCTTCTCAGCGAGGTCCTGTTCAAGGAGGGCGATCCGCCGTCGGGGATGGTCGATGTCGACCGCCGCGGGCGCACTCCATGGCCGGCTGTCCCGGCGATCGCCTGCCCGACCGCACCCGCCGACCGGCGCCCGTAGCCGGCCGCCGGTAGCCCGGGACGCAGGGCGGCAGTCGTGGAGGGCCCGATCAGCTCCCCAAGTTGAGGTCCCACAGGTGTCCGGGCCCGTCAGTCCAGCCAGATGGGCATCGCGTCGTCCGCCCATGGCAGCAGCCTCGAAGAACTGTGTGAGGCCGTCGTACGAGGGACGTCCCCATTCCAGTGAGCTGAGCTCAGACGCCATCCGCTGGTGGGCACCGCACCCATTGGTCGCCAGCGCCAACTCGCCGCTGTCACACGGGATACGGCTCCTGACAGGCTCTTGACACTGAATCGATGGAGGATCAGCATTCAGAAACCTCCCCGCCTTCGACTCGGTAGCCCCACGTCAGGGCGGATGTTTACGTAAACATCGAGCAATCGAACAATGGAGTTCGTGTGAATCGCCTCCGCTCCCGCATCCGTCTGCGGGCCTTCCTGGTCGTCGCAGCACTTCTCGCACCACTGCTGACGGTGTCCCATGGCGCATCCGCCGCCACGAACTCCTTCCGCGGAGTCAACTGGGCGGACAGCCGTGACAATTACGTGGACGGCTGGGTGATCCCGACCGGCCTCACGGCCGGGGACAGCTACGACAGCGTCCGCTCCAAGGCCGACGGCATCATCAGCGGCTTCCAGCAGCAGCTCGGCGCGAACACCGTGCGGCTGCCGATCAACCCACAGAGCGTCAACTCGGACTGGTGGGCGCGGTACAAGGGAGCCGCCGACTCGGCCCTGTCCCACGGCATGAAGGTCATCTTCGGCTACTGGGAAGCGAACAAGGACGGCAAAGTCGATGACATGAACGCGTGGAACACCATGTGGGACAAGGTCATCAGCGACTACGGCAGCAACGGCAACGTCTACTTCGAACCGATGAACGAGCCGTTCGGTTACAGCCTGAACGACTGGGTGTCGCTCTGCTCGTCGTGGCTGTCCCGGCATTCGAGCACCCCCCGCGGGCGGGTCCTCATCAGCGGCACCGGTTACAACGACAACGTCACGGGCGTCGGAGCGGCCGGCGCCCTGAACGGCACGCTGCTGTCGCTGCACTTCTACGGATACTGGGCCTCCGACACGACCCGCTCGGCATGGACCACCAACCTGAGCAACCGGCTCGGCTCGTACTCGTCCCGCACCATCATCGACGAGGCCGGTGCCCCGATGACGACCGGGCTGAATTACTACGGCGGGAACCAGGACGGCAACACCTTCACCGCGTACTTCGCCGCCACCACGGACCTGACGAGGTCCCGTCAGATGGGCGTCGTCTACTGGCCCGGCCTGCGCTCGGGCGACAGCTATTCGATCACCCGGCAGAGCGGCAGCGGACTGGCGGTGAACAACTCCTCGGGCGTGGCCCAACTGCGCTGGGGCTGGGGCCTGTAACCGGACAGACGGCCGAGGGGGCCTTCCGCCCCGCCTTGATGTTCTTCGTCACGACCGTGCGCCCCGACGGATGCCCGCACTCGGCAGCCGTCGGGGCCGTCATGTCCTCCTGGTGCTACCAGTGCGGCACGGCGGGCGCCTCGCATCCCGGCTCGGCGACCCGCATCGCCGCCGCCGTCGTCCCGCTCGCGCAGCGAACCGTCGTCGTCCAGACAACGCCGGTGGAGGGCGGCGGCTGCCCGAAGACCCAGCGCGGTGGACAGGTCGTACGGCGGTTCGCCGGGAAACTCCACACTTCTACTCGGGATCACCAACCGGCGACGGTCGCATTTCAGCAGGTCAGCGCATTCCGTCGGTTGGCCGGTGGCGGTGAACGATCGCCGAGCACCTCGAACAGCAGCCGCAGTGGCCTCTCGCAGTGCAGGTTGAGCATCCTCATCGATTCTTGAGCGACCGTCTGCGGAGGGAATCTTGAGCGACCGTCTGCGGAGGCTCGAAGGAATACGTGCGAGTGCGCTCGGCAGCTCCCATTAGAGGCTGAACGGGTTGCGGCCACCCAGATCACGACCGCCGCACTCCGGGTCGTCTAGGTCCAGTGACACATCGGGTTCGATCCTGAGTGCATCGGCGTCCGCGTTGGCGAAGATGGAGGTGATGATCGGTTCGTCGGACTCCGGCGGCTGCCACGCCAGTTGCGGGTCGAGCACACTGAAGATCGGGGTGATGATCGGTTCGTCAGACTCCGGCGACTGCCAGGCCCGTTGTGGGTCCAGCCCGCTTTCCACTTCCGGTACCCCCTTGAAGATGCGGCGTTTCCTGGCGAGGCGTTCCGGCCGCTTCGTCATTTGGTGGGTGACCTTCGGTAGCACTGGCATCTCGTAGGCGGTATGGGTCTGCTCCCGTCCCGCCGCCGGGCGGCAGGGTTCAGCGGCGCCCATGTGGTCTCGCAGCAAGTGGGCCCGCGCCCGCAGGCGGCGCACATTGATGTTGTGCACGGCCTCGCCGACGACACGGGTCGCGTCGTCGACGAAGGCCAGGAAGGTCGGGTGCAGGATGTACTTGCCCACCTTGACCACCGCCTCCCACGTCTCGTCGCCGCGGGCCAGATCGGTCAAGACGGCGGCGGTCCAGCCCTCGGGTGTGGAGTTCGGAAGCATCAGCCGCCCGAGCACGTCGAAGGCGTCGGCCGTCTGGCGCTCCCCAAGATGCGGTGCATCGGCCTGACCTGCCACGCCGGTCAGGCCGAGGTCAGCCTCTGCCCATCGATGTGACAGGGCGTCCACGGCGAGTTTGACCGAGGTACAGACGAATTCCTTCTGCGCTGCGGCCCCGACCGGCGGGTGGGCCGGCCCGTCATGCCCCAGCATCGCCTGTGCCCGCCCCGCCAGGACGGCGAGAGCCCATGTCGGCTGCTCCGGGTCCGGAGGGGTTCGCCGCAGCTCCCTCTCCGCCTCGCGGGCAGCCCTCAGCACCCCGCGAGCCAGCTGGTCGAAATGCTCGAGCGACGTGGCGCCCCACTGACTGGGGCCCCTCTGGTCGTCGGCGTTCATGTTGTTCCCCCTCCTCGGCCGGTCCGACAGCACGAGCGGAAAAGGCCGGTAAGCCCAGGATGCCCCGCATGATGCCGTTGTAGCCTCATCGGTAGCGTCGGACCGGCGAGTAGCACGCCCCGGATCACCATGGCCTCAGTTCTGCGCGGTCCGGCACTCGGTCGTCAGCGAGAAGTGCTCAGCATTCCCTGCGACAGATCACGCAGCCCGACCAGCAGACCGAGGACCGTACCGCGGACCAGCTCGAACTGTTCCCCGGCCGCATGCCCGTCTAAGCCCCTCAACCCCCTGAGCCCTCCACCACCCCAAGACCGGGCAACGAGGCGGCCACAGGCGGAACCAGGGGCCCCACCAGCGGGATTCCGTGCTCACCCACCTCCCGTGAAAGTCCGCACCCCGCATGTACGATCCGAGTCAGGTTGATCGTTTGAGCAGCGGCGCGATCAACCCACGCGGCGGAGGTGTAACCGCCGCACAGCCCCCTTCCAGGGGGCAGGACCACGTTCAAGTCGTGGCCGGCGCCCCACCCGTGAAGGCCCCCACCCACCCCAGGCCGGGGGTCTTCCGCATGCCCGCCGATTCTTGATCAGGGAACCGTTCGGCATCTTTCGCAGGGCCTTTTGTGGGAAACGGTTTAGCCGGTCACTCTGGCGGTGCCATGGCCTTTTGAGCTGCAGAAACAAACTCCCCCCGCGCATTGGCCAGGCGAGTACCCGTGTCAGCCATGACCGGTACGGCGCGCGGGTCATCGCCTGCTTCAAGCACTCTGCGCGTTGCTACCGAGAGCCTCAGGGCTTCCGCGTGGATGGTTTCCGCCAGATCGGCCATATGCCCAGGACCAGTGACGGCGACTTCCGTCGCCGCCCGTCGCAAGGCGTGGAGAGTCTCAGTCACGTGCGCCCACTCGCTTTGCGTAACTGCCCTGCTTGTGTGCTCTTCGGATTCCCTGGATCCAAAGAAATCGCTGAGAGCCCGCTGGACTGTCTCCCCTTGGTCCAGCACGGCGGCGAATGCCACGCGGCGTTCCTCACGGAGTCGGTGCCGTATGTCAATCGCCTCCTGTTCCCGGGATTGACGACGCGCGGTGTGTGCCTGAAGCAGTGGACTCATGAGCCCAGCGGCCAGCGTTCCAGCGATCCCCAGCCCCGCCGCCAACACCGCAGCGTCCCCTTGATCCATGCCGGACATGATGCCGCCCACGGCGTTGGTCATGAAGGCGGAAGACCAGCCTTCGGAGATTCCGGCCTGTCCAGGCAGACGGATCACGGAACGTAGACGCTGGCACGCCCCCGCGCCTCCTACCGGGGGTCGACCTGCCCCGGTAGGAGGCGCTTCCGCATGCACCCTCGTCCTGTACGGGCAGATCGGCCGCGCCACCGTGGAGTGCGGCGGCAACTGCGAGACCAGCACCAGCGTGTGGGGAGCAGGCGGCGCCTCCCCAACATGGCCGGCCTTCGACTGCGCCTCGATCTGCGTCTGCCTCGAGACCGATGCCCTCCTTGACCCTGCCGAGGACGCCCGGCTGACGATCGGGTCACCGGCCGAGCTACTGATCGGCTTGGCGGCCCGCTTCAATGATGCGAGCGAGATCCCCGTCCACGGGGATGTCGAAGGTCTGCATGATCTCGACTACGGCTGTTCCCACTCGCCTACGCAAGTGCCGCAATGCGTTGGAGAACGGGCTCCAGTTCCGCCGTGCCCGGTTGCTGCTCATGCCGGTAAGGAACTGACGCACCGCTGCCTGAATCTCGCGAAGACCGCTCCGCAGTTCGATGGTTTCGCACTCAGGGATTTGCTCGCTGAGATACGACCGCAGACGCTCAGCCGAAGTGACAACCCGATCGGCGATCTCGGATTCGTACACGTCGTACAGCATCCGATGATCTTCCAGACGGTGCAGAACCTCCAGGGCCCGTCCCCGATCGGTCTTCACAGCCTCCCAGTTCGCTGATACGCCGGTCAGCGAGACACCCACCGAAGTGAGCCGCTTCTTCTTGGTCCGCTTCCGCCAGAACCACATCGTTCCTCCCCCTGACTGTGACCGACTTCCTGTCTCACAGGGCCCAACCGTTTTCCAGCCCGCTATCTGATGACTTACCGCCGCCTCGGGACGCTTAGTCTGGTGTCGTGCCGCTGGTTTTGGGCCGGGCCGCCTTCTCCCGCAGGGGGCCCGTTGTCTTCAGCGGGCTGTGGCGTCCACTCCGCCTGCATCGTGGACCGTGGCGGCTCGGTCGTGACGCCGGCGAACACACTGGTGTCCGTCGAGTGGACGCGAATCCTGGACGACGTGAGCACGGCGCACGTCGTCATCAACCCGGACGGCGACTGCTGCGCCCAACTCGGCAACGTCCGTACCTGGCGACACAAACTGGTCCTCGCCCGCGATGGTGTCACCGTGTGGGAGGGGCCGATCATCCAGGCCGAGTGGTCGTTCGGCAAGGTGGAATTGTGGGCCTCCGACGTTCTGGTGTGGCTTGACCGGCGCGTTCCGCACGAGTCGATCGTGTTCGACGGCTCCGACCTCACCGACATCGCGAACTGGCTGATCGAGGACGCGTTCGCGCCGGACGACCCGGGCCACATCGTGGACATCCTCGGACCCTCCGGTGTGGAGGGCGGACGGCAGTACAGCGAGGACATCGGGCAGAGCGGCGACCACCTCCGCGATCTCGCGGATACCGGCCTCGACTACACGGCCATCGGCTCCACGATCGTCCTCATGCCGGAGACCTGGGACGCGAGCGTCGGCACGCTCACGGACGTCGACTTCCCCGAGGGCCTGATCGTCGCCGAGGACGGCTCTGCGCTCGTGACTCGCCACATCGTGCACGGCGACGAAGACAGCGGCGTCAAGGGCGTCTCGGGCGGTATGGATTCCTACTACGGGCTGCTGGAGCGCAGCGTGGAGGAGACCTCGGTGACGACGAGTGCCTCGGCGGAGTCGGCGGCGCGGTCGAAGCGTGCGGCGGCCTACCCGGTGCCAGTGTTCCTCAGTTCCGACGAGGTGACCCTGTCGCCGGAGGCCGCGGTGGACGTGGCCAGGCTCGTGCCGGGCTGGCTGTGTGGACGTCACCACCGCGGCGACATGCCGGCCACTGCGGCAGCGGTTGAAGATCGGCGGCGTGAAGGTGTCGGAGGACGGAGACGGAGAGAGTGTCCAGGTCACTCTTGCGCCGCTGAGTAGCGATCTGGGGGACTGATGGCGGTACGAGGATCCGCAGCGCGGCGCAACCTGGATCCCATGGGCGGCGTCCTGCGCGACCTGGACCGTCAGTCGAGGACGCTGTCCCGGAAGCCGGGCCGACGTGGGCGCCAAGGTGACCAGGGGCTGCCAGGTGAGCAGGGTGCCCCCGGGGTGCCGGGACCGCCGGGGGAACAGGGTGTGCCGGGGCCGCCCGGACCACGGGGCGCGGCACCCGCCGCTGCAGTCCTCACGACGGCCGCTGACGGCCGCGCCACCTGGACGTACCCCGTACCGTTCGCAGCAGCCCCGGTGATCAGCGCACTGCCCGTGGATCCCCACCCGGGCGACGACCACACGGTGACGGTGACCCTGGAGCAGGTCACCGGCGAGTGCGCGACCGTGCGCGTGTGGCGGACGCAGCCGCCTACCGGGCTGGGCCTGCTGCCGCTGCTGCCCGCTGGGGCGGGGGTGCAGGTGCACGTCACTGCGAGTGGTGAACCGGCCAGCTAACCTCTGCGGGTAGCCGCTGGTTGTGGGCCGGGCGCGTGCGATACCCCGGGAGGGGCTTTCATGGCGCGTGCCTGCGTATGTGACGACTACTTCACGGTGGACTCCGACCCCGATGAACTCTGCCTGAAGCCGGGAACGATGGGCCTGCGCCGGATCGTCGTCCACAACGACCCGGGGACTTTCCAGTTCCGCAAGGCTGACTACCCGTGTCTGGCGAAGGTGTTCGTGCGGGTCCAGGGGGGGGCGGAGGCGGCTCGGCCGGAGCGAACGCAGCCGCCAATCAGTGCATCGTGCGCCCCGGCGGCGCGGGCGGCGGCTACAGCGAGCAGCTGATTGCCGCGTCTTCGCTGGGCGCTGTGGAGACGATCGTGGTGGGTGCCGGGGGTGATGCGGGCGGGACGGCGACGAGCGGCGGGGCCGGCGGCAGCAGTTCCTTCGGCGGGTTCGTGACGGCCAACGGAGGCGACGGGGGACACTCGATCCAGACCTCGGGCACGGCGGCGGACGTGTCGTCGGGCGCGGCGGCTCCCCTTGTCGGTCGCGGCCAGTTCGCGCAGGGCGGGGCCGCCCTCCGTCTGAACGGGACCAACGGTGTCTCTGGAGCTGGCGGTGAGTCCTATATGGGGCACGGCGGGCAAGCTCGCGTGAGCGAAGGCAATGGCACCGGGCCGCGCGGCTTCGGCGGCGGAGCGGGCGGAGGGCTCTCCTACGGTGGCTCGGTCAACGGCGCGCCAGGCGGTGGGGGATGCGTGATCGTGGAGCTTTACGGCTGAGCTGCCGCAGCTGGGGGTGTTGGTCCGCGCCGTAGACTGACGTTCACGCCGCTGGTTGTGGGCCGGGCCGAGATCACCTTGAAGGGTGGGCGTCTTGGCCAGGTGTCAGTGTGGCGGCGACGGCTGCAACTGCGTGGTCATCGCTGGCGAGAACGCTGAAGTGACGGGCGCGGGCAGCACGCTGAACCCTTATGTGGTCTCGGCTGTCATCGGCTGTGAGGACGTCCGGCCGTGCATCTCCGCCGGGGACGGCATCAGCTACAACTCGTCGACCGGCGTCGTATCGGGGCACCTGTCCGACCAGGCCGGCAACAACGTCGCCATCGGCCCGGACGGTGGCCTGTTCGTGCCGACTGGGGCGGCGACGGTGAGCGTGGGGTGTGGCATCACCGGTGACGGCTCCGCCAGCGCGCCCGTCACGGCCAACACCGGGGCGTGGCCGTATGCGTGCGACGTGGACACTTTCGGCGGTGTCGTGGCCTGCGACAGCAACGGCGTCTTGCGCTCGGAGCCACGAGGCAAGGTCTCCATGACCCGGTACGCGGAGAGCCGGACCTACAACCGGGCGGTTCCGACGGGGAGCATTCAGAGGGCGGACACCTTCGCCACCACGATCACCAACCCCGACACGTGCCGTCCGGCCTTCGTGGTCGTGGAGCGTGAGATGGACGTGTTCTTGACCCATGCCCAGTTTCGCGGCGACTCGTCCTCTGGAAAATGGATCTTCAGCCGGGCTGAGATCTGCTCCGGGCTCCAGGCGTTCGTCCACCGGTGGCCATTGCGATGCGGCTTGTTGCGCCCCATCCACTCGGGAGCCTGCGGACCGGGAAGCGCCCTACCATCCAGGGCCCGGATCACGCCCAGCAAGCGGTCCTGGACATACTCCCGCAGCCGCTCGTTCGCGGCCGGCTTCTCCTCTTTGGGGCGCCGTGCCACGAGGTCGGCCTTCCACTGCGCCACCGATGCCCGGTACTCGAGACTGCCACCGCGTGTGGCCCCGTTGCGCCGCAGCTCGCGGGAGAGCGTTGATGGTGACCGGCCCAGTCGGCCAGCGATCTCCCGTGCCCGCCTACGCGCGCGGGCGCCGGCCCAAGCAGGCCACGCTCGCCCAACGACCCGCTTCGCGCGCCCTGGTGGGGGCGAAGTTGGCTCTGTGCTGGTCTCGCGATTTGATCGCAGGGTGGCTGTGACGCCAGTTTTCCGGTGCCACCGCCATGCAGAACTCGCATGAAGCGATCTGCCTCTCGCTCTACGACCCTCGTCGCCGACAGGCAAATCGACCGGAGCCTCACTCAGCGCCTGCGGTCAGCCCGGCCCATGCGCCGCCCGAAGATCGCCCACCGACCTACCGGGCGGGGCATCATCCGCGGCATGGTGTCCATCACCGCCCGCCCCGCCGAGGTCGAGGACCGGAAGGTCCTCGGTCATGGGGAGGGCGACCTCGTGATGGGGGCCAGGCACTCGGCGGTCGCCACGCTCGTTGAGCGCACCAGCCGCTACACGACCATCGTCGCGCGGCCGGACGGCATCAAGGCCGAGCAGGTCACCCCGCACCGCACCCGGAGCCTCCTCGGCATCCCGGCCCACGTGCGGCGGACGCTCGCCCGGGACCGCGGCCGGGAGATCGCCGAGCACCAGGCCATCACCACCGAGACCAGGGTGTCGATCTTCCTCTGCAAGCCGCGGAGCCCGTGGCAACGCGGCACCAACCGGCCGCTGCGGCAGTACCTCCCCAAGGGCGCCGACCTCCGCACGTTCAGCCAGGCCGACCTGGACGCCATCGCTCACGAACTCAACCACCGTCCGCGCAAGACCCACGACCACCGCACTCCGGCGGAGGTCTACGCGGGCCTCATGAACAGCAGTCATGCGCTGACCGCTTGAGCTAGCCATCGTTTGGCGGCAGGCGGGGCGTTCCGTGGGGTTGTCAGGCTTGCGCGGTGGGCCGGACGACGATCTCGTTGACGTCGACGCCGGCAGGTTGCTCGATCGCATAGCCGATGGCGGACGCGATGGCGGACGGAGGCATCGCGATCTCGTCGCGCATCTTGGTCATCACAGAGGCGACCTCGGGGCTGGCCCCCTTGCCGACGCCTTCGGTGTGGGTGAAGCCGGGCGAGACGACAGTCACGCTCAGGTCGGGTCCCGACTCCTGGCGCAGGCCTTCGGAGATCACGTTCACCGCCGCCTTGGTGGCCGCGTACACGGCCTGCGGGGGGATGACGACGTAGGCCGCGGTGGAGCTGACGTTGACGAAGTGACCGAAGCCCTGTCGGCGGAAGAGGGGAAGGGCCGCGCCGATACCGTTGAGCAGGCCGGTGATGTGGGTGGAGACCATGGCGTCCCAGTCGTCCTGGCGCAGGTCGTCGAACGGCGAGACGGCCATCGTGCCTGCGTTGGAGATGAGGACATCGAGGCGGCCGTACTCCTCGATCGCCGTGTCTGTGAGGCGCCGGAGGTCTTCGCGGCGTGTGACGTCGACGAGGACGCCGGTCGCGGTTCCGTCCTTGGCCGTGATGCTGTCCACGACGGCGTTCAGCCGGTCCTCGCGTCGGGCACCGAGCACGAGGTGGGCTCCCTTTTCGGCGAGGAAGTTCGCGGTGGCCTCGCCGATACCGCTGCTGGCACCCGTGATCGCGATGACCTTGCCCTGGATGGTCGACATGATCATTTCCTTAGGTGGAGTATGCGCAGGTCACCTTGTGACCTACAGTGGAAGCGGGGATGTCCCCACTTCCACGAAGGTAAACGGGGACATCCCCACTTAGCAAGTCGAGACAGACTCACGGGAAGGAGATACGACAGCGATGGCCGACCAGGGGCACCGTCCGTTGCGGGCCGACGCCCAACGCAACAGGGACAAGATCCTCACCACTGCGGCGCGCGTGTTCACCACGGAGGGCCTGGATGCGCAGATGGACCGCATCGCCAAAGAGGCGGGTGTGGGCAACGCAACCCTGTACCGCAACTTCCCCACTCGCGAAATCCTGGTCGAGGCGGTCTACCGCAACGAGGTAGTGCAGCTGTGCGACGCAGTCCGCCCCCTGCTTGCGCAGAAATCGCCCTACGAGGCCCTGCGCGCGTGGACGCGCCTCTTCCTGGACTACGTCACGACGAAGTACGGCATGATCGACGCCTTGCGAGCCATCGCCGCGGCGGGAAACAATCCCTATGGCCACAGCAGGGAGATGATCCAGGAGGCCGTCGCCACCCTCATGAAGGCGTGCACGGCAGCCGGAACGATCCGAACCGACATCCCCCCCACCGACATCAGCGCAGCCCTCGAAGGTATCGCCCTCACCTCGGCGGGCACCGAACACCGACAGCAAGCGGAACGCCTGCTCGACCTCATCTTGGACGGCCTCAAGACCCGTCCGTGAAGACCCATGGCTTGTTGCCCGAGCTGGTGCTAATCAGATCGGAAAGATGGCTGAGGATCGTGAGCGGAGTGTGGATCAGCGTCTTGAGGCGCCGGCCGATGAGGCCCAGCAGTGAGTTCTGGTGCACGATCGGGTGACATCTGAACTGGCTTGCCCTGCGGGGCGGCTGGGAAGGATGTCGCTGTGCCCAAGCCTTGTCCGGAAGAGTTCCGCGAGGATGTCGTGCGAGTGGCGGGGAACCGCGGCCCGGGTGTGATGGTCGAGCAGGTGGCCGCCGACTTCGGAGTGCACGCGATGACGCCGTGGAAGTGGATGTGTCGCGCGGACATCGACGACGGGACCAAGCCGGGAACGAACAGCCGGGACGACGCGGAACTACGGGAAGCACGTCGGCGGATCAACCTGCTGGAGCAGGAGAACGAGGTCCTGCGCCGGGCCGCGGCCTACCTGTCTCATGCGCACCTGCCGGGAAAAGGATCTACCCGCTCGTGAAAGAGGTGGCCAGGGGTGGAATTCCCGTCGCGGTCAGGTGCCGGTCCTGAAACTTGCCCGCCAGCCCAACTACCGCTGGCTGGAGGGCCAGTGACCGATGCCGAGTTCGAGCAGGCCACACGAGCGAACGCGTTGTTCGACGCTCACCGCGAGGATCCGGAGTCCGGCTACCGATTCCTGGCTGACGAAGCCCGCGGCGTGGGATCCGGCATGGCCGACCGGACCGCGTGGCGGATCTGCCGGGACGACAGCTGGCGGAGTGTGTTCGGGAAGAAGCGCGGCAGATACAAGAAGGCCGGTCCGCCGGTGCATGACGACCTGGTTCGCCGTGACTTCACGACGGACGGCGCGAACCGGCTGTGGCTCACTGAGTAGCTATTGTCTTCCGATCTTGAGGGTTGTGCGTCGAACGGGAGTCTCGATCGGGTGGTTTCCGCTGGCTACGGCCTGCAATCAGGGCCTTGACAGCTCGGGGTTGCGGAGCCGACCGAGACGGCTTACCTCTCTTCTGCACTCAGTCGCTGGGCCGCCGTGTCGCCGCGCCGACCGACCGGTACGACACCTGTCGCGGCACCGAGGCCGTATGCGGGCATGTCGTCGTACACCGATTCATGGGAACCTGCTGGGACGATGAATGTCTCGTGCCAGATACCCACACGGCCCTTTCCATCGCGTGCCCGCCGGTTGAACGCCGTCCATGCGGGCCGGTGCTCCTTGTCCTGCTGGTGAGCGTAGGCAAGGAGGTGTTCCTTATCAGTCCAGTACTGGATGACGTAGAAGTCTCGGGGACTGCCGAAGAGCAGCTTGTAGCCAAGAAGTCCGCTGCTCTTTTCCTGTGACAGCTCACGCAGCATTCGCGGCATCGACATAAAAGCTGGCACCCAACTGGAGAGTGACCGCAGCCGGTTGATTCGTAGCCCGATATGGAAGACGACGATATCGCCTTCAGACGCGGCGGTGTTGCGACCCGGTAATATGTCTGGTGGGCCAGGGCCGCCTGCCCCAGCACGGCGAAAGGACCCGCGGTGGTGACGCCGCAGTTGTCCTCGGCAGAGCTCACGGCCGCACGTCGGCGGGGCCGGCACCCGACGTGTCCACTACGAGGACGCCTCCCAGGTGGCTTCGCCGGTCTCTGATGGCCCGGAGGACACCGTGAGTTGGCCCCACTCAGCGATCTCCGTGCCATGGTCTGACAGTCTGGCCTACCCCGGGCCGCTGGTCACGCGGGTCGGTAGACGTGGGCGATGGCACCGCCGCTGAACGCTGTCGTGCTGATCAGCTTCAGGTCCATCGGATCGGCGAACATCGGCAGGCCGCTGCCGAGTACGACCGGGTGAACCAGCAGCCGGTATTCATCGACGAGCCGCAGCCTCGACAGTGACCGTGCGAAGCCGGCGCCGCCGTGCGCCAGGATGTCCTTGCCGGGCTGCTGTTTGAGGCGGGCGATCTCGGTGGCGAGGTCGCCGTCGGCTATGCGTGAGTCGGCCCAGTCGGCGTCCTTGAGCGTGCGGGAGAAGACGACCTTGGGAATGTTGTTCATCGGGGCGGCGAAGACCTCGGTTGACGTCGGCCAGTGGGCGGCCATGCCGAGATAGGTGGGCCGCCCCATGATGTGAGTGCCGGCCTCTCGGAGGGTCTGTGCCAGCCAGGCTGTCGCATCGTCGCTGAGGCTGGGGAAGATCCAGTCGACGCTTCCGCTGTCCGTCCCGACGAATCCGTCGACCGAGACGGATATCTTCAACACCAGTTTCCTCACGTCGAGCCTCCTTGGCCGCTTGGCATGCGTCGATACCCGTGGGGACTCCGGGCATGGGAAGAACTCATCGCTCCGGATGCGAAGAGGCCGCGGAACGCTGCAACTGGGAGGCATGCGATCAGGCGTCGGCTTGATGGGTCTTGGCATGGGCGAGACGGTAGGAGTCGGTGCCGGTCTCGATGATGTTGTGTTGGAAGAAGCCATGCAGGCCATGTGCCCATGGGATGGCTCCTGGGACCGATGGGACTCGCGAGGCATGATCAGCACTTGGCTCAGATCACTCGAGGACGACGCCGCGGCCGTTGCATCAGCGGTCTTGCGCGACGACCCGGACTCGGCGGAGCACTACAGTCACAACAAGTGTGACTGATTCCCAATGATTCCTGTCAACCCAGTGAGCCGTAAGGTGCGGCCCATGGAATCGTTGATCGCTGCCGTCCGCGGGCAGGACGAAGTTGCCCGTTTCCTCGCTTGGCCGGGTGACTTCGACCTGGACCGAGGCGACCATGTCGAAGAGGTCCACCTCGCCTCGGGCGCCGCGCTCGAGGGTTTCGCCGGTGACGGCGCCGGGGGCACGTACTTCTTCTGCGGTGAAGGTGGCGAGGAACGTCCCATCCTCTATGCCGACTCCGAAGGAGGTGCGGCTCTGGTTGCGATCGGCCTGCCCGAGCTCTTGCGACTGCTGCTGGTCGCCCCGTGGTGGCGCGACTGTCAAGCGTTCACGGAAGAGGAGAGTCGCGAGCTCGCGGCCGAGTACCTGGAGGACATGCCAGATCTCGTGGCCCAGAGAGACCGTGCCGCGGCAGCCCTGAGCCTCGACCTGCCGGGCCAGGCAGACGTCTTGGCCCGCTTGCGGGAGGTAGCTGTTCGGATGGGAAAGAACTTCGTCCTCATCTTCACGCCGGAGGGTCACTCCTACGAGCCCCTCATCAGGAGCTGAGACGCATCGCGGCAGCGAGCACGCACCGTCCCAGGCAACAGGGATCAGCCCGTCGTGAGACCGCGCTGAGGTGGTAGGACATCGAAGGTTTGTTGGTCGCGGACGAGGCCCATAGGACGCCGAGGCGTCGACGGGCGAGTGCGAGGATCGCCTGCTTGTGGCTTTTGCCCTCGGACCGTTTGCGGTCGTAGAAGGTCTTCGAGGTGGGACAGAAGCGAGCGGCGATTTGAGCGGAGAGGTAGAAGACGTGCAGGAGCCGGCGGTGGTAGCGGCGGGGCCGGCGCATGGTGCCGCTGATGTTCTCTGAGTCCCGTGGGACCGGGGCGAGACCAGTGACTCCGGCGAGGCGTCCCCCACTCCTGAGGGCGTCCATGTCCCCTCCGGTGCGGGCGATGAACTCGGCCCCCAGCAACGAGCCCATTCCGGGCATGCTGACGATCACTTCCGCGTCGCGGTGCTCACAGAAACGGGGCAGCGATCTTCAGGTCGATGCTGGAGATCTCCTTGTCCAGCGCCGATACGGCCTTGGCCAGGGTTTGGACCACGGCTGCGGCCGTGGTCTCCCCGGCGACAGCCGTGTGCTGGGCCTGCGCCGCAGCGACGGCGGTGTCAGCCAGGGCCTGCGTGCCGGGCACTTTTTGATGCGGCGTAGTCGAACGCCCGCTCCAGAGCGGGGCAGTACTCCAGCAGCTGAGCGCGCATTCGGTTGATGGCCCGCGTGCGGTCCGCTGCCAGGTCGTGGCGGCAAGCGGTGAGGATCTTCAGGTCCACCGCGATCGCATCCCAGTCCTGCAGAGACTGCAGGTACCGGCGCATCCGGGACTGGTCGGCGATGACGTAGGCGTCCTTGGCATAGGTCTTGCCGTCCCCTCGATAGCTGCGGGAGGCGTGGTGAATGGTGCGGCCAGGGGTATGCAGGAGCAGTTGGCCGTGACTGATGAGCAATGCGATCAGCAGGGCGGCTCCGCCCGCGTTCAGGTCGACGGCCCAGGTCACCGGGGCATCCTGAGCCAGCGCGAGGACGTCGCCTATCAGCTACAGCAGTTCCGCCTCGTTGTTCGGTACTCGGCGGAGAGCACCTTCGTCCCTTCTGTCTCGATCACCGTGCAGTGGTGCGCGGCCTTGCCGGCGTCTGTCCCCGCCGAGAGCTCGGGCACCTGAGCCTCCCTCGTCGATCGGTCGACTGGTCCCTGCAGACGACCACGCCGACGTGTCCTTACGAAGCGATCTGTTCGCGCATCCCAATGAGTGGCCGTGTCGTCGTGGGGCGCTGGGCGGCCTCTTCAGTCAAAGCCACACGGACGGCATGAGCGCTTTCAGCCACACCCAGGCCCCTGGGCCTCGCGATCGTACGAAGGACCGGAATCAACCCGCCAACAAGGTATGGAGCGCTTGAGTTGGCGGATTCCGTCAACTCAAGCGCTCAGCCGCGTTCGATGGTCGATGGGGCGTCACGCTGGTTCGACGGGAAGCCACAGCTCGCAGGTCGCGGTGCTGAAATCGTCCGCGCGCTCGAGGACCGCGACGACCGAGGGCCCCGACCGCAGCCGCCACGGGTTGGAGGGGAACCACTCGGTCGCGGTCGCCGCCCAGGTCGTCTGCAGGGCCTGCGGATGCGGTCCGCTGGTACGGAAGACTGCCCACATTCCAGGTGGCATCTCGAGGGCGTCGAGCCCGTCCGGGACCGGCGTGTCCCGGCTGAGGGCGACTCCGTGCAGGTAGGTCAGTTCACTGCCCTCTCTGCCGTCGGGATCGACGTCATCGGTGACCTGCAGCAGGCCCTTCGGTTCGGTGTCGCCGAGGGTCTTCAGCCGCAGATGCTCCTCCGGCGGTAGCGCAGCGATGTGCGCCTGGATGTGCGGGTTGACGCCCTGATGAATAAGCGGAACCCGGGTTGCGTGTCCGGCCAGCCGGAATGCAGGGCGGTCGACGAGGCGGGTGTCCATGGGGATACTCCCTTCCCTTCAACAGTCAGGCGGAACCTGAGCTGCGGTTGTGTGCGCAAGGGGCCTCCATTACGGCGCACGTCACTGGGGCTGGCACCGTGGACCGCCCGGAACGCGCGTTCGAACGCCTCGCTCGAGCCGTAACCGTGCCGGACGGCGATGCCCAGCAGATCCCCCTTGCCCCGGACGACGTCGGCGGCGGCGACTGTCATGCGGCGCCGCCGCACGTACTCCGACAGCGGCATACCGGCCAACGACGAGAACATCCGACGCAGGTGGTACTCGGTGGTGCCGAGCGCCCCGGCCACCTTGTCGACGTCGACATCCTCGGCGAGGTGCTCCTCGACAAGATCGACAAGTTGGTTGAGTGCCGAGATCATTAGGAAGCCTCCCTTTCGACTCCCACTCTGGCAGCAGGCACCCCGGCAACACCCGACCGCTGCGATCCGATCTGGTCAGGCGCGTGGACTGACGCGGTTCGCCGCTTCCGACCTATCGATCTCGGGCTCAAGCCCAACGCGCCGACTCGAGAGGCATTGTCAAATCGTGTGGATTGACCGGACAGCCCAATGACCGGTCGGTCAAGCAAGCGGCTTGCGGTAACGGACGTACTCGTGCTGCCGCCGGAACCCCACCTCTCTGCCGAACCCGGACGGGTGCCCGAGGGCGCCCGTCCGGGAGGTGTCAGAGCTGACGGAAGTAGACCGTGAGCGGGAGGGGAGTGCATCCGAGGGCCTCGTAGAGGGCTCGGGCCGGCGCGTGGAACTGGTCTCCTCCGGTGCCGATCTCGACGACCTCGGCATCGAGGGCCCGCATCTGGTCGAAGGCGTGCTCGCACAGTGCGGTAGCCACGTGGTGGCGTCGATGCTCGGCCGAGACGGCGAGGATCGTGACCTCACCCTTCTTGCGGGCCTGGTCGACGTTCCACGCCACGTAGCCCGCGATGGTCTCTTCGACTTCGGCGACGGCGATGTATGTGTGCCGTTCGGGCGCGTGGAGTTCGGCGACCTGTTTGCGGTAGTCGTCGCGCCAGTTGCCGTGCTGAACAGTGAAGACGTCCTCGCCCATCAATGGGCGGAAGGAGTCCTCGTAGAACGGCCGGAACGTGTCGATGGTGAGTTCGGTCAGTGGTGCCAGGTCGTGCTGGGTGAACGCGCGGATGAGCATGGAAGTGTTGCCTCTCAGGCTGAGGGCTTGATACCCGGGCGGAACAGGGCATCGATCGGCCCGCTCCCGGCCGCAGGATGGGCGGTGAGCCGGGCCCCTCAGTGACGTGCACGCCAAGCGTCGAAGCACTCCATAGTCCGCATCGTAGCGCCCGTCGCGCTTTTCGAATCCTTCGATCACAGCCACTCGTTGATGGCTGCGATGAGGACGGTCGCCTCGTAGCGGACCGCCAGCTTGTCGTATCTCGTGTCGACGGCACGGTGCCTCTTGAGGCGATTGATGCCGCACTCGACCGCGTGGCGCTCGCGGTAGTCGACGGGACGCACTTCGGCGGCCGACCGCCGCGGGACCCGCGCTGCTTACGGTTACGCACCTGGTCCGCCTTGTCCGGGATCGTGCAGCGGATACCTCGTCTACGCAGGTAGGCGCGGTTCCTGCGGGAGGCGTACGCCTTGTCAGCGCGCACGCGATCCGGTCGAATGCGCGGCCGGCCCACCCCAATGCGGGGCACGCGAACTTTCTCCAGCACGGCCTCGAACTGCGGCGAGTCGCCGCGCTGCCCAGCCGTCACCCCGATTGACATGGGCTTCTGGCCCTGCTCGACAGCCAGGTGCAGTTTGGTGGTGAACCCGCCGCGCGAGCGTCCCGGCCCGTGATCAACGGGCTCCCTGAACACACCCCTCGGCCGTCGCAAGCGCCTTTCGTCACTGTGAGTGACCGTTTGTGAACCTCATGAGATTGAAGCGGGGATGTCGTCGGCGAACCCCTGGCTCGCTGTCCGGACATCGCGAGGCGAGGCGACTCCGGGCGTTCCGGGGGCGTAATCAACGACGGCCACGCAGCATCGACCGGCCTCATTGGACCTCTTCCATCGTGATTTCTGCGGGTCACCGGCTCTGGTGTGAGCGGCGGGTGGGACCCTCGAGCCGGTCGGCGGCCTGATCGCCTCAGGGTGATCGTCTGTCACCGGGAGATCTCGGTGTTCGTCAGCGCCAGCAACGCCCGCAGCAGGAGGGTGACGCGACGGGCGTTCATGCGGACCTTCGTCGTGGACGTGGCGGTGGGTGATCAGGCGGACGGCGAGCCCGAGGGATGGCGGGTGCGCGACACCCGCTGGGAGTGCGGGTGCCACGTGACGAGACCCCGAGGAGGCCCGGCCGAGCAGCGCGTAAGCAACTCGTCCAGCAGTTACGTGGACGCCGGGCGATGGTCAACCCGTCGCGCACCGGCAGCATGACCGAGTTCGCCCGCTCACCGGCCGTGATGCAGGTCGTTCAGCCGCCGGAGCCCGGGCCATAGAGCGCAGCGATGTCTTTGGACGTCGCCCACCGGCTGTAGGTGGGCGACTGAGGCCAGCCCTCGGGCGAGTCCTGCCACTCCTCCTGCCGTCCGTACGGCAGGACGTCGATCAGCGGGAAGGTGTGACTGAGCTGTTCGGTGCCCCGGCCGTTGGTGTGCCAGGTGCGATAGACGGTGTCGCCGTCGCGCAGGAACACGTTGACCGCGAATCCTGCGTCGGGCGGTGCACCGACGTCGGCCCCGAAGGTGCTGTTGGCAGTCGAGTACCACGTCATCTGGTTGCCGACCCGCTGCCGGTAGGCGAGTGCCTCTTTGATCGGGCCCTGGGTGACGATGACGAATCGCGCATCGTAGTTGTCCAGGAACTCCAGGCGGGTGTACTGCGAGGTGAACCCCGTGCAGCCCGGGCACTGCCATTCCTTGCCGGCGAACCACATGTGGTTGTAGACGATCAGTTGCCTCTTGCCTTCGAAGACGTCCGCCAGCCGAACGGGGCCGTCCTCGCCCTCCAGGGTGTAGTCGGGCATCTCGACCATCGGCAGGCGACGACGCTCGGCGGCGATGGCGTCAAGCTCCCGCGTCGCGGCCTTCTCCCGGGCACGCAGCGCCTCGAGTTGGCGCTCCCAAGATGCGGCGTCGACGACGGGTGGTAGTGCGTGGGTGGTCATGGTCCCTCACAGAACTCGTGTGCAGCTTTCGCTCGTGCAGAGGTAGACCCCACCGGGCCCCGGAACTCATCGGCCCCAGCCGCCCCTGCGCGAAGGGGGCGTCAACGCGTTCGGTGCCTCCTCGACAAGCTCCGCTCACCGACTCCGAATGCGCCGAAGCCGTCTCGGCCCAGGGGCGGCGAGTCGTTTCGAGCGCATCCCATGACCGGACGGGCACTGTCGCCCGGATCCTGGGTCATCGGTGGCACGGTCTACGATCAACGCTGCCGAGAAAACCGCTTACTACCGGGGGCTTGGGGCTGTGGACGACCGGGATCCGATACTCGCTGACCGCTACCGCCTGGTGCGCCCGCTGGGGCGCGGCGGGATGGGGGAGGTGTGGGAGGCGCAGGACGTCAGTCTGCGGCGGCCGGTCGCGGTCAAGGTGATCTCGGTCCTTTCGGGTGGCGGCAGTCGGGCCGACGAGGCGCGCGCCCGGTTTCTTCGGGAGGCGCGGATCACCGCCGCGCTGCAGCATCCCCATATCGTGACCGTCCACGACCTCGGTGAGGCAGCCACCGGTCAGGGCACGACGCCGTTCCTCGTGATGGAGCTGCTCCGGGGCGAGGGCCTGGACGCCGTCGTCCGGAGCGGCCCCGTCGGCGAGGAGGAGGTGGCGCAGTGGGGGACACAGGTGTGTGACGCGCTGGGTGAGGCGCATGCTGCCGGCATCCTCCACCGCGACATCAAGCCCGCGAATCTGTTCGTCATGGCCTCGGGCAGCCTGAAAGTGCTCGACTTCGGGATTGCCCGCGCCGCCGACGCCTCGGCCACCGGTGACCGGCTGACGCAGACCGGGTTCATGGTGGGCACGGCCGCGTACATGGCACCGGAGCAGGCACGCGGGCGCCCCGAGCAGCGCAGCGACCTGTACTCCCTCGGGTGTGTGCTGTTCGAACTGCTCACCGGGCGGCTGCCGTTCGTCGCCCCGGACGTTCTCGGGTACGTCACGGCGCACCTTCACGATCCGGCTCCCGCGCCGAGCAACCTCGCGCCCGGCGTCTCCGCTCCGTGGGACCGCCTGGTCGGTCGACTGCTGGCCAAGGACCCGCGCGAGCGATACGAATCGGCCGCTGTGCTCGCCGAGGAGCTGCGGCGCCTCAGTGGTGTGCGGCAGGCCGTACCCGCGGCCCGTCGCTACACCCCCACCGTAGTCGACAGGGAGGAGCACGGGCCGAGTTCAGCGCCTTCGGCTGCCCCCGGTTCCGACGATCTCGCGGCGGCATCCACGGTTCAGGCGTCTGTCGGACCGCTCGATGGAACCGGTATGAGCCGGCGCAGCCTGCTCCGGAGGGGCGCGGGCGTCGCTGCGGTCGCGGTCGCCGGAGGGGCAGCGGCGATGTACCTGACCGGCGACCCCGAGCGGGACCCGGTCGCCTGGTCGCAGAAGATCGCAGACGTCGACGTGATCAACTCCAACGGTCCGGACGTCGTCCTGGCCGACGGCCGGTGTCATGTGGCCGCAGGCCACGACAACAAGAAGACCGCCGCGCTCCACACCTTCGACCTTGCCACCGGCAAGCGTCTGTGGAGGGTGTCCCTCGACGCGGCCTGGGCCCGCGCAGCGCGCTTCACGGTCGTCAACAGCACGGTACTCGCCCTGGTCCAGGACAACGATGAGGAAGGCGGACGGGTGCACGCCTTCGACGCCGCGACCGGCGAGCGCCGGTGGCAGCGGCCGGTCTCCGACAGTGACATGGGGCTGGCCGTGCACCGGCCCAGCGGCCTGCTGATCACCGGAGAAGGCGGTTCGGTGACCGGAATCGATACACGCACCGGCGACACGCGATGGGGGATCGACGTGTCGGCCCCCTACGACGCCACATGGGTCCTGGCCGGCGACCTGATCCTCTGCAGCGGCGGAATCGCCGTACTCGGCAAGACGGGCGAGACGCTGTGGACACGCTCCGACTACGACCCGCACGGCGACCTGGCGCAGGCCCTGGGTGAGGGTCTGCTCTGCTACGAGACCGGCCGAACAGTCCCCCTCGACCTCGTCTGTCGCAAGGCGGACACAGGTGAGGTGATGTGGCGGACCCCGTTCCAGAAGACCAAACCGGAATTCATCATCGGGGCCTATCAGCCGCTCGACGAGTTGGTGTCGGGCACCACGGTGTTCCTTCCACTGCCCGCGGGGTCCCGCCGGAATCCGACCGCACTGAACGGACTCACCGGCGAGCGGATCTGGACGTACGGCAGTACGTACGAAGAGGTTGGCCTGATGGAACGGGCGACGACCAGCGTGGCGGGCGGGTTCGTCCTGCCCACGAGGTCGGGGCCGGTGTGCCTGGCCGCCGCCGACGGAAGGGAACGGTGGCACGCCGATACTCAGCGAGTGCAGACCACCCGCACATACGCCCTGCTCTCCGGGACAGAGCAGGCACGAGTGTTCCAGCGCTGGACCAGCGTGCGGATCGTCGGAGTGGAGCGCGGCCGCACGCTCTGGACAGGCCAGTTCGACAGCCCGGCCGTGAGCGACCCTGCCGCGAGCGGCGACTCCATCGTGCTCCTCGACGACAACGGCACACTGTGGGCGATACGGGTATGACCTTTCGGGCCCGGCGGGAGTGGAGAGCGGCCCCTGCGGCTGGCGCACCTGTGCCTGGTCAGCCGCTGACGCGCCGCGAACGAACATGACTTCGCGAACCTGAAGAGGCTCGACGGGGCCCCAGATCCACATAATCCATTTTGAGCATGGCCGGGCGAACGCCCCGCGCAGCTCGTGGCCGCACACCGCGCGGTCGGCCACAATGTCCTCAATATGAGTGCTTCCGGCGCCACGGTGACCGGGAGGCTTTCCAGACCCCGGATGACGTTGTTGAGGTGCCGCCGGGGTGGGCCGGCCAGTTGGATCGCCCCTACCTGACCCAGCAGCGCCGACAGGATCGCGTTGACCTCCACCCGCGCAGGCCCTGACCGGCGCAGGCGTGCACGACGGAGCCGAACCCGACGTGGTCCATCGGTGCTCTGCCGATGTCGAACGTGTCCGGCTCCGGCCACTTGCGCGGATCCCGGTTGGCCGAACCGAACAACATCGCCACCTGAGCCCGCGGCGGGATCGTGACGCCGTCAATCTCGACCGCCCGCGTCGTACGGTACGCGCGCCAGATCACTCACGGCGTCAAATGAGCCGCGGGCCATCGCTGTTGCTGTGCCTCATGGCATAGGTAGCGTTGCCGTGACGTGGGAGGGGACGGCCATGCCTGCGAAGAAGGCCCGTTGGGGTGTGCTGGTGCAGCGGGATTTTCGCCTGTTGTGGATCGGTGAGACGGCGAGCGGTCTGGGCAACGGGATCACTACGGTGGCACTGCCGCTCGTGGCCGTACTAGCCCTGCAGGCCAGTGCCTTGCAGGTGGGGCTTCTTGCGGCGGCGGTGTGGCTTCCGTGGCTGCTCTTGGGATTGCCCGCTGGCGCTTGGGTCGATCGCTTACCAAGACGCCGCATCATGATCGTCTGCAACCTCGTGTCCGCAGTGATGTATATCAGCGTGCCCATCGCGGGCTGGCTGGAGCAGTTGACGATCACGCATCTGTTCCTCACGGCGTTGGCCTGCGGTACATCCGCGGTGTTCATCAACACGGCCTGTCACGCATACGTGCCGACCGTTCTGTCGAGGGAGAACCTGGCGGACGGGAACGCGAAGCTTCAGGTCAGTGAAGCCGGTACCCGAGTGCTGGGCAGGAGCGTGGCAGGGGTCGTCGCCCAGGTCCTCGGGGCCACCGCGGGGCTGCTGCTGGACGCACTCACCTTCCTTCTCTCCACTGTGTGCCTGCTCGGCATCCGGACGTCGGAGGATAGGCCCGCAGATCATAAGGATGCGGCCAAGAACTTGGTGGGCGAGATCGCTGAGGGTCTGCGCTTCCTCGGACACGATCCCTACCTGCGGCCCATCGTGATCTACGGCGCCACCCTGAACTTCCTGCTGATGGGCTACCAGGCGGTTCAGGTCATCTTCCTCGTCCGCACCATCGGCGTCAGCACCGGCACCGTGGGCCTCCTGGTCATGTGCGCCAGCCTCGGCGGGACTCTGGGCGCCGTGATCGCCACACATCTGTGCCATCGCTGGGGCACCGCACGCGCCATGGTGCTCACACAGGCTCTGGCCTGCCCCTTCGCGCTTCTTCTGCCGCTCACCACGTCCCGGGCGGGCCTGCTGCTGTTCGGCACCGGGGCGTTCTTCCTCGGTGTGGGCATCGCTGTGGGCAACGTCGTGGTCGGCACATTTCGTCAGAGTTATTGTCCGGCGCACCTTCTGGGGCGGGTCTCGTCTGCCGCCATGGCTACCAACCAAGGCACGATCGCCATCGGATCCGCCCTCGGAGGCGTACTCGGCTCGGTCGTCGGTATCCGCCCGACCATGTGGGTCATGACCGTTCCGCTGGCCTTCACCTGGGCGATTCTGGCACTCAGCCCGGTGGCCAATGCGCGTGAACTGCCCTCATCTGTTCCCGCGGAGGACCACAGCGGCCGCCCCTCTGGGGCTGCCGTCCCAAGAGCGGCTGAAGGATAGGGACCTCTTACGTACTGGAGGGGGCGGCCCTCGCCGGGACTTGGCCACGCGAGATTCGACGGGTCATGAGCGTGATAGGTGCCCAGGTGATGAGGGCGGATCCTAAGTGAGCGTTTGGTTCTGGTATTGGATGGTTCATGGCGAATTTCGGGAGCTAGATCGAGCGCCCAACGAAGTGATTCGCCGGAAACACCGCTTCTGCGGCAATCAGCAGAACGGCAATGCGCCGGTTTTCCTGGCAAGAGCTCCTGTCTCATTCAGGAACCTACCGGTTCGCACCGAGTTGAGAATGCATGCCCCGATGCACCCAGCACCCCCGCACACGCCCTGCTCAGGCCGACGGCCACCGCGTACCCAGGCATCATGCAGCCCCCACGACCCTACCCCAGCGACCTGTCCGACGCCCGCTGGGAACTCATCCGCCCCACCCTCGAAGCTTGGCGCCAGGCCCGCAACGGCATCCGCAAACCCACCCACGACCTGCGCGCCCTGATGAACGCCATCCTCTACGTCGACCGCACCGGCATCCCCTGGCGCTACCTGCCCCACGACTTCCCGCCCCACCAGACCGTCTACGGGTACTTCGCCCACTGGGAAGCCGACGGCATCTTCGACCAGCTCACCGGGCTATTACGCGGCAAAGTCCGCCAGGCCGGAGGCCGCACCAGCGAGCCCAGCGCCTGCCTGATCGACAGCCAGAGCATCAAAACCTCCGCCACCGTCCACCTGACCAGCCAAGGCATCGACCCCGCCAAGAAAATCATCGGACGCAAGCGGCACATCGTCACCGACACGCTCGGCCTCCTGCTGGCCGTCGCCGTCACCGCCGCCAGCGTCCACGACTCCGCCGCCGGCACCCAGCTCCTGACCAACGTCCGCGAGCGCTACCCCACCATCACCAAAGCCTGGGCCGACAACGGCTACAAGACCAAAGCCGTCGAAGAAGCCGGCCACCTCGGCATCGACCTCGAAATCGTCCAACGCGACCCCACCACCCGCGGCTTCCACGTCCAGCCCCGCCGCTGGGTGATCGAACGCACCCTCGGCTGGCTCATGCGCCACCGCCGCCTGGCCCGCGACTACGAAACCCACCTCCACCGATCAGCAGCCATGATCCAAATCGCCGCCATCAACCTCATGATCCGCCGCCTCGCCCACGAAACCACCACCAACTGGCGCGACAGCTAAGCCAAACGAAACAGACAACGGAGAACCAAACGCTCACTTAGTGACGGGGTGTCGCGAGCACCAGACCGGACCGCTGCCACTGCGCGTACCGGGCACGTCTGAGCTACCGTCAACTTCTGCGTCGTCCCGTGTGAAGGGCTGTGTCCCCATCCGACCCGCAAGGAGCACCAGGCCGTGAACGTCGAGATCCCCACGCACGTCCGTGAGACCGCTTCCCAGCTCGGAGACGGGGTGCCCTACGCGCTGAAGATCCTGGCCGGCCAGCTGGCGGACGACCCAGATAGGGGCGAGGTTTCGGCTCTGCCCGGCATCCTCACCGTGATGATCGACGGCGACCTCTTCGAGGACTGCCCAGCCCTGGCCGTCGGCTACATCCGTGAGCCCGACCGGATCGAGATCCGGTACGTGACCCCGGCCTCCTTCGCTCAGTCCACCGCCGACAACCCGGATCAGCATGAGCCGCAAGGGCAGCATCAAGAGCAGCCTGCCGATCCCGGCGCCGAGGCGGTCACCGTACGGGAGGTCGCGGACGCCTGGCGGCGCATCACCGGCTGGCTCCGGATCAACGCCCCCGTCTCCCATGCGGCCCTTCGGGCCGGCGCGAGCGCCGCTGCAGTCGCCGCCGTGGAAAGTGACCTCGGCATCCAGTTACCCGTTGAGCTGCGCGCCCTGTGGCTGCTGACGGCGGGCGACGACGGCGCCCAGGGCTGGGGCTGCCTTCCGGGCAACAAGGCCTTGATGACCCTGGAGGCTGTGAGCGCCCTCTACCGCATGAAGATGGCCGCTCAGACCCAAGAGGACACCCTCAACTCTGGGCGCCCCGAAGAGGAGTGGATCACGGTGTGGCAGGCGACCTGGATTCCGGTGATCGCCCTCGGGCCGGCCGATGACACCTCGGGCCTGTACTTGGACGCCGCAACCGGCTTCCTGGGCCGTTGGTCCCGCTACAACGAAGTCCCGGGCGAAGAACGCGACACGCTGGTCACCTATCTGGAAGAGATGGCCGACATGTTGGAATCCCCGGCTCTGGCCGCGCGGGACAAGCCGGGGCTGATCGGTGGGACGTTGGTGTGGCTGAGCAGTATCGACCCTGTACAGGAAGACCGGTGGCAGTCCCTGACGGATTGACCCGTGCGAGGCGCGGAGACCGGCCCAGGCGGCTGGCCTCCGCGCCCTCTTTCACATCCTGGCTCTCGCGCTAGCTGCCGATCTTCTTCCACGTGCAAGTCGTCGCGGCCGACGTGCAATGCTCGTATCCCGGCAGGGTCACGAAGAAGCCGTCGCCGTCCAGCATCCGCCACTGCGGAGCCGGGAACCCGTTGAAGGCCATCTGGTTCTGCACCTTCGGGATCGCCGCGCGCCCGCACCGCTCCGTGCCGCCTGGCCCGTTGGCCACAGTGCGGGTGTCGGCGAGCAGGCCGAAGTTCGCCGAACCGTCTCCCATCTTGTCGGTGAACAGCTGGGCGCACTTGGTGCCCGAGGACACCAGGTTGACACTCTTGGGATAACCGCCCGACTCGTGGGTCGAGGCCATCGCGAACTCGTCGCACTGGACCTCACCCACCGACGTGTCGGAGGGGTGGATGGTCCAGGCGGAGCCGGCGCCGCAGATGATGTTGCGGCTGTTTTCCGTAGTCCATGGGTTGCCGGCGCTGTTCTTGACCGTGGTATCCGGGCCCAGGTAGTGCATCAGCGAGTCCCACCGCTTGGATCCGGCGTGGTCGGGCAGCACCTGCTGCATGTACCAGTAGTACGCCCCGGCGGCCGGGTACAGGTTTGTGTCCACCGTCCACGTCAGCTTGAAGAACGGCAGCACACAGCCCGGTGCCGATGATTTGAGGTAATCGTCGCAGCGCGGCGCGAGCTCCCGCATCGCGTCGGTCCCGGAGGTGCCGAAGTTCGCGGTGTCGCTGGCGGTGTCGCTGGCATCCACGGTGGCGGTCACCGACCAGCCCAGGTCGATGATCTCCTTGCCGGTGCCGCTCCACTGCGTCGTGACCCGGCCCCACCGCTCTCCGTACGGCGGGCTGGTGCCGTCCACATCCCAGTACGCGGTCGACCCGGCGGGGTTGTTCTGTCCGTCGGTCCACTTCACGTTTGACGTCACACACGACTGGCATGTCGTGCCGACGTTCCACTTCATGGTGACGCCCTGCAGTGCCTGGTCGATCGAGACCGGCATGATCGCGATCTGTTGGTCGAACTCGGCGAAGTTCGATCCGGAGGCGCCCTTGTTCGGATATGCCTTGATGCGCTGCTCGAAGTCGAATGTGGCGAAGCCGATCGTCACATCCCGTCCTGTGTCCACGAACGTCAGTCTCGCCGAGCCGATGTTCTTCAGGCATGCCTCGGTGCGGGTCATGTAGTCCTTGCCCGCCGCCTTGTCCCAGCACCAGTCGACCAGCTCCACCGCGGGCGCGACAGCCGCTGCGGCGGGAGACCGACCGGCCTTACGGGCCTTGGCCTCGGCAGCCTCGCGCAGCGCCTGGGCGCGCTTGTGTGCACGCGCCTTGGACTCCGCGGTGGGCGGGGACAGCTCAATGCACAGCTGTCGGCCCTGGGCGTCTTGTTGGCCGCAGGTGCGCTTCTGCGCAGCTTCCCGCTTCACCGCCCCGTTAGCGTCAAACGTCGGCAGCGCCGGCCCCGGATCGGAGCGGGTGAACTCGTCGATCTCCTGCGCGGTCTTGTCGATCGTCGAAGACGACTGCGCTGCAGGGAACTTCATGTACGGGTCGATACGGAAGTCCGCCCACGGCGACCAGGTCGTCTCGTACAGGCTGCCGTCGAAGGCGGAGGTGCGGAACTTGTACAGCACGCCCGGCTTCAGGATGCCGTAGGGAACTGGCACTTTCGCCAGGCCTCCCGAGGCCACATACGGTGATACCAGCACCCCGTACTGGCCCGACCCGTCGAGATCGACCTGAGCCTTTGGGGTACCGTCCGCATTCGTGGTGTACACCTGGAACGTCAGGTTCGCGGTGTCCCCGTCCGGATCGGTCACGGTGTTGCGCAGCACCACGTCCGGAGAGATGACCCGCCAGGCCGTGCCCGATTTGGTGAACTTGGGGCCGGCCGCTGGCGTCTTGCCCGAGGCCGGCCGCTCACCCCCGTCGGCGATGGCCGTAAGGTCCTGCGGCCCGGCTGCTGCCAGCGTTGCCGGCGAAGCCTCGCCAACGGGCACGGGAGGGGCGGGTGCCGCTGCTGCGGTGCCCACCCCGGCCAGTAACAACAGCACGGCACCAACGGTGGCCTGTCGCCACCCTGACGCGCATAAGGGTCTCACTTCCTCAATCCCCCTTGTGGGTGCATGTCTTGTGCATGCCAGCCCGGACCCCATCACGGCCCCGTCGAAAGAAATATGATCAAAGTCATGGTTTGCAGGCCGGAGACTCATTCAGGCCAGGAGCCACGTCGGCGCTGAAGACGTGTAGCTGGCCCTCTCGGCAATGAGCCTCAGGAGTCGGGAGGTTGATGACGTGGTATGCCTTGTCCGAGGCACCAGGAGGCATGGGGCAGGACTCGCCATCTGGCCGAGCGGCTCCTGGAATGGGCTCGCTGAGCGAGGATGCGAGGACACCGAACTCGTCAAGCCGGCGCAGGCAGTTGGCCCTATATGTCCCGCCGCTATTGACGTCCCGAACCTATGTGCTCAAAGGAAACACAGGGCAGTCCCGCAGGCCCGCCGATCGGTGGTCATCGCTCGCGTGACTGTCCGGCCAACCTGGGTGTGGCGCGCCGAGACCTAGGTCCACGCCCTCACCCGGGGGATGTTCACCGTGTACTGAAGCGCCTGAAGGCCTGCAGCGGGCCGACACCCTTGTTGCATCCGCACGAGCATGACCGGGCAGCCCCACCAACTGCCAGTGCAGCCGCCCGCCACGCGGTGGCTTGTTTGTGCGGACGCCATGCCCCGGGCTGGGTAGGCAGGGGCCTTCCCCCGTGAAGGTGGGCACGCGGTTATTGATCACGCGGCGAGCGTGAGTTTAGCGGTCTGGTGTCGGCGTTCGTATTCGTTGGGGCTGAGGTGGCCGTTGGCGGAGTGCCGGCGGCGGCTGTTGTAGCGGGTCAGCCAGGCGAAGACGGTCCTTCTGCAGGTGCCGGCGTCGCCGTAGTCGTGGGCGCCCTGGAGGGTCTCGCGTTTCAGGGATGCGTGGAAGCTTTCGCAGGCCGCGTTGTCCGCGCTGGTGCCGACCGCGCCCATCGACCGGGTCACTCCGAGCTGGTCGCAGAGGCTGGCGAAGGCCCGGGAGCCGTATCGGGCCCCGTGGTCGGAGTGGAACACGGCCCCGTCCAGGCCGCCTCGGGTCGAGGCTGCCATCCGCAGGGCGTTGGCGACCAAACTGGTGCGCATGTGGTCGGCGATGGACCAGCCGACGACCTTGCGGCTGAAGCAGTCCAGGACGGCCGCGAGATAGAGGAACTCCCCGCCTGAGAGCCGGAGATACGTGATTCCGCCCATGTACTTGCGCCCCGGCTCGGCGGCGGTGAAGTCCCGCTGGAACAGGTCCGCAACCGGTGAGGTGGCCGGGTTCGGGACGGTGGTGCGCACGCGTCTGCGCAGGCGGATGCCCGTGATGGAGAACGCCCGTATCACCCGGGCGACGCGCTTCTCGTTGACCTGCAGGCCCCTCTCCCTCAGCTCGACGGTCACCCGCGGTGAGCCGTAGGCGCCGCCGGACTCGCCGTGGACCTCGCGGATCCGCTCGGCCAGGATCCGGTCCCTGTGCTGCCGGGCCGCTCTGGCGTACCGACCGGAGAGCCAATTGTAGTAGCTGGACCTGTTGAGCTCCAGGACCTCGCAGAGCCGCTTCACCTCCTTGGTGGTCCGGTGGTCGTCGACGAACTGGAAGCGGCTCCCCACCAGTTCGTCTCCCCGGCGAAATACTTGGCCGCCTTGCGGAGTACGTCCCGCTCGGTCGCCAGCTTCCGCTCGGTCACCTCGAGCTCGGCGACCCTGGCCTCGAGTCGGCGGATCCGCTCGTCCGGATCGGCGGACGGTGACGTCCCGGTCGGGGTCGGCGTCTGCCCGGTCGACGCCGGGCCGGCGCTGACGCCGCGGCGTTCGCGGTCCCGCAGGACCCACTCGCGCAGGGTGGCCCGGTTGATGCCCAGGTCAGCGGCGATGCTCTTGTACGTCGCCCCGGGTGTGGACTCGTACAGGTCCACGGCATCGGCTTTGAACTCGTCCGAGTAGTCCTTCATCGCCATCGGCGGTGGTCTCGCTTTCTCCGGATCAAGCAGATCCAGTATCAGCGTGTCCACCACTCAGGGGGAGGCTCCATGCGGCCGTCGGGGGAGGTGCCGACAAGCCTGCGTGTTCCTCCTTCGGGCAAGGTTGCGCCGCCGATTGCGACCAAGGCCGACTATCTGCCGCTGGATCAACTGCCGTGGCCGGATGCGGAGCGGCTCTTTCTGCGGCTGGCCGAGCGGGACGGGCGCGAGTTGTACGGCACGGCGGGGCAGGGCCAGGAAGGCATCGACCTGTTCGTCCGCGACACCCGCGATCCGGCTGCGTCTGCCGGCACCGATCCCGGCCGTCGCTACACCACCTTGCAGTCAAAGCGCGTGGCGACGCTGTCACCGGCGCACATCATCACAGCGTTCGACAAATTCTTCGCAGGTTCCTGGGCCAGCCGCTCGGAAGTCTTCATCTACGCCACCACCCATGACCTGCGCCCCACTGGGCTGGCTGAGGAACTCGAGTGTCAGGCGGACAGGCTACACAAGGCAGGGTGGAGGCAATGCGCGCGGGCCTGCGCGGCCTGTACCGGGCATCCTTCGCTCTTCAGGACACAGGGGCGGTTCTGCTGGCTCCGCCCGTGTCCACACACCCGCTCAAGCCGCTTGATACGTGCTGCTGTACGAACTGCGCGTACGGCGCCTCGAGAACCCCGACAAGGCATTCCCGGCGATGACGACCGCGATCGGCGCCGAACGCGGCTTCTACTGGGGTACGACCATCGACGGCGTGCCCCATCACGAATGCGAGGAGTTGTTCACCGCTCTGGAGGGCAATGCCGAGGCCGTCCTCAAAGTGATTCTCGACGACAAGGACTGGGCCCTGACACCGAACTGGCCGCTCACGCCCGAGCAACGCGGCGCTCTTTCCTGGTGGATGGCCGCGCAGATCCTTCGCACGACGCGCCAGCCCAAGCGCCTCGCCCATACTCAGCCGCCGTCCGTGCAAGAGGCGGATGTCCCTGACAACATCGCCTGGATCACCGCGAACAACCCCCACCTTCGCTACATCGTCGAGAACATCGCCATCCTGGCGCCCGTGCTGTACAACCGCCCCTGGGGGCTGGGCTTCAGCGACATGTGCCTGCTCACCAGCGACGTCCCTGTGGTCGTATGGAACCGTCCTGACGCGGACGATCAGGTTCTCGCCGTGGCCCAGAGCGACATCATGCTGCCCCTGGACCCGCACCGGCTCCTGTTCCTTCCCAGCCCGGCCGAGCAGTTGACCGACCCGCGCAAGCGCACGGACCACCTCCTGCATGTCGAGGGAGCCGTCGGCAAGGCCCTGGTTGAGGTCGCCTATGACGTGGCGGATCAGTTCGTCATCCACCATCCCCGCCACGACCCGTGGCTGCACTGGAAGCCGAACAGCCCTCGCCAGCCAAGGCGTTGGGCCGGAGAAGAGCACTCGGCCCTCCAGTACGCGCTTCAGTACCCGGTGTTCCTGCCGAACCGGAACATCGAGCGCCGGTGGACGATTGAGCATCCGCCGCCCCGCGCCGCGGCTTCGTGACCGGGCTCGGTCCCGTCAGGGGCGTGCGTCCGTGGTCCCAGCGCGGACACATCCAACAGTTCCTGACCGTGCCCAAGGGCGCCGAGTGCTGTTGCCCCATCATCATGCGAGATCGGGTCCTGATCGCGCCGCAGCACCCGGGCGAGAATGAGCGGGGCCACCGCCGATGGCCCGGGCTCCGCATAGCCGGACGGGGCGGGCAACGTGCCGTGGCCGTCGGTTGTGACGGTGTGCAAAACGAGCGCCACTAAACCCCGTTGAAGGCAATGCGGCGCTGCCTGGGCTGTGGTCGACAGCCCGGGAAACGCCCTATCCAGCCTGGGACTCGGTAAAACGCCTGGTGGAGGGTGGAGGCGCTTGGGATGATTGAGGGCGTGCCGCTCCTGAGTGCTATGCCCCCCGCACGAATCGACGCTGTCATGCAGCATCCCGCGCACGTGAAGACGGTGGAGGGTCTGCCGGCTTCACCAGCGATCTGCGCATGTGCCAGAACCCGGGTGATTTCTTCACTTTCCAGGACAATCTACTGTCGGCCACCTTGGCGGCGACCCAGGCCCGGGCAGAGAGATCCCGCGTGGCAAAGCGTCTGCGAAAGGGAGAGAAGCTTCCGTCTGACGCTCCGGAACTGCCGGATGGAGATCCGTACGACGTTGATGCATGGGTGCTGGAGCTGGACGTGTGCGAGCGGATCATCCGCCAGCTGCGCTCCATCGGTGACGCGATGGCTTGGCGTGTCCTGGGCTACAACCGCTCCTACGTCCTCGCTCTGTGCCGCAACGAGTCGCCCGGTCCGATGCATCTAGGTAAGAAGGGGACCCAGCACGAGATCGAGTTCGCCGCCGAACAATGGCGCGACCATCGCCGGTTCACGCTGTTGCGCGACGTCACCGACTGCTTGCGCATCGGCGACGCTACGGTCTTCCACGACGGCGACGATGGCTGGCAGGACATCTATCTCCACGAGCTGAAGTCGAACCCGAACGCACGCGACCGCATCCAGGACCTGCGTCTGAAAGCCGCTGCGGAGGCGACCCGGAACTTCGGCCGGCTTCCCGGAGATATCCGTGCCCGTCTCGTCGATACCGGCGTGCCATACGTCACCCACCTTCCCGCACTCGCAGATGCGTTCAGCCTGGCTCACAAGCGCGGCATCCAGACCATGAAGATCCCCGGTGGCAGGGCACTGCTCGCCTTTGACTTCTCAGCGGCAAGGAAACGATGGGGCGAGGAAGAGGCGGGCCGGCGTTTCGAAGCCGCGTACTCGTCGCTACTGCGGCGCTCCCGCCTGACGACGGGGACCCGCATCTGTTTTACCAGTGGCGACAGCGTGGCTCGCGGACGGCTCACCCCGCCCTGGGGGATCTATCCCGCACAGTGCGCCGCCCTCATCGCCGACTTCCTGGTCTTCACCGTGACCTTGTGCTCCGACTCCCTTGTAGAAGAACTCGGCAAGTGCGGCATGGACGTGCGGTGGTTGCTCCCCGACGGCGTTGAACCTACGTGGCCAGGGCAACCAGTGCTGGAGCTCCGAAGTAGCGGCCACCGTGTATCCATGAACAGTGCCGAGATCAACCGGCTGCTGCTCGAACTGGTCGACCTCCCGACCTGGGCCCGGGGCATGGATCGCGTGCTGGCAAAGGGATCAGTGGGATGGCAGCCGTGGCCGGTCTTCACCAACGAAGATCAGACCTGGATCTGACCGAGTGCACCCCGGACCGGCCCGGGTAGACCAGAGTGTGATCGTTCCTGCGTCTTGTGCTGAAACGAATTGATATCTGTATGCCTGTCACGTCATGCTTCCTCTCACCGCGAGGCGCTGGACCACACAGTTGAGACAGCTGGAGAGGCCCATGACAGCGGGTACTTCGTCGGACACAGACGTGGCGAGACGGCATCGCGCCATGCTTGAGGCGTTCGTACTACGCGCTCGCCGGATGGAGGCACACTCACTCGCGGCCGACTGGGACGCTCTGGTCACTCTTGCTGCGGCACCGTATTCGGTGACTGTCCATGACGACGGCGAGGCGACTTTTCGGCAGGACTTTCCGGCCGAAGAAGTGGTCGAATCGGCTGCCGCGAGGGTCAGGCCTCTGCTGCTGGAGACTGACGCCTGTTCATACCTCAAGGCCCTGGCGGGTGTGGGGTACTTCTGTCGGTCCTTGCCGGACGAGACGACATGGGTGAAGGAAGCGCGGACCGAGTGGAGAGCGAGGACTGGGTCCACCACCACGCGTCAGAGCGGCTATCAGGTCATGATCGGTAACGCCGACACCGGCCAGGTCGCAGGTCTGGACGACCAGACGTTGGCGATGGCGTGGATCTACGGTGATGTCGTTCACCACGACATTGAACGGCTCACGGAAACTGATCCATTCGGCTTGTCCGAACGGTTCCGCGCCGCAGTACCCCTGGTCGCCTGGATGATGATCAGCGCGATCGAACTCCTCAACTATGTTCGGGCCCTGCAATCCGCCGGAGTCCTCGTGCTCCAGCCTGAGCTATTCGATCAAGAGGTCGTACTGACCTCGACGTCGTGGGAACACACCGGACGGGCATACAGCGCGCCACTCGGAACGCCCGCTCCCGCCGATGCACTGGCCCCTCTTGGTGAGGGATGGGCCCCGGTGGCGAGCGACATTGTTGTACAGCTAGATGTTGCGGGAAATGACGTTGGTGACACAGGGCAATGCCAGTGAAACCGAGATGCTTCGAGGGGCATCGGTCCGGTAGCGTGCGGGCCATGTCGAGTCCTGAGTCAGACAGGGCGGGGGCTTTCGGTCACGCCGTCAGCCCCCTGAACCACTGAGCTCGTAGCGCTGTCGTCGCGCCGCATTCTGCGGTGGGACGAATGGCGTTTGGGGCTGGCCGCGGTGACGAGATGACCTTCTCGTGCTTCTCCTCACCTCGGAGCTACTCGATGCCTTTTCCGCTGTACCTGCTTGCCATGGCGGTTTTCGCCATGGGCACCTCGGAGTTCATGCTCGCCGGCCTCTTGCCGGACATCGCCTCAGACCTCGATGTCACAGTCGGGACAGCCGGAACGCTCACCTCGGCCTTCGCGGTCGGCATGATCGTCGGTGCCCCTCTTGTGGCCGCGCTTGCCCGCAACTGGCCCGGGCGCTCCAGCCTTCTCGGGTTCATCCTCGCTTTCGCGGCGGCTCACGCTGTGGGCGCCCTCGCCACCAGCTTCCCGGTCCTGTTCGCCACCCGGGTGGTCGCCGCGCTCGCGAACGCAGGGTTCCTTGCCGTCGCTCTGACGGCTGCCGCCACGTTGGTCCCACCCGACAGGAAGGGACGGGCGCTGGCCGTGCTGCTGTCAGGCACGACGGTGGCCACGATCGCCGGTGTCCCCGGCGGCTCGGTGCTCGGCACGGTGCTCGGCTGGCGGGCCACCTTCTGGGCTGTCGCCGCTCTCTGCCTGCCGGCGGCTCTCGGCGTCCTGAAGGGAATCCCAGCAGGACGTGATGAGAGTGAGGCGACTGGCAGGCCGGCGTTGCGAGCGGAGCTCGCCCAGCTCACCCGGCCGCGGTTGATTCTGGTGATGCTGCTCGGTGCGCTGGTGAACGCGGCAACTTTCGCAAGCCTCACCTTCCTCGCCCCCGTGGTGACCGACAGCGCCGGGCTGGGCGAGTTGTGGATCTCGGTTGCTCTGGTGCTCTTCGGCGCCGGTTCCTTCGTGGGTGTCACCGTCGCCGGCCGGCTGTCCGACCGGCGTCCCGGTCCGGTCATTGCAGTCGGCGGCCCGCTGCTGCTTATCGGCTGGCCGGCCCTGGCGATGCTGGCCGACGAGCCGGTCGTCCTGTTCATCCTCGTGTTCGTGCAGGGCGCACTGTCGTTCGCGCTGGGCAGCACGCTGATTGCGCGGGTCCTGTACGAGGCCGCGGGAGCCCCGACCATGGCCGGCTCGTATGCGACCGCGGCGCTCAACGTGGGCGCCGCCGTGGGCCCCGTCATCGCTGCGGCCACCCTCAGCACCGAAGCCGGGGACCTCGGGCCGCTCTGGGCAAGCGGACTCCTCGTCGCGGTCGCGCTGCTCATCGCGTTTCCCCTCCTCACCGCCATCACGGACGGCCGGAGTACCGAGGTGCTCCGGTGACACATGCGAACGCCCCCTTGACCATCGAGGGACGCCGAAGGCTCGTGGAGCGCTGCCGCACCCGTCCGATCGCGCACGTCGCCGCCGAGGCCGATATCTCCCGCGCCTGCCTGTCCAAGTGGAAGAACTGGTACGACACGCATGGCGAACTCGGGCTGCAGGACCGCCCAAGCGTCCCGCGATCCTCACCGACCCAGACCCCACCCGATGTCGTCGAACGGATCGAGCAGTTGCGGCGGGACAACCAGTGGTTCGCCCGCCGGATCACCCTCGAACTTGCAGGCCAGGGAGTGCAGATCAGCGCGCGCACCGTAGGCCGGTGGCTGACGCGCCTGGGCATGGTCAGGTAGGCGATGTGCTCCGGCCGGAGCCGGGACGGGACCGTAGTGACGATGCCCGTCGAGGAAGAAGTGGACGCTGCCGTGGATCGCCCAGACCGTCAGCGTCCGGTCGGCCAGTGCCTGGTGGATACCGACTCGCTGCCTGCCCGTCACCAGGGTGAACTCGCCGCTGGGCGGCACCCGCACGTCGAACTCGACCGCGGTTCCCTGCGGGGGCAGGACGGGCGGTTCGACGACCTCAATGGACAACTCAGGTTCGGTGACGTCCTGTTCGGGATGCCGGTCACCGCCGGGGACGGCAGCATTGGGCGGAAGAGACTGACCGGGGTGGCCTGCTCAGAGCCTGGTGCGGGCGCTGGTGCTTATAGGCGTGCACCCAGCTGGAGCAGGTCGAGGAGTAGTACGAGTACAGCGCCAAGTTGGTGTCGGTGGTGTGCTTGCCCGGCGAACTTCGACACGTCGAACTTCAGGTGGAGCTGCTGCGGAGAGTCCCTGCAGTGTTCGATTTCGGAGGTTCGGGTGAGACCGCGTACGTCTTCCCGGACGTTCGACGGCTCGGTCACTTCTCGCGGCGTGCCGTGATCTCCGCCGCGTTGTCACGGATCCATTGCAGCAGCGGGTCGAGCGCCGCCGCTGCGCCTCGGCCCAGATCGGTGACCGAATACGTCACCGATGGCGGCTGTCCCGTGCCGACCTGGCGGTGCACCAGGCCGTCCTGCTGGAGTGAGCGGAGCGTGGCCGCGAGGCTCTTGTCACTGATTCCCGCGACCACCGTGCGCAGTTCGTGATAGCGGAGCGGTTCGGCCAGCAGAGCCGTGAGGATCAGGATCGTCCACCGGCCGGCGAGGTGCCCCAGCACCTCGCGGGCCGGGCAGTCCTTGTGGAACACGTCACCCATTACATCTCTCCCGGGCTTGTGGAGTGCGCGCTCACCGTCGAGTGAGCACCGCACCACGTGGTGAGCGCCTTCCGCCGCACCTGCGCTCTCCTTAGGTTAGTGACCTGATCACGACCGAGGAGGAAGCATGCCACCGATCACACTCATCACCGGCGCCGCCCGTGGCCTGGGGGCGGCCATTGCGCGGCAACTCGGCACGCGCGGCCACCACGTGATCGTCAACTACCGCACCGGTGCAGCCGACGCAGCCGAGATCGTGCGTGACATCGAGGCCACTGGCGGCAGCGCGTCGAGCGCCAGGGCCGACGTCACCGACCCTCCCGCCATCGATAAGCTGGTGACCGGGATCCTTGCCACCCACAGGCGGATCGACACAGTCGTCGTCAACGCCAATACCGCTCCGCCGCCGTTCGCTGCGCTGGACGATCTGTCGTGGACCGCCTTCGCGGCCAAGGTCACCGGCGAGCTGGCCGGTGCCTTCCATATCACCAAGCGCGTCCTCGCGCCGATGCGGGCGCAGGGCTCGGGTCGGATCATTTACATCGGCAGCACCGCTGCGGACTACGTCGGCGAAGGCAGGCTCGCGCATGGCACAGCGAAATCCGCGCTGGCCACCTTCGCCCGACACGTCGCTGCGGAGAGCGCGCGCGACGGCGTCAGCGTGCTCGTTGTTGCCCCCGGGGCAGTCCGAACGCCGGCCACCGCCGAAGCCCTGACCGGCGAGCGCGGCGCCCTCGTCGCCCGCGAGTCCGTGCTGGGGCGGATGCTTGAGGCCGAAGATGTTGCTGCCGCGGTGGCACTGGCCGCCGATCCCGCACTCCGCGTGGCCACCGGCACGACCCTGCGGGTCGACGGCGGCTGGTCGGTCCTTGTCGGCGGCCCGGCCAGCTGAGCACTCATGCCCGGATCGAACGGCCATTTCCGTCGGCGATGCCGTTCACTGCACTCACCGCAGTTCCGGCCGAGTTGCTCCGCCCCCCCGACCGCTGACGTGTCCGATGAGGAGTGCGAGGGCGCCTTCGCACTGATGGAGACGATGAGCCGCGAGACCTCGACGACTACATGCAGGCCGTTCTCAACGAGCCGCGCTTCGCCAACGTCGAAACCACCTGGGACTTCTACCTCGTCGTCCGTTCAGTCAAGGACAGGCCTATGCGAGCTCTTCGCCAGACCAACAAGCCCGAGGGCCTGTACCGCGAACCCACCCAATACCAGCACGCCAGTGTCCGGGGGGTGCGTACGTGGTCCGAAATCCTGCGAGAGGCCAAGCAGCGGCTGGAGTTCGTCAAGAAGAGCATCGACCACAACCCCTCCCTCGAACACACGCTCGCCTACTCCGGCACCGCCACGGCGATCTTCTTCCCGACCAACTGCGCCACCCGGCCGCAGTTCCCACGCCGCGCTCCGGGACAGCCCATATTCCCGCTGTCAGATCCGGCCCGGGCCGAGGCCTGGGCCCACCCAAGAGCCCTCCACGCCAGACCAACGCCCCGATCACGGGTCCGACCGTGCCGTGTCGAAGGACGGACGCGACCTGCGGCTCGCCCTCGACCTGGTCGTGCGCGCGACCGGCGACATCGTGGGCACCGATCGCAGGGCGACACGGTGACCAGCCCGCCGGGCCGCCGCTTCACCTCATAAGTCCCCGTGGTGCGTTGGGCGTTGCGGCAGATGTTGCGCCGAGTGTTGCAGTAGGTGCTGCGCCGGCCTTCGCAGCGCCCTGGAGTCCGCCCAGGTCACCACGGGCGTACGGCGTGGTCGGGCCGCTGACATCCCCGTTGCGCGACGGATACCCCGTCCCTTTCCGCCAGGTGTAAGGACGGCATGCGACGGTCTCACGCGCGGGATGTCGAGGCTCATGAAGTTCGGCTCTGGCAAGGCCGATCGAGCATGCTGAGCAGGATCATTGTGGTCCGGTACTACGCAATGCCACCGCGATGTGGCTGTAGCCGGGTATGGACGCTCCGTTGGCCTTCTCGTAACGGACCGCCTGTGCGAGCCCGAGCTTCTCGCCCGTGGACAGGGTCCGGTTCCCTGTCCACAACAGCACCTTCAGCTGCTCGTTCTGGATGGTGAGAAGAGGTTCGACAGGTTCCAACGACAGGCTCGTACGGCCGCACCAATCGGCTACTGCGCTCCAGAAACTGGTCAGGGTGTCCCAGCAGGCTGCGCTGCGGGGGCCTAGCTGGGCGTACACCTCGTCGGGCGACCAGAACGTGTCGAGACCGTGCGACACGAGGTTCTGGATGTTCTCCAGCAGTGAGACGGTGAACTCGTAGTTCGCCTCGTCCTCGAGCAGTTCCTCCGCGATCGCCAGAACCTCGGTGATCGCGCCGGAGTTGCGGTGGGCGACTCGATAGGCAACCTCTCGACCGACGACCTGGTCGTTGCCGTCATCTGTCGGACCGGGCCCGAGCCCTGCGGCGTCAAGCAGTCGCCGAGATCGCCCGGCAGGCCGTCGGCGCCATGGCATTCGCATTGTGTCTTCTCTTCTTCCGCCACTCTTCCAGAGACCGTTCCGCCCTGGCGGCGATCATCATGGCAGGGCGGTCACCGCAGAGCTGTGCCGGGTGGGGCGGTTCAGGCTCTGTCGACGATCTTGAGGCGTCGGCAAGATCACGGGCTGTGAAGTACGTGTCTGCGGAGGAGATCGAGGTTGGCCCGGCCAAATCCCAGGCGTTTGATGAGTTTGACGCGTGTCACGTGCCCCTCAGACCTGGCCTGAGCCCCAGGAGGTGGGAAAGACCGCGGTAACGGCGTCGATGTCGCGGCGCAGGTTGGCGAGGGAGCGCAGGGCGGTCAGGTCGTTCGCGAGAACCCGGTCCATTCAGGCGGGCAGGAGTCCCTGGATGTGTCGCGGATCATGGTGGCGAAGTCGCGGACGTGGCGTGTGGCGGCGACGCCCCCGCTGGTGGGTGTTCCGGCGGGGCGGTCGTCGGCGAGGTGCCGTTGGTTCAGTCTCAGCGAACGGGCGGCAACGCCTCAATGTAGCGATCGAAGAGTGTGAGGTCGTACCGGTCCTTTCGCGTCGGATGCCAGGGTCCAGGAAGAGCGCTTGGCTGCGGTGTGCGTGTCGAGTCCGTGTCTGACGCCGTCTCCGGACAGATGGTCCAGCAGCTCGGACTTCACTCCGGGTGGATTGTGCCCGTAGTTCCGGGCGCCGGCCCCGGCGAAGAAGTCGATGAAGGACCGTTCTGACTCGTCGCGAAGCATGGCACCGCGTCCGGTGGTTAACACGGTGGGCCAGACCCGGCTGTAGTTGCGGACCTCTGATTCCATAGTGCGGGTCAGTCAGGGCCTGCCCGGCGGATCATTCCGAGCCCGAGAGGGGCTGGCATGATCCGCCGGACGGTCTTCGTCAGCGGGTGGTGACTGGTGCCTCGTCCTGGAGCCGGTCGTTGCCACGGGGCGTCGGCTCCTCCTCCGGAGCCGCTGCCGGGATCGGCGGGACGTGACGCAGCAGCGTCATCACCAGTACTGCCGTCACCAGCGCGAAGCCCGCGCTCACCGTCGCCGCGGTCTGGAGTCCCGAGGTGAACGCCTCCCGGGCGATGGCGACCAGTTCAGTACCGTTCGGCAGGTGCTCGGCCGCTGCCAGTGCCGCGCCCAGCGTGTCCCGCGCCTCCGGCGGGGCGTCCGAAGGGATGCCGCCGCGGTAGACCGCGACCGCGACGCTGCCGGTGACCGCGATACCCAGAGCCAGGCCCAGGTCGTACGCCGTCTGACCGGTCGCCGCCGCTGCTCCCGCCTTCTCCGGCGGGGCGGAGCCGACCGCCAGCACCGTACCGAGCACGCTGATCGGGGCCACGCCGAACATGATCACTGCGAGCGCGGTCGACATGGGTACGACACCGGTCGTCACCACCATCGCCCCGTAACCGGTCAGCGAGACCAGCAGCCCGCCGAAAAGTACGTACGCCGGGCGGACGCGCCGCGCTAGTACCGGCGTCAGTTGCGAACCGGCCACCAGCCCCGCGGCGCCCGGAAGCAACCACAGCGCCGCCTCCAGCGGTGACTTTCCCGCCACCGCCTGGAGGTACTGCGGGACCAGGTACTCGACGCCGTTCAGCGCCGTCATGCCCAGCAGCAGCGTGAGCAGGGCACCGGTGTAGGCCCGGTGGCGGAACAGGCGCAGGTCCAGGAACGGGACCTCCAACCGGTTCTGACGGCGGATGAAGACGATCAGGAAGATCAGTCCGGCGGCGAACGCCACGGCCGCCGACGCGTTCGGGCCGTGCTCGGCCACGGTCTTGATGCCGTAGACCAGTGGCAGCACCGCCAGCAGGAAGAACAGCACGCTCGTCAGGTCCAGCCGTCCAGCCGCCGGATCGCGGTATTCGGGCAGCAGCACCGTGGCGACGCCCAGCACCGGCACCATGACCGGCACACCGATCAGGAACGCCGAGCCCCACCACCAGTTGTCCAGCAGAACGCCTCCGGCAATCGGCCCGACGGCCAGGCCCACGGAGAGGGCGCTCACCCACATGGCGATCGCCGTGGCTCGCTGGCGCGGGTCGGCGAACATATGGCTGATCAGTGAGAGCGTGGACGGCAGAACGGCCGCCCCCGCCACGCCGAGCAGCGCACGGGCCGTGATCAGTGTCTCGGGGTTGGGGGCGTAGGCGGCGACGAGCGAGGCCGCAACAAAACCGGCCGAGCCGGCCATCAGTAGTTTGCGGCGGCCGATGCGGTCACCGAGCGTGCCCATGATCACGAGCATGCCGGCGGTCAGGAAACCGTAGATGTCGGTGATCCACAGCACTTCCGCGCTGCTGGGCCGCAGGTCGGCGCTCAGATACGGCGTGGCCAGCCACAACACGCCGAGGTCGGCGGTCATCAGAGCCACGGGAAGCAGGAGTACGGCGAGGCCAAGCCATTGGCGGGCACCCGCCCGGGAGGGCGTCAGTGAAGTCATGGGGAGACTGTCCGGTGCCGTGCTTCGGGTTCGGCTCGGACGGCGTTGCGGTGCTGTTGCGACGGCGCCCGGGAGCAGCAGAGAGGCGGGCCACGGTGGGACGGAAGCGGCCGCGGCCACCCCGGTGGCCCAAGGCCGGCCGGGGTGGCCGCGGTGGTGCTCTTGTCAGTTCCGTGGGTCCAGGGCAGCCTCCGCAGCCGACAGGATCTTCCGTACTCGGCCCGGGCGCGACGCCTCCGGGACACCGGAGAGTTCGGTGTCGAACACGAGGTGGACCGTCGAGTCGAGGATGCCGCAGTACTGCGAGATCCCCACGCGCAGCTGGACGTCCATTGCGGTGTCGAGGCCGGCCTTCTCGTACTCCGGCGCGGAACCGCCCGCCAGTCCCAGCCACAGCATCCGCCTGCCCGCGAGGCGCGGTTTGCTGCGGCCGTACGCGAAGCCGTAGTTCCACACCCTGTCGATCCAGCCCTTGAGGATGGCGGGCGGCCCGAACCACCAGACCGGGAAGACGACGAGGATGTCGTCGGCGGCCGCGATGCGCTCCATATGGGCGTGGACCTCGGGCGAGTACCGCTTCTCACGGTCCGCCCAGTCCGGTTCGTCGACCGGAGCCAGGCGGGGGTCGAACTCCTCGGCGTACAGGTCGAGTATGTCGACGGTGCCGCCACCGTCCTTTATACGGGCGTGCAGGTGGGCGGCCGTCTGGGCGGTCAGCGAGTCGGGGCGTGGGTGGGCGACGACGAGGAGGGTGTGGGGCATGATGCGGCTTTCCTTCCCAGGAGTTGGGGTGCCGGCCTCTGACGGGGATCAGTTGCCGGGATCAGATGCCAAGGCCGGAGCCGCCGCTGGCGTCGATGGTCTGGCCGGTGACCCAGCGGCCGTCGTCGGAGGCGAGGAAGGCGACGACGTCGGCGACGTCGTCCGGCCGGCCGACCCGATTGAAGACGGAGAACGCGGCGGCGTGTGCCTTGGCGTCAGGATCCGCCATCCATGGGTGGATGTCCGTCTCGATCGTGCCCGGGGAGACGGCGTTGACCGTGATGCGCCGCGAGCCCAGGGTCTGGGCGAGCGTGAGGGTCAGCACCTCCACCGCGCCCTTGGCGGCGGCGTAGGAGGTCATCCCGGGGAAGGCGACCTTGGTTACGCCGGAGGAGATGTTGACGATGCGGCCGCCGTCGCGCAGCCGGTCCAGGCCCTTTTGAATGACGAAGAAGGGCGCCTTGGCGTTGACCGCGAAGACCTTGTCGTAGTCGGCCTCGGAGACCTCGTGGATCTGGCCCGGGCCCGCGATGCCCGCGTTGTTCACCAGGATGTCGACACCGTCGGCGTGCTCGTCGAACGCCTTCCAGAGGGCGTCGGCGTCGCCGGGAACACCCAGTTCGGTACGGAAGGAGAAGGCGCTGCCGCCCGCGGCCTCGATCGCGGCCACGGTCTCCTTCGCCGCCGTCTCGTTGGAGGCGTAGTGCACGGCGACACGGGCGCCGTCCCCGGCCAGCCTCAGGGCGATGGCCCGGCCGATGCCGCGGCTGCCGCCGGTGACCAGCGCCGTCTTGCTCGTCAGTCGTCCCATGGTGGTCCTCCTTGGTCAGTGCTCCGACGTGCCGCGGGTTCTGCGTTGTGCGGTCCGCGGTCTGCGTTCCGTTTGCTTCGGATGATTCGGAGTTCGATGGGGAGGACTGTCCCGCCCGGCGCTTCGAGTCCGGCTCGGGTGGTGTTACGGATCTGTTCGGGTGGGTTCCGGGCGGCCGGGTTACCGTGGGCGGCATGCGATTCGGGGTGCTGGGGGAGACGGCCGTCTGGACGGATGACGGGCAGCCCGTCCGAGTTCCCGAACTCAAGGTGCGCGCCCTGCTCGCCTCCCTGCTCGTCGAACCGGGACGGCCCGTCGCCGCGCATCGGCTGATCGACGACCTGTGGGGTGACGAGCCGCCCGGCAACCCGACGCGGGCCCTACAGGCGAAGGTCTCCCAGCTGCGGCGAGTGCTCGACGAGGCCGAGCCGGGCGGGCGTGAACTCGTCGTGTCCCGTGCGCCGGGCTACCAACTCATCGTTGCCGAGCAGGCGTTGGACGCCCACCGGTTCGCCGGGCTCGCCGCGCGGGCCAGGACGGCGCCGGACGCCCGCACCAGGGCTGGGCTGCTGGCCGACGCGCTGGCGTTGTGGCGGGGGCCTGCGTTCGCCGACTTCGCGGAGGAGTCGTTCACGCGGGCGGCCGTGAACCGGCTGGAGGAGGACCGGCTCGCCGTACTCGAAGCGCATGCTGAGGCGCGGCTGGATGCGGGAGAACACGCCCAGCTGATCGGCGAGTTGGCCGGGCTCGTCGAACGGCATCCGCTGCGAGAACGGCTGCGGGCCGTGCAGCTGCGGGCGCTGTACCGGGCCGGGCGGCAGAGTGAGGCGCTCGCCCAGTACGAGGCCCTGCGCGCCCTGCTCGCCGACGAACTCGGCCTCGATCCGAGCCCGGAACTCGTCGAGCTGCACGGGGCGCTGTTACGGCAGGAGGTCGGCCCAGGCGCCCCGGACGCGGCCACCCGTGGCAACATCGTCACGCCGATCAGCGCGCTCGTCGGCCGGGACGACGACATCGCCGACGTACGCGGACTCCTCGCCGGGCGCCGACTCGTCACCCTGACCGGGCCAGGCGGCGTCGGCAAGACCCGGCTCGCCGTGGCCGTCGCTGAGCAGATGAACGACACCTTCCCGGACGGGGCGTGGCTCGTCGAGCTCGCCGGCGCCGGGGTCGGCAGGGACCTGGCTGAGGTCGTCGCCGTCGCGATGGGGCTGCGCGACGACGGGGTCTGGGGCGTACGGCCCGAGGGCGGTCTGACGCTGGGCGCCGCTGAGCGACTCGCCGACGTACTGCGCGGCAAGCGGATGCTGCTCGTCCTCGACAACTGCGAGCATGTCGTGGACGAGGCCGCCGCGCTGGTCGAACTGCTGCTGCGCACCGCTCCCGGACTTGTTGTCCTGACGACGAGTCAGGAGCCGCTGGCACTGGCCGGGGAGACCCTGTGGGCCGTGCCGCCACTGGGGATCGAGGGTGCGGTCGAGCTGTTCGCGGTGCGGGCGGCGGCTGCCGCGCCAGGCTTCGCGCTCGACGACGACAACCGTGGTGCGGTGGAGTCGATCTGCCGTCGTCTGGACGGCATCCCGCTGGCCCTGGAGCTGGCCGCCACACGCGTGCGGGCACTCGGGGTGCACCGGCTGCTGGACCGGCTCGACGACCGGTTCCGGCTGCTGGGCGCCGGACGGCGTGGCGTCCCCGCACGGCAGCAGACCCTGCGCGCGATGATCGACTGGAGCTGGGAACTGCTGAGCGAGCCCGAGCGGGTGGTGCTGCGGCGGCTCGCCGTGCACGCCGAGGGCTGCACGCTGGAGGCCGCCGAGGAGGTGTGCGGGGGCGACGGGGTGGACGGGGCCGATGTGCTCGATCTCCTGGTGCGGCTGGTCGACCGGTCGCTGGTCGTCGTCGCGAGCGACCGGTACCGGCTCCTGGAGTCGGTGGCGGCGTACTGCGTCGAACGGCTGCGGGAGGCCGGTGAGCTCGCGACGGTACGGCAACGGCACGTCGCGTACTACACGGGGCTCGCGGAGACCGCCGAGCCGCAGCTGCGCGGGCCTGGTCAGCGCGAGTGGCTGACCAGGCTGGACGCCGAGAGCGCGAACCTGCGCTGGGCGCTGGAGGGAGCGGTGGAGCGCGCTGACGCCGCACACGCGCTGCGGCTCGTCGACGCCCTCGCCGGGTACTGGGTCCTGCGCGGGCGGCTCGGCGAGGCGCGCCGCTCGGTGACGTCCGCGCTCGAACTGGCGGGCGGCGAAACGGCGTTGCGTGCGAGGGCGCAGGTGTGGCAGGTCGGCATCATCATCCTGGGCGGTGACGGCGAGGACCGGGCCACGCGCATCGAGGCGGCGCTCAAGGAGTACGGGCAGGTGGGCGACGTCGCCGGGGGGACGTGGGCACAGTGGTTCCTGGGGCACACGCTGTGCGGCACGGGTGATCCGTCCGAGGGCGAGGTGCTCACAGGGCAGGCGCTGGAGGGGTTCCGGGAGCTCGGCGACCCGTGGGGCGAGGCGGCGGCACTCGCCGACCGGTCGGTGCAGCGGCTGCTGGCCGGCGACCTGGCGGGCGCGGAGAAGGACGCGGCCCGGAGCGTGGAACTGTTCGGCGCGGTCGGCGACGCCTGCGGGCAGCTTTGGTCGGTGTACCCGCGGGCGGCGGTCGCCGAGATCCACGGCGACTACGCGCGGGCGACACGTTTGCAGCGGGACGCCCTGGTGACGGTACAGAAACTCGGGCTCTCCACCCACGCGGCCGACCTGCTGTCGGGCTTGGGGCGGATCGCACTGCTGACCGGCGACTTCGACGGGGCTCGGGATTACCACGAGAGGGCCCGGCGCGCCGCGGCCGAGATCGGCTTCCGGGCGGGCGAAATCAACGCCGAGCTCGGGATGGGGCTCGTCGCGCGGCGCGAGGGTCGGCTGGACGAGGCGGAGACGCATCTGCGGGCGGTACGGGCGTGGCACACGGACGTTGGGCTGGACGGTGCCAACGCGCTGCTCCTGGCCGAGCTCGGGTTCATCGCCGAACTGCGGGGCGATGCGAGGGAGGCGCGCGCGCTGCACGAGGAGGGATACGCGACGGCATGCTCGACGAGCGACCCGCGGGCGGTCGCCCTGGCCCTGGAGGGCCTGGCCGCTGCCCTTGCCCTCTCGGGCGAGGGGGAGCCGGCGGCCCTGCTGCTGGGCGCCGCCGCCGCCACCCGCGCCGCCACCGGTGCTCCCTTGCCCCCGGCGGAACGCAGCGATGTGAACCGCGCGACCGCACGGGCGCGGGAGGTACTGAAAGAGGGGGCCTTCGAAGCCGCGTTCATGCGCGGCGAGGGGTTGGGCCCGGAGGAGGCGCGGGCGGTGGCAACGCCAGGCGGGACATCGGCTGGGTCAGACTGTTGCCGCAGGCCGTTGGAAGGGCAATCCGCTGCTGACAACGGTAGAAGCACCGACGCACACCGCGCACAGACATCCGCGAGGCGGCCCGACGAGGCGGGCGGACCTGGAACGGCAGCCCGGGGCCGGTCAGCTGAGGGGGGGGGTGACGTAGGCGCGCGAAGTGGGTGCCGATGACCGCCTCGTGGAGATGCCCGAAGATGACGTGGTCGCCTTCGACGCCCATCCGTCGGGTCTTCGTCGTTCGGAAATGGTGCATGTGGTCGGCCGGACAATCGACTACCGTTGACAGCGTGTGAGATTCGGCAATGACCCTCTGTGACGCGGTGCGGGGCGCGATGCCCCGAGCGGCCGTCTGCTGAGCCCTCGGGCGAGATGTACCGCCGGGCGCGGTTCGTGGGCTGTGCTGCTCTTTGTCTGCCCGTCGTTGCCGACGGTGTTCACCTCCCCTCCAGCCCTGTGCCTTGCTCTGCCCGTTTCTTCGACGGGGTCCGACGGGCCAACCACGCATCCAGCTGTGTTGATCGGTCCTGTATGTCCCGGACGGGCGCCCTGCGTAGAGGCCAGCCAACGATCCCGCGGCCGGCGGAGCGCAACCGTGCCCGACCCTGCCGGCGGGCCCCGCCCCAGAAAGGACTTCATATGACTCACCCCGACGGTTCCGCCGCGCGTCAGCAGCGTGCGGCCGCCCTGATGGACGAACGCCTTGTGCCGGTGGACACCGACAGCCGGGACGGTGAGCAGTACGACCGCAAGGAGCGCACCGCGCTGCGCCGGGTCGGCGGGCTCTCCACTGAACTCTCCGACGTCACCGAGGTCGAGTACCGCCAACTGCGCCTGGAACGGGTCGTACTCGTCGGAGTCTGGATGTCGGGCTCCGCCGACGAGGCCGAGAGCTCACTCGCCGAACTGGCCGCGCTGGCGGAGACGGCAGGTGCCCTGGTGTGCGACGGTGTCATCCAGCGGCGGCAGAAGCCCGACCCGGCGACCTACATCGGATCGGGCAAGGCGGCGGAGCTGCGCGAGATCGTGGAGGAGACCGGTGCCGACACAGTGGTATGCGACGGGGAACTGAGCCCCAGCCAGCTGGTCCACCTCGAGGACGCCGTACGCGTCAAGGTCGTGGACCGTACGGCGCTGATCCTGGACATCTTCGCGCAGCACGCCAAGTCCCGCGAGGGCAAGGCTCAGGTGGCACTGGCCCAGATGCAGTACATGCTCCCCAGGCTGCGCGGCTGGGGTCAGTCGATGTCCCGGCAGATGGGCGGCGGGGGCGGGGGCGGCATGGCGACCCGCGGACCCGGGGAGACGAAGATCGAGACCGACCGGCGGCAGATTCACGAGCGGATGGCCAAACTCCGCCGGGAGATCGCCCAATTGAAGGCGGGACGGGCCGTCAAGCGCGAGGAGCGGCGGCGCAACAAGGTGTTGTCGGTCGTCCTCGCGGGATACACCAACGCCGGCAAGTCCTCTTTGCTGAACCGGCTGACCGGCGCCGGAGTGCTGGTGGAGAACGCGCTGTTCGCCACCCTGGACACGACGGTGCGCCGCGCGGAGACCCCGAGCGGCCGCCCCTACACCATCGCCGACACCGTCGGCTTCGTACGGCACCTTCCGCACCACCTCGTCGAGGCGTTCCGCTCCACGATCGACGAGGTGGCGGACGCACACCTGGTGCTGCACGTGGTGGACGGCTCGCACCCGGTACCGGAGGCGCAACTCGCCTCCGTCCGGGAGGTCCTGGCGGAGGTCGGCGCGGGCGGGATCAGGGAGGTCGTAGTCGTCAACAAGGCGGACGCCGCGGACCCGGACGTGCTCTCCCGCCTGCTGGAGGCGGAACCGGGCTCGATCGCCGTCTCCGCGCGCACCGGAGACGGTATCGAGGCCCTGCGGGACCTCACCGACGTCCTGCTGCCGCGCCCCGAGGTGGAGATCGAGGCGATGATCCCCTACACCCAGGGCAGCCTGCTCTCGCGGGCCCACCAGGAGGGCGAGGTGCTCTCCGCCGAGCACACCGAGCAGGGGACCCTGCTAAAGGCGAGGGTGGGGCCGGAACTGGCGTCCGTGCTACGGGCCTACCCCCAGCCGTGACCAAGGTGGGAGGGCCGGGAGGCGGACCCGGCCCTCCCACCCCGGCTCCGGCCAGACCGGTTGCCGGTGCAGCTTCGTACCGTCTACGCTCGTGTCATGGGTTCCCTGTGATCGACACGTGTGGTCCGCGAAGGCGCGGGACGTCGAGCCTGGCTCCGTCACCGCGCCCCGCCGTGCACGCCTGAGGAAATAACCGCACCGCGATCCTTCGCCGTGCGATCTTCCCACCGAACGGACCCGCTCCCGAGGGTCTTCTGTGTGCGCGGCGACATCACTCAACCCAGTGACGATCAGGAGACTGCTGCGTGTCGACAGCACAACTCGCCCTGCATGACATCACCAAGCGTTACCAGGACCACGTCGTACTCGACCGGATCGGCGTCACGATCAAGCCGGGCGAGAAGGTCGGAGTCATCGGGGACAACGGATCCGGCAAGTCCACGCTGATCAAGCTCATCGCCGGGCAGGAACAGCCCGACAACGGTGCGCTCACGGTGGTCGCGCCCGGTGGAGTGGGCTATCTGGCCCAGACACTGGAGCTGCCGCCGGACGCCACGGTCCAGGACGCCGTCGATCTGGCCCTGGCCGACCTGCGGGAACTGGAGGAGGGCATGCGCCGGGTCGAGGCCGAGCTGGCCGAACGGCCGCACCAGGAAGAGCAGGATGCCGAACTCGCCGCCCTCCTGGAGCGGTACGCCGTGCTGGTCGACCGGTACCAGGCTCGGGGCGGCTACGAGGTCGACTCCCGGGTGGAGATCGCGCTGCACGGACTGGGGCTGCCCGGGCTGGACCGCGGCCGGCGGCTGGGCACCCTGTCCGGCGGCGAGCGGTCGCGCCTCGCCCTGGCCGCGACTCTGGCCTCCGAACCCGAACTGCTGCTGTTGGACGAGCCGACCAACGACCTGGACGACCGGGCCGTGGGCTGGCTGGAGGAACACCTGCGGGGGCACAAGGGCACCGTCGTCGCAGTCACCCACGACCGGCTGTTCCTCGACCGGCTCACCACCACGATCCTGGAGGTCGACTCCGCCACGGTGGCCCGCTACGGCAACGGCTACGAGGGCTATCTGGCGGCCAAGGCGGTGGAACGCCAGCGTCGGCTGCTGGAGTACGAGCAGTGGCGCGCCGAACTGGACCGCAGTCGCGAGCTGATCACGTCCAACGTGGCACGGCTGGACAACATCCCGCGCAAGCTTCCCTTCGCCGTCTTCGGCGCCGGGCAGTTCCGGATGCGCGGGCGGGGCCACGGCGCGATGGCGCGGATCCGCAACGCCAAGGAACGGGTCGCGCGGCTGACCGAGAACCCCGTCACGCCGCCGCCCGAGCCGCTCACCTTCACCGCGGAGATCACCACCGAGGCCACGCAATCGGAGGAACCGGTGGCCGAGCTCACCGACGTACGGGTGGGCGACCGGCTCGGCATCGACTCCTTGTGCCTCCGGCCCGGTGAACGGCTGCTGATCACCGGCCCCAACGGGGCCGGCAAGACAACGCTGCTGCGAGTGCTCTCCGGGGAGCTGACACCCGACAGCGGATCCGTGCGGGTGTCGGGTCGGGTGGGTCATCTGAGGCAGGAACAGGCGCCATGGCCGCTGGGGATGACGGTGCTTCAGGCGTTCAGCAGCGGACGGGTCGGCGACCTCGACGAGCACATCGAGGCGCTGCTTTCGCTCGGTCTGTTCAGCCAGGACGATCTGCGGCAGCGGGTGGAGGACCTCTCGTACGGGCAGCGGCGCCGCATCGAAGTGGCCCGGCTGGTGACCGAGCCAGTGGACCTGCTGCTGCTGGACGAGCCCACCAACCACCTCTCGCCCGCGCTCGTCGAGGAACTGGAGGAGGCGCTGACCGGCTATCAGGGCACGGTGGTCGTCGTCACCCACGACCGGCGCCTGCGGTCCCGCTTCAACGGCGCCCACCTGACGCTACGTGACGGGCACGTGGCCGAGTTCACCGCCGCCTGATCGCCGGCCGCGCCGGTACGGGCGGAGGGACGGCGGACGGGGTCCGTCCCTCCGTCCGATCAGAGGGCGAACGGGGGTAGGTTTTGAAGAAGTACGGTCGCCCGATCGAGGAGTGGAAGGACCTCATCCACTCCTCGCCTCTGACCACGCACATGGAGCTCGTGAACTGTCTGAAGGCCGAGTACGGGCTGGGCCACGGTCACGCCAATGCCCTCGTCGAGCACACCCTCGCCGAGCAGTCCGGCAACTGAGCTGCCCTGCACGGGAGCACAGCAGAGGTGTCAGCTCCTGCGCGGTCCCGTACAGCGGGCACAGTCGGGTGGCCGGGTGCTCTGCCGCGTCCCAGGGCGCGATCCACATCGATGACACGGCCGGTCGCGGCGTCGACTACGACCAGGTCGTCACCGAGAAGGTGGAGCGGACACCGCAGTCGGTGGTCCGTGAGGTCCTCACGGAGCGCCGGCCTTCGGGGGGTGCTCGCGAAGCTGCGCAGTGGCCGTGGCCCGGCTCGCTCCGTCCGCGGCGAAGTTCTCAGTCAAGGACCGCGAGGTGGTCGGCGGCGCCACCGCGCCACTCGATCATGAAAAGAGTGGCGTCGTCGCTGGTACGCCCGCCCCGTTCGCTCTTCAGTACGTGGGAGAGCAGACGCAGATCCGCCCGCACCCCCTGGGAGGGTTCCTGGCCCAGACGGTTGACGCAGTCGACGAGCCGTTCCTCGCCGAACAGGTCGCTGCCGGCGAGGTGCTCCTCGATGATGCCGTCGGTGTAGCACAGCACGCGGTCGCCCGGCCGGAGTGCGTGCTCCTTGATCCGGGGCTCCTGACCGCCGAAGCCGACGGGTAGCGTCGTCGCGCTCTCCAACTGCCGCACGACCCGGCCGTCGCGGATCAGCAGCGGCGCGGGGTGGCCGGCGTTGACCAGCTCCATTTCGCCGGTGGTGATGTTGATGTGCATCAACTGCGCCGTGACGAAGTGGTCGGGTCCGAACTGCCGGGAGATGGCATCGTTCATGAACGCATACTTCTCGGCCAGGCCGACGAACACGCGCCGTGCGTGCCGGTAGGCGCCGACTGCCACGGTCGCCATGGTGGCGGCGTCCAGACCGTGTCCCATCGCGTCGATCACCGCAGCATGCAGGATGTTGTCGTTGAGGGCGTAGTCGAAGCTGTCGCCTGCGACGCGGTAGGCGGGCTCCAGGATGCCGGCCACGTCGAACTGTGGCACGGACATCGACAGTGGCGGCAGCAGGCTCCACTGGATCTCCGCCGACACGCTCATCGGCTCGCGGCGCCGGGCCTGGAAGAACTGATCGGTGTAGGCGTTCTTGGTGACCAGCAGGTCCGCCACCAGGCAGGAGAGCCGGGTGAGCAGGCGCCGGTCGTCCTCCCCGACGGTGTCCACGCTGAGGGCCATCACGCCCACCGTGTCGCTGCCGTCCAGCAGCGGCAGGTACATCCGCAGGCCACCGTGAGCCTGCGCCACCTCAACGACCTCTCCGCGCAGGAAAGCCCGGCCAGCGGGGGAGTTGCTCACCGGTTCGGGCTGGCTGACATGCAGTTTCCTGCCCGGCAGCGGCACCAGCAGCTCCTGCGCGTAGTCCTGGAGCAGGATGGAGACGTCACGACCTCCGATCCTGGCCACCTCTTCCGCGATCAGCGGAGCGATCAGCTGCGGCGGCAGATGCCGCGCCCGATCCAGCAGCAGTCCCAGCAGCCGCTCGCCGAACCCCTCCGACCGGTCCTCCCAGATCTCCTCGTCCATGCACCTGCCTGTCGCTTCCGCCCTGCCGCACCCTGGTGATCGACTGCGCACAACGTGCCCTCTACGGCCCGTCCGAGCGGCTCATTACGCCATGCGCGGCATGTCGGGTTGCCGGTGCGCAGTCCATAGACGGTCACCCGGCCCGGTGCGGGATGAAGCAGCACCCGCTCCCTCGCAGACCTGCATCCATGCGGACGCCGACTGGATATCCCCGGCCCCGACGGTGCATGTGCGCCGCCCGGGAGTGTTGGAGACGGCGCCCCACACTCAAAGGGGAAAGCGGCCCGTTGCTGGATCGAACTGCTGGTGCGTCACTGCAGCAGCTCGCAGTGTTGATCGATGAGAGGGGCACCCGTCGGGGGCCAGCCCCTCACATCTTCAACTCGAGGTGAGCTGGACTGCTGTGGGACAGGACTCGCGGCTGGCCGGCGCCAAATCGAGGTCGGCCGTGCCCAGGAGCAGGCTCAGCACGTCCAGACTCGTGCCGCCGAGCAGTTGGCGCGTCGCTTCCGCTGGTGCGAGGCAGGCGGCGATCACGCCGACGAAGGCGGCGCCGACTGCGGTCCCGGCGAGGAGCGCTTGAGTTGGCGGATTCGGTCAACTCAAGCGCTCAGCCGCGTTCGATGGTCGATGGCGCGTCACGCTGGTTCGACGGGAAGCCACAGCTCGCACGTCGCGGTGCTGAAATCGTCGGCGCGCTCGAGGACCGCGACGACCGAGGGCCCCGACCGCAGCCGCCACGGGTTGGAGGGGAACCACTCGGTCGCGGTCGCCGCCCAGGTCGTCTGCAGGGCCTGCGGATGCGGTCCGCTGGTACGGAAGACTGCCCACATTCCAGGTGGCATCTCGAGGGTGTCGAGCCCGTCCGGGACGGGCGTGTCCCGGCTGAGGGCGACTCCGTGCAGGTAGGTCAGTTCACTAGCGGTTGGACAGGGGCGTGTACACCGGCGTCGTTCGACCGGCCCTGCCCGCGCACGACGTGCTGCGGCTGCTCGGGTGCATCGAGGACGCCGGCACCAGCGCGGTGGTGCTGGGGGAGGGGCGGGCGGAGCACCGGAACTGAACGTTCGGCGGCTGAACGCGGTCCGGGGTGAGCCGACGCGGTGGCTCACCCCGAACGCAGGTCCTCGTCCCCCGCTGACGACACGGGGCGCGTCTCCTGCAGCGCCTCTCGTCGGCCGCGGCAGCCGCTGCACTGACCCATCGGCCGCGACGGCCGGGTGGTGCAGTGCCCGCGAAGGGTATGGCGGGCAGGCGCCGGGTCCCCGCGTCGCCCGGGATCCGCACGGGCCCGCGCCTGCACCGCCCGTACTCAGCTTGATTCGCGCACGACCAGCCGGCACGGCACGGTGTGCGTGCCGGGCCGGGGCTCGGTGTCGATGGCCCGCAACAGTTCCAGGGCCGCGATCCGGCCGATCTCGGAGAGGTTCATGTCGATGGTGGTGAGGGGCGGGCGACTGGCCAGGGCCATGGTGTCCCAGTTGTCGTAGCCGACGACGGCCATGTCGCCCGGCACCGCCACCCCGCGTTCACGCAGGGCGTCCGTCACGCCCCGGGCGATCTGGTCGTTGCCGCAGAAGAAGGCGTCCGTGTCCGGCGCTGTGCGCAGCACCGCCTCGGTGGCCCGGCGGCCCCACGCCTCGCTCCACTCGCCGTGATGGATTCGCCCGGTGGACGGTTCCAGCGCGGCGGCCTGCAGCTGTTCCACCGTGTGCCGGGCCCGTTCGCGGGCGGCGGCGTGGTGCTGCGGGCCGGTGACGTGAGCGATCCGGGTACGTCCGCCGGCCACGAGATGCTCGACCGCCAGGCGTGCGCCGCCGCGGTCGTCGGTGACGACAGAGGTGTCGGTCGGGTTGGTGGAGGGGGACAGGGCGTAGACGACCGGGATGCCCTCCACGCCGGGCAGCGGCGGCCGGGGATCGGTGCGGCGGCCGGTGACGATTATTCCGTCCACCCGGCGGTCCATGAGGTTCTGCAGATGGTGCTGCTCCCGGATGGCGTCGCCCCGGGTGTCGCACAGCAGGACGGAGATCTTCCCCGCCCCGAGCGCGTCCTCGGCGCCCAGCAGCACCGGGGTGCTGAAGCGGCCGATGCCGTCAGTGGTCATGAGGCCGACCGTCCAGCTGCGGCCGGTGTGCAGGCTCTGGGCGTGCTGGTTGGGACTGAATCCGAGCTGCGCGACCGCGTCCAGCACTCGTTGCCGGGTCTCGGGCCGCATGCGTCCGGCGCCGTTGAGTGCCTTGGACGCCGTTCCGACGCTGACGCCGGCGAGGGCGGCGACGTCGGCGAGCCGGGCCCGCCCGGCCGGAGGAGAGTCTGGAGCAGCAGGAGTCACGGGCAAACCTTTTCCTGGACGAGTCAGACGCCCGACATCGTGACAGGTGCGGCGGCGTTGCGCCAGTCCGGGGAAAAGGTGAATAAACTCCTGGCGTAACCCTTGACCTGTCGGGTGGTCCGCCCTCTACATTCTCGGCGAGAAAACGATTGCGCAAAACGGGTTCCAAGTAGTCGGTCACCCGCCTCGACGCTCCTCGTGCAGGAGGAGCGGGCCTTGGCGAAGGCCACCCCTCACGGCCGTACGCCGGTCTCGTCCCACCACTCACCACCGGAGAGCCATGCCCCGCACACGCCCCGCCCTGCCCGCGACGGGACCGGTCCGATTCGGCCCGGACAGCCGGGCCGCACTGCGCCCCGCCGCTGTCGGCATCGATACGGGGTTCTGGCAGGCCCGCCGTGCGAGCAACGCGCATGTCTCCATCCCGCAGGGACCGGCACTGCTGGAGGCGGCCGGAAACCTGCACAACCTGAGGCTGGCGGCCGGCACGGCCGCGGGCGAGTTCCAGGGCGCCTATCCCTTCGTGGACACCGACGTCTACAAGTGGCTGGAAGCGGCCGCCTGGCAGCTCGCTCAGGCCTCGGACGGAGGCTTGGCCCCGGACGGAGGCTTGGCCCCGGACGGAGGCTTGGCCCCGGACGGAGAGCATGCCCCGGCCGAAGACCAGGCCCCGGACGGCGACCTCGCCGTCGAGGTCGGCCGGATCGTCGCCCTGGTCGCCGGCGCCCAGCAGCCCGACGGCTACCTCAACACCTGGTTCCAGCTGGTCAAGGGCGGCGAGCGCTACAAGGACCTGCGCTGGGGCCATGAGCTGTACTGTGCGGGCCACCTCATCCAGGCGGCCGTGGCCCACCACCGGGCCACCGGCAGCGGCGAACTCCTCGACGTGGCAAGGAAGTTCGCGGACCACGTCGACTCCGTCTTCGGGCCGCCCGGCAGCGGCAAGCCCATCGACGGCATCGACGGCCATCCCGAGGTCGAGACCGCCCTGGTCGAGCTGTACCGGGAGACCGGCGAGCGCCGCTACCTCGACTTGGCTGCCTACTTCGTCGACCGCTATGGCCACGGGCTGCTCGGCGGTGAGGCCTACTGCCAGGACCGGGTCCCGCTGCGTGAGGCGACGAACGTCGAGGGCCACGCCGTACGCCAGCTGTATCTGCTGGCCGCCGCGGCCGATCTGGCCACCGAGACCGGCGACGCCGAACTGCGCACCGCCGCCGAGCGTTTGTGGCAGGCCATGACCACCACCAAGACCCACCTCACTGGCGGCCTCGGCGCCCACCACGAGGAGGAGGACTTCGGCGACCCGTACGAACTGCCCAACGAACGCGCCTACTGCGAGACCTGTGCCGCCATCGCCTCGATCCAGTGGAGCTGGCGCATGGCCCTGCTCACCGGCGAGGCCCGCTACTCCGACCTGATCGAACGCACCCTGTTCAACGGCTTCCTCGCCGGGGTGTCGCTGGACGGCGAGCGCTGGCTGTACGTCAACCCGCTCCAGGTCCGCGACGGCCACACCGACCCCGGCGGCGACCAGTCGGCCCGCCGCACCCGCTGGTTCCGCTGCGCCTGCTGCCCGCCGAACGTCATGCGCCTCCTGGCAAGCCTGGAGCACTACCTGGCCAGCAGCGACGACAACGGCCTGCAGATCCACCAGTACGTCTCCGGGCGGTACGCAAGCGACGTGGCCGTCATCAGGGCCGAGACCGACTACCCCTGGCACGGCACGATCGCCCTCACCGTCGAGGAGACTCCGGCGGAGCCCTGGACGCTCTCCCTGCGTATCCCGCAGTGGTGCCGGGAGTTCCGGGTGCGATGCGGGCAGGAGACGTACGAGGCTCCTGTGGCCGACGGCTGGCTGCGGCTGGAGCGGACCTGGACGCCCGGAGACCAGGTCGTCCTCGAACTCTCCCTGGAGCCGCGCCTCACCGCCGCCGACCCCCGCGTGGACGCCGTACGCGGCTGCGTGGCCATCGAACGCGGACCCCTCGTCTACTGCCTGGAAGGGGTCGACCACCCCGGCGGCGGCCTGGACGACATCGTCGTCGACACCACCCGCCCACTCGCCGTGAAGCACCGCCCGGACCTGCTCGGCGGCGTCACCACGGTCGTGGCGGCGGGCAGCCGACGGCACCTCCCGGACGCCGGCTGGTGGCCGTACGCCCCAGTCGACGAGTCGCCCGATTCGCCGCAACAGGACGGCGAACCCGTCGAGTTGACCGCCGTCCCCTACTACGCCTGGGCCAACCGCGAGGACGGCAGCATGCGCGTCTGGCTGCCCACCTCCTGAAGCCCCCCTGCCTTCCCCTCTTCCACGACAACGAGGTCACCCCGTGATACCCACCCGCCGTACCCTCCTGGCCGCGCTCGCCGCCGTCGGCACCCTCGCCTCCCTCACCGCCTGCTCAGGCGGCTCCGACGACGGGTCGGGCTCCACCGACGCGTCCGGAGGGACGTACACCTTCTGGGACCCGTACCCGCAGTTCGACGCGTCCTCCCCGTGGGACAAGCTCGTCAGCGAGTGCGGGACGAAGGCCGGGGTGACCGTCAAGCGCACCGCGTATGACACCACCGACCTCGGCAACAAGGCGCTGCTGGCGGCCCAGCAGGGCAACGCGCCCGACGTGATGCTGGTGGACAACCCGGTCGTCTCCACGCTCGTCGAGGCGGGGATCCTCAACAAGACGAGCGACTTGGGCCTCGACACCAAGTCGATCCAGAAGAACATCATCGGCGCGGGCACCATCGACGACGCCTCCTACGGCGTCCCGATCGGCGCCAACACGCTCGCCCTCTACTACAACAAGAAGGTCCTGACGGCGGCGGGCGTCGACCCGTCCTCGATCAAGGACTGGAAGTCCCTCACCGCGGCCCTGAACAAGGTCAAGGCGGCCGGGAAGAAGGGCATCACCTTCTCCGCGATCAACACGGAGGAGGGCAGCTTCCAGTTCCTGCCGTGGTTCTGGGGCGCGGGCGGCGATCTGACAAAGCTCAACTCGGACAAGGGAGTTGCCGCGCTGTCGCTGTGGAAGGGATGGGTCGACGACGGACTGGCCCCCAAGGACGTCCTCCAGAACACGCAGACCACCAGCTGGCAGGAGTTCGCCACCGGCGACTACGCCTTCGGCGAGAACGGCACCTGGCAGCTCGGCAACGCCGACAAGGCCGGCTTCGACTACGGCGTCATCAACGTCCCCGCGCAGAACGGCGGTTCGGCGCCGGTGCCCACGGGTGGCGAGTTCGTCACCGTGCCCGTGCAGAAGGACAGCGCCCGCTACGACGTCAGCAAGAAGATCGTCGAGTGTCTGACCAACGACACCAACCTGCTGGCCACGGACACGACCCTGACGTACATCGCCCCGACGGCCGCCGTGCAGGCCAAGCAGGTGGCGGCCAATCCGAAGCTCGAGCCGTGGGTGAGCGCGGTCGCCGCGGCCCGCGGGCGCACCAGCGGCGGTCTGGGCTCCAAGTACCCGACCATCTCCCAGCCGATGTGGACAGCCGTCCAGTCGGCCCTGTCGGGCGGCAAGAGCCCCGAGGATGCCTTGGACACGGCCCAGTCGAGCGCCGAGAAGGGCTAGGCCTCCGTCATGACCATCGCCCGAGTCGACCGCCCGCGGCGGACCGGGGCCGTGTCGAAGGCGAGCCGTACGGGTGGCACCGATGCCCTGCCGCTGCGGCGCCGGCAGCGGCGCCGGAGCCGGCTGACCGCCCTCGCCTTCGTCGCCCCGCTGCTCGCCTACCTTGCCGCGTTCTACGTCTATCCCCTCTACCGCAACCTCGACCTGAGCCTGCGCGACTACACCGTCCGGTCGTTCGTGTCGGGGGACGCGCCGTTCTCCGGCTGGGACAACTTCCAGAAGGTGCTCGACGACTCCACGTTCGGCCCGGCGATGCGCCACACCATGATCTTCACCTTCGTGTCGATCGCCTTCCAGTACGCCATCGGCCTCGCCCTCGCGGTCTTCTTCAACCGGCACTTCCGCCTGGCCCCGACCCTCCGCGCCCTGTTCCTCATCCCGTGGTTGCTGCCGCTGATCGTGTCGGCGTCCTCGTGGTCGTGGATGCTCAACAGCGAGTCGGGCGTGGTGAACTACTTCCTCCACTTCTTCGGCGTGGACCCGGTGGGCTGGCTCACCTCGCCGGACTGGGCGCTCACCTCGGTGATCATCGCCAACATCTGGATCGGCATCCCGTTCAACCTGGTCATCCTCTACAGCGGGCTGCAGAACATCCCCGGCGAGCTGTACGAGGCCGCGTCCCTCGACGGGGCGAGTGCCTGGCAGCAGTTCCGCCGCATCACCTTCCCGCTGCTGCGGCCGGTGTCGGCGATCACCCTGCTCCTCGGACTCGTCTACACCCTCAAGGTGTTCGACCTCATCTGGATCATGACCAAGGGCGGACCGGGGGACGCCTCCTCCACCCTGGCGACCTGGTCGTACCAACTGGGCTTCGGCTCCTTGCTGCCCAAGTTCGGACCGGGGGCGGCGGTCGGCAACCTCCTCATCCTCATCGCCCTCGTGTTCGGCCTGCTGTACATCCGCGTCCAGTCCGGCCAGAGGAGGCAGGAGACGTGAAGTCACCTACCGGTTCCCGCCGTTACACCATCATCGGGCTCCTGCTGACGGCCCTGATGCTGTTTCCGGTGTACTGGATGCTCAACGTGTCCCTCACCCCGCAGCAGGACATGCGCAAGACCCCGCCCGACCTGTTCCCGCTGCACCCCACCTTCGAGGGATACCGGGCCGTCCTCGACGACCAGATGCCCTACCTCGGCACCAGCCTGCTCATCGGCCTCGGCACCGTCGCCCTCACCCTCGTACTGGCCGCCCCGGCCGGCTACGCACTGGCGAAACTCCGACCGTTCGGCGGCGGGGCTCTCGGTCTGGTGCTGCTGGTCGCCCAGATGATCCCCGGCATCGTCATGGCGATGGGCTTCTACGGCATCTTCCTCGATCTCGGGCTGCTCAACTCCTGGTGGGGTCTGATCGTCGCGGACTCCACCATCGCCGTGCCCTTCGGCGTCATGATCTTCACCGCGTTCATGTCGGGCATCCCCGGCGAGCTCATCGCCGCGTCCCGCATCGACGGCGCCGGGACCTTCCGCACCTTCTGGTCGATCGTCCTGCCGGTGAGCCGCAACGCCCTCGTCACCGTCTCGCTCTTCAGCTTCCTGTGGGCCTGGTCCGACTTCGTCTTCGCCAACACCCTCGACGGCGGCGGCGACTGGAGGCCGATCACCCTCGGCATCTACAAGTACATCGGCAACAACAACCAGGAGTGGAACGCGATCATGGCCACCGCCGTCGTCGCGTCCGTCCCCGCCACGGTCCTGCTGGTCCTCGCTCAGCGCTACGTGGCCGCAGGTGTGACCGCGGGCGCCGTGAAGGACTGAGCCGCGCACGACCTCCAACCCCCTTCCCCCTCCGTTGAGGAGAACCCTGTCATGAGCCGCACAAGACCCCCCACGCCCGTTCGCCTGACCGCCGCCCTCGGCGCAGCCGCGCTGACCGTCACGGCACTCGCCCTCACCGTGCCGTCCGCCGAGGCGATCCCCACCTCCGCCACCACCCTGGTCGTCAACGCCAACCAGACCCTGCGCCCGGTCACCCACGTCGCTACCGGCAGCCTCTACGGCCTCGCCGACGGGACGACCCCCGCCGACAGCGTGGTCCAGGCGCTCAAGCCGAACACCTTCGTACAGATGGCCCCGGGCGGCAGCCAGCTGCCCAACGGGGAGCCGAAGCCCGCCGGCGACGCGCTCGTCGTAGCGCCCAAGGCGGCCCGCGCCGGCGCCAAGGTGGTCGTCCGCATGCCGGACTGGTACCCGAATTTCCCCTACAAGTGGGTGAGCTGGGCCGACTGGCTGTCCGCCGTCGACAAGCAGGTCGCCTCGGTGCAGTCCTCCGGCGCCACCAACATCAGCGCCTACGAGCTCTGGAACGAGCCCGACTGGACCTGGGACACCACCAACGCGGGCGTCTTCGACGCCGGTTGGGCGCGGACGTACAAGGAGGTCCGCGCGAAGGACGCCACGACCCCGATCCAGGGCCCGAGTTACTCGGCGTGGAACCAGTCCTGGTTCAGCACGTTCCTCACCGACGCCAAGGCGAGCGGCACCGTCCCCGACGTGATCGCCTGGCATGAGCTGAACGGCAGCAAGGACATCGCCGCGCACGTGTCCGCGTACCGGTCCCTGGAGTCGAGCCTCGGCATCAGCCCACGCCCGATCGCCATCGAGGAGTACGGCACGCCCGACGAGATGGGCAACTCCGGGGCACTGATCGGTTACGCCGCCAAGTTCGAGCGGGCCGGTGTCCGGGACGCGGAACTCGCCTTCTGGAACCACTACGGCACCCTCGGCGACTCTCTTACCGACACCGGCGGCTCGCCGAACGGCTCGTACTGGACGTACAAGTGGTACGGCGACATGTCGGGCAACATGCTCGTCACCACGCCTCCCGCACAGACCGGCATCGACGGCATAGCCGCCCGCAACAGCGCGGGCAACCAGATCAGCGTCGTCGCCGGCGGCTGCACCGGCTCCTGCGCGGTGACCGTCAACGGCCTCTCCGCCCTGTCGGCCTTCGGCAGCACGGTCCACGTGAAGGTGGAGTACAGCCCGGGCACCGGCCGCACCACGGCATCCCCCGGCCCGATCACCATCTCGGATGCCGACTACGCGGTGTCCGGCGGCTCCATCACCGTGCCGGTGACGATGAACGCCACCGACGGCTACCACGTGGTCGTCACCCCCAGCGGCACCAACACCTCACTCGCCGGGCGCTACCAGATCACCAACAAGAACAGCGGCCTCGCTCTGGACACCCTGAACGCGGGCACCGCCCAGGGCACCTCGGTCGTCCAGGCCACGTCCACCACCGGCACCGACCAGAACTGGACGCTGGCCGCGGCCGGCTCGGGCCTCTACAAGATCGTCAACCAGAAGAGCGGCCTGCTGCTCGGCATCACCAACGCGGGCACCAGTGACGGCGGCACCGCCCTGATCTGGGGCGACAACGGAACCGCCGACCACCTCTGGCAGCTCATCCCGGCCCGCGACGGCTTCTACAAGATCGCCAATTACAACAGCGGGCGCCTGCTCGGTGTGGACCAGATGAGTACCTCCCCCGGCGCCCAGGTTCTCCAGTGGACCGACAACGGCACCGCCGACCACCTCTGGAAACTCACCGCGCGCTGACCCACGGACGTCTGTGCCCCCGGCCGACATCGGCCGGGGGCACAGGCCTGTGGGCCCGGAGCTCCGTGACCACGTACCTGCGGTCGGGGTGGTGCGCCCAGGGCGGCGAATCCGCCGGCCCCGACCACGGCGAGGGGGACTTCACTTGGACGCTTCGCCCGAAATCCGCCCAGCCAGTTCCCAAAACGGCCCAAGGCCTGGGTCGCGACACTGCTGCGGACCCTCTGCGGCCAGCCGCTCTCCTGGAGGCGCAAAATTCACTATTGCCGGCCATGGGCATCTCCGTGCTGCCCTCGCACGAGATCTTCCGGCTGCACTGTGACTGGGCCTTGCTCGACGAGCACCGTATGCGCGTCCGGGAGAGAAGTGGGTGCGGGGCTCTTGGGTGCCGTTCACGGAGACGGGTACGAGCGCGTCGTACGAGGTTCCGCTGACGGTTCACACGCGCGGTACCTACTAGGTACCATCTGATGTATGCCATCCCTGAACGTGCCGTTCACCGAGGAAGAGCTCGAAGGCGTCCGTGCGGCCGCGGCCGCCGAGGGCAAGAGCCTCAAGCAGTACCTGCACGACCTCGGTGTCCGCGAGATGCAGCGCAAGCAGTTCATCACGGGCGCGAGCGCCTGGGCCGACCGGCTGCGCGACGAGTTCGACGACGCATTCCCCGACGAAATCCCCCCGGCCGAGCGCCCCGGCGGGGCCGCTGCCGCCTGATGCACCTGCCCATCGACGTCTCCTGGCTCCTCGACGTCCAGGAGACCGCCCTCGGCTCCGAGGACATGTCCGTCGCCGACTACTCCGCCCTGGTTGCCGCCGTGGCCCGGCACAAGACCAAACTCCCCACCCTTCAGGCAGCCGACCCGGACGCCGCCTGGCGTGCGGCCGCGCTCATGCACACCATCGTGCGCCTCGAGCCGCTCCCGCACCGCAACAGCCTCTACGCCGCGTTCGTCGCGGCCCAGTACATGGATCAGTCCGGCGAGGGTATCGACCCGCCCTACGGCGCCCTGTCCGACCTCGTCCGGAAGATCCGCGACACAAGCCTGCGGGTCCCCGAAGTCGCCGAGCGGATCCGCTCCTGGAAGATCTGAGAGGTCGACCGGCCGGGCGGGGTCGTTGCGCGGGGCGAGCTGTGGACAGCCGGTGGACTTCCGCCGCAGTGGGGGAAACGAGGCGGAACTCGTCTGAAATCCCCGATCTGGATGTGCGGCCGCGTTGCGGACCGGTCCACGACCTGGGACGCCAGGTGCCGGACGACCTAGGTGCGCCGCGGCGCGCCCGATGCGGCCATTGCAACGGCGACGTCTTCGCCGTCGGTTTGACGGGCGGCGCGCGAACTCGACGTCTTGGTCCAGCGCGTCGCCCCACCAGCGCAGTCCCACCGGGCCGCCCTTGCCGACGAGACCTCGACGCCGTGACCGCCGGGCTCACTTTCGACTGGAGCTCCGGCAGCATCGAGGGCGCCGTCAATCGCATCAAGAAGATCAAGCGGCAGCTCAATGGGCGTGCCGGATTCGAACTCCTTCGCAAGATGATCCTGCTCCAGTGACCCTCCGCGATCGCGACCTCAGATGTTGCGCCAGAGACGCCTTCTGACCCACCCGTCAGAAGCGCGGCCCTACATTGGGATGCGAGACCAAGATACAGGCCGCGATCTGCAGTTGCACTTTCCATTCCGCTTCGTCGAGGCGAAGCGTGTACTCGATGCAGCACGCGCATGGCGGGAGTAGCGCCACGAATGCATGCTCCTCAGCGGTCTTGACCTCTATCTCCGCCCACTCGTCCGATGCCAACTCGGCGAGATCCACCTCCCCGGCGGTGAATCGCGTGGCCAGCCTGCGCAGCGCGTATCGCCGGGCCAGGTGGTGTTCGGGCGGAGTGATCCCCAATTCTTCGAGAGCCTGCTCAAATGTGTCGCGAATATCCCGGGGGTCCGCGTGACGCGGCAGGCCGGCGAGCTCGCACAGGGTCGGCGTGTCCATTCCCATGGCGAGTGCCTGAGCAGGGTCATCGGTAGGTCTTCCGGACGCACCTGATCCGCCTGATACAGCCACGCTGCCTCCACCAGGGGCGGATATACGCTGCGAACAGGGCTGTCGGGTTCGGATGTGTCGGCTATCGCTGCCATGGTCCATACGATGCCAGCACGGCTCGCGAGAGCGCCTGGAAGTTTGGGCTGTCCCGGCAAACCGCCCTGCGGCCGACCACCTCATGCTGTTGCCCTGGTGACACTCCGCCACCTCTCCCCAAGATCTGTGCCAGAACCCGGTTCTCCGCGACAAAGCCAACAGCGGGACGCAGTGATCAGCGGCACTCCCACCACGCTCGGCACCGGCGACGTCGCGATCAAGGTGACCGATAGCACGGGCGCGACCGCCGCGGTCACCTTCAGCTGCCAGATCGCCTACGTCTACGCCAACGCTTCCAGGTGGACATCCCCGACAACGGGGCCGCCGTGACGTCCCCTGTGACCATCACAGGCGGCGACGGCAACGCCTCAGCGACCACCACGGTCTCCGTCAACGTCGTCCACCCCGACGCGGAGACCCGACCGTCGACCTCGTCGGGCCCCGTCTACTCCCTACTCAACCGCTCAACGGCACATGGAAGCTGCGCCTACAGGATCGGCTCCACCGACGTCTGATACATCGCCCGCTGGCAGCTGACACCCTGACCGGCGCCACCGCCGCCCGGGCTTCACGGGATCCCGGCGGCGGGGTCGGCACACCAGCACGTGCGAGGCGGCGTCGAACAGTTCTCACGCGTTTGTCAGGGCGCCGACCGGGTCATCCGTCAGCCGAGGGGGCTGTCTGGAGAAACTGGCCGCAGACCTCGATGAGGGCCCGACCGCCCACGGCTGGGTGGAGGAACAGGTGTGGACCGCGGCGAGGGCGGTCACGCTGATCGGCAGGAAGTTCCACATTGCCTACAGCGTCTCCGGCGCCACGAGGCTGATGCAGGGTGCGCCCTCGCCGGCTGACGGTGTTCCTGCTGCCCGCCTATTCGCCCGACCTCAACCCCGTCGAGTGGGTATGGGCACACGTCAAGCACAGTCTGGCCAACCTCGCCGTGGTCGCGCTCGACCGGCTAGAGACGCTCGTGCGCAACCGGTTCAAACGCCTGCAGTACCGGCCCGACACCTTCGACGGCTTCGTAGCCGGCACCGGCCCGACACCTTCGACGGCTTCGTAGCCGGCACCGGCCTGACTCTCGACGAACCAGCAACACCTTGACGAGCCGAAGTACTGAACGTTCGTTGTTCGCCATGTCATGCCCGATCTACCGGCCGACCCCTCTGAGTCGCAGGTCTCGGTGGAGGAACCACGCCGTAGCTGCGACGACTACCCCGCAGACCGTGGGCACGAGCAACCACGGGGTGCCCGTCCACACGGCGGACAGACCCACGACGGCGCAGGTCGCCCCCATGACGATGAGCAGCCATTTGCCGTACGGGCGCCAGGTGAAGAGTCCGGGGTCGCGCGGTCTGGCCAAATGCATCGCGCCGAACATCAGCGCCCACGCTGCCAGCAGGCCCGCGAACGTGCCGACGGCGACTATCATCTGCGGCTCGTCGCGGGGCGCGTTGCTGGAATTCTGCCGGACGTCCCTCTCGGCAACCACCACGACCACGCCGCGCCACACGGTGCCAGTGACCCGGTCCCCCCGCTGAAGCCCGCTCAGCACCGGCTCCGTGTCGCCGAACGGCACGACCATCCGCGGGAAGGGCTCAGGGCCGAGCAAGGTCGCCGTTGTCCTCTTGGCGCCAAGCGAGGTGTCTTCAACGGTGAAGGTGATTTTCCGCAGGCAGTCCTCCGCCCTCGGTGTCACGCTGCGGGCGAGGCACGCCTCGGCCGCCTTGTACTCCCGGTACTGGGTGCGATCGCTGGGCAGCCAGCTGGTGAAGACGAAATGGCAGGTCAGTACGGCGGCCACGGACACAACGATCAGTGCCGCACCGACCAGTAGGTTCCGGCCGACCCTCGGCTGAGGCGGCGGCTGTCCGTCCGCCTCCCATGCGGTGCCACTTCTCATCGTGGTCATCGCTCGTCTCCCGCCCGTTCCCCACCGAGGCCATCAGTCTTCTCCAGCCGCGATCGAGCAGGCAAGGGGATCGACCGGCAGTCGGAGGTCACTGGTCCTTGCCGTATCCGGGCAACGTGATCCTTGGACTCTCTAGGGCTGGGCACACGTCAAACGCAGCCTGGCCAACCTCGTCGTCGTCCTGGACCGGCTGGAGGCCCTCGTGCGCAACCGACTCAAGCGGCTTCAGTACCGGCTCGACACCCTTGACGGCTTCATAGCCCGCACCGGCCTGATCCTCGATAATCCAGCCTCACCCTGACAGGCCGAAGTCAAGTAACCAGCCGGTGACAAACTCAGACGGACAACTGACAATTGACAAACACCGTCAGAGCCATCCTTGCGAAAACCATTGGTGCCCCGGCTTGCGACGCTGATGGACTGGCGTCCTACCGTGAGTCTGCCGCGTGACGGAGGTAGTGGTTGTGACAGGCTATGACGTGCTTGCCGAGGTGTACGAATGGCTCATCTCGGATGCAAAGTTACCTCCAGCTGAGTTTGCTGCGTCATTCGACGACGTCCTCAATCTCCTGCCGTCGAACGCTCACGTCATCGACTGTTCGTGCGGAACCGGACAGTTGGCGGTTGGCCTCGCCGGTCGTGGCATGCAGGTTGTCGCAACTGACGCCAGCGAGGCGATGGTTCGTCGGACTGCAGAGTTGTCCGAGGAGTTCGGGGCATCCGTCCGGACCGTACGGGCGAACTGGGAAGAGTTGCCCGACCATTTCCAGGACAACACGTTCGACATGGTTTTCTGCGTTGGCAACTCGCTTCACCATGCCGCGGGCGCGACAGGCAGGGGTGCTGCTCTGGAGTCGATGTCGCGGCTTCTGCGCCCCGGCGGGCGCTTGGTACTCACATCCCGCACTTGGGAACTCGTGAGGGCCAGAGGTTCCCGGCTGGAGATCAGTGACCGACTCGTCCGCCGGAACGGTCGCGATGCCGTCGTGGTCTACCGCTGGGAGATTGCGCCGCATTGGGAGGAGGAGCACCACATCGAGATTGCGATCGCGCAAGTTGATGCGACCGGGTTGGTTCTTGTCCGCTCGGAACTGCTGTCCTGCTGGCCCTACCGGTACGAGGAACTCGAAGTCGAGCTGCACCGGGTCGGACTCCAAACGGAACTGAGCACGTTCGATCTTGAGGCCGAGAACTACATGGTGGTCGCGAGCAAGGTATAAACACCGGACTCTCGGTCCCTGGCCGGACCGCGCGGTTGCTCGCAGGACTCTTGCGCCCTCTCATCGGTGCGGGTTCAAGTGGTCAACGCAACGCCTCGGACGAGGAGTGCTCGTCGATCAGACGGCGGTAGATCCGGGGTGACGGTGTGGCGCTGTTTCCTGGTCGCGTCCAGATCAATGAGCAGGATTCTCGTCGATCAGCAGCGTGAACGGGTCCAGCTTCGCGGCCGCGCCGAAGCGGTTGTCGTGCGTGGCTGCGGCCAAGCCGAGGTCAGGGCCTTGTTGACCGTGCTCCCGGTGCCGCCGTACTTGCACTGCAACGCCCGGTTCGACATGCCATCGCGGGAGTCGCGCCCAGCGCGGCGTACAACTCGACCTTCGACTGGCCAGGCGGCATCGGGGATGCTTCTTTACTGAGAACATCCAGCTTGACACCGCAACCCCGATGGTGACGTCAGAATTCGCGAACGCCTTTCTGGGCCATCACCTGGTGCCGTCAGCTTTCACGAACAACTGACGTCACCACCAACTACCGACAGAACCATCCGCGTCTCGGAGTCGACCACGGACTGCTTGATCACCCTCACGGCGGCCGGGTCCCCGCCGGGCGGCTCGCCCAGGTACACCTGGCCCATCCCGCCCTGTCCGAGCCAGCCGAGCAGTTCGTATCCGCTCAGCCCGGGTGACGCGCGAACCTTGATTCAGGCCGCGGTGAAGGTGCGACGGCTCCGCAGAGGGGGCCGCCTCGCATCACTCTTCGTCGGCTCCGGCGGACTGCCGACGGGCCGGTCCCCCTCTCGCCCTTGGTCCCCGGTAGCTGCCCGTGGACCGGGTCATCGGCCGGCGTCAGTCTCCAGCCGTTCGACGAGGGCGAGTGCGGCTTCGGTGTCACCGTCGGTGAGTTCTTTTGCCCGGCTTACCGCGGCCACCCGGCGGCGGGAACGCAGCAGGGACAGGACGGCCTCCTCGGAGGCAGCGGCGGCTGCCGGGGCGTGGCGGCGGCGTAGGGCGCCGCGGACGGCGGCGTAGGCGCAGAGCAGGAGTACAGCGAAGGCGATGGAACAGATCAGCTTCAGCAAGGGGCCCTCAGTCGGATGAGCGGTACTCGCGGCAGGACCAGGGGGCGGGCCGGTGGTCCGCCCCCTGGTATCGGTCAGTTCAGGGGTGCGCGGTGGTTATCTCTTGATTTTGCTGTGCACCCAACTCTCGACGTACGGCAGGGCCTTCAGAACCCATTTGCCGACCGTCTTGCCGGCGATTTCTCGACCCATACCGCGACCTTGGGGCCGTACTTCTCCAAGGAGGGGGAGAGCGGTGACACCAGCGGTCCCCGCGTTGCGAAAGATGCCGCGCTTCGGCTGGCGGTTGCGCTGCTTCTGGTCCTGTTGCTCGGTGGGTGGTCGTCATCGTGGTGGCAGTGCTGGGGTGGTCTCGTGATTGCAGCGCAGTACTTGCATGGGCCCTGGCCGGGAGCGACGACGAAGCCCTCCCGGGGAGAGGGGGGCGCCGTGGTGGTGCGCGACAAGGTCAGTACAGCTTGTTCACCGCTGTGACGGTCGTGGCCTTGAAGTCGGCCACCTGGGCGTTTTGGAAGGTGCCCATCTGGCCCCACCGGACGACTGTCACGGTGGCGCCGTCGCGGCCGACCGAGAAGAGGCCGATGTCGGAGGAGCCCGGGCGGAGGCTGTGTGGATGCCGTAGACGTCGGCGCCCTCCTCGACGTTCAGCCGGCCGTAGTACTTCTGCGTCGCCGTGATGTCCGGGTCCTGCTGCATGAGCTTCTTCGCGCAGCCGTCCAGGTCCTTGCGCAGCAGCGCCGCGAAGTCCTTCGCCCACTGTTCGCTGCGCCCTTCGACCGTGAGCTGCTGGGCGTTCGTGTCGTACTCCGTCCCGTACTCGCGGTGCCAGGTGGTGGACGGCAGCGCGTCGCCCACGCACATCGGCAGCGGGTCGGGCTGGCCGGCGGTGACCGCTCCGGCGTACCACGGCGAGGACGGGTGGGGCGGCAGGTCGGCCGGCTCCAGGAACCGGGGTGTGTCGGAGGCCGGCGTGGCGGCGGCGGCCGGGACGACGGCTGCGGCGACACCGGCCGCGACCGCCAGCGCGGCCGGCAGCAGCCCCCATACCAGGGCAATCCCCACGAGAAACGTTCGTGCCCAGGTGCCGCCAACAACTCGTCGAGGTCGAAATCCAGGAGCCATTCGGTCACGTGCCAGGCAGGATGCCCCCTGTGAACCCTGTCCTGTGCGGGCTCGCTGCCAATGCGGCCCTGCCGTCCGCGCTGGTCGACCGGCTGACCGCGGTCGCGGACGTCGGCATCGCCGCAGACCTCGCTTATCGGGCGGACCTCAGTCATGCGCAGGCGCTTGAGCTGGCCGCACGCGTTGAGGAGAGCGCTGTGTGGTTGGCGCACGTGGGGCGGCTGCGACACCCACCCTCCCACCGGCAAGCCCCTCGGCCTGACCGGCCTGGTGCGCAAGTACCAGCCGGACGCCGTCACCACCCTGCGCTCCGGCTGGATGGGCGACGACTGGCGGTGAACCTCCGCTCGGCGTGCGCTGCGAGGCCGAGGAGCGGCAGGAATGGCGGACTACCGGCTGGCCCAGCCGATCACTCTGGGTTATGCCGAATTCTCTTTCCGGGGCGGTGCTGTGGAGGCGCGTACCACGAGTTCTGTGGCGAGTTCGATGTGGTGGGACTCGACCTTTTCGCCGTTGGCCAGGCGCAGGGCGGTGCGCAGGGCGGCACCGCCCATCTTCCGTAGCGGCTGGCGCACGGTGGTCAGTGGTGGAGAGGCCATCTGAGCCAGGCTTGTGTCGTCGAAGCCGACCACGCTGAGGTCTTCGGGGATGCGCAGGCCCCGGGCGCGGGCGGTCTCGATGGCACCGAGGGCGATCTCGTCGTTGCCTGCGAAGATCGCCGTTGGTGGCTCTTTCAGGTCCAGCAGTGCCATGGCACCGCGCAAGCCGGTTTCGTACGTGAATTCTCCGGGCCGGACGTAGGCGTCGAGTACCGGTGCTCCAGCCGCTTCCATGGCTGCGCGGTAGCCATGCATGCGTGCTTGGTTGCATACGGCCATCGGGGGTCCGCCGAGATACGCGACGCGGCGGTGGCCGAGGGAAAGCAGGTGCTGGGTCGCGGTGAGACCGCCGGCGAAATTGGTGGCCCCGACGCTGTTGACCCGGCTGTCCGGCAGGTGCAGTGGGTCCAGCACGACCAGCGGTAGCTCGGCCCGGGCCAGTTCGTTCAGGTGCGTTGCGGTGTACACGCTGGTGATCGCGATAACGGCGCGGCGCCCCGCTGAGACCAGGTCCCGGGCCCAGTGTGGGGCATGCGATGCCTTGCTGATCACCACCGAGGCCCCCAACTCGGCGGCTGAGTCGATGATGCCTTCCAGCGTCTCGGCCACGTACGACTTGAGGCCGCCCTGGAACTGCACCTCGATGGCCGGGCTTTCGGCGGATTCTGTGTGCCGGAACACGGGCGCGAGGTAGTGGTGCTGATGCAGGAGTTCCTGTACCCGGGCGCGGGTCTGCGGCGCCACGTCACCGCGGTCGTTGACCACTTTGGATACGGTCGCGACGGAGACCCCAGCCGCTTGGGCGACGTCCGCCAAAGTGGTGCGTCTGGTGTTCCGTGGCATCAGTGCCTCCCCGTTGTACGTCCACCTGTGTGAGGAGCCGCCGGACGGTCAACCGTACGGCAACCCGGTACCGAGCCCGTCGGGGGAGGTGCTGATGAGTCCCGCGCCCTGGACGCGTCCGACGATCCGGGGGTGATCGGGTTGAGTGAAGGCAGACCGATGGGCATGCGCGCCACGTCCGGTCTTCTCGGCGTCGCATGACGTGTACCGACGGTGCGTCCATCCGCAATCATCGAAACTGCCTCTGCTCTCATCCTGACCACGTCGAAAACCTTTCGGTCCTCTGGCGAGTCCGTGAGGACCGTTTTGATCCGACAGTACCCAGATGAGGACTGCGCAACAACGCCTGTGCAGATGCCTTGACAGGGCGTCAGTTCGAAAACTAATTTGCAGAACAGAGCTTGAGGAAGACCATTTCGAAAACCTTTCGATGTGACTCACGAGAAGCCGAAGGCTCTCGAGTGCGGAGAAAAGACATGGCGCTCTCCCGACGTACCCTCCTCGGCCTGGCCGCCGGCGTGCCGGTCTCCGCGGCGCTGGCGGCCTGCGGCTCGTCCGGTCCCGGCAAGGGCGGCGGTGCCACGTACTGGTACCTCAACGGCCAGCCACAGGAAGGTGTCAGGGCCGGCGCGGTGGCCGCGTTCAACAAGGCCCATCCCGATGAGCAGATCAAGGACACCACCTTCCAGAACGACGCGTACAAGACGAAGATCAAGACCGCCATCGGTGCCGGGCGGGCGCCCAGCATCATCTGGGGCTGGGGCGGCGGGACGCTGCGCACCTACGTGGAAGCGGGCCAGGTCGAGGACCTGACCTCGTGGTTCGCCGAGCACTCGGACGTCAAGAACAGGCTGTTCCCGTCCTCGTTCGGTGCGGCGACCGTCAACGGCAAGATCTACGCAATGCCGTGCGAGGCCGTGCAGCCGATCATCCTCTACTACAACAAGAAGGTCTTCGAGCAGGTCGGCGCGAAACCGCCGACATCCTGGGACGACATCATGGCGCTGGTGCCCAAGTTCAACGCGAAGGGCATAGCGCCGTTCTCCCTCGGCGGCCAGTCCCGGTGGACGAACATGATGTGGCTGGAGTTCCTGTTCGACCGCATCGGCGGCCCCGAGGTGTTCCAGGCCATCATCGAAGGGGAGAAGAACGCCTGGTCCAACCCGGACGCCATCACCGCACTGACCAAGGTGCAGGAGTTGGTCAAGGCCCACGGGTTCGTCAAGGGATTCTCCTCGATCACCGCGGACTCCAACGCCGACCAGGCGCTGCTGTACACCGGCAGGGCGGCGATGATGCTGCACGGCGCCTGGTCGTACGGCATTCAGAAGGCCGATGGTGGGGACTTCGTCTCCAGCGGCGCCCTGGGCTACATGACCTTCCCGCCCGTTGAAGGCGGCAAGGGCGATCCGAGCGACACCGTCGGCAACCCCGCGCAGTACCTGTCCATCTCCTCGAAGGCCAGTGCCGAGCAGAAGAAGATCGCCAAGGACTTCTTCGCCACCGGCGTCCTCCAGGACGCGGAGGTGAAGCAGTGGATCGACACCGGCTCGGTTCCGATCCGGCTGGGCACGGAGAAGCTGCTGGCCGCGTCCAAGAGCGCCGACTTCCTGCAGTTCACCTACGACATCGCCAGCAAGGCCAAGGTATTCGGCCAGTCCTGGGATCAAGCGCTCAGTCCGACGGCCGCCGAGACCCTGCTGGACAACATCGTCAAGCTGTTCCAACTGTCCATCTCGCCCCAGCAGTTCGCCAGCAACCTCAACGCGGTCACCGGCAAATGAGTGCACTCACCGCCCGTCCGACGCGTCGCGAACCGCGCAGCATCCTGCCGTGGCTGGCCGCGCCGGCGCTGCTGGTCTTCGTCGGCTTCGCCGTGATCCCGCTCGTCGGTGTCTTCGCGCTGAGCTTCACCACGTGGGACGGGATCGGCGCCATCCGCGCGTCGGGGCTGACCAGTTGGCGCGCGGTGCTCACCAACCCCGGGCTGCCGAAAGCCCTTTGGGTGACGTTCCTGGTGATGGCCGCGTCCTGGGCCGTCCAGACGCCGCTGAGTATCCTGCTCGGCACGTTCCTGGCGGGCCGCCAGCGCTATCGGGCGGTGCTGGGCGTGGTCTACTTCATCCCGCTGATGCTCAGCTCCGCGGCGATCGCGATCGCGTACAAAGCCCTGCTGGATCCCAACTTCGGGCTCGGCGCCGGGCTGAAGATCCAGGTGCTCAGCCAGGACTGGCTGGGGCGGCCCGGGCTCGCGTTCGGGGTCGTCGTCTTCGTCGTCTCCTGGCAGTTCATCCCGTTCCACTCACTGATCTATCAGGGCGGTGTCCAGCAGATCCCGAAGTCCCTGTACGAGGCCGCGCAGTTGGACGGAGCAGGACGGATCCGGCAGTTCTTCAGCATCACGCTGCCTCAGCTGAAGTACACCATCATCACGTCGTCCACGCTGATGGTGGTCGGGTCGCTGACCTTCTTCGACCTCATCTTCATCCTGACCGAGGGCGGCCCCGGCGACGCCACCCGGGTCCTCGCACTGGACATGTACAAGCGGGGATTCCAGGCCAGCCTGATGGGACCGGCCAGCGCCATCGCGGTCATCCTGGTCCTGGTGGGCCTGGCCCTCGCCCTGCTGCTGCGCCGGCTCGGGGGCCGGGACGCCGGCGCGAGCCAACTCGAGGGGGTCTGAGGTGACCACCACGCTGACCGAGCCGCGGCGACCGCAGAACGCCACCCACGGCGAGCGGCAACGCAGCTTCCGTCGCGCGGCCGGCCGACGCAACTGGGCCGGCGGCCTGGCCGGATGGCTCTGGCTCGCCGTCGTCGCCGTACCCCTGTACTGGACCCTCATCACCAGCCTCAAGGTGCAGAGCCGCTACTACGCGAGCAACCCGCTGGTGCCTTCGGCCGACCCGACACTGGACAACTACCGGCTGGTCATCGAGTCCGACTTCCTTCGCTACTTCGTGAACAGCGTCCTGGCCACCGCCGGCGCCGTGGTGCCGGCGGTCGTGTTCTCCTTCATGGCCGCCTACGCGATCGTTCGCGGCTGGCGCATGCGTATCCTGCGCGCGATGAACGGGCTGTTCCTGATGGGCCTGGCCATCCCGCTGCAGGCGACGGTGATCCCTGTCTATCTGATCATCATCAAACTGCACCTGTACGACAGTCTGCTGGCGCTGATCCTGCCGTCGATCGCCTTCGCCATCCCGCTGTCCGTGCTGGTGCTCACCAACTTCATCCGCGACGTGCCCAAAGAACTGTTCGACTCGATGCGGGTCGACGGCGCCACCGAATGGACGACCCTGTGGCGGCTGGCGGCGCCACTCACCCGACCGGCGATCCTCACCGTGACCATCTTCAACGCTCTGACCATCTGGAACGGATTCCTGCTGCCACTGATCCTCACTCAGAGCCCTGAGCGCCGGACTCTGCCGCTCGCACTGTGGACCTTCCAGGGCCAGTACGGAGTCAATGTGCCTGCCGTTCTCGCCGCCGTCGTCCTCACCACACTGCCCGTCCTGGTCCTGTACGCGTTCGGCCGCCGCCAGCTGCTGAGCGGTCTGACCGCCGGATTCAGCCGTTGATCGACGCCGACTTCGACGCCGGAAGCGACGCTGTCGGCCTGTGGCTCGGGCGGCATGACATGCATACCTGTTCGCCTGTCACGCCCTGACCCAGGATCTGACGGGCGTCGGAGGAAAGTGAACGCCAACGTGGCCGTAGAGAACACCCGCGTCATCCCCCTCTGGAACGACCCCACCCTTCCCGTCACCGCGAGAGTGGATGCTCTGATCGACGCGATGACCCTGCAGGAGAAGACCGCCCAGCTGTACGGAGTGTGGGTGGGCGCCTCCGATCAGGGAGGTGAGGTAGCCCCGCATCAGCACGACATGGAGGAAGCCGTCGATCTCGACGCACTGCTGCCCACCGGGCTCGGTCAGCTGACCCGGCCCTTCGGCACCGTCCCCGTCGACCCCGCCCTGGGCGCGCTCTCCCTGGCCCGTACCCAGACCCGTGTCGCCGCCACGAACCGGTTCGGGATCCCCGCTCTCGCGCATGACGAATGCCTGGCAGGCTTTGCCGCCTGGGGAGCGACGGCCTACCCCGTTCCGCTGTCCTGGGGCGCCACCTTCGACCCGGACATGGTGCGGCGCTTGGCCGCCGCCATCGGCCGGGACATGCGCGCTCTCGGCGTCCACCAGGGGCTCGCGCCCGTCCTGGACGTCGTGCGCGACGCGCGCTGGGGCCGCGTCGAGGAGACCATCGGCGAGGACCCGTACCTCGTCGGCACCATCGGAACGGCATATGTGCAGGGCCTTCAATCCGCCGGGATCGTCGCCACCCTGAAGCACTTCGTCGGCTACTCGGCCTCCCGCGCCGGTCGTAACCTCGCCCCCTCGTCCGTGGGCCCGCGAGAGCGCGCCGACGTTCTGCTGCCTCCCTTCGAGATGGCGATCCGTGAAGGTGGTGCCCGGTCGGTGATGAACGCCTACACCGACACCGACGGCATGCCCTCCGCAGCCGACGAGGACCTGCTCACCCGCCTCCTGCGCGACACGTGGGGTTTCGACGGCACGGTCGTCGCCGACTACTTCGCCATCGCCTTCCTGAAAACCCTTCACGGCATCGCAGCCGACTGGACCGACGCTGCAGGCACGGCGCTGCACGCGGGCATCGACGTCGAACTGCCCAACGTCAAGACCTACGGCGCACCCCTGGCGGTGGCCGTCGCAGACGGCCGCGTACCGGAAGCGCTGGTCGATCGTGCCCTGCGCCGGGTCCTCACCCAGAAGGCGATGCTCGGCCTGCTCGACCCTGACTGGAACCCCGTTCCGGCCGCGCTCGACGGGGCCGACCTGGACGATCCGGCCGCCCTGCGTGGGCGGATCGCCTTGGACGGTCCGGCAAACCGCGCGCTGGCCCGGTCGGTCGCCGAGGAAGCGGTCGTGCTGCTGAGCAACGACGGCGTCCTTCCGCTGGACAGGCCGCGCCGCATCGCGCTGATCGGTCCCAACGCCGACGAGCCCACCGCAGTACTGGGCTGTTATTCCTTCCCTCAGCACATCGGCGTCCGCCACCCCGAAACCCCTCTCGGCATCGAGTTGCCCACGCTGCGCGACACGCTGTCCGCCGAGTTCCCCGACTCTGAACTCACGGTGGCCCGCGGCAGCGGAATCGACGACGGAGATCTCACCGGCATCCGCGAGGCCGCCCAGACGGCACGCGAGGCCGACGTCGCCGTGGTGGTGCTCGGCGACCGCGCCGGGCTCTTCGGGCGAGGCACCAGCGGCGAGGGATGCGACGTCGGCACACTGGCGCTGCCCGGCGCGCAGCAGCACCTGCTCGACACCCTGCTGGACCAGCAGACACCCGTGGTCACCGTGCTGCTCGCGGGACGGCCATACGCCCTCGGCCGCGCCGCGGAGGAGTCCGCTGCCATCGTGCAGTCCTTCTTCCCGGGCGAGGAGGGCACGCACGCGATCGCCGGGGTGCTCAGCGGTCGCACCAATCCCTCCGGACGTCTCCCGGTCAGCGTGCCGCGCAGGCCGGGCTCCCAGCCGGCGACCTACCTCGGGGCGCGTCTCGCGCACGCCAGCGAAGTGTCCAACATCGACCCGACCCCAGCGTTCGCCTTCGGCCACGGCCTGTCCTACACACGGTTCGACTGGACAGACCTGAGCCTGGACGTCCAGGAGGCGTTGACGGACGGCGAATTCACTCTCTCCTTCACGCTCCGCAACTCAGGCGCGCGGGCCGGAACCGAGGTCGTTCAGCTCTACCTGCACGACCCGGTCGCCTCCGTCGTCCAGCCGGTGCAGCGCCTCGTCGGCTACACCCGGGTCGAACTGGAGCGGGGCGAGGCCCGGCGTGTCCGTGTCACGGTCCCGGCCGACCTCGCCTCCTTCACCGGACGCGATGGTCGGCGAGTCGTCGAACCGGGTGAGCTGGAGGTGCGGTTGGCCGCATCGAGCGCGGATCCGCTCCTGACGGCCAGGATCACGTTGACCGGAGCCGAGCGCCATGTGGATCACACGCGGCGCTTGCACGCCACGTTCCGGCAGGAGCCGGTTGCCCAGTCTTGACTTCTTCCCCCGGCTAAGGGCGGGGGATTCCAGCGGTCGCCCGCTGGGGTTCCTGCTTCACCGACGACTGCCCCGTCCGGGAGGACTCCCGTTGAGGTCTTACACCGTCTCCACAGGCAGACGCCGCCAGCCCGGCGGCCAGGATGTTACACGCCGCGTTGATGTCGCGGTCATGCACCGCACCGCAGACGCACGCCCATTCGCGGACGTTCAGCGGCATCTTCGCCGCGACCGTCCCGCAGTTCCCGCACAGCTTGCTGCTGGGGAAGAAGCGGTCGATCACGACGAGCTCGCGCCCGTACCAGGCGCACTTGTACTCCAGCATGGAGCGCAGATCCGCCCAGGCCGCATCACTGAGGGCGCGTGCGATCCTGCCGTTCTTCAGCAGGTTGCGGACACTCAGGTCCTCGATCACGACCGTTTGATTCTCGCGGACGAGACGAGTCGACAGCTTGTGCAGGACGTCGCGGCGCCGGTCGGCGATCCGCGCATGCACGCGAGCCACCCTGCGGCGGGCTTTCTCCCGGTTCGCCGAGCCCTTGGCCTTGCGCGACAGCTCACGCTGCGCGCGTGCCAGGCGGGCACGGTCCCGCTTCTCATGCTTCGGGTTGGTGACCTTTTCCCCGGTGGACAGGGTCACCAGGGAGGTGATCCCGGCGTCCAGGCCGATCGCCGCCGTGGTGGCGGGGGCCGGGGCGATGGTGTCCTCGCACCGCACGGACACGAACCAGCGTCCCGCCGCGTCACGGGACACCGTCACCGTGGTCGGCTCCGTCCCCTCGGGCAGGGGGCGCGACCAGTGGATGTCCAAGGGCTGCGTCATCTTCGCCAAAGTCAGCTGTCCGTCGCGCCAGGTGAAGGCGCTGCGGGTGTACTCGGCCGACGCGCGGGACTTCTTGCGGGACTTGTAGCGCGGGTACTTCGCACGCTTGGCGAAGAAGTTCCCGAACGCCGTCTGCAGATGGCGCAGCGCCTGCTGCAGCGGAACCGAGGACACCTCCGTCAGGAAAGCCAGCTCCTCGGTCTTCTTCCACTGCGTCAGCGCGGCGGAGGACTGCACATAGGAGATGCCGTGTTGCTCGCCGTACCAGGCCCGGGTGCGCTCCTCCAGCGCCTTGTTGTAGACGAGGCGGACGCAGCCGAACGTGCGCGACAGCTCAGCCGCCTGCACGCCGGTGGGGTAAAAGCGGTACTTGAACGCCCGCTTGACCTGCCGCTTCACGTCTCACACTCTATCAACTTCCGTGCGGGCAGCGGGTGTCGGCCGGTGGACGGCGCACGCCGGTCCGCCCTGGCGGCGAACCGACTTCCCCTGCCCTGCTCCGCAGAAGCTTCGCTTCTCCCCCGCAAGCGGGAGGTACCCCCACCCCGGCCTGAAGGCCGGGGTATCCACGAAGGAGAACACCGATGAGCCGGGAGTGCGCAGCGCATGTCTGCGGCGGCGCTGCTCACACGGGACCGCGGGGCAAGGCGAGTGGTCGTCTCACAGCACGCCGCGCTGGGCGAGGCTGCGCATCAGAGCTCGTACTCCGAACGTCCAGGGCGTGGCCTGCTCGCTGGTGGTGACGGTGTTGACCAGGGCACCGAGCCGCGGGCTGGAGATCCGCACGGTGTCACCGTACTCGTGGGTGAAGCCGGCGCCGGGTGCCTGTCGGTCCTCGGTAGGAGCGAACAGCGTTCCGGTGAACAGCACGAAGCCGTCCGGGTATTGGTGGTGCGGACCGTGCGTTGCGGCCACCAGGTCCAGTACGTCGCGGCTGATCTCGCGCATGGAGCTGCTGCCGTGCAGTACGTAGCCGTCCGTGCCGTCGACCCGCAGATCGATGTCGAGCCCGCGGACGGTGTCGAGGTCGAAGTCGTCGTCGAGCAGGCGGACGAACGGGCCGATCGCGCATGAGGCGTTGTTGTCCTTCGCTCGGGACAGCAGGAGGGCGCTGCGTCCCTCGATGTCGCGGAGGTTGACGTCGTTGCCGAGCGTCGCGCCTCGTATCCGGCCGCGCGAGTCCACGACGAGGACGACCTCGGGCTCGGGGTTGTTCCACACCGAGTCGCCGAGTACTCCGATGTCGGTACCGGTGCCGACCGCGGACAGGACCGGTGCCTTGGTGAACACCTCCGGGTCCGGCCCGATGCCGACCTCCAGGTACTGCGACCACAGTCCTTCGGAGACGAGCAGTTCCTTGGTCTTGTCCGCCTCGGGCGATCCGGGACGGATGCCGTCCAGCGCGCTGCCCACCACCTGCTTCACGCGGGCCCGGACCCGTGCGGCCTGCGCCGGATCGCCGCCCGTGCGCTCCTCGATGACGCGTTCCACCAGACTCCGGGCGAAGGTGACACCCGCGGCCTTGATCACCTGAAGGTCGATGGGAGCGAGCAGATGCGGAACGTCACGGCGACCGTTCGGCGCCTTGAGCAGGTCGTCCAGGTACCAGGCGTGTCCGCCGTCGGCCTCGCGGACGACCGTCGCCGCGTCGTCGCGTTCCATCAGGTCGGAGACGGTGGGCGCGATGGCCGTGAGGTCGACGACCTGATCGCCGCGGACGGCGGCCACACACGGTCCGTCCCATTGCGGGTGGTGGACGCGTGCGACGAGTGCGGCTCGGGCGGCGTCCTGCGGCAGGACGGAGCCGGCGGTGAGGACCGGACGAGGGCGCGCTGCTGCCGATTCCACGATCGATGTTCTCCCGGATTGGAGGGGTGCGGTCGCCTGGCGCGGGCTCAGTGGGAGTCGCGGGGGACCTCGTGTCCGCGGCTTCCGCGCAGGAAACCGAAGTCGGCCCCCTGGTCGGCCTGTTGCACGTTCTGGGTGTAGAGCCAGGCATAGCCGCTGCTGTGCCGTTCGGCGGGAGCCCGCCATGCCTTGCGGCGCCGGGTGAGCTCGGCGTCGTCCACGTCCAGGCGCAAGGTGCGGTTGGGGACGTCGAGGACGACGGGGTCTCCGTCGCGCACCAGGGCGAGAGGGCCGCCGACGGCGGCCTCGGGCGCCACGTGCAGCACCACGGTGCCGTACCCGGTGCCGCTCATCCGGCCGTCGCAGACGCGCACCATGTCCTTGATACCGGCCTTAAGCAGCTTGGCGGGCAGCGGGACGTTGGAGACCTCGGGCATGCCGGGGTAGCCCTTGGGGCCGGCGTTGCGGATGACGATGACGGTGTTCTCGTCGATGTCGAGTTCCGGGTCGTCGGCCACCTCGTGGTAGGCCTCGGGGGAGTCGAAGACACGGGCGGGGCCGCGATGGGTGAGCAGCTGCGGCGACGCGGCTGACTGCTTGATCACGGCGCCGTCGGGGCACAGGTTGCCGTGGAGGACGGCGGTACCCGTGCCGGCCGGCTGGAAGGGGGCGTCGAGGCTTGTGATGACGTCGGAGTCGTAGCACTCGGCGTTCTCGGTGTTCTCGGCGATACTGCGTCCGGTGACCGTGATCTGGTCGCCGTGCAGCAACTTGCCGCGGAGCAGTTCGGCCACGACGGCGGGCAGCCCGCCCGCGTAGCAGAAGTCCTCCATGAGGTACTTGCCGCTGGGCATCAGGTTCACCAGGGTCGGCACCGCGTGGATGAGGTCGTCGAAGTCCTGCAGGCTCAATTCGACGCCGACGCGTCCGGCGATGGCGGTGAGATGGATGATCGCGTTCGTGGAGCCGCCGATGGCCGCGTTGACCCGGATGGCGTTCTCGAACGCCTCCCGCGTCATGATCTGCGAGGGACGCAGCTCTTCCTCCACCATCCGCACGATGCGCTGACCCGCCGCCTGGGCGGTCTCCATCCGCCGAGAGTCGACCGCGGGCCAGGCCGCCGAGCCCGGCAACTGCATACCGAGCGCCTCGGCCATGCAGGCCATCGTCGAGGCGGTCCCCATCGTCATGCAGTGGCCGTTGGACCGGGCCATGCATCCTTCCGCGAAGAAGCACTCCTCCTCGCTCATCCGGCCGGTCTTCAAGTCTTCCTCGAACTTCCACACGTGGGTGCCCGAGCCCACGTCCTGGCCCCGGTACTTGCCGTTGAGCATCGGCCCGCCGGTGACCATGACCGCGGGAAGATCGACGCTGGCGGCCCCCATGAGCATGGCGGGGGTCGTCTTGTCGCAGCCGGACAGCAGCACGACACCGTCGAGCGGATTGGCCCGGATCAGCTCCTCGACCTCCATGGCCATGAGGTTGCGGTACAGCATGGCGGTGGGGCGCATCAAGGTCTCGCCGGTGGCCATGGTGGGGAACTGGAGCGGCAGGCCGCCCGACTGCCACACGCCACGCTTGACGGCTTCGGCCACGCGCGTCAGATGGGCGTTGCACGGGGCGAGTTCGGAGGCGCTGGTCGCGATGCCGATGACGGGACGCCCGTCGAACACCTCGTGCCCGAACCCCTGGTTGCGCATCCAGGAGCGGTACACCATCCCGCTGCGCCCCTGCGCGCCGAACCATGCCTGGCTGCGTCGGCTCTTGTTCTGACCGTCGGTCATGTGGGCACTCCCGTGGCTCTGGCGTCGTGCGCTTCGCGATGGGGCCTTGTCGGGCGAGGGCCCGCAGGCCGTACCCTGGAACTCAATCATTAAATGATTCGATGAATGGCGTCCAGGGGGCGAGCAGAGATCGTGGTGCACTTCCGGACCCTGCACCAGCGCGTGGTCGACGAACTCGGGCGGCGCGTCGTAGGTGGGGCGTGGAAGCCGGGGGAGCCGTTGCCGGTGGAGGACGCGCTCGCGGCCGAGATCGGCGTCAGCCGCGGTGTGTTGCGGGAAGCGGTCAAGGCGCTGGTGGCCAAGGGGATGCTGCGGGTACGCCCACGCACCGGCACGCGCGTGCTGGCTCCGGAGGACTGGAACCACCTGGACCGTGACGTGCTTCGCTGGAAACAGGCCGGGGACGCCACGGCTCTGCTGCGTGACACGGGTGAACTGCGCCGGATCGTCGAGCCCGAGGCGGCCCGGCTCGCCGCCCAACGGGCCGGTCCCGACGACATACGAGCCCTGTACGAGTCCCTGGCCGCCATGGAGGCCGCGGCGGCGGAACCCGGCCGCAGCGGCTACATCGAGGCAGACATCGCCTTCCACCGGGCCTTGCTCGACGCCAGCGGCAACCGGCTCCTCGGCTCACTGGGCCGCGCCGTCGACATCGCGCTGGAGCACAGCTTCCTCGTCAGCACCCAGACTCCCGGCGCCGTAGCAGCCTCTCTGCCGGGTCACCGCGCCGTCGCGGAAGCCGTCGCGGCCCGCGATCCTGCTGCTGCGGCGGCCGCAGTGCTGGCGATCATCGAAGCCGCCGAAGACGAGATCACCCGGTCACCTGGACTGCCGGGCGATGACGTATGACCTCTCGGCCGACGCCCCGAGATCTTCGCCCGGCCCACCGGGCCCACGTTCACCCGAGCCGGAAACCGGGACCGCCGGTGACCGGCGAACACCCGTCCCGGTGCCGCCCTGCACACGGACGCGGTCACCTTCAGCTGCGACCGAGGTCTCTTCGACACGGTCGGGTACGGGTCTGCCCGGACTCGGGGTTGTAACTGTGCCGGACCGTCATCCCGGCGCGCAGGTACAGGTTCAACGCGCCAGTGTCTGAGTGCGTCGCGAGGGTGCAGGCCCGCCGACCGTGCTGGTGGAAGGAGGCGTGGAATGCGTTCTGGATTGACGTGCAACCTCTCCTTGAAGGGAGAGGATTCTGGCCTTCCGGTCCGGTGCTGCACCGCTACGCGGCGCGGGCTCCGGCATGGATTCCTTGGCTTCCTGCTTCTTGGCGCCCTGCCATGGCCTTCGGCCATGGTCTTCCGTTCGCTCCACAGGCCTTCGCCACCCGTCCGGCGGCGTCCTTCACATTGACTGCGGCGTTGATGTCCCGGTCCAGATGTGCGCCGCAGGCCGGGCAGTCCCACTCCCGGATGTTCAAGGGCTTGGGGCCATCGACATGACCGCAGTGTGAGCAACGGCGGGTGGTGGGTTCGAACCGGCCGACCTTGACGAAGGCTCGCCCGTACCGCTCGCTCTTGTACTGGATCATGTTGACGAACTGGGACCAGCCCGCGTCGTGCACGCTCTTGGCCAGTCGTCCGCGGGCCATTCCACTGACCGCGAGGTCCTCCACGGCGACCGCTTGGTTTTCGCGGACGATGCGGGTGGACAGGGTGTGGTGGAATTCGCGGCGCGCGTCGGTGACCTTGGCGTGCAGGCGGGCGACCTTCAGCCGGGCCTTGGCCCGGTTCTTCGACCCCTTCTGTTTCCGGGACAGCTCCCGCTGTGCCCGCTTCAACTTCTTCTCGGCCCGGCGAAGGTACTTCGGGGCGGAGATCTTCGTGCCGTCGGACAGGATCGCGAAGTGCTTCAGGCCCAGGTCGATGCCGACGGCGGGCAGGCCCGCGGCATCGGGGGCACCTTCCAGGTCGGCGGCCGGGTCGGTGTCGATGACGAAGCTGGCGAAGTACCGGCCGGCCGCATCTTTGATCACGGTGACGCTGGAGGGTGTGGAGGGCAGGGTACGGGACCAGCGCACCGGCACCTCTCCCACCCCGGGCAGCGCGAGGCGCCCCTTGCCGGTGATCTTCCAGCGGGCGTTCTTCGTGAACCGGATCGACTGCCGGTTGTCCTTACGGGACTTGAAGACCGGCGGCCGGACCTTGGGGCCTTTGCGTTCACCCTTCAGGCTCGCGAAGAACGCGTTGTACGCGGCGGCCAGGTCCCGCAGGGACTGCTGGAGCACCACCGCGGAGACCTCGCCCTGCCAGGACCGCTCCGGGGTCCGCTTCGCCTTCGTGATCAGAGCGGCCGACAACTCCGTCATCGACTGCGGCTTGCCTCCCGCCGCACGGGCGGCCTCACGGGCGGCGATCCCGTCGTTTTACACCACCCGCGCACACCCGAACGCACGGGCCAGCGCGGTGCGCTGACCCGGCGTCGGGGTAAGACGGAAGGAGTACCTGAGCTGCATGACGGCCACCCTACAAACTTGGGTCAGTGTCCGGCTCCGCCGGACAGGAATCCGCGACGATCCGCGTCGCCACCATCAGATTCGCTTCACCACCGGCCTGAAGGCCGAGGCACTGTGAGTGATTCCCGGTAGCAGGGGGCCGATACCCCGGTTGCGGTGGTCGTGTCGCACCGCGACGTCCTCGACTATCGGCTGGTGTGCGGGGTCCCAGGCACGTGCGGGGACGGTTGTTGGGCTTCGTCGCGATGGCGTGAAGGTCGTCCTGGCTGAACGTCGACAGGTTTGTGCCTTTGGGCAGGTACTGCTGGAGCAGCTTGTTGGTGTTCTCCTTGGTGCCGTCGAGGTCCGACGCCGGGCGACGGGTCTCGGCGTCGCCGGTCGTGGGGGAGGGGTTTGCGGTGGTGGAGGCCGAACTCCTGGATGCTGCGTTCCCACCTGCGTAGGCGGCGAACAGGGCGATGCGCTCACCGGTGGGCTCGGCGCCCTCACCGGTGGCGCCTCCCGCTTGATCCTCTGATCTTTTTCGGCCACTCCTGATCCATATCGCACCGGTGGCGAAAGGGGAGGAAACGGGCTTGGGTGGCCGCGCACCTGTGTGGAACACGGACCGTATGCCGGACTGTTACCGGCGTTCCGGGCCGATCTGTACAGGTTCTGAGCCATTATCCAGTAGTGCTTCCCCCTGATGTCCCGGCTGCCGGTGTGCGGAACGGGGATACCGGATGCCGTACCGCAACCGAAGTGGCTGGAAATGTGTCTTGGGGTGCGTGGCTGAAGCCCGGGGGCGGGTGAGTGTCCGGCAGCACGCGCGGCCTTGGGGGGCTGGAATGAACACATGGGCAGTGCCCGGATACACCGAGTCGATGGAGCTCGGATCGGGGGCAAGCGGGCGGGTCGTCCTTGCCGTGCACGAGGAGACCGGCGTTCCGGTCGCGGTGAAGTACCTCAGCGAGTCGTTGCGCACCCGGCCGGGCTTCGTACGCGGGTTCAGGGCGGAGGCGCGGCTGCTCGGCGGCCTGGAGAGCCCGTACGTCACTGGGTTGTACGAGTACGTCGAGAGCCCGGACGGCGCCGCCATCGTGATGGAGCTGGTGGACGGTGTCTCGTTGCGGGCCCTGCTGACCAGGGAGGGCCCGCTCGATCCCGAGGCCGCACTCGTGGTCCTCAAGGGGTCGTTGCTCGGCCTGGCCGACGCACACCGCCTCGGCGTCGTCCACCGCGACTACAAGCCGGCGAACGTCCTGGTCGTGCCGGATGGATCGTCCAAGCTCGTCGACTTCGGGATCGCGGTGGACGCCGGCACCAGCGTCGGCGCGGCGGGAACCCCCGCCTACATGGCCCCGGAGCAGTGGACCGGCGCGCCCGCCTCTCCCGCCGCCGACGTGTACGCGGCCACGGCCACCTTCTTCGAGTGCCTGACGGGCCACAAGCCGTACGCGGGTGACAATCTCGCCGAACTCGCGCTGCAGCACGTCGACGCGCCCGTCCCCGCGGAGGAGGCCCCCGAGGCGGTGCGGGAACTGGTCCGGCGCGGTCTGGCCAAGGACCCGCGGGAACGGCCCGCACACGCCGAGGAGTTCGTCGCTGAACTCCAGGCGGTGGCCGGCGCCGCCTACGGGCCCGACTGGGAGGAACGCGGCCGCGGCCGGCTCGCCGCGCTGGTGGCCCTGCTGCCGCTGCTGCTGCCCTCGGCCCGCAGCGCCCCGCGGACCACGACGGACAGGGCACTTACGGTCCTGAGCCCGCGCCCCGGCTGGGCGCAGTCGTGGCGTCCCGGCCGAGCGGGGATGCTGCTGGCCGGTGCGGCCGTGCTTCTGGCCGTCGTCCTGTCCTACGGCGTCCAGCACACTCCGGGAGCGGATCCGCAACAGGCGGCGCAGGCACTGGCCACCACCAGTGCCCAGCCCGGCGTGGAGCCGGGAGGGCTCGCCGGTCCGACCGCGTCGGCGAACTCGTCCCCGCCTGCCCCGACGTCCACCGTGTCACCCAGCCTGTCGCCCTCGGAGCCGGCGACCGCCGACACCGGCGAGCCCTCCGCGTCCGGCACCACGGCTGCGGACCCGGAGGCCAGTACGCCCGGCGGGGCGACCACCGAGGCGGCGCCGACGACCGCTTCTCCCACCTCGCCGGCTGCTCCCGCCGTCAAGGACGTCGCGGTGTCGGGTTTCCAGCAGACGGGTGTGGCGACCGCCTCGGCCACAATCGACATCACCTCGGACGGCACCGGGCCACTCTCCATCACCGTCTCGTGGTTCACGGGCGACACCGGGGGAGAGCTCGGCACCCCGGACGGTGCGTCCCAGACGTTCGAGCGCAGCGGCGCCACCCAGTACACGCTCACCGTCGACCACACCTTCCAGGGGACCGGCTGCTACTGGGCGGTGCAGGCCACGACCACTCCGGCCTCCGCCGACGGCGGTGCCTCGCAGCAGCTTCAGACCAGGCGGTGTCTCATCCGATGAGCGCTCACAACGACCACGCTCCCGCGTTCGCCGAGGACCGCGAACCCACCCAGGCGCTCGGCCCGGCCGACGAAACCCAGGTGCTCGGCCCGGCCGACGACCACACTTCCACCCTCCACCTCGGCCCCACCGACGAACACGCCCCGAGCGACGAACCCCGCTCCGCCGACGCCGAGTACAGCGCCACGGTGTTGGCCAGCCACTGGATCCAGAGGCCCGAGCCGGACACCACTCTCGTCGGGCAGCCCTCCACGGAGATCCTGGCGACGCCGCCAACGCTGCCCGACCGTTCTGAAGGCACCGTGCTGCGCTTCGGCCCGGGGGTGACGGCCGCCGTCGCGCACCGAACCCACAGGACGCTGCCCGTGGTGCCGCCGCCTGGCGTGCCCCCGCGCCGACGTCTGCGAAGACACGCTCTGCCCGCGCTCCTGCTGATCGCCGTCATCGCCTTCCTCGCCTGGCAGCGCCTCGGACCTTCGGTCGCGGTGCGTGCGGCGGAGGTCACGGCCCGGCCGACGGTTCTGGGATGCGACGACACGGCGGACATCGTCGCCCTCGTCGCCACGAACGGCCGACCAGGCACGCTCTCCTACCGCTGGACCCGGAGTGACGACACCGCCTCGGGCGTCCTGAGCGAAGTGGTGGTGCGGGGCCAGAGACAGGCACGTCTGCACCTGCTGTGGACCTTCCAGGGCAAGGGTCACTACACGGCTCGGGCCGAACTGCGGATCCTCTCCCCCGGCCACCGCACGGTCACCACCCACCTCACGTACGAATGCCCCTGACGGCCGTCGGCGTCGGGCACTGTGTCGGCCACTTCCACGAGTGACGGAGCAGGCGACGTTCTGCCCGATGTCCTGGAAGCGCAGGGCGTCCTCGGGTTCCCGCCAGAGTGTGGACTCGATCGCCCGGCGCGTCCAACGGCCTCAGTCTGGCCGCACGTGGCCCGATCGGAGCGCGCACTCCACGAGTGGAGACCGCACACTCATCCCGGGCACACCGACACGGAAACCGAGAGCGCGAGTTCGATCCTCGTCACAATGCGAACCCCAGGCCGACGGCCCGGACTTCGCACGGGTCACGTCCCTGCGGCCATGCCTGACCGAAGCTGGACCGGGCGGCCCGGTTCTGGCCGCGGCCCCGTGCCGGTGGTCGTCGGCCGGCAGGTCGCGGGCGGGCTCGCCCAGGTCCGGTTGGGACCGCGACCGCTGTCGGGGCCCTTCCCCGGCCCATGAGTTCGACGTACTTCTCGCCCTGCTCCTCGCGTTCCGTACCAGGGGCACCCTGGGCTCGACGAACTCGTGCAACTGCGTTTCAGGACCCGGGACATCGCGCCTAGGGGGTGTGGGACCCTACGGATCGGCACCCCACCGGCTCCTCGTCGTGGAGGACAGCCAGGCCGTGGTGAGCCGCGGTGGCGGCGATGGCGAGGTCCACCGGTGGCATGTCAGGCCGGCGCGGCACCGCGTCGGCCCCTCTGCAGCAGTGTGCGCCGTGTCACGCATCGCAGAACCTCCCAAGTTGCCCAGATCACAGCGCAAACGCCCCTGTGGCGTCCATGCTCGAAACGGACATGGAGTCCCTAACCGGAGCGCACTGTCATGGACTTGGGTGAATAGCTCACAAGTGATCTATGGCACAGCGCCCGTGACAATTCATCTCGTTCTCTGTAGAAAGGCGCCAATCATGCCCGCTTACCTGTGCCCGCCTGCCGTGATACACGGCAAGCACGCCGTGCGGACCAGTCAGATTGTGGACGAAGTGCGCGGTCAGCACCCGAACGCGGCGTGGGCGCCGCGGATCGACGGCATCGCGGCCAGTACGGGCATCGAAACCCGTGGCTGGATGCTGCCGTTGGAGGCCGCCGTCGCGCCCGGCAGCGGAAGCGGCCTGCCGGCCGCCGGCATCGGGCCGGCCCGAGAGGCGCTGGCCGGTGACGGGTTCACCGAACAGGACGTGGATCGCGTGATCGCTGCCCTTGAGGCGATACCCGCGCCGCAGACCGTCCAGGAACGCACTGCGCCGGCCTGGTCGGCAGTGCAGTCCTACGGTGAGCGTGCGGCGCGCGGGGCCCTGCAGGTCGCCGGGCTGGACGCCGCGGACGTCGACTGTCTGATCACCAGTCACTCCACCACCCCGGCGCTGCCGGGGCTGGACGTCTCCCTCGCCAACAGACTCCCGCTCCGGCGCGACGTGCTGCTGCTGCCGGCCACGCAGTGGGCGTGCATAGCCGGGACCCGCTCCCTGGCGCTGGCGGCGGATCTCGTGGCCGCGGACCCCGACCGGGTGGTCCTGGTCGTGATCGCGGAGGCACTGAGCACGACCTACCAGCCCGCGGACGACACTCTGGAATCCCTGATCGTCCGGCTGCTGTTCGCGGACACTGCGGTCGCCACGGTGGTCACGGGCCGCCCGAGGCCCGAGTCGACGCTGCGTCTGGACACCGCCTGGCACCACACTCTGCCCGGCACCCAGGACCTGCACCGCCTGGAGACACGGGAGGACGGCACCCACTTCGTGATGGACCGGCGCGGGCCGCGCGCCGTGCAGGAGACGGTCACCGCGATGTGGGAGTGGTTGCGCCTCCGATACCAGGACGACCCCGGCTCCTGGCACCCCGACGTTCTGCTCGCCCACCCCGGCGGGACGCGTGTGCTGGAGTACATGGAGGAGACGATGCCCGACGGGTGGCCGTCGGGGCTCCTGCGCTACAGCCGGGACAGCTACACCAGCGGCAACCGCGGAGGCGCCGCCGTGTTCGACATCATGCGGAGGGCGTACGACGCCGGGCAGAAGGCGGGCAGCCGTGCCGTCCTGTACGCGGCTGCCCCGGGCCTCACTGCCACCGCCCTGGAAGGGGAGTGGCTGTAGTGCGGACTCGCGCCCCTCGTAACGCCGGTGCCGCCGCCTGACGAGCAGCTCCCGCGCCGCCCGGCCAGCGCCCCGTCACCACCCGGCCGGAGCTCCGTCACCACCCGGCCGGAGCCTCGCCACCAGCCCGCTGACGCCTCATCACCGCCGAGCCGACACACCGTCACCGCTCGACCGAAGCCCAGACCACCTTCCCGGTGTCCGTCCACCGCACCCCCCACCGGGTGGTGAGCCCATGCACTACGTGCAGGCCACGGCCGGCGTCGTCGAGGAGCCCGCCCGGGCCCAGCCGCGGCCTGCCGTTGCCGGTGTCGCCCACCTCGCACAGCAGCCCGTGGCCGGTCCTGATCAGCCGTACGGTGATGGGTCCGCCGGCGAAGCGGACCGCGTTGGCGACCAGTTCGTCGACCACCAGCAGCACGCTGTCCCTGGTGTGCTCTCTGGCGCTCCACTGCCCCAGCAGCTCGGAGACCAGTGTGCGGGCCCGGGCGGCCGCGTCGCCGCGGGCGGGTAGACGCCACGTCGCGGTGTCCTCCTTGCGGTAACCGATCATGCGGGCGATCAGCAGAGTCACGTCGTCGCGCCGACGCGTCGGCGCGACCGCCGAGACCACGCGCCGTGCGGCCTGGTCCAGGGCGTCCCACGGGTGCACCGAGGACACAGCGTCCGTCAGCCTGTCGATGCCCTCGTCGATCGACAGGGCGGGATCCTCCACCAGGCCGTCGGTGTAGAGGGCGAGCAGCGAGCCCGGGGGCGCACAGAACGCGTGCACGTCGTACGGCTCCCGCAGCGCGAACTCGGCGCCCAGTCCGGGGTGGGGGCGTATCGCGACCGGGCCGGCAGGTCCGTCCAGGAGTACCAGGACCGGGGGGAGGTGGCCGGCGCTGGCCACCGCCACGTGGTGGCTGACCGGATCGTACACGGCGATGCAGCAGGTCGACCCGAGGGCGCTGTAACCGGCCGCCAGCCCGGAATCCGCGTCGTCCAGCAGCGACACGGTCTCGTCCAGGTGCTCCAGCACCTCGTCGGGCGCCAGCCCCGCTGACAGCAGCGCGCGGGCCTCCATGCTCAGCTGCCCCATGGTCGCCGCGGCACCCAGCCCGTGCCCGACGACGTCTCCGACCATCAGCGCGGTACGGCCGTCCGGCAGCGGAAAGCTGTTCACCCAGTCGCCGCCGACACCCGCGCTGTCGGGGGTGGCGGGCTGGTAGACGCTGGCCGTCTGGATGGTGTCGCCGCCGGACCGTGGCAGCAGTCGGCGCTGCAAGGCCAGTACCTGTGTGTGCTCGCGCTGGTGCTGACGGGCCAGGTCCACGTGGTGGGAGGTCCTGGCCACCAGTTCCTGCAGGTCGAAGAGCTCACTGTCCGCGAAGGGGCGGTCCGCCCGCCGCCAGACCTCCGCGACACCCAGGACGACGGGCGGCGTGCCGTCCAGGACCAGCGGTATGCACACCACGGCCGCCGCCTGGTCGCCGGGCACCAGGGCACGTACCAGCCGAGGACTGTCGAGCACCCGTTCGATCGCTTTTCGGTCGGGTATGACGATGGCCTGCGCGGCATCGTCACGCCGTGTGGCCTGCGACAGCAGTCGACTCGCATCGCCGGGAAGATCGTTGCCCGGGGTCACGTAGCCGTCGGGCCACGCCCGGTCCGGCACCAGGGCCGCCCGCCGCAGCCGGAGGCGCCCCTGCGCCTGCTCGGTGACCGCCTCACCCGTCCACACGGCGAAGTCGAGGTCGATGGCGGTCACGTCACCCCAGGCCAGCAGGGACTCCGCCAGCGACTGCGCGGTCTCGCCGATGTCCAACGAAGTGCCGATCGCGGTCTCGGCGGCGTACAGGTGCAGCCTCCTGGCCATGGCGATCAGTGAGACGGTCAGGCCCTCCTGAGGCGCCGCGGCGGCCAGGATGCTCATCGAGACCACCAGCTCCGACCCGTCGCCGCGTCGCAGGCGCTGGACCCGGGCGACGTGCGGCTCACCGGTCTCGAGGACCTGCCGCAGGCGCCTGGTGACCGTCGGTACGTCCGAGGGAGGCAGGAGATCGACGAAAGGGTTCCCGGCCACGGCCTCCACCCCCGCGAAGACCGGGGCGTCCAGATTGCAGCGGGTGATTCTCAGATCCCGGTCCAGATTGACCGCGCCGAGGATTTGCTCCTGACCGGCGGGGGTCGGGTTGTCGGATACGTCCCGACGGGTGGCGTCGTCCCCCTGCGGGTCGGCGGAACCGGCGGCCGCTGCCGCTCCGTCGACTGGCATGTACTGCCCCAAAGCGCTGCTGACCATGTCGAACGGTGACGCAGACGAGGGGGGTGGGGTGGAGTCCATGCGGCTCTCTCAGCTCGCTCGCCGACCCCGGCACCACGTCGGAGCCGTACCAGAACCCGGGCGACAGAGTCCCGGGATCCTTGACCGCAAACCTCATTCAATAACACCCGGGGCCGCTTCGCCCACACCAGCGGGCCGCACGGTGACGCGGTGGCAGCCGACGACCAGTCGACGGCCGGTTCCCTCGCAGTCGTTCCATGGTCGTCGCCGCTCTGCACGTCGTCGAAGCCGTGTCGCATGGAGGCTGCGCACCCTCGGTGCGGGGCGGGCGGATGTCGAGGCCAGTCCGCGGTCGTCGTAGAGGGTTTCGGGGATGGAGCGCCGGCGCCCGGCCGCCGACGCGCGGCAGTAAACTGTCTGCTTTCCTTAGGACGCCAGCCCCGAGCAGACCACGCCTCCGCACGTCTGGTTCCCGTTCGGAGGGAACTGCCGCGTGCCGAGAAGTAGACGTCGCCGACTGTGCTCCCGGTATGGCAAAGGCTGCTGCGACCGGGCGACCCGTTCGGGTGCCGCAGGCGGTTCAGCCGAAGCCGGTTCGCAAGGGGCCACACCTGTGCTTCTTCCGGCTCGTTGCTCACCGTGCGGCCGCGCACCAGGCGCGACCTGTTCAATCGCGCAGTCGAGTGGGGCAGGGGTGGCGGTGGATTCCTCGGTGTGGGGCGGCCGGTTCGGCGGAGCGTGCTGGTGACGGGTGCAACCGGTGGCATTGGTGTGGCGACAGTCTTGCGATTGGCGGGTGCCGGTTTTGATGTGATCGGTACAGCGCGCAGCCAGCAGAAGGAGGACGGCCTGGTCGCTGCCGCCGGGGCGCGCGGGCGGTGGCTGCGCACTGTGGTGGTGGATGTCGCTGAGCCGTCTTCCTGTGTTGAGGCGATGGGAGAGGTCGCCCGGATGACGGGTGGCGGCGTGTGGGCGGTGGTGAACAACGCCGGACTGCCGTGGTCAGGCGTTGCCAGAGCAGGTCGTGGTCGGCGGGTGCGAGGCGGAGCCGGTGCACATCCTCGGACTGTTGGTGAAGAAGCCCCGCACGTTCTCGCCGACGTAGTCCGGCGTCAGATCGCCGAAGAAGCGGGGCTGACCAGGATCACGGTGCACCGCCGGTCAGCCCACCGGCAGGCGCTGCTGGAGGCGTCTGCGACGGGGCGGCTGAGCGAGGACTGGGAGACGTGCATCTCCGCGGCGGCCGTGGTGAAGCTCGCGGCCAGGGCGACGGCCGTGTACGCCGTCAGTTGTCGCAAGGCGGTGGCCTCCATGGCCGACGAGTGTAGGGCTCGCCCGCGTTGATTGATGCGTTCATCGCATGGACAGATCTCGGTTTGATGCTGGACACCGAACCGGTGGTGCTTCGAAACTCTCGCGTAACGCCTCGGCTTGCCCTTGCCCGACTCCGCCAAGCGTCGCCGCCACGCCGTCCACCCAACGCACGCCGAACCGGAACTGCCGGCCACCCGCCCGGACGAGATCCGGTCCCGGGACGCAACGCGGCTGCGCGGACCGGTCAAACGGGTCTTGTACCACCTGTACTCGATCATCGACATCTACAGCCGCTACACCGTCGTCTGGATGGTCGCCGTCCGCGCCGACGTTATGACCGCCGTCTACCAGCGCGACCTCGAACGGTTCGTCAACAAGCCACCCGCCCCGCCGATCGTCCCCGCCAGCGTGTGGATCAACCAGCCGGACGATCACGCCGCCCAGTGATCACCTCGGACGCTGGCGACCCCGGCTCACCCGACCAACCGACCAGGGCGAGGCCGCCACCATCCGGGTTCTCCGCGTGCACGGGCGGGCTCGGCCTTGCACCAAGCCCTCCGCTCCAACTCCACCCGTTCCTGATCGCTCGCTGTGATGCTCACCCGGCTCGGCGCACGTCGTTGCCCGCGAACGTCAGGAACACCGGAGCCGGACTTGTGTCACGCCACCGGCTAGCGCTGCAGTGTCAGCACACCCGGCCGGTACGGCAGGAGGCCGTAGTCCATGCCGTCGGTGCTGGGGTCGCGCCCCTGGTAGAGGAACTGGAGGTTGCAGGGGTCAATGGTCTTGGTCTGGTCGGGGTTGGTGCGAACCAGATCGCCGTGGCTGATGTCGTTGGTCCAGGTCGCGCCGCTGTTGGCCTTGCCGGCGAACGGGTTGGTCACGGTGTCGGCCTGCGGTGTCCAGGTGCCGTCGAGGCTGGTGGCCGTGAACGAGCGGAAGTAGCGACCGTACCCTGTGTAATTCTGGGCCTCGACGATCATCAGGTACTGGTTCTGGCCCCGGACCTTGTAGACCTCAACCGCCTCGAACAGGTTGAGCGGCGTGTCGCTCATGATCTTCGTGAAAGAACCGAAGGTGCCAGGGAAGTTGCCGATGGGCATGCTGGCGCGCCAGATGCCGCCCTCATCGTCGGCGAAGAACATGTACATGTTCGTGTCGTCGCCGATGAGGGTCACGTCGAGAGGGCCGCCCTTCGGCAGGGTGCCCGTGAACAGTTCCTGCTGCGCGGACCAGCCGTTGGGGTTGGTGGGGTCGCTCGATGTGCGGTAGCCGAAGCTGTATGGCCAAGCCCCGTTGTAGGCGAGCACCCAGAGGTTCTTCGGGGCGAAGTAGAACAACGTCGGCGCGATGCCGTCGAAGGGGATCGTGTTCTGGGTGGCGGCGGCCATGTCGGACCAGTTCGTGAAGGGGCTGAAGGTCGTCAATCCCCAGCGCCCATCGTTACCGGCGAGGGTGTTGTGCGTTGTGGCATAGATGACGTGCTTGCCGTTGTAGACGACGCTGGTGAAGTCCTTGAGCGAGGCCCACCCCGCCTTCGGCTGCGCCAGCGGGCCGGTCGATGTCCAGTGGTAGATCGACGGAAGAGCACACGCGTTGTTCGCTCCGGACAGGCCGGTCCACTTCTGGTTGGTGCCGCCGTGGCACGACCAGAGCTGCACCCCCGTGCCGTTGGCCTTGCCCCAGCCCGCGACGTCCAGGCACAGTCCGGACCGCACGCCGACGATCGTGCCGTCGGAGTTCACCCGCCACTGCTGGTTGTCACTGCCGTTGCACGTCCAGATCTGTACCGGGGTCCCGGGAGTGGTGGCGCCGCCCCGGACATCCAGGCACTTGTTGCCGTACACGGTCAGCTGGTTGCTGTCCGTCGACGTCCACTGCTGGTTGATTCCACTGTGGCAGTCCCAGATGTGCACGTTCGCGCCGTCGGTCTGGCTGACGCCTGCCACATCGAGACACCGGCCGGAATCAACGCCGCGCACGTCGCTGGTGGTGGCCGCCTGAGCCGGGCTGGCGACGAGCAGTGCTGCCAGCGCGGTCAGGGCCGTGACCGCGGCGGCGACCATCGCCGACGGATTTCTGCGGCTGAAACTACGTCTGCGCATAAGGACCTCGTCATCCTTGAGCAAGCGACTCCGGTCTTCCCTGTCAGAGGCTGTCCGGATTGGCGGTGTGATACGACCCGGCTGTGCGGTATACCGAACAAGGGTCGAAGTGTCGATCGAGAAAAATGCTAGACATCCCATGAATGGCGTCAATGCTTCTCGCTCAATCCGGGGGCAGAAACGTTCGCAGGCTTAAACCAGGCGGCTTCAAGTCCCGTGGTCGTACGGGCTTTTGGTGTGAGGAGCAGGTAGCGGTGCGCACGGGGGTTCGGTAAGGTCCGCGCCGACCCGACGTGGGCGACCGCCCTGGGCAGGTCCCTGCGCGTCCTCACAAACCGCGACGTTTCCCGGTGACTCCTCCCCAAGTTCTTCGAGCAGGGGATGCCCCATGCCCCGCCATGCCGCGGTGGCGGCGTACCTCCACGAGCGCGCCGGCGACCTGGCGACGGCGGCTCGGCTGTACGCCGAGGCGGCCCACAAGGCACCCGGCCTCGCCGAGCGCGACCACCTGACGCCAGGCCCCCCGGCTCAACGCTCGCCTGCCAAGGGTGTTGTCATGGGCGTGGTGATGCGGCGTGGCCGGGTCGTCGGGTGCGCCGGTCACCACGCTCCGGCCGGCCAGTGCGGCCTGGGCCGCGCCGTCGCCCGTCGCGGTGGGGGCGGCCGCCGTCTGTCTTTTCCTGTGCTTCCTGTGCGGTTTCAGCCGCTCGGTCACCGCGGGGCGGTGTGCGGCCGGAGACATGTGATGGTTCGCGCCGTCGAGGTGGAAAGCGAGCCCGGGCGGGTCACCGGGTCACGGGGTCCGGTGAGACGGTGCGACAGCGTCTCGGCGAAAAGCGATTGAAAGGGCAACCTTTCCGCTCTGAGTGGCCACTTAGGGGTGTACCGACGAGGGCGAGCCGTGGTCAGCGGCGCTACGCACTCTGTGTCAGCACCTGATCGGAGCATTACGTGTCACCAGACAACCCGAGATCCGCCGAGCAGCCGATGCCTCGGGGTCGCACGCCCCGCCGTAGCCGGATGCGCCTCCGCTTTGTCGCGGGGGCGGTGGCGGTGCTCGCCGCCTCGGCCGGTGTCGGCGCCCTGGCGTCCAGCGCGGACGCCGCGTCGACCGTCGGCATCCGTGTGGATGCCGGTACCTCCTTGGGCACGGTGCCCAGCAGTGGCGCCGGCCTCAACACGGGCGTCGGCGACGACCGCATGGGGGACGCCAAGGTGACATCGCTGATGAAGGCCGCAGGAGTTCGGCAGCTTCGCTATCCCGGCGGCTCCGGCGCGGACGACTTCCACTGGAAGACCCACACCATGGGCAACGGCGGCTGGATCGTACCCAACACCGACTTCGACCACTTCATGGCCACCGCGAAGAAGGTCGGCGCCCAGCCGATCCTGACCGCGAACTACGGTTCCGGCACCCCCCGGGAGGCCGCCGACTGGGTCAAGTACGCCAACGTCGACAAAGGTTACGGCGTGAAGTACTGGGAGATCGGCAACGAGGTCTACGGCAACGGGCACTACAGCAACGGCAAGGGCTGGGAAACCGACACGCACGCCGACAAGAGCCCGAAGGAGTACGGGAAGAACCTCGTCGCCTACGCGAAGGCGATGAAGGCCGTGGACCCGAAGGTGAAGATCGGAGCGGTGCTCACCACCCCCGGCTTCTGGCCAGACGCGGAAAAGGCTCCCGGTGACACCGCCGACTGGAACAACACGGTGCTCTCCATCGCGGGACGCTCGATAGACTTCGTCATCGTCCACTGGTATCCGGGCGGCACCACCACGGCCGACCTGCTGAACACCCCCTCCCGGATCGCCGGTGTCAGGTCCTCGCTGCGCTCGCTGATCGCCAAGTACACAGGCTCGCGCGCCGCTTCGGTGGAGATCGCGGTCACCGAGACCGACGCCGCCTTCTCGCCCGCCTTGACCAGCCAGGCCGCAGCCCTGTTTGCGCCGGACACCTACATGACCTGGTTCGAGCAGGGTGCCACCCACGTGGACTGGTGGAACCTGCACAACGGCACGGACCAAGCACCCACCACCGTCAACGGCCAGACCGACTACCAGGACGGGGGCATTCTCTCCGCGGGAACCTGCGCCGGGGGGAAGTGCCAACCGACGCGCGACACAACCTTCCCCACCTACTGGGGCATCCGCTCGCTGACCGCACTGGCGAAGCCTGGCGACACCATGGTCAAGTCGTCCTCGGGCAACTCTTCGGTCACTGTGCACGCGGTGCGGAACAGCACCGGCGGTCTGAACGTCATGCTGACCAACAAGAGCCCGCAGAACGCGGCGCAGGTGTCGCTCTCGTACGCCGGATTCACCCCGGCCGCAGGGGCGGTCACGACCGTTTCGTACGCCAAGGGAGGCACCGCCCTGACTACGGCGAAGCGGGGCTCGGCGGTCGCACAGACGCTGCCGCCGTACTCGATCACGACTCTTCAGCTGAAGCCCGCGTCGGGTACCGCCGGCGCTGACAAGCCGACGCCCGCCGCCACACCGACCGCCGCCACGCCGGTTGTCTCCGCCCCCGGCACTACCGGCACCCGTGCGCAGGGGGAGATCGGCGCACCCGTCGGCCAGCCGACCCCGGGCAGCACGTCCGGCGACCTGGCTTCCACCGGGGTGAGCAACGCTGTCACGTACAGCGCCCTCGGTGGCCTTCTGGTCATCGCTGCCGGCGGCGTGCTGGTGCTTCGCGGACGTCGCCGCAGGGCTTTGCACGGGAAGTGAGACCGCGTGAGTGACTGACGGCCCGGCAGCAACGCCACCCACCCGTGGCGTACGCGCCGGGCCGTCGGCCTCCGCGCCGGCGTCGGCGGTCAGGAATGTGCGACATTCCGTGCATTCTACTGAGCCCCGCGGAGTCCCCAACCTCGTGGCCAGGGGTTTCGCCCTCTCTCTGGTGACGTTTCGCGCTCTGACGTAACGTCGGGATTCCTGAAGCGTTCTCACTGTGAATGACCGGTCGACGGTCATGGTGAAGGTGAGGGCTCGGGTTGGCGCTGGCTGTCGTACGGAACCTGCGCGATGTCCGGCCGCCGGCCACGGCCGAGGAGCTGGAGCAGTTCGAGACCGACGTGCTGGCGGGGTTCGTGGTGGCTCGGGCCTCGGCGGGGCTGGCGGACGGCACGATCCGCGGCGACGTCGGGCACGGGAGCAGATGCGGTCCTGGTTCGGTCGGCCGCTGTGGGAGATGGAGCCGCCTGATGCCGACGCGTACTTCGGGTAGATGCTGCGGGCTTCGCCGAGCGGCACCCGGCTGGGGCGCTCTCAGGCGCTGACCACGTACTTCCTGTTCCTGGAGCTGCGGCACAAGGCCGAGATCCACCGGATGACCGGTCGGGTGATCGAGTGCCCGATCGACGAGATGATCCGGCCGCGCGGCGCGAAGGATGCGGCACTTCGGATTCCGCCGTCCGGGCCGGAGGCCAAGGCGCTGTTCGCTGGCCACGCCGTGCAGCGCCTCCGTTCCGGTCCGGAAGGAGGCGACGCCCAAGCGCTCGACAGGTGGCGCGTCATGGTGCAGCAGAGCGATCCTCTCGTCGAGCGTGAGCCGTTGCAGCAGGTCGTCGACGCGCTTCACCGGCGGGAGAGCGGTATCGCTGAACGGCGGCCGGTTGGTGTCGGGTAGGAAGGCAGAACCCACGGGAGAAACCCCTCAACGAGTGGGACGGGAAAGCAGTGGTGAAGCGCTTCGACGCCGTCATCGCCCCTGCTCGGGTATCAAATGCCCGAAATGAAGAAAGCTTCTTTTAGTCCAAACCCTTGTTCCGCTGGAAAGACCCCATTAACTTGCGTCGCGAAGTGAAGCGCTTCGACACTCTCGCGCTCTCCCTCGGGGGAAGGGCCGCCCCGGCCGACAGGAAGGAAGCCAAGACACCACCATGGTGACCATCGCCGATGTGGCTCGGCGCGCGGGCGTCTCGACCAGCACCGTAAGTTGCGTGCTCAACGGCAGGACCTCAGTGTCCGACGCGGCCCGGCGCCGTGTGCAGCGCTCCGTGGCCGAGCTCGGCTACCACCCCAACGCCGGCGCCAAGGCGCTGGCCGGCCGCCGTCACGCCTACGACGTCCTGCTGATCACGAGCGACGAAGGTCCTGAGGGCGTGCGGCGCGTCGCGGCGAGCGGTCTCGCGGACGGCGTGATCCTCATGGCCGTCGAGCTCGACGACCCGCGCATCCAGGTACTGCGGGAGCAGGGCACGCAGCGGGCACCACATTCCCGGTGGAGGTGGCCACGCACGTCACCGGCACTCTGGAGCACGCGAGCCGGGCGCTGTCGACGCTGGTGATGTCGTTCGACGTCTGGGTAGCGGGCCTGCCGCACATCGAGATCTACGGAACGGAAGGCTCGCTGTCCGTCACCGACCCCAACCGCTTCGACGGCCCGGTGCGCCTCTTCCGGGCCGGCGCGGAGACCAAGCACTGGGGGGACGTCCCCGTGCGGGGCGGCTACCCGGGCGCCGAGCGCGGCTACGGCATCGCTGACCTGGCAGCCACCCACGCCTCCCGACACCCCGCACCGCGCGGACAGCTGCCTCGCCCATCACGTCCTGGAGGTCATGGAGGCGCTGCTCGCCGCGGCCGAAGCCGGACAGCCGGTCCACATCACCAGCACCCCCGTGCGGCCCGCTGTCGTACCGGCGCACGCGGGCCGGGCGTTCGCCGCGCACACCGGCCGCTGACACCGAAGAAGCGAAGGAACACTCATCATGATCGACACCCGCGTTCTCCTCGACTGGGGCCACGACGCCCTGCGCCTGATCATCGACGCCGACCAGGACGGCCGTCCGCGACTCCGTCACCTCGGCGCCCCCGACATCGTGCCCAGGCCGGCCGGTTCGAGGGAGTCGCTGCCGCTGGTCGATGCCTTCGTGGGCGCCCAGGGCCCGGACCCGTCGAGCCGGCGCCTGCTCGACAGTGTCGGCGCACGGCTGCGCTACCTCGGCCACGACGCCCGGCGCGACGGGGACTGGCACCAGCTGACCGTCCGCCTGCACGACCCCGAGACGGACCTCGCCGCTGACGTGGTCTACCGCTCGCCCGACGGCATCCCGGTCCTGCGTGCACACGTGGAGCTGCGCAACGGGGGCAGCAACCCGCTCGACCTGGAGTCGGTCACCTCCCTCATCCTCGGCGTCCTCACCACGGACCCGGCTCAGCTGGAGACCGCGGACCTGCTGTGGGCGGAGCACGATTGGATCAACGAGCACCGCTGGCAGCGGCGCCCGTTGCGCCAGGCCGTCCCGCACATCAACGGCCGCGTCCACCAGCGCTACCGCATGGGGACCTTCGCCATCGTCGGGAAGGGTTCCTGCTCCAGCGGCGGTCACCTGCCGATGGGCGCGCTGAGCGACCGCGGGACGGGGCGGACCTGGCTGTGGCAGCTGGAGACCAACGGCGGCGGCTGGCAATGGGATTGCGGGGAGAACATGGACACGGGATTCCTGTCCCTGTCCGGCCCCACCAACATCCGGCACGGCTGGTCGCACCGTCTTGAGCCGGGGGCGAGCTTCACGACCGTCCCCGTGGCCCTCGCCCTCACCGAGGCCGGCGGCACCGACGGGGCGTTCGCCGCCCTCACCCGATACCGGCGGGCGATCCGCCGCCCGCACCCCGACCACCAGCACCTGCCCGTCATCTTCAACGACTACATGAACTGCCTGATGGGCGACCCGACCACAGCCCGCCTGCTGCCGCACATCGACGCCGCCGCCGAAGCGGGCGCCGAGTATTTCGTCATCGACGCCGGCTGGTACGACGACGGGGACGGCGGCTGGTGGACCACCGTCGGCGCGTGGGAGCCCGCCCCCTCCCGCTTTCCCGGCGAGGGCGGCCTGGGGGAGGTCATGGATCGGATACGGGAGCGCGGCATGGTGCCGGGACTGTGGCTGGAGCCGGAAGTGGTGGGGGTGGAAAGCCCGGTCGCCACCGCCCTGCCCGACGAGGCGTTCTTCCGCCGCCACCGCGCCCGCGTCAACGCGAACGGCCGCTACCACCTCGACCTGCGCCACCCCACCGCCCGCGCCCACCTGGACTCGGTCGTGGACCGGCTCGTCGACGGCCTGGGCATCGGCTACTTCAAACTCGACTACAACGTGGACGCGGGTTCCGGCACCAGCAGTCACCCCGGTGAGGCCCCGGCGGACGGCCTGCTCGGCCACAACCGCGCCTTCCTCGACTGGCTGGACGGCGTGTTGGACCGCCACCCGGGCCTCGTCCTGGAGAGCTGCGCCTCCGGCGGCAAGCGCGCCGATTACGCCCTTCTCTCGCGCGTCCAGCTGCACTCCACCAGCGACCAGCAGAACCTGGAGTTGTACGCCCCGATCGCGGCGGCCGCACCCACCGCGGTCACGCCGGAACAAGGGGCGGTGTGGGCCTACCCGCTGCCCGACAACTCCCTCGACGAGGTCGCCTTCACCATGGCCAGCGCCCTCCTTGGCCGCATCCACCTCTCCGGCCTCCTCCCCGAACTCGCCCCCGAAGCCCTCGCGCTGGCGCACGAGGCGGTCGCCGTCCACAAGACGATCCGCGGTGACCTGGCCACCGCTGTCCCTGCCTGGCCGCTGGGCCTCCCCGGCTGGTACGACCCGTGGGTCGCCCTGGCTCTGCACACACCCGACACCACGTACGTCACCGTGTGGCGCCGTCCCGGTGACGACTCCGACGAGTCGGCCGTTCTCCCGTTCCCGACCCTTCGCGGCGCCCGGGTCGGCGTCGACGTGCTGTACCCCTCCACCACCAAGGCGCAAGCCACGTGGGACCCGGAGGCCGCGACGCTCGACGTCTCCCTCCCGTCGGCCCCTTCGGCGGTGCTGCTCCGTCTCTCCACCCGCCCGGAGTGAACCGACAGACAAATAGCGACGGCTCCGCACCGGGGAGGTGCGGAGCCATTCATTCTCGGTACGGACAGGGGGACGCGGGACAGCGCCCCCGGGCAGGACCGCCGCGACGACGATCGCGACGGTCGCAAGGGAATCCGCAGCTCCTGGCGCTGCTGCTGCTCGGCGGTGAGCCACAACGCCGGTGCTTCGGCCCAGCCCCGGCCCGGCTCGACCAGCCGGGCGCGTACAACGCGACGGACCGGGCGCCCGGGGTAGTCGCCCACCGGGCGGCCGAGGGGCAAAGTGCCGTTCGCCTCGTCCCAGCACAGCTAGGTGCGGGTGCCGGCGCCCTGCTCGTAGCCCTGTAGCCGCCTCATCACCGAGACCGAGGAACACCCTCATGCCACAGCGCCCCGACACCACCCCGCGGGGCGCGGGCCCTGCGGGAGGACTGTCTGCGACGGCTCGTGGAGCAAGCAAGTGTGATCAGAGTTACGGCGGCTATGAGGCCGCAACAACGGCGCTGAGCTTGGCCGTGGGCACGGTACGAGGGCGATGAAGCTGGTGGCGGCTGGGGTACCGGTCCGGCCTGGTCGTAGACGAGAGGCTCGGGCGCGAGGAGGAACGCCGCTGCCGCGGGATCGCCCTTGGAAGTCAGGACGTCGTACCGATCGGCCAGCGCTTCGAGAAGCGCCTGAGCGTCCTGGAGCGCTCTGCTGTGGCGCTTCGTATCGGCCTCGGGGTGCTCCCCGCCCGGGATCGGCATGGGGCCGGAGGGCTCAGTCCCAGGACCGGATGTGCAGCTCGCCTCACTGGCGGCGAACGACGTCCTCGACGCCCCCCCCGGCACCGCGCTCGGCAGCGCACCCAGCGAGTTGCCGTCCAGATAGACAACGTCGTCGAGCAGGAACCGCTCGCGCAGCCCGGCCAGCTCATCGGCGGCGTCCAGCTTCGCCGCCCGCGCGGCCTTCTCCTCGTACTTGTCCGCGAACTCGGGCGTCTCAGACATGGCTGCGCGCCGTCCTCAGCTCGGGGAACACGTTCTTCGAAGCGCGCTTCTCCAGCCAGGCCACGCCCGCCGAACCGCCGGTGCCGACCTTGGCGCCCATGGCCCTGCCGGTGGCGACGAGATGGTCGTTGCGCCAGCGCCACACCAGCTCGGCGACGTCAGTGAGGGCCTCGCCGAGCCGTACGAGCTCCGCGCCCTGCTCATTGCGGTACAGCTCGGTCCACACCTCCTCGACCCCGGCCGACGGCTCGTAGCGCAGCGCGAGGTCCCGCTCCAGGACCTCCGCCGGGATCGCGTGCCCGCGGCGCGCCAGCAGCCGCAGCGCCTCGTCGTACAGGCTCGGCTGCTGCAGCGCCTTCTCCAGCTCGGCGTGCACGCGCGGCGCGCCCCGGTGCGGGACCAGCATGGACGCGGACTTCTCGCCGAGCAGGAACTCCATCCGCCGGTACATCGCCGACTGGAATCCGGAGCCCTCGCCGAGGGCCGACCGGTAGGAGTCGAAACATTCCCGTCGCCGTCGCGGATCAGTGTTCCTGACCCCTGCCGCCCAGGCCTTCGCGAACATCCTGCGCGACAGCGCCGCCGCCGGCGCCAGGTCATGACATGGCGCGGCGAGCTTGGTCGGCACAGGCTGCGTTCAATCACACGGACCGTCGGGGTAGAAGTACGCTCTGACGATGGCGTAGTAGATCGTGACACTGCAGCCGGGGACGGGTCGGTGGCGCGCGGCAACGGCCGCTGTGCCCTCCCGCTCCAGTACCTCCCACGCGGTCAGGGCATGCCAATCAAGCCGGTCGGCGCGGCTGTACGCGAAGGAACGGTTCTGGATCAGCTCGGCGCACAGGCCGCCGTCCGCCGCATGGCTGAGGTCCTCGAAGAATGCCCCGAAGGATCGGGCGAGATGGCGGTGCCGGACGCCACGGTGTCGCCGTGGATCACCGTCCCCACGGCGATGTCGGGCGTCCGGCTCGTCACGACGGCTCCTCAGTGCGCGCGGGCCACGGGGGCCTGGACGGTGACGAACGAGTGGGGAGGCAGCGTCAGAACGAGCCCCTGACCTGTTGGCTTCACGCCGTCGAACGGGCGCGGAACCACCGCCTCGGGCGAGTCCGGGGAGTTGTGGACCTGGAGTCTGTCCGCGGTCAGCAGACGAGCGGTCGGCTCGCCGACGGCTCCTCCGCGCAGGTCGAGTGTCACCTCGACCGGTTCCTCGGCGTCCAGATTGGACACTGAGATCAGCACCGCGCCGTCCTTGATGCTGGCCGAGGCGGACAGCGTGTCGAGCTCGGCATCCCCCACCCGGCGCCGGGCATCCGCGGTGCGCAGGTGCACGGCGAGTGAGGTGGCGTCCTGGTGGCCCTTGTTCATCTCGAAGACGTGGTAGGTGGGGGTGAGGACCAGCGCGTCGCCGTCGGTGAGGATCATGGCCTGCAGGACGTTGACGGTCTGCGCGATGTTCGCCATGTACAGGCGTGCTGCGTGCTTGTGGAAGATGTCGAAGTGGGTGCTGGCCACCAGCGCGTCGCGCATGGTGTTCTGCTGGAACAGGAAGCCCGGGTTGGTACCCGGTTCCACGTCCCACCAGGTGCCCCACTCGTCCAGGACCAGGCCGACCTTCCGGCCCGGGTCGTAGATGTCCATGACGGTGGAGTGACCGGTGAGGATACGATCGATCTGCTGTGCCGAGGCCATGGTGCGGTAGTAGCCCTCGGTGTCGAAGCCGGTGGCGCTGCCCTTCGACTCCCAGGTGCCGGTCATCGTGTAGTGGTGCACGGATATGGCCTGGAAGAACGTGCGCGGTGTGGCCACGCAGCCGAAGCAGTTGATCTGCTCCATCAGGGTGCGCGTCCACTTGTAGTCGTCGCCGGCCGCGCCCGAGGCGATGCGGTACAGCTTGTTGTCGCCGTGGTCGCGGCAGTACGTGGCGTACTGCCGGGCCAGATCTGCGGAGTACTCGGCGCGCATGTTGCCGCCACAGCCCCACGTCTCGTTGCCGATGCCCCAGAACTTCACGTGCCACGGCTGGTCGCGGCCGTTGGCCCTGCGCAGCCTGGCCATGGGGCTGTCGCCGTCGCGGGTCAGATACTCGACCCACTCGCTCATCTCCTGCACGGTGCCGGAGCCGACGTTGCCGCTGATGTAGGGCTCGGTGCCCAGGAGTTCACACAGCGCCATGAACTCGTGGGTGCCGAAGTGGTTGTTCTCCTCGACGTCGCCCCAGTGGGTGTTGACCATCCGGGGGCGCCGGTCGCGGGGGCCGATGCCGTCCTTCCAGTGGTACTCGTCGGCGAAACAGCCGCCGGGCCAGCGGAGGTTGGGGATGTTCAGGGCACGCAGCGCCTGGACGACGTCAAGGCGGATGCCGCCCTCGTTCGGGATCGTCGAGTCCTCCCCGACCCAGAAGCCGCCGTAGATGCAGCGGCCGAGGTGCTCGGCAAAGTGACCGTAGAGATGTCGGCTGATCGTCGGGCCCTCGATGTCGAGGTCGACGATGGCGGTAACGGTGGACATGGGGGCTCCAAGAGGCTCGGGAGAATTCTGTATCGGTAAGAGAGTTGGGGGGTACCTGGAGGGGAGGCCGTCAAGAGACCGGGGTGAAGGGCGGCTGCGCACCTCCCCGCACGGAGCCTTCGAGACAGCTGCCGAGGAACTGGTGGACGCGACCGACCCGCTCGTTGCCGGTGTCAAAGGTGGGCGGTCGGCTCCGGCGGTTACAGAGCCGCGGCCTCCTCGGTGGTGAGGAAGCGGAGTTTGTGAACGTGCCCATTGGCGAACATGGGCACGCCGTCCGAGGCCAGCTACCAGGCTGGCTTGCCCCCGCTGATGCGGATGACCTGCCCGTTGACGACGAGGTTCTCGAACGTGACGTCCTTGCGGATGTCCTCGATGCGGATGTTGTCGCACCTGACGTCGCGGATGAGGTTGCCGTGGATGCCTATGTTGATCGGGGGGCCACGTCTGCCCAGAGGCTGCAGTTTCCTGGTCCGTCCAGGTCCGAAGGTGTTCCCGCAGGTACGGCGAGACATGGTTCGGCCGCCCGTTGACGAGGTTGTACGCGGGCATCACCCCGGCCACGGCGCCGGCCTCGACGGGGCGGCGGAAGGCGCGCATGTCGTACTCGTGGAGGACCCTCGGCCGTACTGAGGAGGACGAAGTCGACCTGTCCGTCGCGTTGTTGTGGGCCGACCAGCGCTTGAGGACGGGGGCCGTCATCCAGTACGCCGGGTCGTCGCCGCGTAGGCGGCGGGTGTACGCCGTGGCGATCGCCGCCGTCAGGTGCGGGTCCTCGGCGCAGCCCTCCTCGTTCCTGCCCCACAGCGGGTGCCGCAGCAGACTGACCGTCAGCGCCCACACGTTGAGCCCCACCCGGTCGTCGCGTGGGCGCATCGCCCGCGTCTCTTGGGCGACGGCGTCGCCGACCCGGCGGAGGAGGCCGTCGTTCCAGGTCGCGCCGAGGCCGACCGCCTGCGGGAAGACCGTCGCCGGGCCCCATCCAGGCCACACCGTGCAGGGCCTCCTGCCCGGTGCGGAAGGCGGCGAGACCGAGACGGTCCACCGCGGGGGTGAACTGGTGCAGGAATGCGATGCGTTCGTCGAGTGTGAGGCAGGAGAGGAGGTCGTCGACGCGCTGGTCCAGGGCGGCGGTGGGGTCGCGGAAGAGGGGCGGCGAGCTTTCGGTCACGTACTCAGATCCCTTGAGGAGGAGAAGCAGGATGCGAAGCAGGAAGAAGACCTGGAGGCCGAGCTGGAGGTGGTGTGGGAGCAGATAAGTCGAGGTTCGAAGCGCTTCGATGTTCCGTCGCCTCGACCCAGACGTCAAGGCGTTCACCCAAGCTCACACAGACCCGCAGAAGACCCGGTCAACCTCCCACTTTCCAATGTTCTCAAGGAAAATTGACGCGAGCCTTGTGGCCCCACAGGTGGCCCCCTAACCTCGCTGCAATATCGAAGCGCTTCGAAGACTTGTCCTCCTGCCCGCGCTTCCGGTGCACGGCGAACGAGCGTTACTGGTGCCCGGTATCGGCCGCAGCGGTCGATGAACGCGCCGACTCGCCCCGGCTCCCGCCGAGATGGCCGCGCCACGCTCCGGCAACGCCCGCTCGGCGGGAACTCGAGCCCGGACGCAAGGGCGTACTGAACTGCTCAGCCACAACAATGCGCCGAGGTTCAGTGGGTGTCACCGACGGCACCGCATAGGCTGCACAGAAACCAGGTCGAAGCAGCGGAACTGTCACCAGAGAGGCGCTGGAGTTGTCTCACATAGCCGATCACTGGTCTTCCTGGCGCCGGGGCGCAGTGTGACTCGCGACGACCTCATCGGCATGCTCCGCGATCAGACTCCGGCATGCGGGCCTGCGCGTAGCGCATTGATCGCCGGGGCTGACTTTGTCGTCTGGGACGGCCTGGTCCCGGCCAACCGGCACGCGGGCGTCTTCCGGGGGCGAATGCACCACTCCTTGAAGCGTGGCCACACGATCGATGGCCTGGCCGACAGTGTCGACATCCTTCGGCGAGCCGGGGAAGAGCCGCTTCGCACCGGGTCCATCGACGCGGTGGACAGGTCATCCTGCTTCACGATCTTCCTGAACTCCACGGCGACAGCAGTGGTGGCCTGCTGCGGCGGACGCCGACCCACGACCATGGAGTCGGCCGGCACCTCCGACTCCGGCGCCCAACCTCCAAGGTGACAACACACCTGCCCTGGTGACCCATCGTGCTTTGGCTCACGCAAGCAGGTGTGACTGGGCGCTTCGTTGGCGAGTGAGAGGTCGAGTCGGTGAGTTGAGCCTGAGCCCGAGATCGATAGGTCCGATCCGGGACAAGATAGTTGGAACCTGGCCACGCATGTGGGAACTGGGTGGCGCGCGATGCCCCTGGCAGGTCGGGATGTCGGTGGCATCGGCTTGGATGAGCGGGTGACTGTCTATGACGTGGCCCTCCAGCTCCCCGCCGTCGCCGACCTGCGGGACCTGTGCCGTTCACTGGCGATGCTTGATGCGATCCTGAGCCCGGACTGGGAAAGCCGGTACTACTCCTTCAACGCCGGTTGGGCCGACGGTGAGGAGATGGCCTCGATGCGCAACGGGTCGGGAGACGAGTACTCGATCGTGTTCGCGGCGGCCGGGGCCTATGTGCGCGGCTTCGGCCACGAATCGCCGATGAGCCCCTTCGGCAACGATGGCGAGCCCTGGCCGGGTGTGATCGACCAAGTCCCCGAGCCCTTCAGAGTCTTCGTCGAGGAGCCGGCGTTCACTGATCAGGAGGGGGTGCCCGTCGTGACGGCCTGCTTGTGGCGGGGACCGACGGACGAGCGGTGGCACCACGGGACGATCGACTTCCCCGAAGGCGCTGTCGATCCTGACGGCGCGACGGGCCTGTTCAGCCTCCTGGTCGACCGGTCTGCGGAAGCGTTCCAGCGCTTCGCCGAGGACTACTACGAGATCTCCGTCGACCTGGGGGCGGTGAGCCAGGTTCACGCCTTGCGGCCGTTGGACCAGGAACTCGTATCGTTGCTGAACCCTGAGGCCAGCTTGACGGACCTGGCCCAGGACATCTCCGAGATCGGCTATCCGCAGCTGGACCAGGAGTCGGTCTGATCGCTGTCGATCTTTCGGATGAAGTGCTCGGCGTGCTGGCGCAGGAGCCCACGTAGTGCCGTGAAGTGATGGACCCAGCCTGGGCAGGCGCGTTTGGCCCAGTTTCAGCAACGCGACCTGCGGCTTCCCGCCGAACCAGCGTGACGCACTATCGTCGACCATCGAACGCGGTTGAGCGCTTGAGTTGACGGAATCCGCCAACTCAAGTGCTGGGCCGACCCGACTTTGTCGAGGCCGCTCTCGCCCTCCCCGGCGATCCCCGGTTCACGCTGCCTCCAGCTTCACCTCGCCGCTACGACGGCGAATCGACGGTGGTTTTTCACCTCCGTCCGAAACAACAGTGCCTCGTGGCGCACTGACAGCGTTCTTACAGACACCCCAAGTCCGTGCCGAGGTCATCGAGCGCGTCCTGGCCGCGATGGCCGACGCCTGTGGCGTGCCCGAGCCGTTGCCGACCTGGCGGGTGACCTTCCGCGTGATGTTCGCGCGGCAGCGTTCTGTCCGTCCTCTTCCTTCTCGACAGCGGCGTGTTCACCGAGGACAAGGCCGAGGCTGTCCGCGCCGCACTCGGCGCGTAAGGGGGCTGTGGGCGGCCGCGCTCCCGTGCGGGGCGTCGGCCGTGTCGCGGTAATTGCCCCTCGGTGAGGCCTTCAGCGCTTGATCGTGGCGTCGATGAGGGTCTGGAGCTGCAGTGCGGTGCGGTCCAGGGGTTCGGTGCTGCGCTTGGCGCGGCAGAGGGCGACGGTCCCCTCGACGGCCGCGATGACGAGCGTGGCGACCTGCGCCGCCTGTTCGGCGTCGGCGCCGTGTTCGCGCAGGGAGTCGGCGAACAGGCCCTCCCACTGGTCGAAAACCTCGGCCGCGGCCGCCAGAGCGGGTGGCACCTCGTCGGCCAGGGGCTCCTCGATGGTTACGGCCAGGACGGGGCAGCCGGCGTGGAAGTCGGTGTCGACGACGATTGCCCGCCACAGGGCCAGGAAGGCGCGCAGTCCGGCGGCGGGACCGGCCGCGAGTTCCTTGCGCAGGCTGCGCGCGACCCGCTCGCCCGTATAGCGGACCGCCTCCGTGGCCAGCTGCTGCTTGCCCTCGGGGAAGTAGTGGTACGTCGAGCCGAGCGGCGCCTGGGCGTGCTTGGCCATCTCCCGGATGCTCGTGGCGTTCAGTCCGCGCCGGCTGATCATGTCGGCGGCGCCGGCCACGATCCGCTCGCGGGACGGCGTAGCGCTGCTGCTCTTGGCCACCTGCACATCTCCTCTGGCTATAACGGTCGTCATAGTCTACCGTGACCTCTCGTTATGGCGACTGTCATAACGAGCGACTTCGCCCGCCGACGTGCGCGATGCCGCGTCGGCCGACAACACCGCAACCGGAGGTACCTCGTGACCACTGACATCCGCACCACTGACATCCGCTCCCCGCCGGCCGCACCCATCCGCGCCACGGTCTACGTCAGTCGCTGGCCGAATATCCCGGCCAGGGAGTTCCCCGGCGTACCGAACGGCACCTTCTCGCCCACCACCGCCACGCTCGTGAGCGGCGCCACCGAGGTGGTCCTGATCGACGCGCTCTACCTCAAGGACGACGTCCGCGACCTCGGTGACCTGATCGAGCGCACCGACAAGAAGCTCACGACGATCTACATCACCCACGATCACGCTGATCACTACCTGGGCTTCGGAGCCGCTCCTGGAGCGATTCCCGGAGGCGAAGGCCGTGGCGCTGCCTCTCGTGGTGGAGTCCATGAAGCAGAGCATGCAGCTTCAGATCGAGCAGTGGCGCACTCTGTTCGGCGACATCTGCGTCATGGCGGGGCCGCTTCCGGAGCCGCTCGAAGGCGACACGCTGTACGTCGACGGATCTCCCCTGCACATCATCGAGGTGAAGCAGGCGACACCCATTCCGCCAGCATCGTGCACGTCCCCGAGATCGACGTCGCCGTGGCCGGTGACTCCGTCTGCAACGAGATGCACCCGATGCTCGGCGTGTCGACGCCCGATGAGTGGCAGGACTGGCTCGAAACCGTCGACACCGTGGAGCGCCTCCGCCCGCGCATGATCGTGTCCGGACACCGCAGGCCCGACGGCGACGACTACGCGGTCGAGACCATGATCGCCCTGACCCGCGCCTACATCCAGGACTTCGCGGCTGCCTCGAAGGTCGCGAAGGACGCCGAAAAGCTGGTGGCCACCATGGTGGAGAAGTACCCGCACCACGGCAACGTCTGGACCCTCCAGTACTCCGCCGGCCAGGCGATCGCGAAGCGCGATGCCGCTGAGTGACCGAGCCTGTCACCCGAAGCCCTCACTGTCGCCTTCGCGTTGAAACGCGCCACACCACTGGCCCGCTACGAGCGGCTCCGGCACCTATTCATCATCACACCTATTCGCATTTCTGAGATTAGAGGTGGATTCATGCATCCCTTCCCCAAGGCGATCGAGAACGGCGACGCGGACGCCGTGGCCGCTCTGCTGGCCGACGACGTCGTCTTCACCGGCCCCGTCACCGTCGAGTCGTACCCGGGCAAGGCCATCACCGCGGCGATCCTGCGCGGCGCGCTCCTGATCTACGAGGACATCACCTACATCCGTGAGATCGCCAACCCCGACGGCCGCAATCATGCCTTCGTCTTCACCGCCACCGTCGCCGGCAAGCAGATCCAGGGATGCGACCTCCTGCACGTCGACTGCGACGGGAAAATCGACGAGATCACGGTGATGGTGCGCCCGCTCTCCGCCGCCCAGGCGGTCGCCGAGGCTGCAGGCGCCCTGTCCGAGCAGACCGCCCGAGAGGCCGCCGAACAGTAACCACGACGACGGACTTCGACGGACTGAGCAACCTTCCTGGCGGAGCGCCACAACGTCCCCGGCGGCTGCTACGGGCGGACGGCACCCACGTCACCTTCTCCCGCGACGACCACGACAGCCTGCACCTGTTCAACCGGACCGACCTGTTGTGCCCCACGGCTGGTGCATGCTGCCGCCCCTGCAGACCTGCGACAAGGGAAACGCCTGCCTGACGTGCTCGGTCTTCGTCACCGACAACTCCCACCAGCCCGCTCGGGAACGGCAGTTGGCCGAGACTTCAGCACTGATCGACCGCTTCACCGCCGCCTTCCAGGAGCGTCACGGCCGTCCCATGCCCGAGGACAATGTCTGGCTCGTGGCTTCAAAGGCTCACCTGATCCACGTGGGCGTCCTTTCGGGCCGGCCACCAGGGCCCGTATCCGACGAGTTATACGCAGGACGGGTGAAGGCCCCGTCTCGCGGTTTCCTCTGGCCTTTCGGCCTGTCGGCGTTCGCTTCTTGGATCATCCTTCTCCCGCCGGGGAGTTCAGCTCTCCTTGCGGTCGGCCTACCGAGCCTCGGCTTGGACCTCGACGGGGTTTCCACGTTCCACTCCGATTAAGGGGTGGGCGGCAGCGGCTTGAGGGCCGCGTGGTCGCGGGCAGCCCGGATGCCGATGACCTCCCGGTGCGTCTTGTGGATCTGGTCCCGCCGCCTGGGCACCCAGGCGGCGAACGCGGCGTCCATCTCCTCGATGGAGGAGAACGCCCGCCCGGACAGGACATGATCGCGGACGATGAGCACCTGGCGGCGCTCGACCCGGCCCTTGCCGGTGGGCCGGTAGGCGGCCAGGACGTCGATGTCGAAGTCGTAATGCCCGGCGAAGCCGACCGCTTCGGGATGCAGCGGGACTGCCTCGCCCGGGGCGACGTGCCGGCGCACGACGGTCTTGGTGCGGTCGTAGACGATCGACATCGGCACCCCTCTAATATGCGGGTCTCGATGTCAAGGTCGTGAAACTCACTGGGGCGTCAAGATGTGGTGAGGCAAGATGACGGCCGTGATCCACTACCCCTGCGTGTGCTGCGGCCATCTGACTCTGGGTGATCCACCCGGATCCTTTGAAATCTGTTCGGTTTGTTTCTGGGAGGACGATCGCGTGCAGCTGCGCTGGCCTGACTGGGCTGGCGGAGCGAACCGGCCGTCGTTGGTCGAGGCCCAGGCGAACTTCAAGGAGTTCGGGGCCTCCGAGCAACGATTCGTGACCAAGGTCCGGCCGCCTGGGGACGACGAGCCGCTGGAACAGAATTGGCGCCCCATCGACCCGGACCGGGACCACTTCGAACCTCGCGGCAGGCAGGAGGCACCGTGGCCTGTCGACTGCACGGTCCTGTACTGGTGGCGCCAGCGCGATACTGGATTCTGGCGCCGCAGCAGCTGAGGCGGTCAGCCGGCTTGCTCGTCAAGGCGGGTCAGTAGCCCGTCGAAGATCTGTTCGCGTGCGACCTGCCCATTGGCCACCGCGTCGTCCCGCTGGCGCTCGAGGGTCGGGCGGAACTCGATTGTGGTGACGAAGAACGTGCACGACTCGCAGACCGACTCGAAGTGGCAGTCCATCTCGACCGGGCGAGCGCAGTAGCCGTTGCCGAGCATCCGACGGTGCATCTCCCGGCGAAGCTTGCCCATCTCTGAACCCTCGGCGTCGGCCGGCAGTTGGCGCGGAGCGTCGTAGAGGGCCTCGACCTTCTCCGAGACGGCGAAGTACTCATCCGCGACCGTCCGGTCGGCGATCCGCGCATAAACACGCGTCATGGACAACGACCGGTGACCGAGCAGTGCGGCGATCGCCTCCAGGGACATGCCTCGGTTGATCGCCTGGGTGGCCAGGGTGTGTCTGAGCTGATGCGGGGTGACCCGGCCGAGACCGGCCCGCTCTGCGGCCCTGCGGACGGCCGTCTCGATGCGAGATGCCTTGACCGGACGGCCGTGATCGGTGAACAGCAGGTTCGAACGCAGGCCCTCGGGCCGGTGCAGCAGCCAGTCATCGGCGGGAGTCATGACCGGGTCCGCATCGTCACCTGGGCCGTCCTCGGTGCAACCACCGTACTGCTCGCCCGGGCCCACGCCGAGACCCGTCCCGTGCCGCGGGTGGGCCGGCCAGAGGCGCAACTCCCGCGGCCGGGTGCCGGGGTGGGCGGCCTCTGCGTCGTCCTCATCACCGACGCCCACTACGACCCGCTCGAACGCGCCCGCTGGTCGGCGCGGGTGTGCGAGAGCGGTGAACACCCTGGAAGCGGACCTGGTCTGCCACACCGGCGACATCGCGGACGGCACGGCCGAATGCCGCCGCGCCGAGGCCGTCCTGCCGGCAACCGTGCGGCCACCCGAGCCCGTGTAAACGCACGCAACCATCAGGACTGCAGCGAAGCCGAGGGCTGGATCGCCTTGATGGACGAAGTGGGTCGGCAGCCGCTGCGCAACCGCCACCTGCTGCTCGAACGCGGAGGCCACACACCCGTCGTCGCCTGCGCGGACGACGTCACCGCCGACTCCTCCGGCCTGGCGGGCCACTGCGCCCATTTCGCTGGAGCGCTGGACGGCGCCGACCCCGCACTGCCCGTCCTGCTCCTGGCGCACCAGCCCGAGTTCATCGACCGGGCGGCAGCCGCAGGCATCGACCTCCAGCTCTCCGGGCACACCGACGGCGGCCAGATCTGGCCATTGCACGACCGCGTCCGCCTCGATCAGCCCTTGCCGGGTTCAGCCACCACGGACCCCGCACCCTCCTCCGCACCACGGCCGACGCCTCCGCCGGGAGCGGTCCACAGGTCGAAGGACCGCGACATGAGACGAAGCCCAGGCCGACGCGTCTCGCACAGGGGACGATCCGAACATCATGAGCCTGGCAGTTGGTACCGGGCGGCAACGACCAGGCAGAACCGTCCGTTCCGGGTGCCGCCCATGGACAGACGCGCCCGTCCTTGCGCCCCAGCACCGAAGTGCCTCGCTGCCGCACCGAAGTGACGCAGTACCAGAACGCTTGAGCACCAGGAGTACGCGGGGAGCGGCGTCGGGCTGCCGGGCCCGTCATGCGTTCCGCGTCTTACGCGTTGCGGGAAGGCCGGAATCGAATCGGTTCCGCGCAAGCGCTTCGACGAGATGGTACGGCCGGCGCGGGTCGGGGGGCAATGGTGTGCCGCACGCCGAAGAACGCGCCCAAGGGCGGGTCGGGGATCGTCTCATCGGCCGGTGCGGTGCGCACTGATCCCTCGTCAACCGCTGTTCGGCGGCCGCGCCCCAGGTCAGTGGCATTGCAGGGGGTGGCTGAGCGATCGCGGTCCGGCCGTCGGCCCGGCTCGGCGCGACGCGTCGAGCCGCGTCGGCGTGAGGGCACACCGCCGCTCGTCCACTGTCACGGCCGGATCTGCTCGAGCGGGCCGGTCGACGAGGATCCGGGGAGATCGGCGATCGAACCGATTCGGAATCCAGGCCGGACGAAGGAGGTCGGGCCCTTGACAGCACTGCGGAATCGGGAGCACCGTCTCCCCCCGAAACCTCTCTGCAATCCCACTGAAAGATCGGCACCTTCAAGCGCTTCCGCATTTGTCAGCGCCACCAGCACAGAACCCGACTGGGTTCCGCCGGCACGGTAGGGAGATCGGATGGGAACGACAGGTACGAGACGTCACGTGCTGTTCGGGCGCGGTGGCGTCCAACGACTGCTCGCTGCGGTACGGCGCCGCGGAGGGCCGGGACATGAGTTGGACCAGGCATCTGTCCGATCGTGGGAGCGCTCCCGCAGTTCTCGGCCGAAAACATTCGCCCGGGCGGGGGCCGCGGCCGTGCTCGCCGTGGGCGCGCTGGCCGGTGCCACGGCCACGACCGGGACGGCGCGGGCCGCCACGTCCGGACCGTGTGATCTCTACGCGGCCGGCGGGACGCCCTGTGTGGCGGCCCACAGCACGACGCGAGCGTTGTACGCCTCGTACAACGGGCCGCTCTACCAGGTCAGGCGCGCCTCGGACAACACCACCCGCAACGTCGGCGTCCTGAGTGCGGGCGGGTACGCCGACGCCGCCGCGCAGGACTCGTTCTGCGCGGGGACGACCTGTCTGATCTCGATCATCTACGACCAGTCCGGTCGCGGGAACAACCTCACCCAGGCGCCCGGTGGCGGTGCCGCGGGCGGTCCCGACAACCTCGCGAACGCGACGGCCGCGCCCACCATGGTGGGCGGTCACAAGGCCTACGGCGTCTTCGTGGCACCCGGTACGGGATACCGCAACAACCACACCAACGGCATCGCGACCGGGGACAACCCCGAGGGCATGTACGCGATCTTCGACGGCACGCACTACAACGGCGGCTGCTGCTTCGACTACGGCAATGCCGAGACGGACAGCAACGACGACGGCAACGGCACCATGGAGGCCATCTACTTCGGCAACATCAAGGTCTGGGGCTACGGTGCGGGCAACGGCCCCTGGATCATGGCCGATCTGGAGAACGGCCTGTTCTCCGGGGTGAACCAGCACTACAACGCGAACGACCCGACCATCAACTACCGGTATACGACCGCCATCGTCAAAGGCGGCCCGAACCACTGGGCGATCCGCGGCGGCAACGCGCAGTCGGGCAGCCTGTCCACGTTCTACGACGGTGTGCGGCCCAACGTCGCGGGCTACAACCCGATGCGGAAGCAGGGCGCCATCATCCTGGGCATCGGTGGTGACAACAGCAAGGGCGCCCAAGGCACCTTCTACGAGGGCGTGATGACCTCCGGCTACCCGTCGGACGCCACCGAGAACGCGGTTCAGGCCAACATCACCGCGGCCGGCTACGGCAATGCGACCGGCGGGACGGGCACCGGCGCGCTGCACGCGGTGGGCGCGGGCAAGTGCCTGGACGTGCCGAACTCGTCCACCGCGGCCGGGACGCAGCTGCAGATCTGGGACTGCGGCGGTGGCACCAACCAGAGCTGGACCCGCACCTCCTCCGACCAGCTGACCGTGTACAGCGGCAGCAGCCAGCTGTGTCTGGACGCGTACAACAACCAGACCACGGCCGGCACCAAGGTGGTGACCTGGCCGTGCAACGGCGGCGCCAATCAGCAGTGGCGGCTGAACTCCGACGGCACGATCACCGGCACCCAGTCCGGACTCTGCCTCGACGTCACCGGCGCCTCCACGGCGAACGGCGCCCTGGCCGAACTATGGACCTGCAACGGTGGCTCCAACCAGCGATGGAGCCTCGGCTGAGGGGAGTGGCTCCAGCCCGTGACCGGTCTCACCACCGGCCATGGGTCGGGCGGGACCCGGAGCCTGGGCTTCGCCGCTCCGGTGCCCGGCGCCCTGCGCACCTGCCGAGATCTTCCTACCGTCCGACCGGATTGCTACTGGGCATCCGCATCGAATGCCACCGCCACCACTGGAGGATGACGATGTCCCGAGCCAGAGCGCTCCGCGGCCTCCGGGCCGCCCCCCTGGCTCTGCTCGCCTTACTGGCCGGGAGTCTGCCCACGGCCGGTGCCGCGTTCGCCGTACCGTCCGAGCGCCAGGCATCGGCCGCCGAGCTGTACGTGGCGCCGGGTGCGCCCGCGGGCGGGAACGGCACCGTCGAGCAGCCGTTCGCGACGATCGACCAGGCGCAGCAGCCGGCGCACCGGCTCTCGGCCGACGCGGACGTGGTGGTCCGCCTGGCCGGTGGCATCTACCGGCTGTCCAAACCGCTGACGTTCGGTTCCCGCGAAGGCGGCCAGAACCGGCACACCATCACCTACCAGGCCATGCCCGGGCAGCAGCCGGTCGTGAGCGGCGCCCAGCAGATATCTGGTTGGCAGGTTCATGATCAAAGCAGCAACATCTGGTCGGTCCCCGTCGGCAGCGGCGTGAACACGCGTCAGTTGTACGTGAACGGCAAGCAGGCACCGCGGGCGGCGATCCAAGTACCCCGCGCCGGCTTCACCTTCACACAGACCGGCCTGACCGTCACCGACTCCTCCCTCGACTACCTGGCCGGCCTCTTGGACCAGAACCACATGGAAGTCGAGAGCATCAACTCCTTCACCGACCGCTACGCGCCGGTCCAGTCGATCAGCGGCAGGACCCTCACCATGCAGCAGCCGGCGTGGAACAACAACTCCTGGGGCTACGACACCATCAACGCGCCCTTCGCCGGCGGGGCCATGTATCTGGAGAACAACTACGCGTTCCTCAAGCAGGCCGGGCAGTGGTACCTCGACTCGTCCAACGGGGACCTGTACTACCGGGCCCAGCCCGGACAGAACCCGAACAGCCTCGACGTCGAACTGCCCCGGCTGCAGAGCCTGCTCGGCATCAGCGGCAGCTACGGCTCACCGGCGACCGGGCTGGGATTCTCCGGTATCCGGTTCACCGGGACCTCCTGGCTGGGCCCGAGCGGACCCGACGGCTACGCGGACCAGCAGAGCGGCGCACACATCACCGGTGCCTACGCGATGCCCGCCAACTGGCTGAGCACCTGCAAGTCGGGGTGCACACAGTTCGAGGCCACCCGAAACCACTGGGCGCAGATGCCCGCGGCCGTCCAGGTCTCCGCCGCCACCGGCATCACGTTCTCGGGTGACACGTTCTCCGAACTCGGGCAGGCCGGGCTGGGCGTGGGCAACGACGGCGTCGCCACCGCCTCCGGCACCGGACTGGGTGCGAACGGCGTCACCGTCACCGGCAACACGTTCACCGACCTCGCCGGCAGCGGCATCCAGGTCGGCGGGATCCAGCCGGACGCGCACCACCCCGGCGACCATCAGATGACCAACCAGAACATCACCATCAGCAACAACAAGGTCAGCGCGGTGGGCACCGACTACAAGGAGACCGCGGGAATCCTGTCCACCTACGTCACGAACGCGACGATCACCCACAACCAGTGCGACCACCTGCCCTACGACGGGATCGACATCGGCTGGGGCTGGGGGATGAACGACCCCGGCGGCAGCCAGGACTACGCCAACCGGGGCACGTACAACTACCAGCCGGTCTACAGCACTCCCACCACGCTGAAGAACAACACCGTCTCCCACAACCTGGTCTTCGACACCAAGAACGCGATGTTCGACGGCGGCAGCATCTACAGCCTGTCCGCGGCCCCCGGCTCGGTGATCTCCGACAACTACATGTACGACAACAACCGCACCACCGCGCTGTACCTCGACGAGGGTTCCCGGTACCTGAAAGTGTCCACCAACGTGGTGCAGGACGCGGGCAACTGGGCGCTCACCAACGCCAACGCCAACAACCACACCGACGACAGCTCGTTCTCCGGCAACTGGTACAACGGCGGCAACACATACGTCGCCACCGGCCCTCCCCACAACAACGTCCTCACCGGCAACGTCCTGGTCAGCGGCACCAACTGGCCGCAGGGCGCCAGAGCGGTCATCCAGCAGGCGGGCGTCCAGTCCTCGGGCGACGGCGGCTTCCCCACGGGCTACCACCAGTTGGTGATCAGCAGCAACAGCCTGTGCCTGGACGTGTACGGCAACTCCACCGGCGCGGGCGCCGCGATCGACCAGTGGGCCTGCAACGGGCAGAGCAACCAGCAGTTCGAGTTCGTGCCGGTCTCGGGCGGCTACGGGCAACTGCGCGCGCAGAACTCCGGACAGGTCGTGGCGGTGGCCGGCGGCTCCACGACCGCCGGTACGCCGAACATCGTGCAGCAGGCCGCGGGCGGAGCATCCAGCGCCCTGTGGCTGCCGGTACAGCAGTCCGACGGCTCGTATTCCTTCAAGAACCAGAACAGCGGTCTGTGCCTGGATGTCTACGGCGGCAGCAGCGACCCGGGCCGGCAACTGGACCAGTGGCCCTGCAAGAACGCACCCGGCACCAACCAGGAGTTCACCCCCCGCTGACCCATTCACGCCTCCGGAACACCCACACGATCCGGCAATTCGTTCCCCCCACCCACTGACCCGCACCCCCTGAGGAACGCTGATGAAGAAGTACTGGGCACCCTTGGCCGCGGCGCTGACGGCCACCCTCGGTGTGGGCGCCGCGTGGCCCGGCGCGGCCACCGCCGCCGAGGCGCCGCCCTCCGCCACGCGGGCCGCCGCGGCCACGCCGCTGCGGCTGATGCCGTTGGGAGACTCGATCACCTGGGGCGTCGGCAGCCCGTCAGGGAACAGCTACCGGGGCTTCCTCGGGAACAAGCTGACGGCCGAGGGGCACACCCTGGACTTCGTCGGCTCGGGGCGCAATGGCAGCATGTCCGACCCGGACAACGAAGGCCACTCCGGCTGGCGGATCGACCAGATCGCCGGCATCGCGGACTCCGTGCTGGCACGTTACCGCCCGAACGTGGTCACCCTGGAGATCGGCACCAACGACCTGAACGGCAACTACCAGATCCCGACCGCTGCCGACCGGCTCCACGCGCTCATCGACCAGATCACCAGGGCAGTACCCGACGCGACCGTCCTCGTCGGCACCGTGATCATCTCCACCAGCGGCACCGAGGAGGCCAACCGGCCCGCGTTCAACGCCAAGTTGCCCGGGATCGTCCAGGCCGAGCAGGCCGCCGGTAAACACGTACGTCTGGTGGACATGAGCGCCCTGACCGCCGCGGACCTGTCCGACTCCCTGCACCCCAACGACAGCGGCTTCGGCAAGATGGCGGACGCCTTCAACGCGGGGATCCAGGCGGCGGACGCGGCGGGCTGGATCAAGCCGCCGGACTCCACGAGCGGGCAGGTGCGTTCCGGGATCGCGGGGAAGTGCCTGGGGGTGAGCGGCGGCAACAGCGCCAACGGGACCGCCGCCGAGATCCGGTCCTGCGACGGCTCCGCCGCGCAAACGTGGTCCGCGCGCTCCGACGGCACCCTGCGGGCGCTCGGGAAGTGCCTCGACGCCGCCGGCCGCGGTACCGCCAACGGCACCAAGATCGCGATCTGGGACTGCAACGGCGGAACCAACCAGCAATGGCAGACGCACAACGGCGGCTACCGCAACCCCGTCTCCGGCCGCTGCCTCGACGACCCCAACGCGTCCACCGCCGACGGTACGCAGCTGGTCCTGTGGGACTGCAACGGCGGAACCAACCAGCAGTGGTCCGCACTGCCCGTGTCCTGAACTCACACCGCCGCACAAGGAGGTTGATCCTTCATGTCCTGGCTCAACGACGAGCCTCTGCTCCGCAGAGCCCTGGTCTCGGCCACCGGCCTGTTGGTCGGTACGGCACTGACCCTGACCGGACCGGCGAGCCTCACCGCGCACGCCGCTTCCAGCACACTGGGCGCGGCTGCGGCCGACAGCGGCCGCTATTTCGGTACGGCCGTGGCCGCCGGAAAGCTCGGCGACTCGACGTATGCCACGATCCTCGACCGGGAATTCAACATGATCACCCCGGAGAACGAGATGAAGTGGGACACCACCGAACCGTCCCGCGGCAACTTCAACTTCGGCCCGGCCGACCAGATCGTCAACCATGCCACCGCGGACGGGCAGCGGATGCGCGGCCACACCCTGGTGTGGCACGGGCAGCTGCCCGGCTGGGTCGGCTCCATCGGTGACGCAGGCACCCTGCGCAGCGTGATGAACAACCACATCACCACCGAGATGAACCACTTCAAGGGCAAGATCTACGCCTGGGACGTGGTCAACGAGGCGTTCGCCGACGGCGGCAGCGGTCAACACCGCAGCTCGGTCTTCCAGAACGTGCTCGGCAACGGCTTCATCGAGGAGGCCTTCCGCACCGCCAGGGCCGCCGACCCGGCGGCCAAGCTCTGCTACAACGACTACAACATCGAGAACTGGAGCGACGCCAAGACGCAGGGCGTCTACAACATGGTCAGGGACTTCAAGGCGCGCGGTGTGCCCATCGACTGCGTCGGCTTCCAGAGCCACTTCGGCTCCGGCGGTCCGCCGTCCAACTTTCAGACGACTCTGTCGAGCTTCGCCGCCCTCGGCGTCGACGTCCAGATCACCGAACTCGACATCGCCCGGGCATCGGCGACAGCGTACGGCAACACGGTGCGGGCCTGCATGAGCGTCGCGCGTTGCACCGGCATCACGGTGTGGGGGATCAGGGACAGCGACTCGTGGCGGACGGGGGAGAACCCGCTGCTGTTCGACAACAACGGCAACAAGAAGCCGGCCTACGACGCGTCGCTCTCCGCGCTCGGTGGAGATGCGGGGAATCCGGGCGGAGGCATCGTCTCGGGACAGGTGTACTCGCTGACCGACGTCGCCGCGGGCCGGGTGCTGGACGTGCCGGGCGGCCAGACGGCGAACGGCACGCTCCTGCAGGTCTGGGACGCCAACGGCGGTGCGAACCAGCAGTGGCGGGCGAGTCAGAACAGCGACGGCTCCTACACGTTGACGAACGTCGCCAGCGGGCGGGTGCTGGACGAGCCGGGGGGCCAGACGGGCAACGGCACCCGGATGGAGATCTGGGACGCCAACGGCGGTGCGAACCAGCACTGGCGGGCGAGCGGTAACAGCGACGGTTCGTACACCCTGGTCAACGTCGCCTCCGGCCGGGCACTGGAGGTCCCCAGCGGACAGACCGGCAATGGGGCCCCGGTCCAGATCTGGGACTCCAACGGCGGCGCCAACCAGCACTGGAGCTTCAGGTGAAGTGACCCGGCGTGCAGCGCGCGCTCCCGCCCCCGGATCGCTTCGGGGTGACCGGAACGAACACCCGCGTCCGGCGCGGCGGCCCTCGCCGGACGCGGGCTCCGGCATGCCCTCAGAACGTTCTGACCAGGCGCAATACATGGGATGGATCAGGGTTCGATTGGGAGTCCCGTGTGTATTGACTCGGTGAAGGACCTGTGGAATCACTAGGACATGGGATGTCTGAGTGGTTCCTGTGAGTGCTTTTGAGCGCCCACGCCGCCATGAGGCGTCCGGATCCCGCAGTCATGCCGGTGGCGGCGACGGTCCACGAACACATCGTTCGACCAGGCACAGCACCATCTGTCACCTTTCCCCACATTTCCCGAGGAACAGAATGCGGCCTTCACCCCTTTCCCGCCGGAGTCCTACGGCTCGCAGACGACGCTTACCGGCGTTCGCCGCCACAGGCGTGCTGGCGCTGCTGGTCATGATGCTGGCGACTTCGCAGACCTGGTCCGCACCCGCGCCCGCCCCGGCAGCGACGCCGGCGCCCTTGGTGAGTTCGGCGTCGGGGCGATGTCTGGACGTCAAGGGCAACGTCGACACGTCGGGAACCGCGCTGGACATCCAGGACTGCGACAACCAGCCGAACCAGGCCTTCGAGTTCACCTCGGCGGGCGAGCTGAGGACGATGAGCGGCACCCGATGCGTGGACGCCTACGACAACCGGACGGCGCCGGGTACTCCGGTGATCATCTGGACGTGCAACGGGCAGCCGAACCAGGCGTGGCGGCAGAACGCCGACGGGTCCGTCACCGGTGTCCAGTCCGGCCTGTGCCTGGACGTCAACGGGGCGGGCACGGCCAACGGCACCGCGGTCATCCTGTGGACCTGCAACGGCCAGAGCAACCAGAAGTGGACCACGTCGACACCTCCGCCGGGGCCCGGCGGGTCCGGCCCGTGCGACATCTACTCCGCTGGCGGTACGCCGTGCGTGGCCGCGCACAGCACCGTGCGGGCGCTCTACGGGTCGTACAGCGGCAGCCTGTACCAGGTCAGGCGCGCCTCGGACAACGCGACCAGGAACATCGGCGTACGGGCGGCCGGAGGTTTCGCCGACGCGGCGGCGCAGGACTCGTTCTGCGGGGGCACCTCCTGTGTGATCACGGTCGTCTACGACCAGTCCGGGCGCGGCAACGACCTGTGGTACCAGGGATCGGCCCAGGTTCCGGGATCGAGTCAGAGCAGTCCCGCCAAGGCGACCTCCGAGTCGCTGACCGCCGGGGGCACCAAGGCGTACTCGCTGTACATCAATCCGGGCAACAGCTACTGGCGGGACGGCCATCTGACGGGCGTTCCGACCGGCAACGCGCCCGAAGGGGCGTACATGGTGACCAGCGGCACCCACGTCAACAGCGGCTGCTGCTTCGACTACGGCAACAGCGAGACGACGCGGAAGGCTGACGCGGCCGGGGCGATGGACGCGATCAACTTCGGCACCGAGTGCTGGTTCGGCGGTTGCTCGGGAAGCGGTCCCTGGGTCCAGGCCGATCTCGAATGGGGCCTGTACTCCGGGGGCAGCCAGTCCTGGAACACCGGTCAGCGGGCCTTCCCCGTCAAGTTCGTCACCGCGATGCTGAAGAACAACGGGACGTCGAGGTTCGCCCTCAAGGGAGGCAATGCGCAGTCCGGCAGCCTGACGACTCTGTGGGACGGCGCGCTGCCCGGCGGATACAGCCCGATGAAGAAGCAGGGCGCCATCGTTCTGGGCAGCGGCGGTGACTGCTGCAAGCCCGGTGGCGGTGCCAACCTGAGCGCCGGCACCTTCTACGAGGGGGCCATCGTCGCCGGCTACCCCTCCGACGCGACCGACAACGCGGTCCAGGCCAACGTCACGGCTGCCGGATACCGCTGAGACCTTCTGTCACGCGGGAGGCGGCGGCCCTCCGGGACGCCCGGAGGGCCGCCGTGAGATCTGCCTCACCGCCTAGTGCTGTCCCGACCCAGGAGTGAATGACATGCGCATGATCACTATGAGAGTCGGACACCTCTTGCCGCCGTTCCCGCGACCGTCCCCGCGCGGAATGCTGGCGTCCGCCTTCTCGGTCGCGCTGTTCTGCGTGGGCGTCCCGCTCGTCTCAGTCGGTACGGCGCAGCCCGCCGCCGCGCTGGGCAACGGGCTGGCGCTGACCCCGCAGATGGGCTTCAACGACTGGAACGCCTACGGCTGCAACGTCTCCGAATCGCTGATCAAGTCCACCGCGCAGGCGATGCACACCAACGGCATGCAGGCGGCGGGCTACTCCTACGTCAACATCGACGACTGCTGGATGACCCACAACCGCGATTCCGGCGGCCGCCTGGTGCCGGACCCCGCCAAGTTCCCCGACGGCATCAAGGGCACCGCCGACTACGTGCACTCCCTGGGACTGAAGCTGGGGATCTACGAGGACGCGGGAACCGCCACCTGCGCCGGGTATCCGGGCAGCCTGGGGCACGAGAGCACCGACGCCCAGTCGTTCGCGTCGTGGGGCGTGGACTACCTGAAGTACGACAACTGCAACAACAACGGGGTGTCCGCGCAGAGCCGGTACACCACGATGCGGGACGCCTTGGCGGCCACCGGCCGGCCGATCCTGTACAGCCTGTGCAACTGGGGCCAGGACAACGTGTGGACCTGGGGCGCGGGCGTGGGCAACAGCTGGCGCACCACCGGGGACATCAGCGCCAACTTCGCCAGCATGCTGTCGATTTTCCACAGCAACGTGGGCCTTGCCTCCTACGCGGGCCCCGGCCACTGGAACGACCCGGACATGCTGGAGGTCGGCAACGGCTCGATGACGGCCACCGAGAGCCGCAGCGAGTTCAGCCTGTGGGCCGAGATGGCCGCGCCGCTGATCGCGGGCACCAACATCCCCTCGGCCAGTGCGGAGACCCTCTCCACGCTGACCAACTCCCGGGTGATCGCGGTCGACCAGGACCCCCTCGGCAAGCAGGGCACCATGGTCTCCTCCGCGGGAGGCCGGGACGTGTTGGCCAAGCCTTTGGCCAACGGGGACGTGTCGGTGGCGCTGTTCAACGAGACGGGCTCGACAGCGACCATCTCGACCACCGCGGCCGCGATCGGCAAGACCGGGGCGTCCCCCTACACCCTGACCGACCTGTGGTCGGGAGCGTCCTCCACCACCTCGGGCACGATCAGCGCCGCGGTGCCGGCGCACGGCACGGTGATGTACCGGGTCGCGGGCGGCACCAGCGGCGGCGGCACCAGCGTGACCGGGGCGGTGCACGCGGTGGGCGCGGGCAAGTGCCTGGACGTACCCGACTCGACCACGACCGCCGGCACCCAGGTGGAGATCTGGAGCTGCAACGGCGGCGCCAACCAGACATGGACGCACTCCGCGTCCAACCAGTTCACCGTCTACGCCGGCAGCAGCCAGATGTGCCTGGACGCCTACAACAACCGGACCACGCCAGGGACGAAGGTGGAGATCTGGTCGTGCAACGGCCAGAGCAATCAGCAGTGGACGCTGAACGCCAACGGCACCATCACCGGCGTCCAGTCGGGCCTGTGCCTGGGCGTCGCCGGAGGGGCCACCGCCGACGGCACCCTCGCCGAACTGCAGACCTGCGACGGCGGCAGCAGCCAGCGGTGGACGTTGGGATGACTCCGCATTCGAACCCCGGAGGAGGTCTCCGTGCTCGAACCAGCCGATGATCGCCGACGCAGGCGAGGCAAAGCCGTGCTCCTGTCCGCCCTGGCGATGGTCCTGATCGCGTTCGGCGCACCGGCGTTCGCCACATCCACCAGGGCCGATGCATCATCCGTCGTCCATCCGGCGGCCCAGCGTGTGGCGGACGTGTCGCTCCCGTGCGACCTGTACGCCGCGGGCGGTACGCCGTGCGTGACGGCGCACTCCACGACCAGGGCGCTTTTCGCGTCGTACAACGGGCCGCTTTACCAGATTCAGCGGGCCTCCGACCACAGCTACCGCGACATCGGGCTGCTCGGTGCGGGCGGGTACGCGGACGGCGCGTCCCAGGTGTCGTTCTGCTCGGGCACGTCGTGCACGATCACGAAGATCTACGACCAGACCGCCCAGCACAACGACATGCCGATCTCCTGGGGCGGTTACTGGAAGGGGCCGGGGCCGGACGGGTCCGACGTCGGCGCGGACGCCATGGCCCTTCCGGTGACCGCGGCCGGCCACCAGGTCTTCGGCGTCAAGGTCACCCCCGGTGTCGGCTACCGGCTCGACCACGCGAAGGGAGTGCCCACCGGAGCCCAGCCCGAAGGCATCTACATGGTGACCTCGTCGAACTACACGAGCCAGTGGTGCTGCTTCGACTACGGCAGCGGTGAGAACTCCCACACCGATACCGGCAACGCCACCATGAACGCCATCTACTGGGGCACCGCCTGCTGGTTCGGTGGCTGCACGGGCAGCGGCCCGTGGGTCGAGGCCGACCTGGAGAACGGCATGTTCCACACCAACACCGGATCCAACAAGGACCCGAACAACCCCGGTGTGCACTACCCGTTCGTCAGCGCGTGGCTGAAGAACAACGGCACCAGCAACTTCACTCTCAAATACGGCAACGGCGCGGGCGACGGCCTGACCACCACCTTCTCCGGCCCCCTGCCGAACGGTTACTCACCGATGAAGGTCGACAGCTCGGTCCTGCTCGGCACCGGGGGCGACAACAGCCCCAACGGCGTGGGCGAGTTCTTCGAGGGCGCGATGACGGCGGGCTACCCTTCCGACGCCACCGAGAACGCCGTGCAGGCCAGCATCACCGCGGCCGGTTACGGCGCGGGGGGCGGCGGTACGTCGACCGCGCTGCACGCGGTGGGCGCGGGCAAGTGCCTGGAGGTGCCGGGCGCCTCCACGACGCCGGGTACGCAGACGCAGATCCGGGACTGCACCGGAGCGGCGAACCAGACCTGGTCCCGGACCGACTCCCGCGAGCTCGCCGTGTACTCCGGCAGCAGCCGGCTGTGCCTGGACGCCTCCAACCGGGGCGCCAGCCCCGGCACCAAGGTCATCACCTGGGCCTGCAACGGCCAGACGAACCAGCAGTGGAACGTCAATGCCAACGGCACCGTCACCAGCGCCCAGTCCGGCCTGTGCCTGGACGTGACCGGCGCCGCCACCGCCAACGGCACCCCCGTCGAATTGTGGACCTGCAACGGCGGATCCAACCAGCAGTGGTCACTGAGTTGACCCCGGGAACGCAGGAGGACCGAATGAGGACGAGAGCGAGACCCGGCCGTCTGGTACTGGCCGTCGGCATCGTCCTGGCGTTCGTGCTGCAGCTGTCGGCGACGGCGGAGAGCCGGGCTGTCTCCGGCGAGATGCTGAGCGTGAACCTGGCGTCGACGCGAGGCCCGTCGACCGGTGTGGGTGAGGGATTCCTCTACGGTTTCACGCAGGACGGCAGCCAGCCGGCCGACCAGTTCATCAAGCCGCTGGGGATCAATGCGTTCCGCGGCGGGGGATGGTTCTCCGGCGGCTGGATCCGGGACAACTACCAGTACGGATCGGCCACTCGGGCCGACCTCGACTCGATCGTCGCGCAGGCGAAACGGCTCACCCAGCCGCCGTATCACGCGCAGTACCAGGTACTGGTCAGCGACATCTACGGCGCCAATGGCGGGCAGCCGTCCAACACGAGGTATCCGTGCGACAACGGCGACTGCTCCAACTGGATCGGCTTCATCGACTCCACGGTGGGAGCACTGCAGGCATCGGGGCTGAATTTCGCCTACGACATCTGGAACGAGCCGGACATCTCCGCCTTCTGGACCCGGGGCGTGAACAGCGCCCAGTACTTCCAGATGTGGGACACCGCCTACCGGGAGATCCGGCGCATCGCCCCCTCGGCGCAGATCGTCGGGCCGTCGCTCGCCTTCACACCGCAGAGCAACCCGGGGGAATGGCGGACCTGGCTGGCGCACGTGAAGGCGGCCGGGACGGTCCCGGACATGATCACCAACCACGACGAGGGTGACGTCGACGACCCGGTCACCGTCTCCCAGTCCCTCAACAGTGCCCTGACCACGGCGGGCATCGGCCCGCTGCCGCTGTCCGCGAACGAGTACCAGCCCGCCGACCGGCAGACCGCCGGGGTGACGGCCTGGTACCTGGCGCGGTTCGCGCAGTCCGGGTACACCAACGCGATGCGCGGCAACTGGGTCTGCTGCGTCACCCCCAACCTGACGGGAGTCCTCACCCAGAGCGGGGGCACCTGGCAGCCGACGGGCAACTGGTGGGCGCTGCGCGACTACGCCGACATGACCGGAACCCTCGTCGACACCTCCGGCCAGGTCGGCTCGACCGCGATCTCGGCCTCCGAGGACCCCACCAACAAGCGCGCGGTGGCCATCATCGGCGACGCCAACGGCAACTCCGGCACCGCGTCCGTGACCTTCAACGGGCTGTCGTCCGTGCCCTGGCTGACGAACGCCGGCAGCGTGCACGTCACCGTGCACCGCATCCCGGACCAGGCACCGCTCGGTGCGCCACTGACCGTCTACGACCTGAACCTGAGCGCCTCGGGCGGCTCGATCACCGTGCCCTTGACGTTCCAGGGGACGCACGACGCGTTCGCCGTCTATCTCACCCCGGCCTCCTCCGGCGGCGAGGGCTTCCCGACCGGTTACCACCAACTCGTCGTCGCCCACGACAACTTGTGCCTGGACGTGTACGGCAACTCCAGCGGCGCGGGCGCCGCGATCGACCAGTGGACCTGCAACGGGCAGAGCAACCAGCAGTTCCAGTTCGTACCGGCCTCGGGCGGCTACGGCGAACTGCGCGCCCAGAGCTCCGGCCAGGACGTGGCGGTCGCCGGCGGTTCCACGACGGCGGGCACCCCGAACATCGTCCAACAGCTCGCCGCCACGACGGCCAACAGCCTCTGGCTGCCGGTGCGGCAGTCCGACGGCTCCTACGCCTTCCAGAACCGCTACAGCGGCCTGTGCCTGGACGTCTACGGCGCCGGGAGCACCGCGGGCCAGCAACTGGACCAGTGGCAGTGCAAGAACGCACCCGGCACCAACCAGGACTTCTTCGTCCGCTGAACCGTCCGCCGACCACACCGGCCGTGGACACCCCCCACCTGCGAAAGGAACCACCGTGTCAGCAATCGCACGGCTGTTACGGCGCCTGCGCGTCCCGACGGCCGTACTCGCGGGCCTCGTCCTGGCCGCCGGCGGCGTCGTGGGCACAGCCGCCGCTCCGGCCCGGGCCGCCACCTCCATCACCCTCAACGGCGCCTCGGGCGGACGGACCTTCGACGGCGTCGGCGCGATCAGCGGGGGAGGCGGCAACAGCAGACTCCTGATCGACTATCCCGAGCCCCAGCGCGGCCAGGTCCTCGACTACCTCTTCCGGCCCGGCTACGGCGCCTCCCTGCAGATGCTCAAGGCCGAGATCGGCGGGGACACCAACTCCACCTCGGGAGCCGAACCCAGCCACCAGCACACCCGCTCCGACCTGAACTGCGACCGGGGCTACGAATGGTGGCTGATGGAGCAGGCCAAGGCCCGCAACCCGAACATCAAGCTGTACGGGCTCGCCTGGGGCGCCCCGGGCTGGATCGGCAACGGGAACTTCTGGTCCACCGACATGGTCAACTACCTGGTCTCGTGGCTGGGCTGCGCCAAGCAGCACGGGCTGAGCATCGACTACCTCGGCGGATGGAACGAGCGAGGCTACAACGTCTCCTGGTACCAGCAGCTGCGGGGCGCGCTCAACAGCAACGGCTACGGCAGCGTCAAGATCGTCGCGGCCGACTCGGACTGGTCCGTGGCGAACGACGTCAACTCCAACCCGTCGTTCGCCTCCGCGGTGAGCGCCATCGGCACGCACTATCCCTGCGGCTATCGGTCCTCCCAGTCCACCTGCACGGTGCCGGCGGCCGCCATGTCGTCCGGCAAGCCGTTGTGGGCGAGCGAGAACGGCTCGGACGACTACAACGGGGGAGCGCAGGCCGTGGCCCGCGGTATCAACCGCGGATACATCGACGGACGCATGACCGCGTACCTCAACTGGCCCGTGGTCGCCGCGCTCACCCCCAACCTGCCGTACCCCACCATGGGCCTGGCTCTGGCCTCGCAGCCGTGGTCCGGCGCGTACGCGATCGGCAAGAACACCTGGGTGATGGCGCACACCAGCCAGTTCACCAGCCCGGGATGGCGCTACCTCGACGCGTCCAGCGGCTACATCGGCGGCAACCGCGCAGGCGGAAGCTACGTCTCGCTCAAGTCCCCGAACAACTCCGACTACTCCACGGTCATCGAGACCGTGGACGCCGGCAGCGCGCAGACGCTGAACTTCAACGTCACCGGGGGACTGTCCGCCGGAACTGTCCACGTCTGGTCCACGGACGTCGGTTCCGCCGACCCGGCCGACCACTTCGTGCACACCACGGACATCACTCCGTCCGGCGGCGGTTTCGGCCTGACCGTCCAGCCCGGCCACCTGTATACCCTGACCACCACGACCGGGCAGGGCAAGGGCACCGCCACCGGTCCCGCCCGGAGCGCGCTGAAGCTGCCGTACAGCGACTCCTTCGACGGCTACGCCACCGGCAACGAGGCGAAGTACCTCATGGACTGGCAGGGCGCCTTCGAGGCGGTGGGCTGCGGCGGCGGCCGCAGCGGAAAATGCGTACGCCAGATGAGCCCGCAGAAGCCGATCACCTGGGACGCGCTGACCGATCCGCATGCCCTGCTCGGTGACGTGAGCTGGGGCAACTACACCGTCTCGTCCGACGTGCTGCTCGAACAGGCCGGATACGCCGAGTTGCTCGGCCGTGCCGGCGGGCACGACTACGACCGCACCGGCGGACAGAACGCCTACCGCCTGCGGGTGAGCGACACCGGGGCCTGGTCGATCCTGAACTCGAACACCAATGGCACCGTCTCCACCCTGGCCCGCGGCACGACCGTGGCGCTCGGCGCCAACCGGTGGCACAGCCTGGCGCTCACCTTCTCCGGCACCACGATCACCGCCGTCATCGACGGCGCCACGGTCGGTTCCGTGAGCGACCGCACCTGGGCCGCCGGGCAGATCGGCTACGGGACCAGCCAGGGCGAGACGGCACAGTTCGACAACCTGTCCATCACGCCTGGCAGCGGCGGGAACGACGGCGGCACGACCGGCGCGATCGTCGGAGTCGGCTCCGGCCGGTGCGTGGACGTACCGAACCAGTCGCACACGTCCGGTACCCAGGTGGCGCTGTGGGACTGCAACGGCGGCAGCAACCAGCAGTGGACGAACACCTCCGCCGGTGAGCTGCGGGTCTACGGCAGCGACTGCCTGGACGCCGCGGGCCAGGGCACCAGCCCCGGCACGAAGGTGGACATCTGGGACTGCACCGGCGGCGGCAACCAGAAGTGGACGATCCACGCCGACGGCACGATCACCGGCGACCAGTCCGGTCTGTGCCTGGACGCCACCGGCGCCGGAACGGCCAACGGCACCCTGCTGCAGCTGTGGACCTGCAACGGCAGCAGCAACCAGAAGTGGACGCGCGACTGATCCGGGTGCCCGGCTGACCATCAGCGACCGAAGGCACGACGTCCGTCATTTCCCCCTGAGAGGCCCCCACATGTCCTCCTCCTCCCTGCCGCTCAGCCGGCGCCGACTGCTTGCGGCGGCCGGCGCGGCGGCGGCCTACGGCCTGCTGCGGTTCGCCCCCGAGGCCGCCGCGACCGACGGTCCCGGAAGCTACACCGCGAGCTGGTCCTCCGTGGACCAGCACCCCCCGGCCCCGGCCTGGTTCCAGGACGCCAAGTTCGGCATCTACTACCACTGGGGCGTCTTCAGCGTTCCCGCGTTCGGCAACGAGTGGTATCCGCGCAACATGTACATCGGCGGCTCGGCCGAGAACAACCACCACAAGGCCACCTACGGCGACCCCTCGGCGTGGCCGTACAACAACTTCATCGACGGTGCCCGCGACAAGGCCGGCAACTTCGTCCAGTTCGCCCCCAAACTCGTCTCCCAGGGCGGCAAGTGGGACCCGGACGCCTGGGCCCGGCTGTTCAAGGCCGCGGGCGCCAAATTCGCCGGCCCGGTCGCCGAGCACCACGACGGCTTCTCCATGTGGAACAGCCGCTCCAACCCGTGGAACTCGGTCCAGCACGGTCCCAGACTCGACCTCGTGGGACTGCAGTCGCAGTCGATCCGCGGACAGGGCCTGAAGTTCATGGCATCCCTGCACCACGCCTACCACTTCACCGGCTTCTACGACAACGTACCGTCCCAGTCCGACGCGAACCTGCGCATCCTCTACGGCCAGCAGGGCTCGGCCGCGGAGAACAAGCTCTGGTACGACAAGTTGATCGAGGTCATCGACGGCTACCAACCGGACCTGGTCTGGCAGGACTTCAACCTGCACCTGGTGCAGGAGTCCTACCGGCTCCAGTTCCTCGCGCACTACTACAACCAGGCCGTCGCGTGGAACAAGGACGTGGTCGCCACCTACAAGGACGGCCTCAACAACAAGGGTGAGGTCTTCGACTTCGAGCGCGGCGGACCGGCGGGTCTGCTCACCCCGTACTGGCTGACCGACGACAGCATCTCCTCCTCCAGCTGGTGCTACACGGTGGGCATCGGCTACTACTCGACGCAGGCACTGCTGCACTCGCTGATCGACCGGGTCAGCAAGGGCGGCAGCATGCTGCTCAACATCGCCCCGATGGCCGACGGCACCATCCCCTCCGGGCAGCAGTCCATCCTGCTCGCGATGGGCGACTGGCTCGGCCGCTTCGGAGAGGCGGTCTACTCCACCCGAGCCTGGTCCAGCTACGGCGAGGGCCCCACCAAGATGGGCGGAGGCTCGTTCAGCGGGCCGGTGGCCGGCAAACCGCAGGACATCCGGTTCACCCGCAGCCGGGACAACAAGGTTCTCTACGCCACCGCCCTGGGCTGGCAGGGCGGCACCATGACGATCACGACGCTGAACTCCAACCAGATCAACCTCGGCAGCCTGACAGGCGCCCAACTGCTCGACAACACCGCCGGCACGTACATCAACCTGCCCGCACCGACCCAGGACGCGTCCGGCCTGCACCTCACCATGCCCTCGTCCAACGCGCCGTTCAGCGCCCTGGCGTACACGGTCAAGTTCACCTTCTCCGGTGAGATCCCCGTCCTGGGCGCGCCGGGCGGCTCCACGACCTGGGTCAGGATCGCCAACGTGACCAGTGGACTGGTGCTCGACAGCGGGGGCAACGTCGCCTCCGGCTCCAATCTCAAGCAGTGGAACTACGACGGCAGCACCAACCTGCAGTGGCAGCTGATCGACCTCGGCAACGGCTACTACCGCATCATCAACCGCACCAACGGCATGGCCGCCGACAGCTGGGGCAACGCCGCCAACGGCGCTCCCGCCCGCCAGGAGGCGTGGAACGGTGGCAACAACCAGCAGTGGTCGCTGACCAGCCTCGGCAACAACCGCTATCAGATCGTCAACCGGGGCACCGGCACCGCTCTTGACGGCAGCGGTAGCACCACGGCCGGCTCCACCACGGTGCTGTGGACGCCGAACTCCAGCACCAACAACGCGTGGACCATCACCGCCGTGTGAACCGGCGCTCCCCGTAGGACACAAGGACTCGACGACGGAAGAAGGAGAGCATGGAACGTAAACCGCTCTTAATGTCCATCGCGGCCGCACTGCTTCTCATCCTGACCACCGCGGGCACCTCGTTCAGCAGCGCCCTCGGCGCACCCGCACCGGCCACGAAGTCCGCCGCGGCGGCGAGCGCCGGCTGCGGCAAGGCGCCAGCGCTGACCAGCGGCAACCACACGATTCAGAGCGGCGGACAGAACCGCAGTTACATCCTGCGGGTCCCGGCCGGCTACGACAGCAACCGCCCCTATCGGCTGGTCTTCGGCTTCCACTGGCGGGGCGGGACAGCGAACGACGTCGACTCGGGCGGCACGGACGGGTACAACTGGTCCTACTACGGCCTCAGGCGCCTGGCGGACAATGCGAACAACGGCACGATCTTCGTCGCCCCCCAGGGCAACGGCAACGGCTGGGCCAACCCCGGCGGCCAGGACGTGGCCTTCGTCGACGCCATGGTCAACCAGATCGAATCGGGCCTGTGCGTCGACACCACCCAGCTGTTCTCCGCCGGCTTCAGCTACGGCGGCGCGATGTCGTACGCCCTCGCCTGCTCCCGGGCGACGGTCTTCCGCGCGGTCGCGGTCTACTCCGGCGCGAACCTCAGCGGGTGCAACGGCGGCAACCAGCCCATCGCCTACATGGGACTGCACGGCCTCAGGGACAACGTGCTGCCCATCCAGTCGGGACGAGACCTGCGCGACACCTTCGTCCGGACGAACGGCTGCACCCCGCAGAACCCGCCCGAGCCGGCCAACGGAAGCCTGACGCACATCATCACCACCTACTCGGGATGCAGGTCCGGATACCCCGTCGTCTGGGCCGCGTTCGACGGAGCGGGCCACGACCCCGGTCCCATCGACGGTTCCACCGGTGACGGCTGGCGCACCTGGACGTCGGCAGCGGTGTGGCAGTTCTTCACCCAGTTCGGCTCGAGCACGCCGCCGACACCGCAGCCCTCCGAAAACCAGGAGATCGTCGGCCAGCAGTCCGGACGCTGCCTCGACATCAGCAACTCGACCACGGCCAACGGTACGCAGGCACAGCTGTGGGACTGCAACGGCGGCTCCAACCAGCGGTGGACCCACACCAACGGAAAGCAGCTGGTCGTCTACGGCAACAAGTGCCTGGGAGTCGGCCAGGGCGCGGGCAACGGCACCCCCGCGGCGATCTGGGACTGCAGCGGGCAGCCGGACCAGCAGTGGAACATCAACCCCGACGGCACGATCACGGCAGCGCAGTCGGGGCTCTGCCTGGACGCCAGCGGCCAGGGAACCGCCAACGGGACGAAGGTCCAGCTGTGGAGTTGCTCGGGCGGCGCCAATCAGCACTGGCGCCTGCAGAACTGACGGGCCGGGGCCGGGTCCGGCACGGTACGGGCCTGGCCCCCGAGGGCTTCCCCCCACTTGATTGACGACCTGAGTTAACGTCGATAAGTCAACGTCATTAACGGTAGTTCGTTAAATCCGGCAGTAGAGGTCAATGCCGTGTCCGGTGGTGACCGCGTCGATCAGGGCCTGAAGCTCGGAGGGCGGATCCTTGTCCCTCCAGGCTTGCCACCACCGGTTGAGGGTGACGGCGGGGGTCAGCCAGGAACAGATGGTTCGTAAGGCCTTGGGCCGGCAAGGCTGTTGGGGCTGATGGGACGGGACTGGTCCCCCTCTCTGGCCCCTCGTCGGGGCAGGGGTCCGGCGCGGCGGCGTCCAGGGGTCCGGGTGGGGCGAACCATGGGTCCCAGCAGAAGGAGAAGGCACAGTTGACCAGGGCCTGGTGGCGGCGGATGGCGCGGTCGGAGCGGACCTGGAAGTCGGCCCAACCGAGTTCGTCCTTGATCTGCTTGTAGCTCTGCTCGATCCATGGCCGCAGGCCGTAGAGGCGGATGATCCCGGCGAGGTCGGCCGGCGGGTGCGGGTCAGCGGTGGCGTGTGGTGCGTCGGGGTGGGGCAGGTTGGTGGCCAGGTACCAGGTGGCTTTCTCCGGCAGGCCGGCTGGGTCGGTGGTGGCCACGACCAGGCGGCAGGGTGAGTCGGGGCCGTAGCCACCCAGGCGGGCATCGGCGGTTCACCAGGTCTCGGTGTGCCCGTCGCGGAAGTGCCGCTCCACGGGTGTCCAGTCGCTGGAACGCTTGGCATCGCGCCAGGTCAGGGCGTGGGCGGCTTCGATGGGGGTGTGCGGCTGGTCGGCCGGAGCCCAGGTGCCGCGGTGCGGCTTGAGCGCGACCACGTAGGCCAGGCCGGCCTCGCGCAGTGCGAGATACCAGTCGTCGCTGACGGAGTAGGCGCAGTCGGCGACCACCGCCCGGCAGCCGAAGCGCGCCTTCTTGCCACGGGCCGCGAGGGCGGCAGCCAGCTGCGGTTTCGTACGGAAGGCCGGATCGGCCCGGCCGCGGGCGAAGTGATGGGCGGGGGTGTAGGGAGTGGCGTGCAGCGGGGAGTACACGCGGCCGTCGGTCCACACTGTGGTCACCGTGACGATGCCGTTGTCCGTCTTGCCCAGCCGGCCCAGCCACTGCCGGCCCACGTGCGCGGTCGCGGTGCCGTCCTTGCGGTCCCCGGAATCGTCGATCACGATGACCCCGCCGTGGTGCGGAGCCGTCGCCGGCTGCTCACGCAGCAGCTCAAGCCGCCGGTCGTTGACCTGCTCGGCCTCCCAGGGCGATTCGGACAGGAAGAACTGCAGCCGCTGCACCCCCGGCATCCCCGCACCTGCCACCGGTTCCGCCCCTGCCAGGCAAGTGATCGTCTAGTTCCGCTCCCTCGGCGCCAGCAGTCCCGTCAGGCACCCACGAAAGCCGCGCCGCTGGGCCAGGCTGAAGAAGAGATCGTCGAACCGGGCCGCGTACTCCTCCAGCGGTCCCGGCGCAGGCGGACACGGACGGCGAGCAGTCATCTTCGGCCCCCAGCAGAGCAGTTGACCCCTATCACCGGCCGACGACGAACCCGACCTGCCGTCAACCCACGACCGGATTTAACGAACTACCGGTAACAGGAGGTCGAAGCCGAGCTTGGTGTAGGTGTCGAACACCAGGAGCTCGGCACCGTTGTCGCCCAGCGAGCGACGCAGTCGCTCCCGCAGTGAGACGCGCGCGCCCATTGGATCATCCGCGTGCTCAGGGTGCTGGCGCACCCACCATGCCACCAGTTCAATAGCCCGATCGACTATGAACGCGAGTACCGGGCCACCCTCGCCGAGGGACTGGCCGCATAGATCGTCTCCACGCTGCGAGGGGATTGACACGGTCAAAGGCGGCGAGTGTGCGCTTTCCGCCCTGGGACGCGCTTTCGCTATCTGTAGCAACTCCAGGCCGCGAGCAGACCGCGAATCAATCCCCTGGTCAACAGTTCGGGGCGCCGATGCCGACGTTCGGGTGGCAGAACCAATGGGATGGAGGATCAGTAATCGGCGATGTGGCGATGAAGTGTTCCGATTGTCCCTTCCTTGCATGAAATGCGTGAACATGCCACCCCGGCCTGTGCCCTCTCTCAGCATGGATGCACAGAACCGTTCAACGGAGACGGGCGGGGATGTGGTGCGGCACCTTGGCACCCGGCCCGCAGAGATGGGGGAACGACATGAAGTTACGAAGCCTCAAGATCGGATCTGCACTCGCTGCCATGACCCTGGGCGCAACCGGCTTGCTGACGGGCACTGCCCATGCCACAGGCAGCTGCACCTCCGAGGTGATCCACTACGAGGTGGACAACGCTGCCTTCGGCACGCACGCAGCCGACCTCACACTGACGATCAACCGCTGCACCCTGCCGGACGGAACTCTCGTGGCCCCGACAGCGACATACCTGCAAGGCAGCACCACCACCTGGGGCGACATCCTCTACGGCGCCGGGTTCGAAAGCGTCGAAGGGACGGGTACGCCACTTGAGATCAGCGGGGCTCGCTACAGGCTGAGGAACGTGGCCGTGTTCCAGGCCTGCCTGGCGAAGTACTCGACGCTCTGCTTCAAGGACCACATCACTTTCGAGACGCTGCTGGAGGGACCGGGCGGCCAAGTAGGCCGATCGGTCGACGTCTCGGACGACAACACCGACTGGGACGTCAATCTGGTGTCCTGAGAGGCACTCCGCTCCCACGAGGCTCTGAGCGTCCGAGCCTGACAACGATGACGCGCCTTGAGGGATGACGAGGACGCGAGTTCACGTCCCGCCATTCGGCATCGCCTGGCCGGGGCCACCGACTCATCCCGAGCGGTGGCCCCGGCCGGGCACGGCGCGGGTAGCGTGATCTGTGGGCGACCATGCCCACCCCCGCCAGAGGGCCAGCGTCTGGGCAACGCCCGCTTCCACGGCCGCACCCCGACAGGGCTGCCCGAAGGACACCTCGTGCGGATCATCGACTACACCGTGACCGTCCGGTCCCAGGACGGCCCGCCCCAGGTGGGGAAGTTCCGCCTGGCGACCAGCCTGCTCGACCACCGGCAGGCGACCGCACGGCAGTTGGCCCAGCTCTACCACCAACGCTGGGAGATCGAGAACGGCTTCGCCGAACTCAAAAACCGGCTGCGAGGCGCCGGCTTCATCGGCGGTGCTGATGACCGATGCCGAAGCCGCCGACTGGCTCACCGCCACGGCGAACGGGAAGATCTGACCCGCGTCCGCACACACCACGGGCCCCATGGGAGTGAAGACCTCCCCGGGGCCCGGTGTATGGAGTCGTGATGTTCAACGACGGCACAACGCCAGCGTCACGCCTCGGGCTGTGAAGGCTCCACCTGGCGCAGGCAGTACACGCACCTGGACCCGGAGTCGACGCGGCCCATGCACCTCTGGCAGGCCCCGCGTTCACGCACCGGCCCCCGGCCGTCCGCGCAACCCGGACAGGTCATCACCGGCTGACGGAAGCCGAAGCTGACCACCCACCCCTCACCTTGCGCGGCGTCACGCGCCAGCTGCGAGACCTCGGAGGCGGAGGGTGTCTTCGTCGTCGCCGGTCTCCACCGCCAGATAGACGGCGAAGCAGTCGTCGGTGTCGCACACGACAGCCACTCCTGTAGGCAATCCCCTCTCAGGCCGCAACTGCGCCCAACAAGACCATCTTGCGGATGGGAACGTCCGCGCACTGGCGTCCCCACAAAAGCCGGGTCCGCGTGACTCAAATTCGAGTCGGATCGTTCGAATCGGACGCGAGGAATCGAACCCACGCGGGTGGGCAACGCCGCACTGCGCCGCGGCCGCCGGCCTCGCGTTGCTTGGGCTACCGCCTGAGCTGACAGCAGCACTTGGCCTTCCGCTCACGCACCTGCGGCGTAGCCTGCTCGGGAGCACGGGCCGTGACGATGCGCCTGGTTCGGCTCCACACGCTGCGGGGAGAGGGAAGCCGGGCATGGCGAACAACGGGCAGACGGACACGGCCGTACTGGTGGCGATGCTCAGCGAGGGCGCCGCTGTGAACGTCCGGCTGGCACTGGTCGCGGACGCACAACAGTGGCAACGCACCATGGCCAGGTTATCTTGGACGACGACACCCCGGTGACGGAGCGGGCCTGGCGCTACAGCACGGCGAGCTTCCTGGAACTGCGCCTGCCCGGCCCGACGGTCGGCGCGCTGCTGCGGGGCGACGAACAGGACATCCACGGTCTCCACGTCGTCGCCCCGGCCAGCCGGCATCCAGGGCCTCCACCTCTCGGCTGTGTGGCCAGCAAGAGTGGGACCGGGTGACCACGCCGTGGCCGCGCACCGAGTGGACCATCAACCGGGACGCCAACACACTCCAGCCCGGCCGCGACCTGCTGGTAGTCAGTGACGGCACACTGCGCCTCCCGCCGTACGCGAAGGGGCAGGGGCCAGGCCCAGGCGCAAGCCTGTCCGGCGATAGGCGGTCTGGCTTCTACTGCGGCCTCGGGGTCTAATGCCCGGTGATGGACGCGAGCCTGACGGGTGTGGTGGGCGCAGCGATCGGCGTGCTCGGAGCGGTCGCCGGCGGCTGGGTCTCAGTGGTCGGTCAAGGGCGCCAGCAGCAGCGGCAGCTGCAAGCCGAGCGGGAGCACCGGCGCGAAGCCGCACGATGGGAGGCGTACGGCGCGCTCATCGCGAGCACGAAGCTGTTGTCGGCGTCATGGTGGCGGTTTTCCAATCTGGTCTGGGACGAGCAGTCCACGCCGGAGCAGTGGAGGGCCTCCTCCGCCGAGGTGCATGAGGCGTGGGTCCAGTTCAGCACCGCGGTCGAGCCGTAGCCGTTGCCGGCCCTGTGGCCGCTGCGGCTGCCGCTGAGGAACTGCGCGTGGCGATGTACGACTGGGAGATGGCCGGGCTGGACTGGTTCTCGGCGGCCCTGCGGGAAGGCCACGGCCAACTCGCCGAGTACGCCGAGCGCTTCAAGGAGGCGTGGCAGGCAAAACGCGCACCGGACCGCTCCTTCCAGCAAGCTGCACGGCGAGCCCTGGGTACAGAAGAGCCATAGAGATCGCCCACACACGGCAATCGGGCCGCCCCGTGCCGCAGGCTCCGCGTTCGAGAAGACCTCGAAGGGGTTCGCGGGCTTCGCCCTGGAGTGATTCTGGAGATCCTGTCCCCGCGAGGGCCGGTTCAGGCCCGGGCTGTCAGTGGCAGCCGGTACCGTGTGTACACGGGCCGCGCATCGGCCCACGCCTGCCTCAGCCCATGACTGTTGGCAGTTGAGGCGAAGGTACGCGGGACCACGGGTCCGGGCGCATCAGTGCAAAGAACACCGCCGCTTGGCGCAGTACCGATCACCGCAGTCACCTCTCCCGCGCGTGTTCGGGTCATGGGTCCGTGCACGCCAGCTGAGGACTGTGATGGTCAGGAACCAGCGCAAGAAGAGCCGGGACAAGGCAGCGCCGTACGCACCGGGGCCTCCCGAGCGTCCGCCGCGACGGGGAACGTCCACCGCCACGACCCCGTCCCGGACATGTCGATCCTTCAGGGCCTGCACCACTCGGCGGGCAACACGCTCAACCTCGACTTCGCCGGCCGCCTGGTGGCCGCGGCCCGGTCGGGGTGCGGTCCGTGCCAGACATCGCTTATGAGTAAGGTCGTCCAGCGCCACCGGGCGACCCTTGCGGTGCTCGCCGGCGCCGTCTACGGGCTGGAGTTGAACGCGGGTGCCCAGCACTCTCTGAGCGTGTCGTCCGCGACCAGGTCGTGGTCGCCGCTCGCCCGGGCGGCCGCCGAGTCCGGTGACGGCACCGCGGCTTTCGCGGCCGTGGTGCAGATGGACGAGACCCAGGCTGCCGATCTGCTGGACGACGCGCTCACCCACTGGGCAGCCGCGGGCACGGGTCCGGACGTCTTCCAGTTACTCGACCTGACGACGGACCTGGACCCGCAGGGAAGCGCCACCGAGTGGGTCGACGGGACCGGGCCCGGCTCGATCCCCGTCGGCAAGGCCGGTCTGCCGTCCGACCCCGACGGTGTCCCCGCATACGCGGTGATGCTCGCCACCACCCACATGCCCGACGGGCGGCCGTTGCCCATGCTCATCCTTGAGTGTGAGACGGCGGGTGCCGGGCCTGCGGACTTGCGCCGCCGGACGAACTGGCAGGCCTGGGACGGGAGTCAGCTGCCGGAGCCGGACGTCAACTGGCGGCTGCGGGTGGACATCGCCACCAAGTCGCTGGAGTGCCTCGTCCAGATTGATCCCGACGGCTACGACGTGCTGCCGCGCCTGCGGGACGCGAGTGAGACCGTGGCGCTGCCGGAACCGTTCTGGGACCTGCTCGACCGTGCCCAGCACGTACTGATCGCGGGACCGGTGAAGGATGGCGAGGACCAGGACGCCTTCCAACGGGCCGCCGACACCGGCGAACTCCTGGCCGTCGTCGCCCGCGTCCGCTTCATGTGACGGGGGCCCCTCCATGAATGACTCCCAGGTGAACCTCTCCCAGATCGCCCGCATGGCCGGTGTCGGCCGTGTGGCAGTCGTCAACTGGCGCCGCCGTCACGGCGGTCTCGACGCCACCGGCGGGACGAAGGAGAGCCCCACCTTCTCCCGCGTGGCCGCCGAGCAGTGGCTGCGCGCCCTCGGCAAGCTCCCCAGACCACCCCGGACGAGCCCGCCACCTTGACCTTCGCGGACGGGCAGACGATCACCGCCTACGCCCCTCACCTGCGCCTGCCCGACGCCGGGAACCGCTACGACCGGTACGAGGAGTTCGGCGGCTACATCGACGCCGAGGGCCGCGACGGCATCCCCTGGCCCAAAGCCACAGTCCGGATCGACGTCCCCGGACAGACGCCGTACACGGTGAGCGACGCGAACGTCGACATCAGCTACGCGACCCGCGCCATGCAGTACCTGAGCTTGATCTGGCCCCCCCCGAGCGACGCCAGTTGCTGACCACCCCTGCCCCACTGTTTTAGGTCGGACACCATCGCCTGCAGCGCGAGGTCGGCGAAGAACCGCGAGCTGGACAGTGCCCGCAGTGCGGCCTGAACGCGGGCCCGACTCCCGCCGTGCTGCCGTGCAGGACGCACTGATCTTGTCGTTTTCTTACCGGTTGCTCCGCTTCTTCTTTCAGTTCTTATGAAAATCTTAAAAAGGTACAGAGGGTGCGGTCGCAGGCTCAACTGCCTACCATCTTCGGCTCGAAGTGTATGAAGGCAGTTCAATTGGGACGACCGGGGGCTACTGCCGCGAACAGCCCTTTAATGCTTCTTGGTGACTTGCAGAGCAAGGTTTGAAGATCTGGCGATCTTTCAGTGGCCGAAATCTGACCCTCTTGTGAAGATCAGCTCCGTTTCTGTTGACTCCGCATTGCGGAGCGTAAGGGAGGTAGCTGATCGTGCGTCACAGACCCGTGGCCCATGGCAGATCTAGAAGGGGCCGAGGGCGCCAGGCGCGACGGCTGCGGCAGATAGCCATCGGTGTCGTCATGCTGTTCGCGACCGAGGCAGCACTGGTATCGCAGGACACCGGCATCGCGTTCGCCACGCCGGCTACTGATGTCTCGGCGGCATCGCCCACCGCGTCACCGGGTCCGGCGGAGGCGCAGGATGAGGCGTCGGCGGTGCTGATGGCCCGGTTGCAGGGCCGGAAGATTGAGGTGCTGTCGCAGCGGGCGGCGGACTCGACGACGTACGCGCTGCCCAGCGGGGAGCTGGAGACGGCGGCGTACGCGGGTCCGATCCGGGTGAAGCGGGCGGGGGTGTGGAAGGGCATCGACACCGCGCTGTCCGACACCGGTGCCGACCTCACCCCCGCGGCAGCGGTTGCCGACATTGCGGTCTCGGACGGCGGCGACACCGATCTGGCGTCGGTGACCAAGGGCACTGAGTCCTTCGGGTTGGGCTGGTTGTTTGGCGTTGCGCAATTGGCTGGGTGGGGCGGTGGTTTTTGCGCAGTGTGGTTGGCGCGCCTATAGGTACGGGGGCTTGTCGGCCGGTGTGCTGGGGTCAGGGCGGTATGGGTAAGTGGGTTGGTTCAGCGGGTTGCCAGGCGTTGCCAGAGCAGGTCGTGGTCGGCGGGTGCGAGGCGGGGCAGGTGGAGGCGGCCGGCCAGGTCGTGGAGGAAGGCGGTCTGCTGGGTGCGGGTCGGGGGGGTAGGGCGGCAGGCGGTCGAGGGCTGTGGCGAGGGTGAGGGTCTCGGGGTAGGTGATCAGGCTGCGGCAGGTCAGGGCGGGGGAGGCCGGGCCTGAGGCGAGGTGGGGGTTGGCGGCGTGGAGCCGGCGCAGGCGGGTGTGCCAGCGCTGGTGGAGGTGTTGGTGGTGGTCGTACCAGCGCGTGGTGATCGTCGATGCCCAGCTCAGGGAGGCCGCTGTCGGTGGGCGGCGGGTGGTGGGGCGGGCATGGGTGAGTTCGGGCAGGGAGCTGATGTCGAGGGGGGTGCGCTGTCTGGGGTCGCTTGAGGCTTGCTGGTGGCGGGTGCAGAGGAGGCCCCGGGGCAGGTCGGGTGCCGGGTGGATCCATGCGGGAGTTGCCGTGTGCGGGCTGCGGCGGATGATGCAGGCGGTGCATGCCGGCAGTGGCTGCACCGCGGGTTCGACCGTGTGCCAGCGGGCGGTGGCGGCGCGGGCTGTGCCGATGGCGGCGGGCGGGGGCCGGCGGGGCAGGGCGCGGGCGAGGTGTGCGGGCGGGATGCGGGTGAAGTGGGACAGGCGGCGGGCGGCTTCGTTGCTGAGGTGGATGTCGGTGGCGGGCGGGCCCGTTGGGGTGCCGGTGGCGGTGATGTGCAGGCCGTCCAGGAGTTGGGCGGCACTGAGGTGGTAGGCGCCTGCGAGGCGGGTGATGTAGGAGGCGGTGGCCTCGCGGGGCAGCGGCCTCACGTGCAGGGCGCCGGGCGGGGTGGGCCACAGGGCGTTGGCTCGCAGTGCGGGGCGGGGCGCGGTGTGGGATGTCACCGGTCGGCGGGCCGGGTGCGGCGTTTGGGGGTGCGGGGCCGGTAGTGCTCTTCGGCGAGGTGGTCCAGTGCGATGGTGTCCAGCAGCGTCTTGGTGATGCGTTCTTGGCCGTCCAGGATGGCTTCGATGGCGGCCTGGCGGATCAGGCGGGCCAGGCTGCCGATCCTGCCCGCGGTCCGTTCGTGCAGGTAGGGCGCCAGCCTGGGCAGGCTGCCCGGCCGGTGCGAGGTGAGGTCGAGGGCAGCTTCCAGGGCGGTGATCAGTTCGCGGAACGGTTCGCGTTCGCCGGCGCGGGCGGGCAGTGCGCCGCAGTCGATCAGGGAGGCCCGCCCGGCCAGTTGTGCCCCGCGCACGCCGGAGAATACGGCGCTGGCGGTGACGTCGATGCCGGCGTAGACGAACGTCGCGGGGACGCGTTCGGTGAGGTCCTTGAGCCAGTCGGCGGCCTCCGCGCCGGTGGAGGTGCGCGGGTTGAGGCGGTGGATTTCGTCGATCAGCACGAGCTTGATCCTGGCCGCGGTGTAGGTGTGGCAGACAGCGCCTGTGATCTGAGCGGTGGTCATGCGTGAGGTGATGGGGATGCCGAGATAGCGGGCGAACTCGCCGGCCAGGGTCTTGGCGGTGGCGCCGGGCGGCACCAGTACGTAGGCGACGGGCACGCTGTCGTCGCCGGGGGCGGCGCGGCGGGTGTGGGCGAGGTGGCAGGTGCGGCCGACCTGCAGCAGCGCGGTCGTTTTGCCGGTGGTGGCCGGGCCGGTGACGATCAGGGACGGACGTGCGGTGACGCTCTGGTGTCGGCCGAGGATCATCAGGGTGCGCACACTGCGTGAGAGGTTCTCGATGGCCGGGGTGCGCACGGTGACGAACTGGGAGTGGTAGGCCAGTCGTTGCTCCAGTGAGCGCGGTGTCTGGCCGGGCTGTGGCGGTGTGGGCGGTGCGGTAGCGGCGAACCGGGCGAAGGCGTCGAAGGTGGTGACCGCCCCGGGGGACGTCTCCTCGGTGGGGGGTGTGGTGTCGGGGCTGGTCACCAGTGCTCGGCCTCCTCGAAGGCGTCGTACAGCGCGAATCGGGCCGGCGGCGGGGACTCTTCACCACCGGCTTGACTGTCATCGTCATGAGCGCGGGCTTCGACGGCGTCGAGACTGTCCTCGGCGTCCTCGGCGTCCTCGGCGTCCTGGGCGGGATGCTGTGCGGGCCGCGCCTGTGCCGGGTGGCCTGTTGTCCCGGGCCGGTCCGCTGCCGCGGCCGGCGCGGGGCCGGGCAGGGGGCGGCTGCGGCGCAGGACCTGGTCAGCGGCCTCGGCGAGGGCGGCTTCGTGTGCCTCGCGGTCGCCGCGCCGGTCGAGGGCGGTGCGGATGTCGCGCCAGGCGGTCTCGCTCATCGGGGCGTGGACGTGGTCGCGGTGGATCCACGGGATCTCGTGCAGCTGGCTGTCGGGCAGCCGGATGTAGATCTGGCGTACGTCGTGCGGGTTGAGGTGGACCTCCCACTTGCCGCCCGGGCCCTCGGGTGAGGGGCGGCCGCGGTGCTCATTGAGCAGGGTGTGGTCGTAGGTGCGGTGGTTGATGCGGATGCCGCGGCCGGTGACGGGATGGAAGCGCACGGGCAGCAGTTCCAGGTAGTCGGTGCCGGTCAGGGGCCACGGCACGTATCCGCACGCGCCCAGCAGCGCGCCCCACATCTCGTTGGGGGCCAGCGCCTTCCTGGGCAGGAGGGGGTGCCGCAGCCCGTCGTGGGGGCGGTGCTGCCAGCAGGCGGTGATCCATTCGTCCAGCAGTTCCTGCAACTGGGCCACGGTGAACCGGGCTTCGTCCTGCACTGTCTCGCCGCGCGCGAGGATGTGGGGGCCGGTGTAGCCGGCGACGTGCTGCGCGAACAGAGAGTTGATACTTCCGAACGTGCGCTCGACGGCGCCCTTGGCGGCGGGGGAGCGGGGCGGTGCGGGCTGCACGCTCACCCCGAGGGTTTCGCAGGCGGCCAGGAACGCGGCGGAGACGAAGATGGCCCCGCGGTCGATGACGATCGTCTCGGGTACCACCACCGGCCGCGCCGCCGCCTGCTCCAGCCGTGCGTCCAGGGTGAGCAGCCGGTCGTAGGGGACGGCGGCGTGGGCCAGGCGCAGCTGCTCGCCCCAGCCGGGCCGCACCGGGTGCGGTACGGCCATCTCGGCCAGCAGCAGGGCGGCGTCCACGGCCTTGGTGCCTTACTCGCGCAGCACGGCCGCCACCACCGACCTGGTCGCTATCTCGAGAGCGATGGTGAGTTCCGGGCGCAGCGGCTTTCCGCCCTCGCCGATGGCCATCACATCCAGGCGGGTGGTGTCGATCTGCACCAGCTCGCCCGGCCGCAGCGCCACTGTCGGTGTGAAGGGCCGCACCGGCGCGGTGGCGGTGCGGGCCGGGCGGCCGGGATGCTCCAGCGGGTCGGCCAGTACCCGCGCCAGCCGGTTGAACGTCGACGGCGGCGGCACCGCCACGACACCCGGCCCGTGGGTGTCGGCCAGGATCTGCCCGGCAAGCTCCCGCAGCCCCTTCAGCGTGCCCCTGGAGCGGCCGCGCTGGCGGCGCAGTGCCTCCAGCACCGCGGCCACCACCCGCTCGTCGGCCTGCCCGGTCGCACGGGAGGGTTTGCGGCGCGGGATCAGACCCCACAACCCTTGGTCGTGGTAGCGGGCCCGCATGCGGCGCACGGTGGCCCGGCTGACCCGCGGCCAGCCCAGTTGGGTGAGTTCGTCGGCCTTGGCCTGCTCCCGCTCGGCCATCGACTGGTGCTGCGGGTCGTACTCGGGCCGGGGGACGCCGGTGCTGCCGGGCCCGCCGGGCAGTCCGGTCTCGATCTCGCGGATGTGCCGCTGCCAGGCAAGAGCCCGCTCCCGCTCACGGGCGGGCACCGACTCCAGCAGCCCCCACGGCTGCACCCCGGCGGCGGGGGAGCCCACCACGGTGAAGGCTGGGTCGGCGAACAGGAACGCGGCCAGGACCGAAGCCGTCTGCCCGTTCTCGTCGACCAGCGTCACCGACGCACCGGCCACCTGCCACGTACCGCCCTGGAACGTCACATACGCGCCCAGCTTCACCTGCCTTCCGCTCGCAGTGGCTACCGGGCGGCCCGGACGGCCGGGTGCGCTCACCACTGCTCGGCCTGCGCCCGCGCGTCCCACCAGGCCACCGCCGGCTCCCGGGCAGGCAGCGGCAGCGCCGCCCGCACGGTAGCGGCCGGAACCTGCAAGGCGGCCTGGCCGAGGACCTCGAAGCCGTCGGCGGTTGCCGAGCGGGCGGCCGGCACGCACCCGGTGGTCCCGTCGTCGGCGGCCAGGTGCCCCCGTCCGTCGACCAGACTGGTCACTTGCCGGGTGCGGGCCTCGAAGCTGACCGGAGTGCCCACCTCAACACACCGCCTGCCGGGGGCGGTCACCTTGTGCCTGCTCACCTGCCGTGCTGCTCCTGCTCTGCGTTGCCTGTGGCCGGGCCGGGCGCAACCAGAGTGTGCTCGCCCAGCGGCCGTGTCAGGTCCGCGGCCAGCCGGCCGTGCCACAGCGCGTGATAGAGCACCGGCAGCGCCGCCAGGACGTCGCCCGCCGCCACGGCCCCGGCCATCAGCGGCCGCGGGCTGGTGAACGCCTCCAGCACCGCCTGCTCGAGGCGGCCGGCGTCGCGGTGGCGCGGATGGCGGTAGCCGGCCAGCCACCGGACATTGCCCGCCACCACCGCATCCGGCGGTACCAGGCGCCGGTAGGTGAACCCCACCGCCGCACACGCCGCGGCAAGTACCGCGGCCGCGCGCCCGGCCCGCTCCCCGGCGGGCGCCGCTGTGGCGGGGCAGTCGGCGAGCAGGGCGCGGCCGTCGGCGTAGCGGGCGAACAGCTGGGGCACCCATGTCAGCGTCCGCCCGCTGTCCGGGTCCCGCCAGATCAGCCGAACCGGCCGCGCCGACAAACCCACTACCTGCGGTTCGCGGTCCAGGACCATCAGCTGCATGCACATCGCCTGCGAACCGTGCATCACATGCCGCCCGGTCGTGGCCGACCACCACCAGCCCGGCCCCCACCGCCGTCCTGGCACCACCGGGAACGCCGCCACCGGCCCTAGCTGCTCGAACCGCACCGCCACGGCGGCCTCAACCCAGCGGTGCTGCACGAGCGTGCCCTGCGGCCCGGGGAACTCAGCCTCCACCGCGCCCGGTTCCGGCACCCGGCAGGCGCCGGGCGCGACAGCGGGCAAGCCGGCCTGCGCGCCGTCCTGGCTGCTGTCGGTGATCACGAACTCCACATAACGCCATGCCTGTCCTGCCGCGCAGGCGAACCGGCCGGTAACCCACAATCGCGTCAACTGCATTGCCTGGCAAGCCGGTTGGGATGCACGAGGGGGCCAGGATGCCACCCGGGCTCGCCGGTGTCAGTGTGCACCCCTGCACTATTTCGGCTGCCGGGCCGCCCTGCTTCGACCGTTGCTCGCCGCACGCCGAGCGGACCGTAATGCCACGGCCTGGCTGGCGTCGGGTGCGTCAGTCTTCACTGCGGCCCGCGGCGAGTATCTGTGACAGCTCCTCGGCGGGCAGGCGGGACCACGGGGCCACCTCCTCCAGCGCCACCCCGGCCGTGACGGCCGCGGCGGCGGTATGCAGCACGGCCCGGTCGATCAGCTCGGCACTCTGACTGAGGTGCTCCAGCAGCGTGCGGGCCACCTCGGCGGTGGTGCCGCTCTGCGCGCCGCGCAGCTGCGCCAGTTCCTCGCGGGCCTCGTCGAGCAACCGCGTGATGTGGAAGCGGTGTTCGGCAGAAGCGGTGGCACGCCACCGGGTGCCCGAGCCGCCCGCCTGTGCCTCCGCCGCCATGACACGCAGCTGGCCGGACATCGTTGCGGGCTGCTGCTCCCGCTTCAGATGCCAAGGATCGTCCCGCCACCCCGGCGGCCCGCTGCCGCGGCGGGCGCGCACGATCGTGCCTCTCCAGTCGCTCAGCGGGCCGCCGTAGTCGGCCGCGGCCAGCGGCCCCAGCCAGTCCCGGTCCACCCGCTCGCCCAGCCGGTGGCACAACGGGTCGTCCTCGCCCCGCGCCCGAGGCCGCATCCCCCCGCTTGCCCGCCAGGCCAGCTCGGCCATGGCCGGGTCCAGCAGCGTGTCGGCGACGGCCACCACCTCGGGGAAGACGACCGCGTCCCGGCCCACGATCCGCCAACGTGGCAGATCACCACCGGCGTTGCCGCCCGCGACCTGGTGCAGCCGCCGCGGCCAGACCGCCTCGCGCTCCCAGTGCAGAGCCTGCTCCCACCATCGGGCCACCACCGCATGTGCCAGCGCGAACACCCGCTCCGGCTCGACTCCGGCCCGTGCTGCCCGCCGCGCCACGCCGGCCCACTGCCGCTGCGCCGCAACCACCTCCGGCACGCCACGCACGTCCAGATGCTCAAGAGGCTGGTCGGCGTCCGCGTCCAGCAGCCACCGCCCGTGCCGGACACACACCCGCTCCCACCGCGGCGCGTACCGCACGACCCGCACGGCCGTCCCCGTACGCCGGGCGGTGCACAGGCGGCAGCCGAAGGCGACCGGACCGGCGACCGCGCCGCCGGTCCGCCACGCCGCCGCCGGCACCCCGTTCTTTCCGGCCGACAGCTTGGCGTCCTCCTGTCCCCATGACGGCAACGCCCGCGCCAGGACGTCCTGTCCGACTCCGCACAGCTCTGCCAGGACCTCCTGTCCGGCCGTGTTCAGCAGGACCTCGGCGTCGGCCCGCGCGCCCCCGCCGTCGTGCCCCGGCGGGTAATTACGCCACTGCCAGTACGACCGCAACGCCTTCGCTTCCATCCCGTAGCGGCCTGCGATGCGGCAGATCAGCGACGAGGTTGTCTCCCCCTGCAGGGGAGCGGTCCGCAGGAGGCCGGGATGATGAGACACTCCACCACGGTCTCGCGTTCGCCGATCCGGGCGGGCACTTTCGCAGTAGCCGTCCGGTCCTGGGCCCGTCGTCTGCATGCTTTCCCCAGGCCGTGGGTCTCCCTTTCCCGGAGCCGGCAGGCGTCGGTGTGGCGGGGGATTGGCCCGTTCGAGCGCATCGTGATGATCCGATCGCACTAAGCTACGCCTGTGGTGGTTGGCGAAGACGCTCAGGTGAAGGGCTTCTCGGGGGCCCGCAGAGCCAAGCAGTGGCTCGAGGGCACGATGCGCATCTTCGGCGCGTACGCGAACACGGACTCGGAGTCCTGCGGTCGTCGGCTGACTCTGGCCTGGCCGTACGGAGGCCGGACGTTCTCCTTCGATCTGGGGGGTGCCATGCGCGGTGACCCCTACCAGAACGACATGTTCTGCGCGGAGGTCAAGAACTACGCGCAACCCAGCGATCAGGGAACCCAGTTCGACGAGTTCCTCGCCAAGTGCTACGTGGCGGCCCAGGTCCAGCACCATCTCAGCGATCACTTCATGTGGATCACCTGGGCACCGTTCCGGGCGAATTCCTGGGCCACCCTCAACTCACCTGACCAGGTGGAGACCGCGGTCCTTCAGCACAGCAGCCGTGTTTTCGGCACCAGCGACGCCGAGGAAGCCCGAAAACTCCTGGACGCCGAACTCGCCCGGTCGGTCGCCGCACGCCTGTGGCTGATCGTGCTCTCGGACAAGCAGGAAACGCTCCTGCCGCTCAAGGACTGGGCAGCCATCGTCGCCGCCGAACTCACCCGCAGAGAGGGCTCGTGGTGAACATCGTCGAGCAGTCGATCTCCCAGGCCATGGACGAGCCCGACGACCGGTTGATGTTCACCCAAGTCAAAGACATCGTCGCGCGGCACCTGCGCCGCATGGACCCCCGGGCCACCGTCACCAAGACCGAGTTCTTCAACCACACCCATGTCCCCGACATGGTCTTGGAATGGCCCGACAGGCCCCGCACACCACGCCGGTTCATCTATCTGCGCACCACGTCGGACCAGCGTGAGCTCGAGGACGACCTGCAGCGCCTTCCTGGTGCGGACCGGCCGGTGCTGGTGGCTCTCGGCCAGCTGCCCTCCGCCCGGCAGCAGGGAGATCTTCCCCCGCTTCCCGGCAGCAGCACCGCGCTTCTCCTCGACGCTTCCGCGCTCGGCACACTCCAGCCGGCCGATGACTCTCCCGGCATCCCCCATCTGGTGTCCCGCTCCGTTCTCGAAGGCGGCCGCGGCACCCTCGACAAAGCGGCGACCGAGGAGTTCCTGGACACGGTCGTTCAGGGAGCCGAGGCCGCTCGCGCGGGAGAACGCGTTCCCACCCGCGACGCCGTCGACGCCCTCACTGCACGGATGACCACCGACGTCGCCGACCGGATGTCGGCCTTCCTCGCCGCGCTCTGGCAAGGCGGCGGATCCACACTCGCCAGCTTCCCCGCACCCCAGCGAGGCGTCGGCCATCTCGACGAGACAGCCCTGATGTACCTGCTGGAATCCGAGGACATCGCCGACGTGGCGTTCTGGAACCGGGTCGTCCGCATGATCAGCCTTCCCGTCCTGCTGCGCACCCCGGCCGCTGGCACCGGCAACCTTCAGCACCTGATGCGTGAGGCGATCCGGCTCTGGACCAGCCGCGTCTGCATGATCGTGCCCGGTACGGCTGATGCGGAGGTCAGCCCGTGGCGCTGGGCGGTGAAGGCCGGACAGTTGATCCTGCAGACCCCGCGTTTCCATGTGCTGGTTGCCCAGTCCCGGCGCCAGCTTCCGCAGGGGCAGGAGCACGACCTGCCCCGCCTGGACGAGGTGAGGAACAGGGCCGACCGCTTCGGCATCCCGTTGACCTCTCTTCGCATGGTCGTCACGGACCGCCACGTCGGATACGGCGGCCCCGGCGACGACATCTCCCACGACGTCCAACTCGACGGCATCAGCGACGCGCTGGGACAGGCCGAGGGAGTCATCGAGGCCGATGCCCGCATCCCCTCCGGCGAGACTCTCCAGTGCCTGTTCGGCACCGGAATCGCCAGCGCCCGCGGCGCACGTACCCAGGTACCGCTGGACGCCCTCCTCGGCACAACGACGCGCCTGCTCTCCGATCTCTCAAATGATGAAGCCGAGAAGATCACCCAGCTCCTCGGCGCCCAAGGCCCACCCCCCGACCAGCCATGGAGTCAGCCCAGCTTCGACGACGTATAGGACTTGCGCGAGGCCGCCGACAGCGCTGTGGGCGCTGACAGAACCCGGGGAGGGCAGGCAACGGCACCGAAGCTCCTCCAAGAAGCTGACCGTCAGACACGACGCGAGGCCACCTCGCCGCCTTGCGGTGCTCTGCCAACGGCCCTGGCCGCACCCACGAACCACCCAAGACCCTCAAAAGGGTGGTCAACTTCCTGCTGAAGGGCGTGCGACCTTCCAGCCCCAGCCAGCCAGCAGATGGTTCGCTTCCACTCTCGCGGCTGTCCAGTCTTCCCACGCAAGTCCAGGCACCTGATCCCCCTCCGTGACGACACTGGAGCCCCATCCTGAAGCACTCCGGAGCGGGTGTGCCGTGCGGAGACTCCGCCGTGCTCCAAGTAAAAGCAATGGGGTTCGCCGGTCAGATCACGGCGAACCCCATTGCTTGAGCGTCCTGCGCCAACAGCACGCTCACCTCGTATCGCGCGGTGCACAGTCCGGGTCAGAGACTGAGGTGCCCGGCGACCAAGGCCACAGCCCTCGCGGGCTCGTGCCCAGCATGTCATCCATCATCTGGCGATGCCGCACCGAAGGTGCTGCCCCTGACCGCGTTGGCGGTACATTCTCTGAAGAATGGCACCTTGGCCTGCATGAACGCGCCTGAAGGACACGGTTTTTAAGTACAGACTCTCTATGCGCTGTGGACAGGTTTCTGAAAAAGAGCCCCGAATTGTTCAGAATCCGTTTACATCGGAATGGACATCGCCCTCGTGGGTCGGCCAGCATGAGGGCGCCAGATCAGCCTTGGCGCCAACCAGGGCCTGGCATCGAACTAGTCCGGGTCAACGAAGCGGAATTCACGCTTCCATTAAGAGACTGAGGTGCCCGCGCCATGACGTATGTCGTGACGTCCAGCAGCCTTCCGATTCCGATCGGTCCGCTGACGATTCTGCAGAGCCGAGAGATCACTGCCGCGACGGTATGGCTGGTGATCGTGATTCTTCTTGCGGTCATCGTACTCGTGGTGGTCGGATGCGCTCCGCCGGCCGCTGTGGCGGCAGTGGCCGGCGGAAGCCTGATCGCAGGGAAGCTTCGCCAGGAACTCGCCTGATGTCCTCCGCGGGGGTCAGCGGCTGAGCCCGGCCCCCGCGGGCAGTTCAAGGTCCTCTGGAGAAGACGTGGGACGTCGCATCAACCAGCTACCTATTGGACAGGGAAATCCACGGGTCCTCGAATTCGCCGCCGCGCTCCGCGTGCTCCGCGAGCGGGCAGGCAGCCCTACCCTCGCGCAGATGGCTACGAGGTGCGGCGTCTCTGCGGCGTCGTTGTCCAAAGCCGCAGGGGGCTACGAGCTGCCATCGTGGCGAGTGACGAAGGCCTACGTGGAGGCGTGCTCCGGCGATACCAGGCGGTGGCGCAAGGACTGGGAAGAGGCTCGCCGGGAGATACGGCCCAGGGAATTCCTCAGTGACGACTCTGTGGAGTCGCTGCATCTGAGCCCCGAGGAGCGGCGGAGGGCTTCTTGGCCCCGCACGTGGGAACGTTGGGACAGAACAGGGATCATCCTCCCTTCACACCGCGCCGAGACGTATCTGGACCTGAGACTCGCCCTGCAGTCCCTTCGCGCTTACCGCTCGCTGTCACTACGGCAGCTTGCCCACCTGATGCCCTACTCACATTCGAGCGTGGCGGCGGTGCTGTCAGGAGCACGGCCGGTGTCCCCATACTTCCTGCGCAACTACCTGGAAGCCTGCGGTGTAACCTCCCCCACGGAACTGATCAGCTGGTTCGACCTCCTTTCTGTGGCCAGCCCTGAGCATCAAAACGATGCAGCTCGTACTCGCTTGATGGCCATGGCCGTGAATGGTCGACACAGTGCAAGCTCCCGGACCTGGCGTTCTGGGGCGCTGCCAGTGAGTGCAGAGATTGTGCGACTCAGGAAGTTCTCCCTGCAGGTGAGATCGAAACATCTTAGGGCATGGCTTTCCGTGAGTCTCTCCAACAGAGAGAAGCGGGCCATGTTCCGGCGACTGGAGAAGCACTACGGAATGAACCCTGTTGACCTTTCACTGTTCGAGCGGGGGGAGTGGGAACTCGCACTTGTGGAGGTCAACCGGCTGGTAGGCGAAGCCAAGAGGCTGGGCTACACCGATATAGACCCTCTCGTTGAGTCCGTGTTCCGCAATCCGGCGTGACGGCGCTGTGGTGCGACAAGCAGGTCAGGTTGGCCGGCGGGCGTGGTGCAGGAACGGGAAGCATCGGGCGATGTCTCAAAACGATCCGAGCGGACTGGCTTGGTACTGGAAGCGCGGGCGTAGGGCTGCGCTCTACGGGTGGATGCCGGTGTGGGTGAGGAGGTGTTGTTGGCGGGGGTGGAGGGTGTGCCAGCGGGTGCGTTGCTGCGCGGTCCAGCGTTGGAGTGCGTCCGGGACGGGTCCGTTCGCACTGATCGTGGTGCGGTATTGCTGCCAGGTGCGGTGCCAGGTGTAGGGCCAGGGTGGGTTCCACCACGGGTCCAAGTTGGTGAGGGCGGTTGCGGTGGTGGTGGAGAGGGTGCCGGCGCGGGCTTTGCGGCGTTGCTGGCACAGCCATCTGCCGAGGGGGAAGCCGTCTTGTCGGGTGTGCTTGTCCGGGGTGAGGTGGCCGTGTCGGGCGGCGTAGGCGCGTGCGTGGCCGAGTCCGGGGCTGGCGGGGTAGGAGCGTGTGGCCGGGGCGGGGCGTTCGCCTACGACGGCGTGGGGTGTGATGCCGAGGGCGGTCAGGAGGTCCTGCTGGCCGGGGTGGAGATGCTCCCAGGACTCCTGCTGGACACGGATCCAGCGGTAAAGGCGTCGGGGGAGGTTCGTGGCCGGTAGGCCGTCGGCACCCGTGGCTGCCGTGCGGAGGCGGTGGTATGCCTGCTGCCATGGCAGGGGCCAGGGGGGATTCCACCACGGATCGATCATGGTCAGGGCTTCGGCCCGGGTGGGGGAGAGGCGGCCTTGGCGGGCGCGTCGTCGTTGCCAGGCCAGCCAGTTCCCCAGCGGGAAACCGTCGAGGATGGTGCTGGTGGGTGCGGCGATATGGCCGTATTCGGCTGCGTAGGCGCGGGCTTGTGTGAGCGCGGTGTCCAGCAGACCGGGCTCGGCGCGGGGAGCCGGTGGTCGGGCGGCGCGGGCTGTTTCGGCGGTGATTCCGATCTTGGTCAGCAGGCGGTGCTGTTCGGGGTGGAGTGTGCCGTAGTCGGTGCACTGACGCCTCAGCCAGTTGGCCAGCTCCTTCTCAAGGCCGGGAATGCCGGTACCGCCGCCGCCGCCGGCTGCGGCTGCGGACTCTGACCGCTCGCGTACGCGGGTCCAATTGCGTTGCCACTCCAAGGACCAGGTCAGGTTCCACCAGGGGTCGAGCGCTGCGAGGAGCGTGCTGACCGGCCATGTCCCGCCTGTACTGCGATGGTGCTCCCGCGCCTGGTGGCGCTGTTCGCTCAGCCACCGGCCCAGCGGAAACCCCTCATGACAAGCTTTCAGGGGCGTGGCGAGGTGGCCGTGTGCGGCGGCATACGTGCGGGCGTGGGCCAGCCCGGGGCCTGTACCGCAGAGCTGGGCGATGATCTCGTGGGGGCAAGCGGCGGCGGTCTCGGCGGTGATGCCGATCTCCTCCAGCAGACGCTGCTGTAGCGGATGCAACTGCTTGTAGCCGGTGCACTGTACGGACAGCCACGTGGCCCAGCCGTCACTGCCGTCCGGCCAGCTCCCCTCTGCGGCCCCCTGATGCCGGTCTCGGGCATGAGCGCGGATCCGGTGCCAGGTGCGCTGCCACGCCAAGGGCCACGGCGGGTTCCACCACGCGTCGATCGCGTCGAGCACCTGGAGGTGCGCGCCGGGTTCGTCCTGGCGGCGGGTGAGGACACGCTGGGCATTGAGCCACTTCCCGAGTGCAAATCTCTGGTACGAGATGTTCTTGGTGGCTAGGGCCAGGCATCCGTGTTCGGCGACGAAGGCGCGCGCACGGGCAAGAGCCTTATCGATGCCTGCTGTCCGGCTCGTTCGGCGCGGGCGTGCGCTGCCGGCGGCCTGGGCTGTGAGGCCGATGTCGGCCAGGAGACGGCGTTGTTCGGGGTGGAGTGAGTTGTAGTCGGTGCACTGCACGTACAGCCACTCCCCGGTCAGCACGTGGGTGTCGGGGAAGCCGTCGGCGGTGTTGAGGGGTCCGTGGCGCCTGGCGTGGTCGCGGGCGCGGTAGTAGGAGCGCTGCCACTTCACCGACCAGGGGATGTTCCACCACGGGTCCACCTCCTTGAGGGCGGCGGCCTTTTCTTCAGGCAGGGCCAGGGCGTGGGCCTGCTGGTTGTGCACCCATTTCCCCAGGGCGAAGGAACCGACTCGGGTGTCGCGTTGGGTGGCGAGGTGGCCGTGCTGGGCGGCGTAGGTGCGCGCGTGGGCCAGGCCGGCGGCGAAGGCCCCGTCGGCGTGCAAGCTGTGGCCCCGCAGCCGCTTCTGAGCCGGCAGACCCTCTGTACTCCCGGTCTGGCGACGCTGGTAGCCCGCGAGAGCGTCGGCGGGAGGCCGGGGCCGGAGCGCCAAGGGGACCTGCCACAGCCGCTGTTCGTCGTCTCCACTGCCGCCCTCGGTACGGATGCACTGGTACGTCCAGGCAAACAGCGCTCCGTGGGTACAGGCGGCCAGACGCTCGGTGAGCCACGATCGCCGCAAGCGATGGCCCAACTCGCTGGGAACGCAGGGCACATCAGCCAACCGGTAGGGCAGGTGACCACCACCGTCAGCAGCGACACGGAGCCGCCAGGCCCGGCTGGCCAGAAGCGTGGCGAGGGCGACGGTCTCGGGGTAGGTGACCAGATCCCGCGCCAGGATCCGCCACCGCTGCGGATCCTCGCCCGCGGGCATGGCCGCATCCAGCCGCATCGGCCACAGGCGCTCCTCGGGCCACCTCTGCGCCCACCACGACGCGGTGACCGCTTCCGCAACCTCGAACGCCGAAGCAGCGACGGGGGAGCGGCGCAGCAGCCTGCGGTGATCCTCCTGCGCCTGGACCACCTCAGGGCATCCGGCCAGCCCGATGACACGGCCCCCGCTGCCAGGCACGCCCATCAGCCAGCACCGGTGGCGTGGGCAGACTCGCTGGTGCGCCGCCAGGTACACCCGGGCTGATGCAACGCGACCGGTCCGCCCAGCCACACAGCCCCCGGGCACGCCGGACCCCAGGCAGCAACCGTCTCCACCCCGTTGCCGAGCCGCGCCGCCGGCCTCTCCTTCGCGGGGCCCAGCGGCTCCTCCCGCGTCCAGGCCGGTAACGCACGGTGCAAGCCCACCTGCGGCACACGACACAGCGCCGCGACCCGGTCCCGGGCCGCGGCGTTCAAGAACACCTCACTGTCGCCCCGCAGAGTTCCGACGACGCCCTGCTGGCCAGCCACTTCGGTGACCGACGACAGCAGACTCCGCACCGTCAGGCCGTACCTGTCCGCGATCCGCCCAAGGAACGACAGCGTCATCTCACTCTGCAGGGGAGCCACCCGAAAGGCACCCGCAGCCAGCAACAGTTTCCCCACCCATCCCGTGGCTTGTGACAAAGATCGTGCTTCGGCTCAGACGAGCTGTGACTGAGCGGCACAGTTGGCCAGTGTGGCCGACTGGAGCACTCGCTGGTCCGCGACGAGATCAGCCGCCCCAGGGTCGGCCTGTGTGCCTCACCCGAGGGCAGCCGATTGGTCAGCCGCGGGCGTGGATGCGAATGCGCACGGTCCCTCCGATGGCTGCCGCCGCAGCGCCGATCCCGAGGACCGTACCGAGATAGCCAGCGTTGTCGGTGAGGGCGAGCACGATTACTGCCGCGACCGTGGCCAGGAGAGTCAGCGCGGTGATCCACTGCAGCGCCTTCTCCATGCGGCTCGAATGCGCCGGTGCTGAATCATGGTCGAGCGAAGTCATTGTGGTTTTCCTTTGCGAGTCAACCGATGGCGGAGCTCAGCCTTGTCCGGCCAGGGCGGGCCGGGCCAGCAGTCCGGGTTGTCCGGCGGATGGGCCCGGACGGGGTTGCGGCACGGCAGCATGGTCCTGGCTGTTGATGCAGGCGGGGAGGAAGGCAAGGCGATGAACGGGGCGGGAACGAAATGGGGGCCGTTGTCAGGACCGAGCGCCGCGCACAACGAAGTGGCCCAGCTGTTGCGGTCGTGGCTCGACCAGGCTGGCTGCACCGTGCCCGCCTTGATCGACCGGTTTACCCCGGAGCACTTCGGCGACGGTGCCCCGCCGCGACGCACTGCAACTTATGAGCGCCTCGCGGGCAGGGGCCTGACGTGGGAATTCATCGAGGCCGTAGTGGATGTCACCACGGACAACGCCGCACTGCAGGAACGGCGTCTGGCCGAAGCCCGCGCCCCCTGGGACGCGGCCTGCCAGAGGGCGGTCTCTCGCCGCGAGCCGGTGGACAGCCATCTGGCGCACCGGGCACTCGATCTCGCCGAGCAGCTGCGCCAGGCAGAGCAGCGTGAGGGAGCGCTGCTGGCGGAGCGGGACCGCATGCGGCAGGTGGCACGGGCCCTGCTGATGATCTGTGAGCGGATCCGGCAACGCGTGGATGATCTGCGGCTGGCTCAGGCCCGGGGACAGCTGGCAGAGGAAGATTCGTCGGTGCTGGCATGGAAGCACCGGCTGCAGGAGAGCGAGTGGCAACAGGTCGTTGCCGAGATGGAGCGGGACCGTGCCCAGCGCATGCTGGTGGAGTGGTCGCAGTACGTCGCCGATCTCAGCCGTTCCCTGCTTCCAGGAGGCCGCCCCGGCGAGCCGCAGCCGACCATCGCGAGGGCAAGTGCTCCGCCAGCTCTCGATCTTCAGGATGGTGAGCTTGCCGACGTCGACCGCATGTTGGGCCTGACGGGGCAAGAGGTCGAGATTGCGGGAGAGGTCCTCGACGGCTTCTCCGACGAGTTCGCCCACCAGAACGGCACAGGGGAGGGATTCCTGCAGTCGGTGCGGCTGGTCGGCGGGCAGCACGTTGGGCTGTCCTCCTTGCCGATCATCCGAAGCTTGCAAAAGGGGGTTTCGTTCCACTCCGGGATCACTGTCTTGGCGGGCCCGAACGGCTCGGGGAAGTCGGCCGTTCTGGAAGCACTGGCACTGCTGACACACTGCCGCTTCAGCAACGGCGGCCTGCCGCATGGGCTTAGTTCACTCAGCCGTGTGATCGCCGGAGGGCTGGAGGCGCGGTGGTCCACCTCGCGGGAGCCGGAGAGCCGCCTGTTCGTGTCATACCTGGGCACCTCCCCCGAGGGCTCGGATGCGCTTCTTGAAGGTATGGACGGGCCAAACCGGCTGTTTCTGCTCGATGAGCCGGAGGCTGGCCTGCACCCGGAGGCCAGCGCCCGGCAAGTGCAGTGGATGTACGAGAGGGTCGAGCAGGGTTGTCAGTTCGTAATTGCGACGCACAGCATGACCCTCGCGTCGCTGTCGCGGGCCCGGATCATTCGTTTCCGCCCGGAGAGACCCCCATAGGCTGAGTTCGCCGCACTCCGCCTTCTGGCTCCAGCCGGTTTGCTGCGCGTCCAGCAAGGTGCCGATGCTGCGGGCGGTTCGCCGAGATGCGGTGCTCAGAACGGCCAGGTGAAGCACTAAGTGGCCAAATCAAGCGCTCAGTCACACGAGTGTGACTGAGCGCTTTACTTGGCGGATGAGCGGTTGAGTTGGCGAACTGAGCACCCGCGCGTGGGGACGCCTGGCAAGCCGAAGCGCTCAGTCACACGTTGTCGAGCAGGGGTTCCTGCTTCCCAAACCCTCTGCAGATCTCCCCGGCGAGGACGCCGTCCCCTTCGCTACTGGGGCCCGTACTCCGGCGCCGGCGGCGACCGCCTCCCAACTCGCGCTGGCCTGCCCGGGTTACGCCGTCAAACCGGATCAAGCGCCCTGGCTACACTCCCACTTCATGACGACGATCTACACGACCCAGGAGTGGAAAGGCCACGGGAGGCAGAACTACTACTGGAACGAGTACAGGCTCGAAGGCGACACCGTCGTCAAGTACAAGTGCCACCGGCAGAAGTTCTTCGACGGCGATGAGAACACCTGGCAGCAGGACGACTCGTTCCAGGAGTCCTGGGAACTTGACGACCCGAGCATGCCCGACTGGCTGAGGCGGTATCTATGATCACGCCCCTATCCCTGTAGCCCTGGAACGCCTCACCGCGTGCTTGTACGGCCGCTGACGGACGATCATCGCTCCGACAGACCCTCGGAGCCATGAGGCGGCGGCGTGGCCATCAGCGGGCCTGCGGCACCTGCGCCCCCGGGCTCGCCTCCCGCGAGCGCGGCGCCTCCGAAGCCGAGCTGGACACTATCGAAGCCCGCTACCCGGGAAGGGCCACCATGACTGAGGCGCTCGCCGACGCCGGGATCTCGTGGGCCTACCTCTGCCTGAGCGAAGGGGACGGCGTCCTCGCCGGGGAGATCTGCAGAGGGTTTGGGAAGCAGGAACCCCTGCTCGACAACGTGTGACTGAGCGCTTCGGCTTGCCAGGCGTCCCCACGCGCGGGTGCTCAGTTCGCCAACTCAACCGCTCATCCGCCAAGTAAAGCGCTCAGTCACAACGAGCTAAGCCGAAGCACGATAGTTGTCACCATCGGAACCCGCTGAGCTGCGGCTTCAGCCGGACGAAGCAGCGCGGTTGTCACCAATGCGGCGCGCTGCTTGTCACCGGCAGCGCGCGACGCATCGCGGTTATCACCGGCTGCGGTGTCCCAGATCCGCCTGACCTGCCCCGCAGCCCCGGCCTACCCCGACTCGCCGGGCTGGTCGGAGCAGGAGCAGAAGGACGTCGCCGCGCTGCGGGAGCGCGAATGGCCGCACGCAGTGCCGCGCGAGAAGAAGACAGCTGACCCGCACGACGACGTCCTCGGCCCCGTGGTCACGGGACGTCCGTCCGTTCCCGCTGCTCCCGGCAGGTCAGCCAGCTTCTCCAGGCGTCTGGCCGCGCTGTTCATTAAAAGTGGGGCGCACGGTGTCCACCGCAGCCCGCACCCCAGCCAACAGGGCCGACAGTGCCGAGGCCGCCTCATCAGCGGAGACTTCACTCGCAGCACGCCAGTGCTCAGCGCGGCGGTTGCCGTCGGGGTCGCTGTGCTCAGTCCTGACCAGTCCGTGCAGGCGCAGTCGAGGGCCGTCAAGCACCTGGACGGCTGCAGCCGCCACGAGGGTGTGCGAGGGCTTCGGAAGGTTCTCCACCACGCACATGAAGCCAGCCTGATAGTGGACCCGCTCTCCCGGGGTGCCCGGCTGACGGGACCTCTGTTCCACGGGCACAGCGTCGGGATGCCGATGCGCCTTGGATTTCACCTCGGGCCAGGATCCGAGTTCGGCGCTCAGTGCTGCCATGGCCTGGTCGATGATCGTCAGATGGTCCGCCGCCAGTAGCTTGCCCGACTCCCGGAGCTCGTTCGCCTCGGCTGTCGCCTCCAGAAGAGCGCCAAGGCGCTCTTCCAGGGAGCCGCTGCGCCGTGGCTCGGCACAAGGCGCCGCCTTGGCGGCCGGCTCCGGTGCGAGCGGGCCGAAGCAATGGAGGTAGCGGTTTTGGAAGCGCAGTTGCTGGACCTCGACGTCGGGGTATGCCTTCAATACTTCCCAGAGTGCCGGGCGTTGTCTTTCAGGGAAGGCGTCTCCGAGTACCGCTCCGCTGAGCGCATCGCGGATGTCGATGTGTGCCGGGAGGAGTGACTGGTTGAGCAGAACGAGCCGGTACTCCGCCTCATTCTCCCAGTCCCGGTACTTCCTGAAGAACAGAGATTCGTGGTTCGCCTTGGCGTACGCCAAGGCGGCGGCGTCGACGCCGAATTCCCTGATCTGCCCGATGTCCAGTCCGTGCGGCCCAACCCCCTGGGTGCTCACGTAGCGAACGGGGCCATGGAAGCGCAGTGCGGCTGAGCCAGTTTGTTCCTGGAACGCCGTGATCAGCCGGGCGCGGTCGAAGCGCAGGCAGACGCCCGTATGGCTGGTGCCGTAGTGGGCCCACAGCGACAGGTGGCCCCAACCCCGCGAGGCGTCACGGTTCCAGACGTGGTCCGGCAGCGTGAAGTCTCGGGTCAGGCATACGACTTTGGCGTGTAGGCGGATGTTCCGGTCGATGTCGGCCCACAAGTCCATGTGCCCTGAACCTTCGGGCCAGTTCTCGTCGTCATGGTGGGAGCTGAGGTTGGGGTGCAGGGGCCGCGACTCCCACAGGTCATTCGTTGATTCGAACGGTGACAGCCGCAGAGTCCCGCTGGCCAAGATGTTGTACATGGCCACATTGGCGTTCGTGTAGTGGTAAAGATCATTTGTCTCGGATCTCTGCGCTTCAGCCACCTCCAACTCCAGTGCATCCAGGGCGGCACGGGAAAGGCTGAAGCCCCTGTTTGAGGCCGAAGATTCAGAAGACGTCATGGCGCATGTTCCTTCCTCTGGCAGTACCTCTCCAGGCAGAGCCCCGAGGCAGCAGCGGCAGCCTACACCCTTATAGTGTCAGAGTGACGATAATGGGCGATGCACCGTCACCTGCAGACAGCCTGCGATGCCCGACGGTGTGAGCAGCCGCACCGCGTGTCCGCAGCGTCGGCGGCCGACCTCGCGGCGCAGTCCGGCGGTTCCGGTGACAACAAGCTGCCTTTGTGACATCTATCGCGCTTCGGCTCACGAGCAGGTCCGGGCTCGCGGTCGCTGCCGGGGTTAGTAGTCGAGGTCGAGATAGTCGATGTCGTTGAGGGTGACGTCGGAGAGTCCTGTGGCGCGGCTGCCGCCGTCTTGGAAGTAGATCTCTTTGAGTCCTTCGGCGATGATCTGGCGCATCTGCTGGTCGCCGGCTCCGGTGTTGCGGGCGTCGAAGAGGCGTTGTGCGTAGGCCGGGGGGAGGTGCACCGTCAGGCGCCGAAATCTTCCGTCGTCGGTTGTACCGACCGGTGCGGTGTACCCGAACCGGGCCCTGGTCTCCACCGTGATCCCGCCGGTGGTGGCGGCCTGCTGCTGCCGGCGTTTGCGGACCTGGGGCTGCCATCGCTGCTGTACGGCGGCGTCGATCCGTTCGGCGATGGCCTTCGGCGGGTGCTTGCGTTCGCCTTTGCGGTAGCGCTCCACCGACCGCTGGCTGACGCCGATCTCCTCGGCGACAGCCCGGGTCGTCTTGAGCTGCTTGAGCAGGTAGCCGATCTGGCCTTTGACGGTCTTGGGCGGCTGGCGGGTGAAGGCTTCCCGGTCGGCCCGCTCGATCGCGTCGTCGATCTCTGCCACAGCTCAGCCCTTCTCGACAGTGGGGTCCTGGCCGCCAGTGGCGACCAGCGGGAACCGGGTCTTGTGCGTCGAGCCGGCGTCGGGCACTGGCCTACTCTCCTTCGTCGAGGACGGCGTCGCCGCCCTTGATGTGGCGGGCGGGGTTGTAGCCCTGTTCCATCAAATCGACCGCCCAGAGCATCGTTTGGACGCCTTCGAGTTTGGCCAGGCCGGGTGTGGGTCCGAGGCGGAATCCGCCGGGCTGGGGCTTGCCGGAGGCGGCGTAGGGGAGGAAGTCGAGCGGGCTGTCTCCTGGTGAGGGGTAGACGACGCAGTCGGAGAGTACGGCGAGGGGGTACAGGCCCGTCATGGTGGCCATGTTGCGCAGTTTGCGGTGCATGTTGATGCGGGCCTTGGAGATGACGGCGGCGCGGATGTCGGGGCGCCAGGTCGGCCGCTGGAGGGCCGGCCACCGCTCGCCCTCCTGGTATTTCTTGCCCTGGGGGCGTTCGCGGAGCTTGCCGATGCCGCCCTTGACGGTCGCCTTGATCGCGGCGAGGACGGCCGCCATGGCGGGGTCGGCGTCCTTGTGCCGCTCCATCGCCGCGAGGAACTCCGTGTCGCTCAGGTCTTTGGTGACGCCGAGGTCGGCGAGGGTGTCGACATACGCCTCCTTGAGGCGGTCGTGCCACGGGTCGAGGTAGGCGCCGGTCTCGCGGCGCAGGTATCCCTCGAGGGGCTGGACGTTGTAGCCGAGTTCCTGGGCGTAGGCGACGGTGTGCGTCTGGTACCAGGCCGGACCGGTCGGCCGGGTGCCGTCCGGCGTGAACGGCGAGGGCAGGCGCGGGTCCACCTCGACGTGGGAGAGGTCGACCAGCCAGGAGCCGGGGATCTTCGGGTTGAACGTCGGGGCGCGGAAGTGGTCCGGGGCGGACAGGCCGACGACCAGGCGGGCCGCGGCGGCGAGGAAGGCGGTGTTGAGGTCGAGGCCGACCGCGTACGGCAGCGTGCACTCCTCATCGGTGAGCAGGCTGACGTCGCGCACCCACTGGTACGCCTCCTCGTTCAGGAACCCGCCGCTCCAGCCGCTGTCGACGACGACGGGGTGTTCCGGGGTGGCCTCCGGCGGGGCCGGGTCCATCGGCTCCGTGCCCAGCGAGCCGGGGTTGTGGCCGGGCACCCAGTTCCCCGTCTGCGGGTCCTGCACCGCGCGGGTAGGCGGCCGCAGCGCGGTCATCAGCTCCAGTCCGGACACGGCCGTCGACCCGCGCGGGGTGATGACCCGCTGGGCGTACACCCCCAGGACGCGGGCGACGTCGGCCGGCTCCATCTCGCTCACGCCGGGCCAGGACCGCTCATCGAGCGCGTCCCACGACAGGACCGCGAGCTGCACGCACTGCCGCTCACGCCCCTGGACCTTGCGGTAGATCCTTGCCCACGGCCCGAACCCCCGCTGCGTGAGCCGCCACTTCGCCTTCACCACCTGCTTGACCACCGGGTGATCCTCGGGCAAGCGCAGGGAGCGGCGCTGCTCATGGCCCTCCAGGCGCTCCGGCAGTCCCAACTTCACGGCGGCCGCGGCGGTGAGGACGATCAGCGGGTCGCTGTCCTTGCCGTTGCGGTGCAGACGCGGCGCACCGAGGCCGGACTCGCGCAGCGTCCACTCCACCAGCTCCACCACGCTTGTCGCCGGGCAGTCGAGCACGATGCCGCCCGTGCCGTACGCGGAGCCGTCACCGTCCAGCACCGCGAGCGGACCATGCGGGAACCGCGGATCGGCTGCAGGCCGCGCAGCCTTTTCAGCGGCCGGGCGCCGCGATGCCGCGGCCGGCCGGGTGGCGGGACGCGCCGGCCCCGCACCTGGAACGTCGACAGGCTGCGGGGCGTCTGCCGGCTCCACCTCGGACGCGGCCGGTGCGGCAGGCGCCGCCGGCACCGGCGCGGCAGCCGACGCGGCACCGGGGGCCGGATACTTTGCCGCCCACCCGTTCAGCAGCCGCTGGTAGGCATCCAGGCGCGGCGACTTAGGCTCCGAGCGGCCGTTCTCCCAGTTCTTCACCGACTGGGTCGTCGTCTTCAACGCGGTGGCGAGGCGGGCCTGAGTGATGCCGGCAGCCTCACGCAGCCGAGCCCGCTCCGCCGGAGGCGGCAGGTGCGGCTCCTCATTCAGTAGAGCGTCGACGGACGCGAACAGCTCTTCCTCAGATGGCATGCCCCGCACCCTTTACTCGAGAGCCAACCAAAACTTATCCACTAACTTATCCCCTTCCTTAACCTTCCGCCGCCCATTCCAGTCCCAGCGCGGCGAGCGCCTGAAGTTTGTCGGCGGTGAGCTTGCCGCGGCGTTTTTCTGGTTCATGGTCCAGACTCCGAGCTTGACCTCCGTGCCGGTCCGGCAGCGTCTCTACGTGCCCCCGTGGGACGGTCACGGAGCCCTCCCGGGTCTTGTACTGCGCGAGGTACTGCGGTACTGCGCGAGGTACTGCGACGCCCCTTCTCGAAGGTGCTCATTGGCGTCGTGGACGGCTTCGCGGGCGCTTCCTGCTCCGGGGCCGAGCGGTGTGCGAGCTGCTGTCGGCTTTCGTGACGGCTTCCAGCGCACAGCTCCCACAATTCGTCCGGCACCGCTCAGTCTGATTCACGCTCCGCGCAGGCCTGCGCGCCACAGCGCCGAGTCCCGCATGGCCTGGGCCCGGCCGTCGGCCCGAAGCACTCTGCTCAGGAACTCCGTCATGCCGCAGTCGAAGCGCGTCCAGGTGTCGTCGTCATGGCTGAACAGCACTACCGGCCAGTCCTCGGGTGTGCCGTGGGTGAGCCAGCAGTACAGGTCGGCGCTGCCGTCCGCTCCCCAGGTCACCAGATCCTCGGCTTCAGCAGCTATGCCGGTGGGTTCGGTGTCTATCCACGTGGCGCGCGTGTCCGCGGTGATGAAGCCCATGCCGCCCTTCGGCGCGCCTGGCTCGTCACAGGTCTCGGGGGTTACTGCGGAGGGAATCAGGACGCCCAGGTCCAGATCCGACAGACCACCGCCGTAGTGCGTGACAAACCCTTTGAAGTCCGAGGGGAACGCGAGCCCCCAGGCTTTCTGCACCGCCTCCCAGTCCACCCTCGCCCCCACTCCGACCGGCGGTGGCATCAAGCCGATGAGAGTAGCGAGGCCATTCTGCTCGGTCACGTCTCTGCTCCCTTCACCTCAACTGACTGGTTTCCCCCTCGAATGCCCTACGCCCTGGCCCAGTCGAGTCCCAGCGCGGCGAGCGCCTGAAGTTTGTCGCGAGTGAGCTTGGCGCGGCGGCTCTTCTGGTTCATGACCCACACCCCAAGCCGGGCCTCGGTGCCGTCGTCCAGCCGTTCTACGTGCCCCCTGGGCAAATGCGAAAGGAAGGGGCCTGCCCGGTGCTCTGTGCACCGAGAGGCCTCTTCCCTTTTCACTCAGCTGACGTGCCCCGATTCCACCGGGTACTCGGGCGGCCAGGGCTTGCTCGCGTCGTACAACGACGTCCGGTCGACCATCAGCTTGTACTCCGCCTCCCGCCAGGAGGGGTGGCCGCCGACGACGAAGCTGTCGCCGTCCCGCTCCAGCATCCAGGTGTACTCGGCGTCCTCCGCCGGAATGCCGTGCCGTCCGCTGAGCACGGCGAACTCCTCGGCGGTCGCCCTCCGGATGTGGAGCCCGTGCCCGTAGAAGGGCTTCAGGAGCATCAGTTCCACATGCCCGATATAGACCTCGACCCTCGTCGTGGTCCGGTCCTCGCGCAGGGCCTCACTGGTCAGAAAGAGCTGGCGGTGCGAGGGGTTGAACCCGCTCACTCTGAAGAGCCGACCCTCTCGGACGAAATCCGTCATGACCACTCTTTCCTTGCCGCGTCTCCGCCGCCTCGATCCGGGCCCTCGCCTGCTGTACCTGCGGATCGGACAGCACGAACGAGATGACCTTGTCCGCCTCCGTGAAGGCCCTGTTGCGCACGTGCCGTTGTACGGCCGCCTGTACGCGCTGCTCTGCCTCGTGTGGCCATCACGCCGCCCAGTCGAGCCCGAGGGCGGCCAATGCGGCGAGCTTGTCGGCGGTGAGTTTGGCGCGGCGGGTTTTCTGGTTCATGGTCCAGACTCCGAGCTTGACTTCGCTTCCGTCCGGCAGCGTCTCCACGTGCCCCCGTGGGACGGCCACCGAGCCCGTACGAGCCTTGTACTGCGCAAGAGCCGCAACGCCGCGCTCGAAGGCGCTCATGGGCGTAGTGGAGGGCTTCGCGGGTGTCTCCGGCTCCGGGGCCGGGGTGAGCGGTGTGATGCCGAGCCGCTCGAGGCGCTCGCGCTGCCCGTCGTGAAGGGCCTGCCAGACCTTCGGCGTCCGCTGCCGGGCCAGCCATTTCCCGATGTCCATGCCGTGGACCGTGAACCCGGGCAGGACCTCGGTCTCACCGGCCTGGCCGTGTTCGTCGCGTACGAGCTCGCGCAGCGCGGCGTAATGCCGCTGCCACTCCGCCGGCCACACCGGGTTCCAGTCCTCGTCCACGGCCTCCAGTGCCGTCTTCCATTCGGGGTGTCCGTCCAGCGCACCGGGCCGCCGCAAATTCGCGAGCCACATCCCTAACGGCCGGTCCAGCATCGCTGCGGACCTGGGTGCGCAGAGTGTCCAGTGCTGGTCGTAGTAGGCCTTCGCAGCCTCGAGGTTTTCCTGGAAGCGTTCATCTGCCAGGGACCAGACCATGCCGAGTTGTTCGAGCCGGCGGGCGCGTTGGCCGGTCATCTGTCCGGCTGTGTAGGCGCGTCGTTGTTCTGCGACCCATTGCCCTAGTGGTGTCGCGCCCTCGCGGTGTCCGTAGGGCACGCGGGCATTGCCGACCCGTTCGACGTAGGTCTTCAGTTTCGCCCAGGCGCGGGCCCAGTCCTGGCGTTCGGTGTCGATCACGTTGAAGGAGACCCAGTCCGCGACCATCACCGGATCCCTCGGGGCGGCGAAACGGAGCAGCAACCGGGATTCTTCCGCACCGCCTTCTGGCGCGACACCGATGTTCACGGACGGCTGCGCCACGTCCTTCTGAGGCTCCTGAGGAATCGCCAGCAATTCCACCACCTCTTCATCATGAGCCCGCAGCCCTTCCAGGACTTTCACCAAAGGCCGGTAAGATCCGGAGGTGAACATGTCCTCGGGCTGCTCTCCGGGCTGGAGAAATACCGGCACGATCAAAGAGGCCAATTTCCCTTGCCCCGGCTTCTGCCGCAAAGCACGCCCGATGGCCTGGACGATGTCGTGCGGCGCTCCCTTCGGGTCCAGCAGGGCAACGGAGTCCACCGCGCGGATGTCGACACCCTCGCCCAGGACCCGGCAGTTCGAGAGCACCGCCCGCCGCGCCGTGGACCCGAACGAGCCCAAGACTTCCCGCCGACGTTCGGGGACGTGCTCGCCGCACAGCCAGTCCGCCCACATCCGAGCCGGGTACGTATCCGGCTGATCCGCATGCAGCTTGGCCGCGACGCGCTCCAGGCCCTCCGCGTAGGCCTGAGCCTCGATGGTGCGGTGGTGGAAGGTGATGCACGTCGACAGGTCGTGCTCAGCCATGGTGTGCAGCAGCGCAGCCTGGAGCGCCCCAAGACGCTGCCCGCGGACCTCCTCGGTGTGCCGCTCCTCGCCCATCAGCCGCTCGGGCGTGACGACGGGGTCCTTCAGCTCCAGGACGATGATCTGGTACCGCGCCAACAAGCCCCGGGAGACGGCAGATGCGAGCGAGAGCTTGTACAGGACCGGCCCGAAGACCTTCTCGTCATCCATGGACGCCGCCATCTCCCGCGGCAGCGGATCCCGCACCCCCTCAGCAACCTCCCGACTGAGCCGCTCCTCCCAGATCCGCGGCGTCGCCGTCAGGTACAACCGCCGGTAGGCCGGGATCACCGTCTGGTCGTGGATGTCCGCCCACGCCTTACCCATCGACCCCGACGTCCGGTGCGCCTCATCAACCACCGCCAGGTCCACCGGGTCCAACTGCTGCCCGTACACACCCTCGAACGCCTCCGCCAGAACACCCAGGCTGGCGTAGGTGGCGTAGATGGTCACGGGCCCGGAGCCGTGCCACAGCGCCAACTGGATCGGGTTCGTCGTGGAGCGCACCTTCAACGACCACAGCCCCGGATCGTCCTGAAGCGAACACACCGCAACCGCCGGCCCCTTGTGCCCGGCCTCGTGCCACGCCCTCACCGTCTGCGCCAGCAGATCCAGCGTCGGCACCAACACGAGAACCCGCCCCCGGGGCACCAGCCGCCTCGCCGACGCTGCCGCCATGATGGTCTTCCCCGTCCCACACGCCGCGTGCACCTGCCCACGAAGACCATTCCAGGGAATACCACCCGGCGGAACATCAAGACCCCGCACAATGGCGGCAACGGCCTCAATCTGGTGATCACGCAGCTTAACAGCCATGCCCCGTGCTCTCCTCTTCGCGAAATGCAGCGCGTAACAACAAATGGAATCCAGGCACAAAGTGCGCGGCGGTAGGGGTGTAGCATCTGATCCCAAACTCTACACAGTCATGACTCGTGATGCATCACCCGCGCGCCAAGTTCACACCCGAGAGTGGCACAGTGACTCGATCTCACTCACGAACGGCCAGTTGCCCTGTATGCTGACAGGCCATTGGTGAACACGTCGGGACAGTCAGACGATGGGGGAGGGGTTCAGGGTGTAGCGCAGCGGAACCCGTCACTACAACGAGGCCGGCACCCCGTCAGTCCGACGGCCCGTCACATCCGTTGCAGGGGTGATAGCTGGGAATCCCAAGCCCTACACAGACCCGCGCGTGATGCACTCTGCCCTTACTGCCAGTCTCAGGAATCCCGCTTGCGGGATTCCCTCAATTCGCGCTTGCGCGAATTGACACGCACTCAGAATTCCGCTTGCGGAATTCGATTCCCGCGCTTGCGCGGGAATCTGGCGGAGCGTCAGCGACGCCGCTCCCTATGCAGCGCGCCAGCGCTGCATATCCCGCTCCGCGGG
>NZ_JBITGI010000012.1:69880-334453 GCF_044456945.1 Streptomyces sp. NPDC050759 | reverse complement strand
GTCCGTCCTCGGTCCGGCGGCTCGGTTTCTTGAGTGGTGCTCGGTAACGGACGCCGGCCGCTGCGGGCGGACACCCCCCACCCCGTCCCCTTCGCGCCGTACCCGGCTACCGGCCCGTTGTGGCGCGCGGCGCGGCGAACGGTCCGTCGTGGCGCGCGAGGTGGTCGATGGTCCGTCGTGGCGCCGGTGACTGCAACCCCCTAGGGGCGCGGGGAACTGCGCGACCAGCCACAACGGACTCGCACCCGCCCGACAACCCGACCCGGCACCCCTGTAGGCGCCCGGTCCAGCCCCGCGCAGCTGCCCGCGCGAGGTGGGGATCGGTCCGTCGTGGCGCAGGTGACTGCAACTCCTCAGGGGCGCGGGGAACTGCGCGACGAGCCCCCACCGGCCCGCAGCCGCCGACAACCCGACCGGCACCCCCGTAGGCGCCCCGCCCAAGCCCCGCGCATGCGGCTGTCACTCGGCTGGACGCCACAACAGCGCCCCCGACCGCACCCCCGGCCAGGATGCGCTCATGGGTATACGCATGCTCCACCGCCGGACGGCCCCCGCGCAGGCGTACGCCGACCCGGCCCCGTTCTTCGCGCAGCGTCCCGTTCCGGCCCACGCGGCCGCCGCAAGCACCGCCCGCATTCCCTTCGACCTGGCGACACTCCTGTGCCGAGTCCCGGCTCGCTTCACCACGACCCTGCGCCATGCCGCCACAGCGCTACGGCACCGCGTCACCCGCCGCGACCGGTGTGCCGTGGACGACGTGGAAGGAGAGCCGTCCGGCCCCAGGCTGTGGGCCGAGCTGGCGCTCGGTTATCTGGCCCTTGCCCTCACCCTGCTGCCCCGGTCCCGTCCGATGCCCACCATGACGGTGTTCAGCGAGCGAGCGGGAGGCCGGTCTCTTCCTCGGCGCCGGACACGGGGGCCGGGCGCCACAGCCTGACCCCCGCGGCGTACAGCAGTATCCCGAGCACCAGGCCGGCGCCCGCGCCGAAGCAGAGGGCCGGGATCAGTTCCCATGGCTTCGCGGTGGAGCCCCAGTACGCCCACCACCGCGAGGCCCGCTGCAACGCGCCCACCGTCATGCACCCGCCGATCACGGCCATGGCCCACCATCTGTCCCGCGCCGACAGCACGGGGACACCGGGCGGCGCGGCCACCCGGGGTGCCCGGCGCAGCGCGTACCCGCAGAACACGGCGATCACCACCGCGGCCAGCGCCGAACCGCCGTACTGCAGGTACCAGTACAGAGGGGCCCCGGCCATCTCCCGGCCCAGGACGGGGAAGAGTCGCATCCCCCAGCGGTCGTGATGCGTGAACGCGTCCCACACGACGTGGGTCAGCGCTCCGAGGACGGCGGAGGCGTACCAGCGCGCGGCCAGTGCCGTACGCACGCGCGCGCGTGGCGCTCCGCAGCGCAGCAGCGTCGCCACCCTGCCCTGTCGTCCGCGTGGCAGCAGGGCCACCAGTGGTTCTCGCAGCAGCAGCCACAGACCCACCAGCGCCCAGGCGACGAGCACGTCGATCGTGAAGACGCCCGGGAAGGAGTGCGTGACGGTGCCGAACTCCATCGCCCCGGACACGACACTTGCCGCGTAGTAGGTCATGTCGGGAGAGAAGGATCCGGCCACGAGCACGGCCGGAATCAGTCGGCCCCGGCCCGTTCCGTCGGTGCGTACCGCGGGCAGTACGGCCGCCGCATGGCTCAGGGTGAACGGCAACAGTGCTCCTTGCGGCGGGCGTTGGCCGGGCGGCGGCCCGGGTGATCGGTCCCGTCCAGTATGGGCGACACGAGCCCGCACCGATCGAACATGGCCAACCGGTGAATATCGGGCACGAACCGGTGTCCGCGAAAAGGAAGTTGTCGTAGGGTCACACGGGTCACCGCGCTGGGGAGCTCGGTCGAACGTGCGAATCAGGAATTGCCGCGCGTCACAGGGGCAACCTCCAGGGTGGCTCGACTGTCACAACTGGACGAGAGCGACAGACGGACAAGGGCGCTCGGGCGTCCACAGGAGGGGTTCACTTTATGGCGGCGCAATTCGGCAGGAGGCTGCGCAAGGGAGCGGTGACCACCGCCGTGGCCGCGGCCGCGGTCGCGGCACTGTCCGCCTCCCAGGCTCCGGGCGTGACGGCCGACGACAACGGCAGATCCACCGCCGCCGACGCCCAGCCCTCTCCCGACGCGACCGCCGATGACAGCGGCGCCACCGGCAAATCGCCGTACTACACGGACCTTCCGCCGCTGAACACCCCGAGCCCCGCGCCGACCGACGGCACCGCCTCCCCCATTTCTCCGGTGGAGTCCGAGGCGGGCATCCCCGCGACCGTCCTCGACGCCTACAAGAAGGCCGCGGCCGAACTCCAGGAGTCCAAGCCCGGGTGCAACCTGCCCTGGCAGCTCCTCGCCGCCATCGGCCAGGTCGAGTCGGGCCAGGCCCGTGGCGGCCGCGTCGACGCCGACGGCACCACGACGTCCAAGATCCTCGGCCCGCAGCTCGACGGCAACGGCTTCGAGCTCATCCGGGACACCGACAACGGCGTCTACGACGGCGACAGCGCCTACGACTCGGCCGTCGGGCCCATGCAGTTCATCCCGTCCACCTGGGCGTGGGCCGGCCGCGACGGCAACGGCGACGGGGTGAAGGACCCGAACAACGTCTACGACGCCTCCCTCGCCGCCGGTCACTACCTGTGCCGCAACGGCTGGGACCTGTCGATCCAGGGTGACCTGGACCGTGCGATCCTCAGCTACAACCCCTCGCGGGCCTACCTCAACACGGTCCTGTCGTGGCTGGAGTACTTCCGCAAGGGCACCTACGAGATCCCCGACGGCACCGGCACCGTTCCGGACAACCGCAGCGACGGCAGCAACGGCAACGGTGGCTCGAACTCGTCGCCCTCGACGCCGCGCCCGCCGAAGCCGAGCACGCCCGGCTCGCCGAGCCCGACCCCGCCGTCGACCACCCCGCCCCCGTCGGGGACTCCGACCCCTCCGGCGCCGACGACTCCGGTCACGCCCACCCAGTCCGTGGACCATCTGGAGGACTCGGGCACCGCGAAGCTCACCGCGATGGCGGGCGACGCGTTCACCGAGCAGATCAGCACCAAGGCCGAGAACGCCGCCGGCAAGGGCGTGGCCAAGGTCCGGATCCGCTTCACGATCGTCGGCGACACCGACGCCGTCTTCACCGGCGGCGAGAAGGTCGCCACCGCTCTGACGGGCAGCTCCGGCGTGGCCACCGCGCCCGCGCTCCAGGCCGGCGAGACCACCGGCACTTTCGCGGTCAGGGCGACCCTCATCGGCCGCACGGTCACGGGCCCGATCTACTCGGCCACCGTCACCCAGCGCGTCGCCGACACCCTCGTGCGCACCAGCGACACCGCGCTGACCTGCACGCCGGGCGGCGAGTTCGCCGACGCGGTGCAGGTCAAGGCCACCTACAAGGACGCCGTCGCCGACAAGGTCGCCGCCACCGCCACGCTGATCAAGTCGGCGGACGACGCGACCGAGAACGACAAGGGCCCCTACTTCAAGGACGCCGACGGCAAGACCGTCCGCACCCTGACCGGCCTCACCACGGACGCCGACGGCCTGCTGAAGCTGCCGCAGCTCTACTCCGACGACACCACCGGCACCTTCGTGCTCCGCATCACCACCGCGGGCGGCGCGACGCTCGACGTGACGCTGACCGTGGCGGCCGCCGCCGACACCTCGGCGAGCCCGTCGCCGAGCCCCAGCGCGAGTTCGTAGACATCGGCCCCACCCTTTCGAAGGGCGTCCTTTCCGCTACGGCGGACCGGGCGCCCTTCGTCCGTGCGCGAGCTGTTCTCATCTCGCCCGCCCGTTGCTACGGTGCCGGACCTGACGATGTATCAGTTCCCGTGCGCCGGAGGTGGATATGCGCGCTCTGATCGCCGCCGCGACCGGCCTGGCCCTCGCGTTCGTGCTGGTCCTCACCATCACCGCACTCGGCACGCCGACCGGCAAGACGTCCCCGAAACCGCTGCTGACCACGGTGCCCGCACACCCGTGACCCCGGGAGGCCGAGATGCGCCGCAAGACCAGCCTGGTCCTGCTCGCCCTCGCCGTGTTCTTCGCGGCGCTGTCCCCGCTTCTGCGCTGGTACGCCTTCCCACGCCTGGCCAAGATCCCCGCCAACCAGTATCAGGACATGGTCCTGGAGGCCAAGGACGCGACTCTCATCGACTACAACGACGGAATGAAGGCGAAGAAGGTCCCCAAGGTCACCATCGTGCAGACCCTCAAGGGCAACGTGGAGGCCTCGGAGAAGATCGAGCAGTCGGCCGGGAAGGACGTCGTCGTCTGGGACGGCCTGTCCTACGTCGTCGGTCCCGACGGCAAGATGGTCTCCAAGATCCCCGAGCGCTACATCTTCGACGCCCACACCCAGGACCCCGTCCACGCCACCGGCGAGATGGTCGACGGCGACCCCGTCAAGCGGGTCGGCATCGAGTTCAAGTGGCCTTTCCTCACCGAGAAACGGGACTACCAGTACTTCGACGCCCAGGCCCGCACCTCGGCCCCCATCCACTACAAGGGCACCCAGAACTTCCGCGGCCTCGACGTCTACTACTTCGAGCAGACCATCCCCTGGACCAAGGTGCCCTTCCCGAAGACCATGCCGGTCCAGGGCATCACCCCCGCCTCCCTCGCCAAGACCGGCACCACCCGCTGGTACACCACGGTCCGCAAGTTCTGGGTCGAACCCCTCACCGGCGCCCCCGTCTACGGCGAGGAGCTCCACAAGGAGGAACTGCGCGGCGGCACCCTGCTCGGCGGCCGCGACAAGGTGACCGTCTTCGCCGGCGACGTGAAGATGCGCGAGGACTACATCAGGCACACGGTCGACCTGGTCAAGTCGAACCGCACCCTCGTCCTCCTCATGACCTCGTACCTGCCGTGGGGCTTCCTGATCCTCGGCCTCCTGCTGCTGGCGCTGTCGCTGTGGCTGGAAGCCCGCAGCCGCCGCCCGGCCGCCACGAAGGTCGAGGAACCCCAACCGGTCACGGCCTGAGCCGTGCCTTGGTGTGCCGCGTCGGCTGGGCGCCCGCCGGGTCCTCGGGCCACGGATGCTTCGGATACCGGCCGCGCAACTCCGCCCGGACACCCTTGTAGCCGTCCTTCCAGAAGGACGCGAGATCGGCGGTGACGGCCGCGGGGCGCCCCGCGGGGGAGAGGAGATGGACGAGGAGGGGCACGCCGGCGATCCGGGGCGACTCCTGCAGTCCGAACATCTCCTGCAACTTCACCGCGAGGACCGGCTGTTCGGGGGTGCCGTAATCGATCCGGATCCTGGACCCACTCGGTACGGCGATCCGTTCGGGCGCCAGCTCGTCGAGGCGCGTGGCCTCGCCGGAGGCCCAGGGCAGGAGCCTTTGCAGTGCCTGTCCGGCGTCGATGCGCGCCAGGTCGGCCCGTCGGCGGGCGCGGCTCAGTTCGGGCTCCAGCCATTCGTCCACACGCGCGTGGAGCGCGTCCTCGGAGACGTCGGGCCACGGGTCGCCGAGGTGGTGGTTCAGGAACGCGAGCCGTTGCCGCAGGACGTCCGCGTCGGGCGTCCACCGCAGCAGCCGTAGCCCTTCCTGGCGGAGCCCTTCGAGAAGGGCCTCGCGTACGAGGACGGGGTCCGCGTCCCTCAACGGCCGTGCCGCCAGCTCGATCGCCCCGAGCCGCTCCACCCGCCGTGCCACGACCTCCCCGTCCGCCCAGTGCACCTCCTCGCGCTCGGAGTACAGGGACGCGGCCGCCGACCGGGCCGTGTCCTCGTCGATCACGGCGGCGAGCTGCACACGCGCGTGCCCCTTTCCGACGGGCCGGTCCGCCACGGCGACGGCGATCCAGGGCGAGCCCCGCAGCGGGGAGCCTTCGGAGAGTTCGGCGCGGGTGCCGGAGGCCATCAGATAGGAGCCCGAATCGGCTCTGGCGACCCGTTCGGGGAAGGCGAGCGCGGCGACGAGACCGTCGTTCCCGGCGGCCGGCTCGGTGAACTCCGCAGAGGCGGACCGCAGCCGCCGTACCTCCGTCCGCCACCGTCCCGCATAGGCGTCACCGCCCCGCCGCGCGGTCCGGACGGCGGCCGCCAGGTCGTCGCCGTACTCCCGCGGAGGCTCCTCCGACAGCAGCGCGACCGTCTCGGCGCCGGCACCCGAGGTGTCCAGCAGAGCCCGCCCCAGCCGGGGATGCAGGCCCAGACGAGCCAGACGCACGCCCCGCGCGGTCGCCCGTCCGTCGGCGTCCACCGCCCCCACGGCCGTCAGCACGCCCCGCGCGGCCGCCATCGCCCCGCCCGGCGGTGGGTCCAGGAGAGCCAGCCCGGACGCGTCCGGATCGCCCCAGCAGGCCACCTGCAACGCGAACGCCGTCAGGTCGGCCACCTTGATCTCCGGCGACGGGAAGCGCGGCAGACGGGCGTCCTCGGCCTCCGCCCAGCACCGGTACACCGCACCCGGCGCCTCACGTCCGGCGCGGCCCGCCCGCTGCCGCCCGGCAGCCTGCGAGGCCCGTACCGTCGCCAGTGCGCTCAGGCCGCGCGCGTGGTCGACGCGCGGCTCCCGGGCGAGCCCCGAGTCCACGACGACCCGCACTCCGGGCACGGTCAGGGACGACTCGGCCACGGAGGTCGCCAGGACCACCCGCCGCCGCTCCCCGCCTGTCAGCACCGCGTCCTGCACGGCCGCCGGAGCCCGGCCGTGCACCTGGAGCACCTCCACGTCTCCGAGAGCGCCCAACTGGCCGGCCACGCGCGCGATCTCTCCCACGCCGGGCAGGAAGCACAGCACGTCACCCTGCCGCTCGGCCAAGGCCCGCCGTACGACCGACGCCACGTGCGCGAGGAGTGCGGGATCGACGCGCATGCCGTGCGGCGGCCGTACCGGACGGGCCGGTGGCGCCCACACGACCTCCACCGGGTGCGGGACACCCGCCGCCTCGACCACGGGCGCGTCGCCCAGCAACCGGGCCCACCCCTGAGCGTCGGTCGTCGCGGACGCGGCCACCAGCCGCAGCTCCGGCCGCAGGGCCTGCCGTACGTCCCACAGGAAGGCCGCCGTCGTGTCCGCGTCCAGGTGCCGTTCGTGGCACTCGTCGAGCACCACCACGTCGACGCCCGCCAGCTCCTGGTCGCGCTGGAGCCGCTGGAGCAGCACGCCCGTCGTGACGACCTCCACGCGCGCGTGCCGTCCGACCACCCGTTCGCCGCGCACGCTGTAGCCGACGCTCCCGCCGACCTTCTCGCCCAGCAGCCACGCCATCCGCCGGGCCGCCGCGCGGGCGGCGATCCGGCGGGGCTCGGCGACGACGACCTTCCGCGCGGGCGCGTTCCCGTCCAGCAGGCCGGCCAGGGCCAGCGGCACGAGGGTCGTCTTGCCCGTGCCGGGCGGGGCGACGAGGACGGCCGTTCCGTGGCCTTCCAGGGCGTCGCGCAGCGCGGGCAGAGCGCCGCGTACGGGAAGGGAGTCCAGGGCGTCGTAACGGATCACGCCCCCAGTGTCGTACGACTGCCCCAGCGCCTCAGTCCCGCTCGCACACGAAGATCGCACTCCCGGGGATCAGATTCCCGCGCAGCGGAGACCAGCCGCCCCACTCCGAGGTGTTCCAGACCGGCCACTCCGGCTCCACCAGGTCGACCAGGCGGAAGCCGCCGGCGACCACGTCACGCACCCGGTCACCGATCGTGCGGTGGTGCTCGACGTACACCGCGCGGCCCTGCTCGTCCTGTTCGACGTAGGGCGTGCGGTCGAAGTAGGAGGCGGAGACCGAGAGGCCCTCGGGGCCGGGCTCGTCCGGGAAGGCCCAGCGGATGGGGTGGGTGACCGAGAAGACGAAGCGGCCGCCCGGGCGCAGGACGCGCCGCACCTCCTTCAGGACCAGTACCGGGTCGGCGACGAACGGCAGCGCGCCGTACGCCGAGCACGCCAGGTCGAAGGAGCCGTCCGCGAAGGGCAGCGCGCCCGCGTCGGCGCACACCAGGGGGAAGGACGTACCGATGCGCAGGGCGTGCTGGAGCTGGCGGTGGGAGATGTCGAGGGCGACCGGGCGAGCACCCTGCTCGGCCAGCCAGCGCGCGCACTGGGCGGCGCCGGCGCCGATCTCCAGGACGTCCCTGCCCTTGAGGTCCTCGGGCGGGCCCAGCAGCTCGGCCTCCACCTCGTCGAGCCCCTCGGGGCCCCACACGAAGCGGTCGTCGCCGAGGAACGTGCCGTGCTCGACCTGGTACTCGTCGGCGTTGCGGTCCCACCAGCCCCGGTTGGCCCGGGAGCTCTCGGTGACGTCCGCGTCACGCCGGGTGGCCTGCGACTCCGCGTCCGGACCCGGCTCCTGCTGGTGTGCTGCGGGCTCTTGGATGATCGGCTCCCTCGTATTAGTCTGCGGGCTCTTCCGTCCGACCGTCGTGGCGACGTCACGAATGGGACGTCGGCGGGTCCGCGTGGCCTCGTGAGACTGGTTTTCTGCCGGGTATGCGGCGATCCGCCCCGGGTGTGCGCCTTCGCGCATTGACCCTGTCCGGCTGCCCCCGTATGCTACAAGTTGCGCTGCGGGCCTGCGCTCCTCAGACGTAGCAGGCTGCGCTCGCATCTGTTGTATGTCCCCTCGGTTGTCGAGGCGCCACCAGTGATTGTGTGGCGCTTCCTTGGCTGTCCGGCTTCTTCAGAGCGAAACAGGCTCCCGGCGTAAGCAGTACCTACGACTCACTGTCCGTACCGGAGCCCTTTCCCACATGACGAGCAGCACCGAGACCACCTCTACCACTCCGCAGGTAGCGGTCAACGACATCGGTAACGAGGAAGCCTTCCTCGCCGCGATCGACGAGACGATCAAGTACTTCAACGACGGCGACATCGTCGACGGCGTCATCGTGAAGGTCGACCGGGACGAGGTCCTGCTCGACATCGGTTACAAGACCGAAGGCGTTATCCCGAGCCGCGAGCTCTCCATCAAGCACGACGTCGACCCCAACGAGGTCGTCGCCGTGGGCGATGAGATCGAGGCCCTTGTTCTCCAGAAGGAGGACAAGGAAGGCCGCCTGATCCTCTCGAAGAAGCGCGCCCAGTACGAGCGTGCCTGGGGCACCATCGAGAAGATCAAGGAAGAAGACGGCATCGTCACCGGTACCGTCATCGAGGTCGTCAAGGGTGGTCTCATCCTCGACATCGGCCTCCGTGGCTTCCTGCCGGCCTCCCTCGTCGAGATGCGCCGCGTTCGCGACCTCCAGCCTTACGTGGGCAAGGAGCTCGAGGCCAAGATCATCGAGCTGGACAAGAACCGCAACAACGTGGTCCTGTCCCGCCGTGCCTGGCTCGAGCAGACCCAGTCCGAGGTTCGCCAGACGTTCCTCACGACCCTCCAGAAGGGTCAGGTCCGCTCCGGTGTGGTCTCCTCGATCGTCAACTTCGGTGCCTTCGTGGACCTGGGTGGCGTCGACGGACTGGTCCACGTCTCCGAGCTCTCCTGGAAGCACATCGACCACCCCTCCGAGGTTGTCGAGGTCGGCCAGGAAGTCACCGTCGAGGTCCTCGACGTCGACATGGACCGCGAGCGTGTCTCCCTGTCGCTGAAGGCGACCCAGGAAGACCCGTGGCAGCAGTTCGCCCGCACCCACCAGATCGGCCAGGTCGTGCCCGGCAAGGTCACGAAGCTGGTTCCGTTCGGTGCGTTCGTCCGCGTGGACGAGGGCATCGAGGGTCTGGTCCACATCTCCGAGCTGGCCGAGCGCCACGTGGAGATCCCGGAGCAGGTCGTCCAGGTCAACGACGAGATCTTCGTCAAGGTCATCGACATCGACCTCGAGCGCCGTCGCATCAGCCTCTCGCTGAAGCAGGCCAACGAGGCCTTTGGTTCGGACCCGGCGTCGGTCGAGTTCGACCCGACCCTGTACGGCATGGCCGCGTCGTACGACGACCAGGGCAACTACATCTACCCCGAGGGCTTCGACCCCGAGACCAACGACTGGCTCGAGGGCTACGAGACCCAGCGCGAGGCGTGGGAGCACCAGTACGCCGAGGCGCAGACCCGCTTCGAGCAGCACCAGCAGCAGGTCATCAAGTCCCGCGAGGCCGACGCGGCTGCTGCCGCCGAGGGCGGGGACGCCGCGGGTGCGACTCCGGCCGCCGGTGGTGGCGGTGGCGGTGGCGGTTCGTACTCCTCCGAGGGTGCGGACACCTCCGGCGCGCTGGCTTCCGACGAGGCGCTTGCCGCGCTTCGCGAGAAGCTGGCCGGTGGGCAGAGCTGAACGCCCACTGAGCAGTAGCTCTTGACTGAGGGGCCGTACCTTTCGGGGTGCGGCCCTTCAGTGTTGTCCGGGGTCGTTGTTCGGCTGCGGGCCGGTGGGGGCTTGTCGCGCCCACGCGGCGGAGCCGCATAGTGACACAGCCCCGCGCCCCTTCAGGGCGCGTTGTCATTACCCCCTGTCATGAAAAGGCCGTAAGAGATGGCCTGATCAAGCGCCGGGGTGGGAATGCCGCTGTTCCAGGGCGCGTTGAAGCGTATGAACACGAGGAGGAGCGGTCACAGTGCTTGATCCGCAGGGTTTGTACGCATGGGAGCCCAAGGGCCTCGCCGTGGTAGACATGGCGCTCGCCCAGGAGTCGGCCGGCTTGGTCATGCTCTACCACTTCGACGGATACATCGACGCGGGCGAGACCGGCGACCAGATCGTCGACCGGCTGCTCGACTCGCTGCCAAACCAGGTCGTGGCCCGTTTCGACCACGACCGTCTCGTCGACTACCGCGCCCGCCGTCCGCTGCTCACCTTCAAGCGCGACCGCTGGACGGAGTACGAGGAGCCCACGATCGACGTGCGGCTCGTCCAGGACGCCACCGGAGCGCCCTTCCTGCTGCTGTCGGGCCCGGAGCCGGACGTGGAGTGGGAACGCTTCGCCGCGGCCGTCCAGCAGATCGTGGAGCGGCTCGGCGTCCGGCTGTCCGTGAACTTCCACGGCATCCCGATGGGCGTCCCGCACACCCGCCCCGTCGGCCTCACCCCGCACGGCAACCGCCACGACCTCGTCCCCGGCCACCGCAGCCCCTTCGACGAGGCGCAGGTGCCCGGCAGCGCCGAGGCCCTGGTCGAGTACCGGCTCATGGAGGCCGGTCACGACGTCCTGGGCGTCGCGGCGCACGTCCCGCACTACATCGCGCGCTCGACCTACCCGGACGCGGCCCTGACCGTCCTGGAGGCCATCACGGCCGCCACCGGCATGGTCCTGCCCGGCATCGCACACGCCCTGCGCACCGACGCCCACCGCACCCAGACCGAGATCGAGCGCCAGATCCAGGAGGGCGACGAGGAGCTCGTGGCCCTCGTCCAGGGCCTCGAGCACCAGTACGACGCGGCGGCGGGCGCGGAGACCAGGGGCAACATGCTGGCCGAGCCGGTGGACATTCCGTCGGCGGACGAGATCGGCCTGGAGTTCGAGCGCTTCCTGGCGGAACGGGAAGGCGATAACTGAGGCACGGCGCGCGCCCCAGTTCCCTTCCCCACCACCCCGCACCGCCCCTCGAGCGGAGCGTCTAGGCTTCCGGTCATGCTGAAGGTGGGCCTGACCGGCGGTATCGGCGCCGGCAAGAGTGAGGTGTCGAGGCTCCTCGTGGAGCACGGCGCCGTCCTGATCGACGCGGACCGCATCGCGCGCGAGGTCGTCGCGCCGGGCACGCCCGGCCTCGCCGCGGTCGTGGCGGCCTTCGGCGAGGACGTACTCGCCGAGGACGGCGGCCTCGACCGCCCCAAGCTGGGCTCCATCGTCTTCGCCGACCCGGACCGGCTCGCCGTACTGAACTCGATCGTGCATCCGCTGGTGGGCGCCCGCTCCCGCGAGCTCGAATCCGCCGCGGCCGAGGACGCCGTCGTCGTCCACGACGTCCCGCTCCTCGCCGAGAACGCCCTCGCGCCGCTCTACGACCTCGTGGTCGTCGTCGACGCGAGCCCGGACACCCAGCTCGACCGGCTCGTCAGACTGCGCGGCATGACCGAGCAGGACGCACGCGCGCGTATGGCCGCCCAGGCGACCCGCGAGAAGCGCCTGGAGATCGCGGACGTCGTGATCGACAACGACGTACCCCTGGAGGAGCTGCGGCTGCGCGTGCAGGAGGTATGGGGCGATCTCGTACGCCGGGCCCGCGCGTCCCGGACGTCTCAGGAATAGCGCCCCCCGGTCCGGGCGTTGAACCCTTCCAGTGAGGGAAGGACTTTGCCGTGCCCGAGACCAGCGGATCGACCGGACGTACTCCGGAGACCCATGTCATCGACTTCCGCGCAGCCGAGCAGTTGCTCTCCGCGCGGGACCCGCGGGGCGCGGTGAAGCTGCTCGACTCCGTCATCGCCGCCCACCCGGAGAACACCGCGGCCCGGCTGCTGCGCGCGCGGGCCTTCTTCGCCGCCGCGCAACTGCGGCCCGCCGAGCTGGAGTTCACCATCGTCCTGGAGCGCGAGCCGGACAACGCCTTCGCCCACTTCGCACTCGCCCGCACCTATGAGCGACAGGGCCGGCCCGACGAGGCCAGGCGTCACTTCCGGCTCGCGGCCGCGCTCGACCCGAAGCCGGAGTTCCTGAAGGCGGCGCGGTTCGACACCTGAGCGTGCCGGTCCGCTACCTGCGTCGGCTCTCCGGCGGGCGGTACGGCGGGATGTCGGGGCCCGGCTGGTAGTGCGGGCCCTGACGGATGTGCCGGAGGATCATCGCCAGGTCGGCGGTGACCACCAGCCACACCACTCCGCAGGCGATCGCCCATCCGGGCCGGCCCGCCAGCGCGAACGCGACCGTACCGAGGACCGCCCAGACCAGCCCCCACACACTCAGCCAGAACCGCATCCGCAGTGCACTGCGCGCGGTCGTCGGCTCACTGCCCGTACGCATCCGGATCACCACTCCTCCCTTGCAACGTACTCTTCGGAACGGACGTTGACCAAAGGGCCGAAGAGGGGGTCACCGCGTGCTTCCGGACGCCGACGAACTGGCCGAGGTGCTGGTGGACCTCGCTGTACCGCACGAGGACGTGGGCGAACTCGTACGGATGGGCCGACGGGTCATGGACGACCCGGAGCTGCGGCGGTTCCTGGAACACTCCGTCGACCAACTCGTCCGGGACATGGGCAGGGCCGACGACCCGGTCGTGCTGCCCGAGCTCGACTGGCCGGCCGGCGCCCTCCAACGCTGCTTCCCCGTCTACGTGCTCGTGGCGGCGCTGCCCCACACGCGCGCGTACCACCGCTCACGCGGCATCCCGGCCGAGGTGTCCCGGCGCACCCTCGCCGACCTCGGGCGGAACATGGCCGTGCACCGCAGGCGGTACGGCAGGACGGGCGTGCAGTCACCGCGCTGGCTGACCCGGCACTCCCGGGGCGAGCTGTACCAGCTGGGGCGACTCCAGTTCGAGCGGACGCGGTACGGGCCGTGGAACAGCCGGACGCTCGCGGCCGCCGGACTGGACCTCGCCCCCGGCACGCCCTGTCTGAGCCTGCACATCCCCGACTTCCTCGGCCCGCTGTCTCCGGAGGCCTGCGAGCGCTCGCTCGCCCTGGCCACCGAGTTCTTCGCCCGGCACTTCCCGGAGGAGTCGTATGGGGCCGCGCTGTGCCATTCCTGGCTGCTCGACCCGCAGTTGAAGGGGTATCTGCCTGCGGACTCCAACATCGTCCGGTTCCAGGAGCGCTTCCTGCTGGCCCCCGAGGACCCGGAGCCCGAGGACGCCGAGCCGGTGCAGTTCGTGTTCGGGGATCCGGAGCTGTCGGTGGAGAGCCTGCCCCGCCGGACGGTGCTGGAGCGGGCCGTCGGTGATCATCTGCGGGCCGGCGGACACTGGTACATCGGGCACGGCTGGTTCCCCCTGTAGTTCAGGTGCTTTGCCGTTCGGGAGTCCAGGCCCTTTGCCGTTCGGGGCCCTTCAGGCCGCGGGTGGTTCCCTGTGTAACTCGGACGGGTGAATCTGTGCGAGTCGGGAACGGCCGTGCGGATACCGGCCGTTGGACGGGCATGGAGCTGAGGATGCGAGCGGGACATCACGGGACGGGACCCGGGGCGATCACCCCGGACGGGTGCGCGGTCGAGCTCTGGTCGCGGCTGCGGATCGGGCCGGAGCCGGACATCATCGCCGGGGCGGTGCCCGCGGGGGCGCACATCCTGGAGCTGGGCTGTGGTGTGGGGCGCATGACCCGTCCGCTGCTGGAGCGGGGTTTCACGATCACGGCGGTGGACGAGTCCCCCGACATGCTGGAGCGCGTGCGCGGGGCACGGACGATATGCAGCACGATCGAGGACCTCGACCTGGGCGAGACGTTCGACGTGGTGATGCTCGCGTCGTTCCTCGTGCACCACGGCGACCTGAAGGTGCGACGCGGGATGCTGCGCACCTGTGCCCGGCACGTGGCGGAGGGCGGCAGTGTGCTGATCCAGCGCGAGGGCGAGGACTATCACTCCGATCTGCCGCGCGAGCGGGTGGACCCCAGTGGGTACACCGTGCGGATCGTCTCCTCGGAGCCGGTGGAAGAGGGACTGAACTCGGTGCACGCGGAGTATGAGTTCCCGGACGCGACCTGGACCCAGACGTTCCAGGCCCGCCCGCTGACCAAGGAGCAGTTCGAGGAGGCGCTGGCGGAGGCGGGGTTGAAGGTGGACCGGTATCTGACGGAGGACCGGATATGGGTGCGGGCGGTGGCGGCCTGAGGGAAAAGGTTGTGGAGCGGCGATGAGTTCGGGTGCGGGCGTGGGTCTACCTCTCCGACAGCACCACGGACCGCTTCCCACAGGAGACCCCGATGTCCGAGACCACCGTCCCCGTCACCCGCACCACCGCTTCCTCCGCCGTCTCCCCCGTCATCGCCGAGTCCTCGACCGTACGAGGCCGCCGGGCCCGGATCGCCCTGCGCACCCTGCAGGTCGTGCTCGCCCTCTTCTACGTCATCGCGAGCGCGCTCCCCAAGCTGATCGCGCACCCCTCGGCCGTCGAGGGCTTCGACAAGATGGGCTGGGGCAGCGCGGGGATGTACATCATCGGCGTGCTCGAACTGGCCGGTGGGATCGCCCTGTTGATTCCGGTGCTGCAGTCGGTGGCGGCCGTGGCGCTGAGCGGGCTGATGGTCGGCGCGTTCGTCGTCCAGCTCACCTACTTCGACGGGGAGAACGCGGCGACTCCGCTCATCCTGATCGTCCCGCTCGCCCTGATCGCCTGGGCCCGGCGCCGGCACAACGCGGACCTGCTGCGCCTGGTGCGGCGACGGGCGTGAGGAGAGCGGCCCCACGGCCACCGCGGTGAGGCCGGTGCCCTGCCCTTCGGGAGGGGACCGGCCTCACGGTGGTGGCCGACGGTTGCTTGTCCGCCGACGCGGGAGCGGCGTCCGGCTTGGCCTCAGCGTCCGGTTCTGCCCGAGTGGCCGCCCCGGTTCGAGCGCCTGTCCCTGCCGGAGCGGCGTGCCCCGCCCGAACCGTCGGGGCGGCCCGAGCCGTCGGGTCCAGCCGAATCGGTGATCTCGTCCGAGTCGCCGGGTCCGCCCGGACCGCCGAAGCGGGTGCGGCGGTTGCCTTCCGTGAGACCGCGCAGGCGTTCCAGCTCGCGGCGGTCGCGCTTGGTCGGGCGGCCGGCGCCGCGATCGCGGATGCCGGCGGGGGCGACGGCCGCGCGGGGCGGGGGCGGCGGAGAGTTGTCGACGTAGCACTGGACGGCCACGGGGGCGCCGACCCGCTTGCGGATCAGGCGCTTGACGATGACGACCCGCTCCCAGGCCTCTTGCCGGACCCGCACCTCGTCGCCGACGCGCAGGGAGTGGGCGGGCTTCACGCGCTCGCCGTTCACGCGCACATGCCCGCCCCGGCAGGCGGTGGCTCCCGCGGAACGGGTCTTGACCAGCCGTACGGACCAGATCCAGCTGTCGATCCGCACGCTCTCACCGTTCTGCGCCCCGGCGGCCTCCGCGGCGGCGACCGCGGCGGCGATCTTCGGGTCCGGTGCCTCGGGGGCCGTGCGGCCGGGACCGGCGGCCTCCGCGTCGGGACCGTCGGCCGTCGTTCCGGCCCGGCCCGTCCCACCGGTCTCGTTGTCGTCCGTACGTTCCACAGCCATGGCTCCGACCTTAGTACTCGGGGCCGTGGACGCCGGGTGGGTTTTCCGGGAGGTGGCCGTGGTTGCCGGGGAGGGGCGACCGGACCGGAGCAGGCGTGGGATGCCCGCTGCGGTCGGTGGCCGGGGATCGAGGTCGGGTCGTCCGGGCCGGGGCACAGCCGGCCGCTCGCTGGTCGAGCCCGCGGGGAGAGGACCCGCGCGCCCCGCTGTCCTTGCGTCGATCCCGAGCTACCCCGCCGCCCCCACCCTCACCGCTCGGACGCCCCCGTACCGTGGAACCGTGAACGCCCTCGCCGATCTCGACCGCCGGATCGCCGGCTGTCGTGCCTGCCCGCGGCTGGTCGACTGGCGGGAGGAGGTGGCCCGGACCAAGCGGGCCGCGTTCGCCGACTGGACGTACTGGGGGCGGCCGGTGCCCGGCTTCGGGCCGGCGGACGCGCGGATGCTGATCGTCGGGCTCGCGCCGGCCGCGCACGGCGGGAACCGTACCGGGCGGATGTTCACCGGCGACCGTTCCGGCGACGTGCTGTACCAGGCGCTGTACGACATCGGGCTCGCCTCGCAGCCCACCGCCGTGACCGCGGACGACGGCCTGGAGCTGTACGGGGTACGGGTCACCTCGCCCGTGCACTGTGCCCCGCCCGCCAACAAGCCCACCCCGGGGGAGCGCGACACCTGCCGGCCCTGGCTGGTCCAGGAGCTGAACCTGCTGCGGCCCACATTGCGGAGCGTGGTCGTGCTGGGCGCCTTCGGCTGGCAGGCCGCGCTGCCCGCGTTCGCGCAGGCGGGCTGGAGCGTGCCCCGGCCGCGGCCCGTCTTCGGACACGGCGCGCGTGTCCCGCTCGACGGCCTCGAACTCTTCGGCTGTTTCCACGTCAGCCAGCGCAACACCTTCACCGGCAAACTCACGCCCGCGATGCTGCGGGACGTGCTGCGCACGGCTGCCGAGATGGCGGGACTGCGTGTCCGTACCGCCGAAAACCGGACGACGAGACCGCCGTACGACGGTTAGGGTCGCCGGATGCCCCTTTACCCGGAGATCGAACCGTACGACCACGGCATGCTCGACGTCGGCGACGGCAACCGCGTGTACTGGGAGACCTGCGGGAATCCGGCCGGCAAGCCGGCGGTGGTGCTGCACGGTGGGCCGGGGTCCGGCTGCACGCCGTGGGCGCGTCGGCTGTTCGATCCGGCCGCGTACCGGATCGTGCTCCTCGACCAGCGCGGCGCCGGGCGCTCGACGCCGCACGCGAGCGCGTACGACACCGACATGAGCGTCAACACGACCCCGCATCTCATCGCGGACCTGGAGCTGCTGCGGCGGCATCTGGGAATCGAGCGGTGGCTGGTGTGGGGCATCTCCTTCGGGTCGATGCTCGGGCTGAAGTACGCGCAGACGCATCCGGAGGCCGTGACGGAGCTGGTGCTGACCGGGATCGCGACCGGCGCGAGCACCGAAGTCACCCTGATGACCAGGGGACTTGGAAAGATCTTCCCGGCGGCGTTCGAACGGTTCGTCGGCGAGCTGCCGGTCGAGGAGCGGGCCGGGAACATCCCCGCCGCCTACAACCGGTTGCTGGAGTCGCCCGATCCTGAGGTGCGCGAGCGGGCGGCGCGGGCGTGGACCGACTGGGAGACGGCGATCGAGTCAGCGCCGCCGCGGTCGGTGCCGCGCTACGAGGACCCGGTGTTCCGGCAGGGCTTCGCCCGTACCGTCACCCACTACTGGGGCAACGACCACTTCCTGGGCGAGGGCAACGACGAGGGCGTCGTCCTGCGCGACGCGCCCCTCCTCAAGGACATCCCCGGCACCCTCGTCCAAGGCAGCCTCGACTTCGGCAACCTCCTCGGCATCGTCTGGCGGCTCCATCACGCCTGGCCGGGCAGCGAGTTGACGGTGATCGACGACGGCGCACACTTCGCGGGGGATCGGGGTGTGGACGTGATGGTGGCGGCGACGGACAAGTACGCGCGCGGCTGGGCCCGTTAGTCACCTCGCCCGGCTAGATCATCTCGCCCGTGTCCCCGAACAGCTGGCGTACCGTCGACTCGTAGTTGGTCCGCACGTGCGCGAGGGCGTGCGCGCGGGCCCGGTCCGGGTCGCCGGACGCGATCGCCTCGTACAAGTCGCGGTGCTCGACGAGGAGTTGGGGCCACTCCTCGTTCCGCCGGGTCATCCAGCGCAGCCGCCCCGCAACCGGTTCCAGGGCGTCGACCAGCAGGCTGTTGCGGGCCATGGCGACGATGCTGTCGTGCAGACGGCTGTTGACGTCCGTGATCGCCTCCGCGTCGCCCGCCTCCGTCGCGGTCGCCGCGAGCGCGAGGAGCCGCTCGACCTCGGCGAGGTCCTGAGGGGTCGCGCGCGCCGCGGCGAGGCCGGCGGCGTACACCTCCAACGCCTCGCGCAGCTCGAAGAGTTCCTTGACGTCGTTCGGGGTCAGCCGCCGTACCACCGTCCGGCGGGGCGTCTCGAAGTGGACGAAGCCCTCCGCGACCAGCGCACGGATCGCCTCGCGGACCGGCACCCGGGAGACCCCGAAGCGCTCGGCGAGCTCCCGCTCGACCAGCCGGTCACCCGGGCGCAGCCCGCCCGCGATGATCTCCTGCCGCAGGGTGGCCAGGACGCGTTCGCGGACGGCGCCGAGGGGCTCGATGTTCGTCGTGGAGCTCATGGAGCCATCTTCTCCGACTCCGGAGCTGTTTTACGAAGCGTTAACGGACGCGACATCGGTCGGAACTCTTGACGGCGGGACCATGTGCGCAGTTTGGTATACCAAAACTGGATGCCAGGCGGCCGCCCTCCTCCTGTCCCCGTCCCTGGAGGCCCTGTGTCCCTCGCCGACCGTGCCGAAGTCACCGGCACCCCAGCGTTCGTCCCCGATCCCCGGCTCACCAACGAAGACCTGGCACCCGCGGGCAAGCGCAACTGGAAGGTCTTCGACCTCTTCGCCATGTGGATGTCCGACGTCCACAACCTGGGCAACTACACCTTCGCGGCCGGTCTGCTGGTTCTCGGCATGAACGTGTGGCAGGTCTTCACGTCCCTGCTCGTCGGCTTCGTGCTGATCTACGTCGGCATGAACTGGATGGGGAAGATCGGCCAGCGCCACGGCGTGCCTTTCCCCGTCGTCAGCCGTATCAGCTTCGGTGTGTGGGGCGCCAACATCCCGGCCCTCATCCGGGCCGTGATCGCCATCATGTGGTACGGCATCCAGACCTATCTGGCCTCCGTCGCCGTCAACGTGATGCTGCTGGCCGCCTGGCCGGGCCTGGAGTCCTGGACGCACAGCTCCTTCCTCGGCCTCGACGCCCTCGGCTGGGTCTCCTTCCTCTCCCTGTGGCTGGTCCAGGCGCTGATCATCAGCCAGGGCATGGAGTCGGTGCGGAAGTTCCAGGACTTCTGCGGTCCCGCGATCTGGCTGGTCATGATCGCGCTGGCGATCTGGGTGCTGGCCAAGGCCGGCTGGAGCATCTCGCTCACCAGCACCCCGCACCCGGTCTCCGTCGGTGAGCAGTGGCGGCAGTGGTTCGGCGCGATCGGCCTGATCCTCGCCACTTACGGCACGCTGATGCTCAACTTCTGCGACTTCTCGCGCTTCGCACCGGACTACAAGACCGTCCGCCGCGGCAACTTCTGGGGCCTGCCCATCAACTCCACGGCCTTCGTGGTCGTCTCCGTGATCGTCACCGCGGGCTCGCTGGAGGTCTGGGGCCAGGCCATCACCGACCCGGCCGAGCTCGTCGCCAAGGTCGGCAACACCTGGGTGATGGTCCTGGGCGCGCTCACCTTCGCCATCGCCACCATGGGCGTCAACATCGTCGCCAACTTCGTCTCACCGGCGTACGACCTCGCCAACGTCTGGCCGCAGAAGATCACCTTCAGGGTCGGCGGCATGATCAGCACGGTCGCAGCGCTCCTCGTGACCCCGTGGAACCTCTTCTCCAACCCGACGGTCGTCAACTACTTCCTCGGCGGCCTCGGCGCCTTCCTCGGCCCGCTGTTCGGCGTGATCATGCTCGACTACTACTGGGTCAAGAAGGGCCGCGTGGACGTGGACGAGCTCTTCAAGGCCGAGCCCGGCTCCCGCTACTACTACCGCAAGGGCGTCAACCCCAAGGCCCTGTGGGCGTTCCTGCCGGCGGCCGCGGTCGCGGGCGTCCTCGCCCTGGTGAAGACGTTCAGCGACGTGGCCCCGTACTCCTGGTTCATCGGTACGGCCCTCGCGGCCGGCCTGTACGCGCTGCTGTGCCGGAGCGAGCGGGCGGCTCCCGCTGAGGCTGTGGAGGTCTGAGAAACGTGCGGATCGTCGTCACCAACTGCAACACCACGCAGGAGATGACCGAGGAGATCGTACGAGGTGCCCGGGCCGCGGCAGGCCCGGGCACCGCCGTGCTCGGACTCACTCCGCGGTGGGGACCCGAGTCCGCGGAGGGCTGGCTCGACAGCTATCTCTCCGCGGCGGCGGTCATCGACCTGCTGCGCACGTACGAGGGTCCTCCCTACGACGCCGTCGTCATGGCCGGGTTCGGTGAGCACGGCCGGGAGGGCGTCCGGGAGCTGGTGGACGTACCGGTCGTCGACATCACCGAGGCCGCCGCCCATCTGGCCTGTCTGCTCGGCCGGCGCTATGGCGTGGTGACCACGCTGGAGCGGTCGTGCGGGCAGATCGAGGACAGCCTGGAGCTGGCGGGGGTGGGGCGCAACTGCGCCGCCGTCGTCGGGACCGGACTGGGGGTTCTCGACCTGGGCGACGCCGACCGCACGGAGGCCGCGTTCCTGGCGGCCGCCGAGCGGGTGCGGGACGCGGGCGCCGAGGTCCTGGTGCTGGGATGCGCGGGGATGACCGGGCTGCAGCGGACGGTGGGGGAGAAGCTGGGGCTTCCCGTCGTCGACGGGGTGGGGGCGGCGGTGAAGCTCGCCGAGTCGCTGGTGGGGCTGGGGCTGAACACCAGTCGGGCGGGCGGGTATGCGAAGCCGGTGCCGAAGAGGCGGGTGTGGGGAGGGCGGTCCGATTGATCCCTCTCAGGGGAGCCAGACATACCGCACGTCCGGCTCCCGCTCCTCGTTGCCGCCGCCGTCGGTGCGTTCGGCCTCGACGAAGCCGTGACGTTCGTAGAAGCGGTGGGCCGGCTTGTTGACCTGGAAGGTCCACAGGCTCAGCCCCCGCGGACTGCGTTCCTTGGCGAGCGCGACGAACCGGTCGCCGATGCCGCGCCCCCGCCAGCCGGGGTCGAGATACAGCTGGGACAGCAGATCGCCGGCGATCACCATGAGGCCCACGACCTGTTCCTCCGCCACCGCCACCCACGTCTCCCGCGACGGCACCACCACGTCCCGGATGTAGGCACGCACCTCGTCGTCGGACCGGGGCCGTATCACCGTCGGCAACGCTGCGGCGAAGGAGCGCAGATAGACGTCGGCCGTGGCGGAGGCGTCCGAGGCGGTGGCCCGGCGGATGACGACCGCGCTCACCGCGAGGCCTTCTCCGGCACCACGGCCGTGGCCGTGATCTCCACCAACTGGCCCGTGTAGCCGAGGCAGGCGACCCCGATCAGCGTCGACGAGTGCGGGCCGGTGCTCAGCCCGGACGCCTCCACGACCTCCCACACGGCGGACAGCACTGCCGGCTCGCTGCTCACGACGTGCACGTCGGTGGCCAGCACGTACTCCAAGTCGCTTCCCACCGCGTGCAGTTGCTCCCGAAGGTTCGCGATCACCTGCTCGGCCTGCCGCGCCGGATCCCCCTCCCCGACGAGGTTCCCCTTCGCGTCCAGCGGAACGGACCCGGCCAGAAACGCGAGCTTCGTGCCGGCCTCGACGACGGAGGCGTGGGAGTAGGTCGGCGGTGGGAACAGGGCCGGGGCGGTGGCGCGCTGGATCACGTGGACTCCTGAGGAGAACGGCGGACAACTTTCCGATCATCGAGGGGCGGGGGACGGGACCGCACCTGAATTTCCGGGACGAATTCCGTGGAGGCCGCACAGCAGACTTCGTACGCTCTCCCTGTGCCCACCCCGGATGACGTCTTCCTCGACACCACCGCCGACCGCCTGTTCGCCCTCCCGACGGTCCGCGCCGTGGCCCTCGGCGGCTCCCGCGCCCAGGGGACCGCACGTCCCGACAGCGACTGGGACCTGGCCGTCTACTACCGGGGCGACTTCGACCCGGCCCATCTTCGCGCGGTCGGCTGGGAGGGCGAGGTGTCGGAGGTCGGCGGCTGGGGTGGCGGGGTCTTCAACGGGGGCGCCTGGCTGACGATCGACGGGCGGCGGGTCGACGTCCACTACCGCGATCTCGACGTGGTGGAACGGGAGTTGGCGGAGGCGGAGGAAGGGCGGTTCCACGTGGAGCCGTTGATGTTCCATCTCGCGGGGATCCCGAGCTACTTGGTCGTCGGGGAGCTGGCGATCAATCGGGTGCTGCGGGGCGAGGTGCCGTGTCCGGGCGGATATCCGGAGAAGCTGCGCGCCTCCGCCTCCGAGCGCTGGCAGGGAACCGCCCAGGCCACCCTTGCGTATGCACGGGCTCATCACGCCCCGGCGGGCCGCGTCACGGCGGTCGCGGGCGCCCTCGCCACCGCTGCGGTACAGGCCGGACATGGGATCTTGGCGGCTCGCGGGGAGTGGGTGACGAATGAGAAGCGGTTGTTGGAACGGGCGGGGTTGCGTGAAGTGGACGACCTCCTGACCGGGATGAGACGGCAGCCGGAGGCACTGGCCACCGCCCTCTCCGAGGCCGAGGTGCTCTTTGCCCGCGCGAAAGCCCGCGCGAGCGCCCGCGACTAGCGTGCGAGCAGTGGCTCCAGGAAGCGGCTGGGCGTTCCGTGCCAGAAGACGGCCAGGGAATCGCGTGAACGGGTGGTCGCGACGAAGAGGAGGGAGCGGGCTCGCTGAAGTTCACGCCGGTAACGCAGCGCGTCTGTGCGCCGCATACCGATCACCTCTGCGCGCGGTACGAGACCTTCGCTCACCCCGGCGATGATCATTCGCTGGTACTCAAGTCCCTTGAACCGGAACATGGTGCCGATGTGTACGCCCTCGTCACCGCGTGCACCGTCCGGACCGATCTCCACCGCACGGATGCGGGGCTGGGCCTCGCGTTCGGCCTCCCAGTCGGCGCTCAGGTGTAGTTCGGGCAGTGCGCCGCTCAGGACGGACCGGTATCAGGCCAGGGTCTCCGCGCTACTGTCAAGATCGTCGAACGACTCGCCACTCAGCACCCCGATTGCCGAGCCGAGGATCTGCCACGTGGTTCTGTAACTGAGGGTGAGCTTGGCGGATGGGCCACGGATGTTGATGCCGAGACTGCCCAGCGCCACCTTGTTGTTGTAGATGCGTTGGTGGTCAACCGTATGGCGGGCATCTGACAACCTCTCCAGATCCTCGTACCGGTTCTGCCGGTACGAGGAGACGCCTGGAAGGCCGGCGTGCCGGCTCTACGGTGCGGCGATCCTGTGGCGGATCAGCTCCAGCCACTGCCGGAGGGACATCCCGTCCGGGGGCAGGAGATCGAGCCCCAACGCCGTAGCCGCAGTGTCGAGTTCCTGATCCGAGGACACCATGGTCAGGAGCTCAATGATCTCCTGTGCTGCCTGCGCACGGTCTTCCGGCAGGACTTCGCTGACATACTCGTCGAGAGCCTCTTCGCGAGAATCGTAGAAGGACGAGAAATCCTGGTGAAAGTAGGCCCCGAGCAGCTGACTCAACGCGGGGAATCGCTCGTTCCATTCCCAATTGTTCTGCGGGTTCACCGGGGGAATCTGGGACGGGTCTTGCAGGAATCGGTTGAGGTGGTCCCTGGCGACGCGTAGGCAATCTTCCACGCTGGTCCCCATCGGAGGACGAATGTGCGGCAGGTCTTCCACATCGTCGGCGATCTCCTCTGAGAAGAGTCCGATGGAGATCAGTTCCTCGATCTGCCGGACTGCCGTGGCGGCGCGTGCAGGATCCCGTGCGGCGATTCTCAGGTAAGAAGCCAGGGCAGGGCCTGGGGTCTCTGCCGTGTCTGAGAACATGAAACCGGTGTTCGCATAGGCCTCTAGTAGTTCGCCGAGTTCATAGAATCGCGGTTCTGGCGGAGGTGCCTGATTCATTGGCTGCTCCAAGCGCGCGTGTCAGGGCCGGGGGAACGAGGTGAGTACGCGGTATCCAGACGCCGCCGACGGGTCTGCCTTGAGGATGACGCGAACACGGTTCACCCATTTCGTCGGTTGTCCATGGGTGAAATCGTAGCGAGTGAGATGAAGTCCTGTATGTTCGTCGAATTTCGCATCCACTCGTAGTGTTCCTTTTGCTCCATTGTCCAACCATGACGATATCTTCCGTTGGTTCCTTTTGAGGGCAAGAGCCCTGTCGGTAAACCGTTGTGCCGAATCGACGTCAACGTAGCGCGAGTCCTCCTTGAGACCAGGCTCTTCACGGAAGCGCTTACGCATGTCGTCAATGGTCTTGTCGACATGCCTCCTTATCGTATGGGCCTCGCTTTTGCCTCCAAGGTTCTTACCCTCGTCACCGCGGACATCTGCCCGGTGCTCTGGCTTCACACGCCCCTTACGTTTGTTCCTGGGCCACGCGTTGTAGTCGCCGCCGGAGCCGCCCGACGCACCCAGCCCCATGAGGACGATCCCGGCCGTGCCGAGGAGGCCGGCGTTCAGGGCAGCCTCGGCCGTGAGGGCGCCGAGCGCTCCACCCCCGGCGAGCGCGAGTCCTCCGGGAGGGAACAGGGCGAGAAGGGAGAGCAGGAGGAGGGCGAAGCCGAGGTACACGAGGAAGCTGTTCAGAGCGTCCAGCAGGTGGAAGGTGCGGATCGTCCTGCCGGCGGGGCCCGCGTCTCCGAACCCGCGCCACAGCAGGAGTGACCCGATGGTGGCCGACCCCAGCGCGGTGCCGAGACGGAAGCGGTGAACCGCCAGCAGTTCGCCCACGGGCTGCGCCGACGCTGTCCGCCAGGTGCGGAGCAGGGTGGTGAGTTGGTAGGCGATCCAGGCCAGAGCGGCGATGCCGAAGCCCATGAGAATCTTCGGCCCCGAACCCGTGCTGAAGAACTTCTGGAGGTCGGCGGTCGAGGTGAACGAGCCGACGCCCAGGAACAGTAACGAGGGGAGCACGAGGATGCACGGGATCAGCAGCAGCCACCGCTCCCGGGAACCCCGGGCCCTTCGGGCCGCCTTCAGCAGGGTGCGGACGTTCAACGCCTGCCAGGCGTGCGGGTTGTCGGATGCCTCGATCCGAGCGGTGATCTGGACGACTGCCCGATGCAGTTCCGCGGTGTCGCCCGGCGGCGTGGATGCGGTGGCGTAGAGCAGGGAGCGCCGCAGTCTGACGTAGCGCAGGACGATCAGCAGGCTCCATGGCAGACGCCAGGCCGCGTATCGCAGCAGGGCTCCCAGACTGTCGCCGTCGGCGCGTTCGGAGGCAAGCAGCACGCCCGGCACGGTGTGCTTGCCGCGCCGGATCTGGCTCAGGTCGACGACCATGGCGATGGCCAGGCATACGAGTGGTGCCGCCCACGCCTTTGCGTCCAGGGAGTCAAGCCAGTGCGCGGCCTGACTGGTGGGCTTCTGGATCGCATAGTTGTTCACCGCGTGATACGCAGCGGCGGCCGCGACCGGGAGCACCGAGAGTGGCCGCATCCACACCCGTGCGCGCCACAGCAGTCCGACTCCGAAGCCGGCCACGGCCGTGAACACCAGATGCGAGAAGGTCTCCGTGATCGCGGGGCCGCCCAGCTCCAGCTGACTGAACGGCGCCGGGAGCCAGGCCGTCAACACCTGCCCCAGACCCGGCACATAGGGCGGCGACAGGCTGTCCGGGATGATCCAGCCGCCACCGCGAGCGATCGCCCGGTCCGCGTCCAGGCCGAACCGCAGTACCGCCTCCAGCAGGCCGAACCCGGCTCCCAGCGCCGCACCCACCACCACGAAGTCGGTCAGCCCCCACTGGCGGCGAACCTTCGGACTCATCCCGGCCAGCAGCAGCGGGGAAACCTTGATCAGTTCCTCCACCCAGGGCGCCACCGTGTAACTGGTGGTGTTCACCACCGACACCAGCGACTGCCCCGACTGGTCCGCGTAGACGCGGGTGTAGGCGAGCTGGACCAACGCCGTCGCCACGCCGCACCCGTATGCCCCCACCGTGAGTGCCAGCAGCACGGTCGACAGCCGCACCGAACGCGTCGGCCAGGAAACGGCGAACAGTTGCAGCACGCCCCAGACGGCCGCCACCGCCATCACCAACGTCATGCCAGGCCCCCGTTGCGCCGGAATAACAATAGATTCGCGATAGTGAACGCGATGCTATGTAGTCAACGGCTGGTTCGGCAAGCGAGTTGAGAGGCGTAAGCAGGTAGCCGCACTAGTGGAGCAAATACCCCCTGTGTGCGGCACCATCGAACAAGCCCGGGGTGAATGGGCGTTCGCGAGTCCCGAGGGGTAGGGCAACGCGGAAGCGTGCATCAAGGTGGGCTACGTCCAGCGCATGGGCTTTTCGGTGTGGCGGCTCGGCAGGACGGTCAACGCCGTTGAGCCATACGGTGCTTGCGTTACTGGGGACGTTTGAGTGGAGGGACAATCGGGTGTGCGTCCCGGCGGATCGAAATCTCAACCGCGGGCAGCGCCGGGTGGCGGACCTGCTGGGTGAACACCCCGACGCCGCCGAGGAACTGCGTGGACTGCCTGCCCAGTTCGCCCCCGCGCCGAGCCGGCAGGAGATCCGAGGCGGAGTACGGCTTGACGCGCGCGCCTCGGGCAGTTCCCGGATCTACCAGTCGGTGGGTGACCAGCACATCACCGAACGGTGAGCGGCATCGAACCATCCGGCCCGGAGGGACGGAGAGAGACCGACATCTGGGGCCGCGCCTCGGACAATCTTCAGGACCTCTATCTCCCGGTCGAAACGCAGGCGGGTCTCGGTCGTTCACGAAGGTCGTCCTTTCGCCCTGGTCAGCTGGTGTATGTCAGCAGTCGTAACCGTAGTCCACGGTCGGATGGCGCGGACCTGGTCTTGCCCGATCGAGTTCGGGCCCGGTTGCGTTCATAAAGAAAGCGCCTCTCCGGCCAACCGTCACATGCTCGAAATACAACGACCCCATCCCCTCCCACATCGCGATCTACCGTGGACACCACAACCCCACGCCCGGCCGCCGTCGCCCGAAGGCACACCCCCGCCTCCCCTCGACGACAGGAGCCCTGTGTCCCGCCCCGCCGTACGGATGCACCTACCGCCCTGGCTCGCTCACGCTCTCCGCGCTCAGCGTGGGCCGATCCCCTGGAACGCCGTGGTGCGGGGTGCGTTGTCCGCCGGGCCGATCCTCCTGGTCGCCGTCCTCGCCGACCGCACCTCCCTCGGTGTCGTCGCCGCCATCGCCGCCATGCTCGCCGGGATCAACGACCGGCCCGGGAGCCGGCGGGCCTCCGTCAAGCGGATCGGGGTGCCGGCGCTCGCGGGGGCGGTCGGGATGTTCGTGGGGACCACCGCGGGGGAGCACATCGGGGCGGTCCCCCTGACCGTGCTGCTGACGTTTGTCGGGCTGGTCGCGGGGGGTGTCAGCGCCGTCGGACCCGTCGCCTCCGGGGCCGGTACGCAGTTGCTGGTCGCGTCGGCGATCGGGGCGGGCATGCCGTTGCCGGAGGAAGGGTGGCTGCGGGCGCTGGTGTATCTCGGCGGGGCCTGCTGGCTGCTCGCGCTGCGGCTGGTGCTGCCCACCCCCGGTGCCCTCGTCGGGGACTTCCGGTTCGACGGCGAACGGGAGGCGGTCGCCGCGGTGTACGACGCCGTCGCCGCTCTCCTGGACGCCGTGGGGAGTGAGAACGCCACCGCGCGGCGCGTCGCGCTCACCGCCGCCCTCGATCACGCGCAGGACGCGCTCACCGGTCCCCGGCTGCGGCGGTACGCCAGCTCGGCCGCCGAGCGGCGGCTGCACGCGCAGTACGCCGCCGCGCTGCCGCTCGCCGAGGCCGCCACCGCGCTCGCCTGGGCGGAGGAAGCGGTGCCCGGGCGGGCCTCCGCGGGACCCCGACGGCTCGCCGTCGCCGTACGGGAGAACGCGCACACCGGGCCGTTGCCCGCGCCCGCCCGGTCGGCGCCCGCGCTGCGGGCACTCGACGACGCGTTGCTGCGGGCCGCCGACGCCTTCGACCGGGGCCGGGGCGGGGATCTGCACAAGCGCCGGCTCACCGTCCGGGGCGCGCTGCGGTCCGTTTTCGGGGCCGGCGGGCGGGAGTACGGGCTGCGGGTCGCCCTCTGCTTCGGGGCGAGCGTCGCCGTCGCACAGGCACTGCACCACTCCCACTGGTACGGGGAGCACCAGCACTGGTACTGGCTGCCCGCCACCACCGTCTTCCTCGTCAAGCCCGACCTCGGACCGCTCGTCTCCCGGGTGCTGAACCGGGCCGCCGGGACCGTCCTCGGAGCGCTGGTCTTCGCCGGGTTCGCGCTCGTGCTGCCGCGGCCCGAAGGGCTCATCGCGCTGGTCGCCGTCAGCGGGGCGCTCATTCCCGTGGCCACCCGGCACTTCGCCGCGCAGACCGCCGTCGTCACGGTCCTCGTCCTGGCGCTCGTGATGGTCGGCGGCGAACCGCAGGCCTCCGCCGGCCGGATCACCGAGACCCTGCTCGCCTGCGCGATCGTGCTGATCGTGGGGCATCTGCCGATGCCGGGGCAGCGGGGCGGGGGAGTGCGGTCCCGGCTGGCCGTGGCGAGTGGCGCGGCCGAGGCATACCTCACGCATGTGCTGCGGGAGACCGAACGGCCCGTTCCCCGGGAGCTGGCGCGCCCTGTTCCCCGGGAGCTGTCGCGGCCTCTTCCACGGCAGACCGCGCGGCCCGGCCCAGGAGGTGCCGAGTCCGCCGTACGAGGCACCCCCACCGACGACACCCCCACCGACGACACCCGCGCCCGGCGCTGGACCCTCCGCCGTGACGCCTACCGCGCGCTCGCCGAGGCCCGTACCGCCATCGCCCTCGCGGCCGCCGAACTCCCCGCGCTCGCCCGGCACTCGGAGGGCGCCGACGAGATCGTCGCCGTGCTCGAAGGGATCGTCGACACGACCACCGCGTGCGCCGTCCACCTCGACGACTCCGGGCGGCTCGCCCCCGAACAGGTCCGACGGCTCACCGAACTCCTCGACGAACTCGGCCGACTCGACGGGGGGCGAGGGCGAGTGGGGGTCCGGCTGCCCGACGTTCCCCTCGCCGGTTAGGGCCGGTCAGGAGTCACACCCGTACCCACACCGGTGCGTGGTCCGACCCGGGCGTCCCCACCCGTTTCACCGGGTCCTCGTCCACCGACGGCAGTTCGAGGGCGTCGTCCTGCTGCTCGGGCAGGCCCGTCCCCGCCTCCACGATGCGGCGGGCCAGACGGTGGCTCAGCAGGACGTGGTCGATCAGTTCGGCGCGTCCGAAGCTGACGCGGGAGAAGCGGCGCTTTTCCGGTATGCGCGGGGCGATGTCCCACAGCCGGAACGGATCGCCGAGGTCGGACTTGTTGAACGCGCGCTTTTTGTCGAGTTCGGAGCCGGGCGGGCCGAGCAGGATCTGTGTGGTGGCGGCGTTCACCACGTCGTTCATGTCACCGAGGACGATCACGTCCCGTTCGGTCCCGGCGCCTTCGAGCAGGAAGTCCGCGAGGGCGCGCAGGGTCGTCGCCTCGGCCGCCCGCCGGTAGAGGGCGTAGGCGCCGAAGCGGGCCCGTTCGGCCTCGTCGTGCGGCTGGAAGCGGCTCCGGCCCCGGGTCCCCGGATACGACAGCAGCTTCGACTTGAGATGGGCGACCGCCACCTGGAGCACCCCGTCGCCGGTGTCGGTCTCCACGGCGAGGAAGCCGCGGCTGGTCTGCCTCTCGTGCGCGTCGGGCTTGGTGCTGTCCTTGACCTGCACGGGGTGCAGCTTGTCCGCGAACGCGTGGGTGTCCCGCCGTATCCGCAGGGGGGTACGGCTGAGGAAGCCGACGCGGATGCCCCTGTGGTCCGCGTGCCGGGAGAGCGCGGTGTGCCACTCCCCGCCGATCGCCTTGACCAGATCGGCGAGGGTCTCCTCCTGCCCGACCTCCTGGACGCCCAGCAGCGCCGGGTCGAGCGCGGTGATCACGGAGGCGAGGGCCGCCACTTTCGCCTCGTACTCGGCCTCGGTCCCGGGGGCGCCGTCGCCGCTGTGCGGCAGCATCAGATTCTCTACGTTCCAGGTGCCGACGAGCATGCCGGGCCCCTTCCGGAAGGCGTACGACGGGCGGTGCGGTGAGGCCAGAGTGCAGGTGCCCGCGTCGCCGCGACAGAGCGGCGACGGGATGCGCGGTTCACCCACTGCCAGGGCACGACCGCGTCGTACGGTGCCTGTATGACGCCTTCTCCCGCCGGTCTCATCATCACCCCGTGCACGGTGCTCACGCACGACGATCAAGAGCAGGTCGGGTTCGTGGACGACGCCGCCATCGTCGTACGAGAGGGTGTCATCGAGTCGGTGATCAGCAGTGCGGAGGCCGAGGAACTGCCCGCGGCGGAGCGCATCGACGGGAGGGGGCAGATCGCCCTTCCCGGGCTCGTCAACTGCCACACCCACGCGCCCATGGTCGCCCTGCGCGGGCTCGCCGAGGACCTGCCGACCGAGGAGTGGTTCAACGACGTCGTCTGGCCGATCGAGTCCAACCTCACCGAGAAGGACGTGGAGTTGGGCGCGCGGCTGGCCTGCGCCGAGATGATCCGGGGCGGTGTCACCTGCTTCGCCGACCACTACTTCTCGATGGACGCCGTCGCCGCGGTCGTCGAGGAGTGCGGCATCCGCGCGCACCTCGGGGAGGCGTACTTCTCCTCGCAAGGGCCCCAAGGGCGGGAGAAGTCCCTGGAGTTCGCTCTACGGCACCGCGGCGGCGCCGGCGGCCGCATCACCACGGCGCTCGCCCCGCACGCGCCCTACACCGTGGACGACAGCGACCTCACCGCGACCGCCGCGCTCGCCCGGGAGCACGGCCTGCCCGTCCATCTCCACGCCGCCGAGAACCGCGACCAGGCCGAGGCGAGCCTCGCCCGGCACGGGGTGACGCCCATCGAGGTGTTGCGGCGCACCGGGATCCTCGACACGGACGTCCTGATCGCGCACGGCTCCGGCATCCTCGACAGCGACCTGCCGATGCTCGCAAGTGCCGCCGGTCGTACGGCTGTCGCGACCGCCCCGCGCGGCTACCTCAAGTTCGCCTGGCCCACCACTACGCCTGTGCGCGCCCTGCACGACATCGGAATCCCCGTCGGACTCGCCACGGACGGGGCCGCCTCCAACAACTCCCTCGACGTATGGGAGTCGATGGCGCTCACCGCGCTGATCCAGAAGTCGACGACCCGTGACCCCCGCTGGCTGACGTCCCGTCAAGCCCTGCACCATGCAAGCCTCCAGAGCGCCCGCGCGGTCGGCCTCGGTGAGGTCGTCGGCAGCCTCGCACCCGGCCGGCGTGCCGACATCATCCTGGTCGACCTCACCGGCCCGCACACCCAGCCCGTCCACGACCTCGCCGCCACCCTGGTCCACAGCGCCCGCTCCTCCGACGTCCGCACGACGATCGTCGACGGCCGGGTGCTGATGCGGGACCGTGAGCTGCTGACCATTGATGTCCCGTCGGTGGTGGGGGAGTTGAGCGCGCGGCTGCCCGCCCTCCTCGACCGGAGCCACGGCAGCCGGATCCAGGACTACGACACCTGACATCCGGGTCACCGAGCTGGCGCAACTCCCTGCGGGCCCGAGGCCTGCTCGCGCTCCAGGTGTCGTACTGAACCAACCCGTCCAGGATTTTCCCTTCGACAGCGATGAGTTCCGCCCCTCCCCGCGGTCACCACCCCGAATGGACCGTCGTACAGGAGGGACCCCATGGCGCTTCCGGAGATCGTCTCTCGGGACGAATGGCGCGCGGCGCGCGCGGAACTGCTGGTCAGGGAGAAGGCGGCCACCCGCGCGCGGGACGCTCTCAACGCCGAGCGGCGCAGGCTTCCCATGGTCGAGGTCGAGGAGGAGTACGTCTTCGAAGGCGGTGACGGCAAGGCCACCCTGCTCGACCTCTTCGAGGGGCGCGGCCAGCTCGTCGTCTACCACTTCATGTTCGCGCCCGAGTGGGACGCGGGCTGCCGCAGCTGCTCCGCCTTCCTGGACCAGATCGGACACCTGGCCCATCTGAAGGCGCGGGGGACGACCTTCGCGGCCGTGTCGAGAGCGCCGTATACGAAGATCCTGCCGTTCAAGGCGCGGATGGGATGGACCGTGCCCTGGTACTCGTCGTACGGCGGCGGCTTCAACCACGACTTCGAGGCCACTCTGGAGATCGACGGCGAGCCGGCCGAGCGGCCCGGCATCAGCTGCTTCCTGCGCGACCGTGACCGGGTGTTCCACACCTACTCGACCTATGAGCGCGGCCTCGACGGACTCGGCTCGACCACCAGCCTCCTCGACCTCACAGCACTGGGACGGCAGGAGGAATGGGAGGAGCCCAAGGGGCGCGCGTCCGCTCTCGGGGCGCCCGCGGGCAGCGTACGCATGCGGTATCACGACGAGTACGAGGACTGACACGGAGGGTGAGCGAGATCGTCACACGGTGACGGGACCCTCACACTCCGGGGTGAATCTGTGTCGGCTACGTCTCAGTACGGCAACTCACCGAGGCTTTCCGGCCCCGGAAGGCGTTAACTCCTACAGGTGCTCACTACGGGTGAGTACAACGCTTTCTGGAGGTGCAGGGTGGTGAACGGGCGAACAGTGCTCGAACGCTTTCCCGCTGGCGGGCCGCGCGGATCGTGGCCGGCGGAGGAGTTCGCGCAGGCGAGGCGTCTTGAGGGACTGCAGGCGGAGGTCGTCATGGACCTCGCGACCGACACGTTCCTGGTGATCGTCCGCAGTGGAGAGACAGCGGTGGACGCTGTCGCGTGAGGTCAGCCCGCCTCCTTGGCGGGCACCTTTGCCGTGAACTGCTCGGCCTGGAGCGAGTACAGCTCCGCGTAGACACCCCCGGAGGCCAGGAGCTCGTCGGGCGTGCCCGACTCCACGAGCCGGCCCTGCTCCAGGACGTGCACCAGGTCCGCGTGGCGTACGGACGCCAGCCTGTGGGTGATCAGGATGACCGTCTGACCGGTGCCGGACAGCGCGCGGATCTTCTCGAAGACCTCCAGCTCGGCCCGTGCGTCCAGGGCGGCCGTCGGCTCGTCCACGATCAGGATGCGACCGCGCCGGTAGGCGGCCCGGGCGATCCCGAGCCGCTGCCACTGCCCGCCGGACAGCTCGTGCCCGCCGCTGAAGTTGCGGGCCAGCAGGGTGTCCAGGCCGCGCGGCAGATCGGCCAGCACCTCCCCGGCGCCGGCCTCGACGACCGCGCCGGACACCCGCTCCTCGGTGAGCGGCACCGAGGAGCGGCCCACCGCCACATTGACGCGGGCGGTGAACGGCCAGCGCTTGAAGTCCTGGGCGACCATCGCGACCCGCTCGGCGAGCAGCTGCCGGTCCGCGTGCGCCGCGTCCAGGTCGTCCCACAGGATCCGGCCCCGGTCGGGGGCGTACAGCCCCGCGAGCAGCTTGACCAGGGTGGTCTTGCCGGAGCCGTTCTCCCCGACCAGCGCGACGATCTTGCCGAGCGGCAGGGTGAGGGTCACGTCGTCGAGCGCGGGGCGGGTCGCGTCACCCGGGTAGGTGAAGGAGACGTTCTCGAAGCGGATCTCGCGCGGCTCGTCCGGCAGCGCGGCCCCGCCCTCCGGGATCGCCCGCTCGGCCGCCTCCGTGTAGAGCCGCTGGAGGTCGCCGACGAACAGGGCTTCCTCGTGCAGCGCGTTCATCTCGATGACCAGGGTGTTCAGGCTCTGCGAGCCGGTCCGCACGGCGATCACGGCCGTACCCGCAACCGACAGCGCCATCGCGCCCGCCAGCAGCAGCCCGCCCAGGGTCGCGTACGTCGCCACCGTCGCCAGGCCCGTCCAGGCCGCCGCGATCAGCCCCGTCCGGGCCGCGAGCCGGGCCAGCCGGGCCTGCTCCGCCTCCGCCGTCTCCGCCATCGCGCGGTAGTGCCTGAGCAGGAACGGCCCCACCCCGTGGACGCGGATCTCCGGCGCCGCCTCCGGCTCGATCAGCAGGGCGCCGAGGAGGCGGCCCGCCCGCACGTGCTGCACCCAGGTGTGGAAGGACTCGTACTGGCGGCGCGCGATGGTCAGCGCGCCCCAGCCGCTCGGGATCGTCATCGTGGCCAGCAGCGGCAGCAGCGCCGGATGCAGCACGGTCAGCACGCCCGCCGCCGCGATCAGCGAGATCACCGCGTTCACCACCCGCGCCGCGAACATGATCATCCGGCGGGCCGAGGTGGCGCCGTACTGCGCGGTGTCCAGCAGCTTGTGGAAGGCGTGGTCCTCGATCGCGGCCAGTTCGACGGTGGCCGCCCGCTCCAGATACCGCTCGGTCGCCACCCGCTCCACCTTGGGCTCCAGGCGGCCGGTGGCATGCGTCGACGCGGCCCGCAGCAGCGCCCCGACGAGCATCACGGCGGCCATCGTGACCAACGCGGGCACGGCCCCTCGCAACCGGTCCTCCAGCGCGCCCCCGCCGATCAGCCGCCCCAGCACACTGTTGACCGCGAGCAGACTCACCGCCTGCGCGAGACCCCGGGTCACCTCGGCGGCCAGCACGGTCCGCGCGGCCCGCCGGTCCGCCTGCCAGGCCAGCCGCAGACTCGCCGCCAACAGCGACGGCAGCCGCGTCACCATGGCCCGGAACCCCAGCTCCAGAAACGCGTCGGGGTGGGAGTTCCAGCCCGTGTCGTACCTCAGCGGCCCCCCGAAGAGCAGCCGCTCCGACTCGGAGACTCCGGGCTGCTCAGTGCCACGCCGTTTCCCCACCGCAGACCTCCCCCGATCCTGGACGGGGCAACTATGGCGGGGGTGAGCTGCAGGAAGGGAGGGCGCAGAAGGGAGCGGAGAAAACACGCGGGCGTACGACGCACCGCAGGACGGTCTCCGGCGGAGTCACCCCGCCGAGCTGACCGGCCGGGACCAACTGGGAGTCGTCCCCGTGAGCCGGCACAACGCCAGGTACAGAGGGATGGGCGGCGTGTACGGCAACGTCCCCTCGGCCCGATGCACAAGAGAGGGCACCACCGGGGCGTCCGGAACAACCGCCCCGGTGGCGTACTGGGCAGGCCTGGGCCACTCGAGCGCGTAGTCGGAGTCGGCGGGAACGATCCACCACCAGTGCGTGTCATCGGCGTACACACACCCGACCCGCGGCAACCGGGACACCAGCTCCCTACTCAACTGCACCGGCACCCCCACCGCGTCGCAGCCGAGCGGCACCGTCATCCCCTCCGGAACGGCCAGCCTGCGCGGCGTCCCCGGCGCCCGCAGCCCGCGGCCGAGGCGGACCAGCGTGTCCATGGTCAGCACCTGGCCGCCGGATCCGCTGCTCACGCCCATGCCCCCGCGTCCCCCGCTCCGTGATCGCGCGCTTCCCCCACGGGCGCCGCTCTGTGATGCTCCTCGGCCTCGTCCCCCTGGCCCGATCCCCCGGACGGAACCGGCTTGGGGCGGGCTCCCCAGCCCAGATCGTTGCGCGGGCCGGTGTCCTCGCGGGGCCCGTCCGCCTTGCGCGGCAGCTCCGCCCAGACCAGCAGACCGGGGCCGTGCTCATGGGCGCCCCACGCGTGACAGAGGGAGTCGACGAGGAGCAGTCCCCGCCCGTGCTCCTCTTCGCCGCGCTGCGGGGACGGGTGCGGTTCACCCGGGGCGCAGCCCTCGTCGCGTACGGCTATCCGCACCAGGTCGTCATCGTCGTGCAGCTCGCAGACCACACGGCTGCTCGCGGTGTGCACGATGGCGTTGGTGACCAGCTCGGAGACGACCAGGGCGGCCGAGTCACAGGTGTCCTCGCAGACCGACCAATGGGTCAGCCGCGCCCTCGTCAGGCGTCTGGCCTGCGCGGGAGAACCCGGATGCGCGGCCAGCTCGAAACGGAACCGGCGCCGGGCAGCGGCCCTGTCGGGCCCTTCTGCCGGGACAGCACCGAGACCCTGGGGGTGGCCTACGGCAGCGTCTGTTCCTAAGGGCGGGGACGGAATCACGCTTGCCACTATCGCCCCGTCGTGAACACTTGGCAAGTGTCACTCTGAAAAATGCAGAGTGCTGTGTGACGCGGTGAGAGGCCGTGGCACACTGCTCGCAACAGCATCTTGAGCGGCGCCAGTTGGGATCACCGGAGATCCGTACGCAGCGGTATTCGTATCCGCTATTCGTACAGATTTTCGAATCAGGTCTTCGAATGGCGCCGCTGGGCTGTCAGCATGCTGGTGGCTGTGACGCCCGTGCATGCCGTCGACGCCCGTGTATGACTTCGACGCCCGTACACGACTCAGGGGAGGTGGAGCGTGAGCGAACCGCGGTCCGCGCCGACGGTCGGCCAGGTCGTCCTCGGCCGGCGCCTGCTGGACCTGCGGGAACGCGCCGGGCTCAAGCGCGAGGAGGCCGCCCGTATCCTCCGTGTCGCCCCCGCCACCGTCCGCCGTATGGAGATGGCCGAGGTGGGGCTCAAGATCCCGTACCTCCAGCTCCTGCTGAAGGCCTACGGCGTCAGTGACCAGGAGGCCGAGGACTTCGTCCAGCTCGCCGAGGACGCCAACCGCCCCGGCTGGTGGCAGCGCTTCCACGACGTGCTGCCCGGATGGTTCTCGATGCACGTCAGCCTGGAGGGCGCGGCCGCGCTCATCCGCGAGTACGAGCCGCACTTCGTCCCCGGTCTGCTGCAGACGGAGGACTACGCGCGTGGTGTCCTGCGCTCGGGCGCCATCGGCCAGACCAGCCCCGAGGACATCGAGCGCCATGTCGCCCTGCGCATGGAACGGCAGGGACTGCTCACCCGTCAGGACGCGCCCCGGTTGTGGGTCGTCATGGACGAGACCGTGCTGCGCCGCCCCGTCGGCGGCCCGGAGGTGATGCGTGCCCAGATCGACAAACTGCTCGAGGCAACGAAGCTGCCCAACGTGACGCTCCAGGTCGCCCCGTTCGCCAACGGGCCGCACCCCGGCACGTACGGGCCCTTCGTGCTCTTCCGATTCGCCGTGCCCGAACTTCCGGACATGGTCTACAGCGAGTACCTGACCGGCGCGATCTATCTGGACGCGCGCATCGAGGTGGCGACCCATCTCGAGGTCATGGACCGCATGGCGGCGCAGGCCGCTACGGCACATCGCACGAAGGAGATCCTCCGGGATCTCCGCAAGGAGCTGTGAATGAACCGCATCAAGCCGCGCCTACCCGTCTACAACGGCATGCCCGCCCGGGAGTTGGGGAGCGAAGGCTGGCACAAGCCGTGGAGCGGCGGCAACGGCGGCAACTGCCTGGAGGCGATGAAGCTCGCCGACGGCCGGATCGCCGTCCGCCAGTCCACCGATCCGGACGGACCGGCGCTGATCTACACCACCGACGAGATGACCGCGTTCATCGAGGGTGCGAAGGCGGGGGTGGCCGACTTCCTGCTCTCCTGACCGCAGTGCTTGATTGATGGGTAATCACTTAATGGATGAGATGGACACTCAGAACCAGGACGCCATGCGGCGCGGGGCGTCCACCAGCCTGCTCACGGCCACCACCGGCAACGGTGGCTGCTCCGCCTCGTTGGGGCTGAGGTTCAGGCCGTAGTAGATCTGCTCGATCGACGGCGGTCCGACCGCGAGGTTGCGCCGGACCGCCGACGCCGAGGACTGCTCACCGGTCCTCACGAGATACGCCGCCGCCATGGTGCCGGTACGGCCGTGTCCCCTACGACGCCCGCGGCTCACCCGGCGGCAGCGCCCCGCACAGCGCCTCAAGCGCCGCCGCGTACGCATGCTCGGAAGGTGTCGCGTACCCCACGACCAGGCCGTCGTGGGCCGGCATGTCCGTGTCCGGGTGACGGAACTCCGCGAGCCCGTCCAGCGCGACGCCCTGCCAGATCGCGGCCTTGACGGCGGACCGCTCGGTGCCCGGCGGCAGCCGCAGCACCGCGTGCAGTCCGGCCGCGACCCCGCTGACCTCGATGTGCGGCGCGTGCTCGGCCAGCGCGGCGACGAGCCGGTCCCGGCGGCCGCGGTACCGCTGTCGCATCTGCCGTACGTGACGGTCGTAGGACCCCGAGACGATGAGGTCGGCGAGGGCCAGCTGGTCGAGCACGCTCGCCCAGGCCTCCCGCTCGCCCTTGGCCGCGAGCACGTCACCGACGTACCGCTCGGGCAGCACCATCCATCCCAGCCGCACCGCGGGCGACAGGCTCTTGCTGACCGAGCCGATCAGGATCACCCGCTCGGGGTCGAGGCTCTGCAGGGCGCCGACGGGCTTGCGGTCGTAGCGGAACTCCCCGTCGTAGTCGTCCTCCAGTACCACCGCGCCACGCGCGCGTGTCCAGTCGACCACCGCCGCCCGGCGCTCGGCGTGCAGCGGCCCGCCGGTGGGGAATTGGTGCGCGGGCGTGAGCAGTACGGCCCGCTCGCGGTTCAGCCGGTCGACGCGTGCGCCGTCGTCGTCGAGGGGGAGCGGCACGGTCCGTACGCCCTCCGCCGCGAGCAGCTCCCGGTGGAAGGGCAGGCCGTACGCCTCCACGGCCAGCGGGCCGCGCAGGGGCTGCCCGCCGCCGCCTCCGCTACCAGCGCCCCCGAAGAGCAGCCGCAGGGCATGCGCGAACCCGGAGCAGATGACGATCCGGTCCGGCTCCGTCCGCACGCCACGCGCGCGTGCGAGGTATCCGGCGAGGGCCGCTCGGAGCTCCGGCCGGCCGGCCGGATCACCGGGGCCGAAGACCTCGTTGGGGGCCTGGTGGAGGGCCCGGCGGTAGGAGGCGAGCCACGCGGTTCGGGGGAAGCCGGAGGCGTCGGGGGTGCCTTGGCGCAGGTCGTGGCGCGGGGAACGCGCGCGCGGCTGAGGGGCCGGCTTTCTCGGGCGTACGGCGGGATGGAGCGGCCGGGACCGTTCGGCGACCCGGGTGCCGGAGCCCTGGCGGGCGGTGAGCCAGCCCTCGGCGACGAGTTCGGTGTAGGCGTCGGCCACCGTGTTGCGGGCGACACCGAGGTCGGCGGCGAGTGAGCGGTAGGGCGGCAGCCGGGTGCCGGGGGCGAGCCGCCCACTGTGTACGGCGTCCCGCAACGCCCGGATCAGTGCGGCCCGCTTGCTCCCCGGACCGGAGAGCTCGAGGTGCAGGTCGGAACCGATCCGCTCCGCGTAATTGACCCACGATTCCCCCATGGAAATGCACCCTACAGCCGGTCTTTCCGGCCCGTAGGTTGATCACATGACGACGACCAACACGAACGTGACAGGTACGGCTCGGCTGAACTTCGCGAAGACCGCCCCGAAGGTGTTCCGGGCCCTGATCGGCTTCGACGCGGCCGCCCGCGAGGGCCTCGACCCCACCCTCGTCGAACTGATCCAGATCCGCGCCTCCCACCTCAACCACTGCGCGTACTGCCTCCACATGCACACCAACGACGCCCGCAAGGCCGGCGAGACGGAGGATCGCCTCCACATGGTCCCGGTCTGGCGAGAGGCCCGCCATTTCTTCACGGAGAAGGAACAGGCCGCCCTGGCCCTCACGGAGGCGGTGACGCTGGTGGCCGACGGCGGAGTCCCCGACACGGTCTACGCGGCGGCCGCGGCCTGCTTCGACGAGCAGGAACTGGCCCACGTACTGTCCCTGATCCTCACGATCAACACCTGGAACAGGGTGGCGCTGTCGACGGCGAAGGTGGCGGGGACGGACGAGCGGGGGTGAGGGAGGGGGCGGCGGTGTCCTGCCGGCGGTGTCCTGCGGCCTGGGCCACTGGTCCGGCGGTCACCTCTCGCGTCGGCCCTTCAATCCTCGATCCTCGGTCCGCCGCGAGGACGCACCCCCGCGGTGCCGAACTCGCCGCCACCCTCGGCCCGTTGGTCCCCCCTACACCGTCATCGGCCGGTCGTACGGCCCGATGGGCGCCGGCAGTCGCGAGCTCCCCGTCAGGAACCGGTCGACGGCCGCCGCAACCGCCCGCCCCTCGGCGATCGCCCACACGATCAACGACTGCCCCCGAGCGGCGTCCCCCGCGGCGAACACCCCCGGCACATTCGTACCGAACCCGGCATCCCGCGCGACCGTCCCCCGAGGCTCCATCCCCAGCCCCAACTGCTCCACGAGCCCATCCTCCCGATCCGGCCCCGAGAACCCCAGCGCGAGCAGCACAAGGTCGGCGGGAAGCGTCCGCCCCGTGCCCGGCACCGGCCGCCGCGCCGCGTCCACCTCGACGAGATGCAGCGACCGCACATGCCCGTCCCCGTCCCCCGTGAAGCGCAGCGTGGACGCCGCGAACAACCGTGCGTCCGCGTCGGCGGCGGGCGCGGTCTCCAGGTCCCGGGCCTCCTCGTGCGCCGCCGACAACCGGTAGATCTTCGGATACGTGGGCCACGGCTCGGCATCCTCGTCCCGCTCACCACCCGGCTGTGCATAGATGTCCAACTGGGTCACGGACGCGGCCCCTTCACGCACCGCGGTCCCCAGACAGTCGGCCCCCGTGTCACCCCCACCCACGATCACGACATGCTTCCCGGCGGCCGACATCGGGGACACTGCCAGATCCCCCTCGCGCACCCGGTTGGCCAACGGCAGGTACTCCATGGCCTGCTGAACCCCGGTCAACTCCCGTCCTGGTACCTCCAGTTCGCGCCACGCCGTGGCCCCCGTGGCGATCACCACCGCGTCGTACCGAGACCTGAGCTCCGCCGCCCCGACGTCGCGCCCGACCACCGTGGACGTACGGAACTTCGTCCCCTCGGCCCGCATCTGCTCGATCCGCCGTTCCAGATGGTGCTTCTCCATCTTGAACTCGGGGATGCCGTACCGCATGAGCCCGCCGAGCCGGTCGTCCTTCTCGTAGACGGCGACCGTGTGCCCCGCCCGGGTCAACTGCTGTGCCGCGGCGAGCCCGGTCGGCCCCGACCCGATCACCGCGACGGTCCGCCCGGACAACCGGTCCGGTGGTCGCGGGGGCGTGAACCCGAGCTCCCAGGCCCGGTCGGCGACGGCCGCCTCGACGTTCTTGATGGTGACCGCCGGCTGGTTGATGGCGAGCACACACCCCGCCTCGCACGGCGCCGGACACAACTTCCCCGTGAACTCGGGGAAGTTGTTCGTCGCGTGCAGCCGGTCGGCGGCCTGCCGCCAGTCCTCCCGCGACACCAGGTCGTTCCACTCGGGGATGAGATTCCCCAGCGGACAGGCGTCGTGGCAGAACGGGATGCCGCAGTCCATGCAGCGGTCCGCCTGTTTGCTGATGATGGGCAGCAGCGCCCCGGGGACGTACACCTCGTCCCAGTCCCGGACCCGCTCCTCGACCGGCCTGCGAGGCCAGTCCTGGCGAGGTGTGGTCATGAATCCCTTGGGATCGGCCATGGCCGTCTTCCTTGCTCGCGCTGGTGACGCCGACGCGTCCGCCGTGGCCGTGCGTCATCGGGCGGCACTCCTGCGGAACTCCTTTCGGCCACGATACGGCTGATCGGCCCCTCGCGCAGAGTGCCGGTAAGCCGCCGGGACAGCGCTTTCTCGGCGGTCGGGGGACGATGTGCGCGACGCTCACGTGAGGGCCAGCACGTATGCCAGCGCCGCCGCGCCCGAGGCGACCGCTCGGACGTGGTTCCACATCGTCCACTCGCGCACGTACGTCGGCCAGTACGCCGCCGCCTCCGGGGTACCGGGGTCCAGCTTGAGCAGGGCGTCGTTGCGAGGCACGTTCGCCACCATCGTCAGCCCGAACGAGCCGAACAGATACAGCGCACTGCCCACCAGCAGTTCCACCGTCCCCTCGTCCGGCCACAGCACGAACGTCACCACCGCGATCACCGCGCACAGCACCGCGGAGCCCGCGAACACGGCCATGAACGGCGGCCGCACCGCGGTCACGTTGATCGCGTTCATCGCGGCGACACCCTGCGCGGGCGGCAACTCGGCGAGCCCGCGCATCACAAAGGTCGAGAACGCACAGAAGACCCCGGCCACCAGCCCGGTCCCGAGCACCCCCAGCACGACCAGCCCGAAGTAAGGCCCCTCGATCATCACCACACCAGCTCCCGCCTCCGGCCGAGCCCCAGGCCCGGCACCACCCGTCCCCACCAGTGAATCCCGCCCCCACCCTCCGAAACATGGCCATGGCGCGCGCCCTCATAACCAAACGTCCACCCCATCTGAACTCCTGAGATCCGCCACACCAGTTGTTCCGCCGGCCCGGTCCTCCGTCTCTGCCGGGCTCCGGCGGTCCGGTCCTCCGTCTCTGCCGGGCTCCGGCGGTCCGGTCCTCCGTCTCTGCCGGGCTCCGGCGGTCCGGTCCTCCGTCTCTGCCGGGCCCCACGGCCGGTCCTCCGTCTCTGCCGGGATCCAGCGGCCCGGTCCTCCGTCTCTGCCGGGATCCAGCGGCCCGGTCCTCCGTCTCTGCCGGGATCCGGCGGCCGGTCTTCCGTCTCCGCGGGGATCCGGCGGCCGGTCTTCCGTCTTCGCCGGGCTCCAGCGGCCCGGTCCTCTGTCTCCGCTGGGCCCCACCGCCGGTCCTCCGTCTCCGTCGGGTCCCACTGCCGGTGCCGGATTCCTCAGCCCGGTGCCTGAGCCACCTCGTCGACCATTCCCGGAACCCGCCACCCCCTGAGCACCGTCTCCACATCCACCGAGATCCGTCGCCGCGCCTCCTGCCGCGTCACCCCGTTCATCAGCAACGCGTCATACGGAGTGTCCACATGTCGCACGGAAGCCACCACCGCCGAGACCACCGCGCTCTCCGACAGGGCTCGTCCCGCCGCGCTCCGCCCCACCCGTCCGCTGCCGCGCAGGGACGCATGCGAGGCGATGGCCCGAGCCCGCTCGTCAGGACAGCCCGGAAACAACCGCCGTATCTCCGCCGCGAACGCCTCGGCGAACCGCACGTCCTCCACCGCCCGCCGCCGCGCGTCCCGCGCCCGGCGTCGCCGCCGTGCCTCCGCGTCGGCCAGGCACCGCTCCTCGGCCCGCGCCAGCCCCGCCTCCTCGACGAGGACGCCCTGCCGTTCGTAACGCCCCTTGCGCCGGTTGAACCGCACGACGACCGCCGACAGCGCGCTCTCCTCCCGCGAGCGACGCGTGAGCGCGGTGTCCCCGCGCGGCAGGAACACCAGGTGCCCGAGGTCGGCGCAGTCGAGACACCGCGGTGCCCCGCCCTCGACGACGAGCATCGCCAACGGCCCGCCCCGGCACTCCGCACAGTGCCGTCGCCTCAACGGCTGGACGACAAGAGGTCCGCCAGGGGTCGGGGGAGTCGCGAGGCCTGCCATGAGGGCTTCATTCCCCAGCCACGCCCATTACCGACACCGAACAACCGGCGTGGTGACCCCTGCCCATCGCCCACCGCGTCCACGAGCGCGACGCCTTCGGAACAGCGGCTGACGCATCATGGCCGTGTGCGACTCGAAGCGATCACCTGGGACCGGCTCGGCGAGCAGCTGGCCGACCGACTCCTCGACCTGAAGCCGACCGACGGCAGCCCCTGGCCCCGCGTCGCCCTCGACGGCGCCCCGGCAGCCCGCCCCGGCGAACTCGCCGAGCGTGTCGCCGAGGCTCTGCGCATACGCGGGCGCCCTTCGCTCGTCGTCGGCATGGACGGCTTCCTGCGCCCCGCCTCGCTCCGTCTGGAATACGGCCACCACGACCTGGAGGCCTACTACAGCGGCTGGTTCGACACCGGCGCTCTCTGGCGCGAGGTCTTCGGCCCCCTCGAACCCGGCGGCGACGGCCGGATCCTGCCCGACCTGTGGGACCCGGTCACCGACCGCGCCACCCGAAGTCTCTACGTCCATCTCCCGCCCGGCGGCGTCCTGTTGCTCCACGGCCCCCTCCTGCTGCACCACTGGTTCCCCTTCGACCTGACCGTCCACGTCCTCCTCTCCGAGGGCGCCCTCCGCCGCCGTACTCCCGAGCCCGACCACTGGACCCTCCCCGCCTACCAGCGCTACGCCGACGAGACCGACCCGGCCGGCACGGCCGACGTCCTCGTCCGCGCCGACGACCCCCGCCACCCGGCGTGGAGCGGCTGACCCGGCCCGTCCGAGGACTGTGGCGTCGCTGCCAGAGCCCTGACGCCGTCACCGACAGGTTCCGGGTGCGGGCCCCCGGCGGCGCGGCGAGAATGTAGGGCGCCGGGACTTGCGGTGCCGTCCGCGCCGCGCCGGCCGTCCGGCACCGGGAGGTACTCCATGACCACCGCCGGAGACATCATGCACCGGGGTGCCCAGTGGATCCCCGCCCACGAGACCCTCGACCGCGCCGCCCAGCTGATGCGTGAACTCGGCGTCGGAGCCCTGCCCATCAGCGACGCGAACGAACGGCTGTGCGGCATCCTCACCGACCGCGACATCGTCATCGGCTGTGTGGCCATGGGCCACGACCCGGCCAAGGTCACCGCGGGCGAGATGGCCCAGGGCACACCCCGCTGGATCGACGCGGGCGCCGACGTCGCCGACGTCCTGCACGAGATGCAGGAGCACCGGATCCGCAGGCTCCCTGTCATCGAGAACAAGCGCCTGGTGGGCATGATCAGCGAGTCAGACCTGGCCCGGCACCTGACGGACGAGCAGATCGCCGGCTGGGCCGAGAGCGTCTACGCGCGCAGCTCCACCACCCACTGACCGTCCCGCGAACGACCCCGGTCACAACCAGCCGTTGCGCCGGAAGCCGCGGTACAGCACGGCACAGGCGACGGCTATCACGCCCATGACCAACGGGTAGCCGAACGTCCAGTGCAGCTCCGGCATGTGGTCGAAGTTCATGCCGTACACACCGCAGACCATCGTCGGGACGGCGATCACCGCGGCCCAGGCCGTGATCTTCCGCATGTCCTCGTTCTGCGAGACCGTCACCTGCGCGAGGTGGGCCTGCAGGATCGAGTTGAGCAGTTCGTCGAACGCGGCGATCTGCTCCTTGGCACGCAGCAGATGGTCGGAGACGTCGCGGAAGTACGCCTGTATCTCCGTGGCGACGACGTGGATCGGCCGCGTGGAGAGCTCCTCGAGCGGGCGGCTGAGCGGGACCACCGCCCGCTTCAGCTCCAGGAGTTCGCGCTTGAGCTGGTAGATGCGGCCCGGGTCGACCCGGGCGCCGTTCTCCGCGAACACCGCCGTCTCGACCAGGTCGATGTCCGACTGCATCGAGTCGGTGACGTCCAGGTAGTCGTCGACCACGTGGTCCGCGATCGCGTGCAGCACCGCGGCCGGACCCTTGGCGAGCTGCTGGGGATCGGACTCCAGCTCTTCGCGCAGCGGACCCAGCGATCCGTGACTGCCGTGCCGCACCGTGATCACGAAGTCCTCGCCGGCGAACACCATGATCTCTCCGGTGTTGACCACCTCGCTCGTCGCCGTGAGTTCCTCGTGCTCGACATAGCAGACCGTCTTGAACACCGCGAACAGCGTCTCGCCGTACCGCTCCACCTTCGGGCGCTGATGGGCCTCGACCGCGTCCTCGACGGCCAGCGGGTGCAGGTCGAAGAGGTCCGCGATGCCCTCGAACTCATGGTCCGACGGCTCGTGCAGGCCGAGCCAGACAAAACCGTCACGGCTCTTGCGCACCCGCTCCACGGTGTCGACCAGGTCACCGTCGACCGGGATGCGTGCTCCCTCCTTGTAGGTCACGCAGTTGACGACCGAGGTGCCCAGCGGGGAGCGGGCGTGGTGGCTCAGGTCGACGCGCGGACGCCGTCGGGCCAGCCGGGCCACCTTGCGCAGGCCACCGACGCCGCCGAGGCTCGTGACCTTTCGCAGATTCCCTGCCATGGACATCCGGATCTCCTCGCGTGGCTCTCCCAGCGACGCGTGTCTGCGTCCTGGCGAGCCAGTTTGCCAGGACGACGTAAGCGTCGGGTGAGCCTGTGGACAGGGGAGGTTCCGCTTGGTTCCCGCCTGTGGGCAACCGGCCCGCACCCGCACCCGCACCGGCGCCGTCGCCTCGTCGGACGGAGGCCGGCCAGCTCGTCGTGGGACCGCGTCGCGCGTTTCGGACAAGCACGGCTACTGGGATCATCGCGGCATGACACGAACCGACCGGTATCTCCTCGACAACCGGCAGACGGAGGCGGGAGAGCGCTTCGACGCGTTCGCCACCCTCTTCGACCCCACGACCTTCCGGCACATCGAAGGGTTCGGCATCGGATCCGGCTGGCGCTGCTGGGAGGTCGGCGCGGGCGGCACGTCCGTGGTGTCCTGGCTGGCCAAGAAGGTCGGTCCGACCGGGAAGGTCGTCGCGACCGACATCGACACCACGCGCCTGGCTGCGGCGGCCCGCCCGCCGGTGGACGTACGCGTCCACGACGTGAGCGCCGAGGAACCGCCGGGGGAGGACTTCGACCTGGTGCACGCCCGCCTCGTTCTCGTCCATGTGCCCGACCGGGAACGGGCGTTGCGGTCGATGATCAAGTCCCTGCGCCCCGGCGGACGGCTCCTGGTGGAGGACGCCGACCCCGCGCTGCAACCCCTGACCTGCCCCGACGAGCGCGGCCCCGAGCAGCAACTGGCGAACCGGCTGCGCCAGGGGTTCCGCCGACTGCTCGCCGACCGCGGCGCCGACCTCTCCTACGGCCGCACCCTCCCGCGCCTGCTGCGCGAGGCCGGTCTGCGTCAGGTGGCGGCCGACGCCTACTTCCCGCTCACCTCGCCGGCCTGTGACGCCCTGGAGTCCGCCACGATCCGCCAGATCCGCGAGCAGCTGGTCACGGCGGGCCTCGCGACGGACGAGGACATCGACCGCCACCTCGCCAACATCGCCACCGGCACGATGGACCTGGCCACGGCCCCACTGATCTCGGCGTGGGGCCGCAAGGCGTAGGCCGGGAGCGGCGGTCGGGGGGGGTGGGGTGGCTGGGCGTGGGTCGGGTGCGGGGGCAGGGGTGCCGGGTGGCTGGGCGTGGGTCGGGTGCGGGGGCAGGGGTGCCGGGTGGCTGGGTGTGGGTCGGGTGCGGGAGCAGGCGAGCCGGGGTGCCGGGTCGTCGGTCCGTCAGGCCGGGTGCGGCGGTCGGGCGCCGGGCCGCTGGGCGTGGGCCGGGTGCGGGAGCGGGAGCCGGGGCGTCGGGGTGCCGGGCGGCTGGGCGTGGGCCGGGTGCGGGAGCCGGGGTGCCGGGCCGCCGCAAGGCGTAGGACGGGAGCGGTAGCCGGGGCGCCGGGTCGTCGGTCGTCAGTCCGGCGTCGGAGGTCTCCCGCCCACCCGTTCCACCGCCAGCGCACCCGCCCGGCATCCGTCCGCCGCCGCGTCCTCGGGTGCGGCGCCCGCCAGCAGGGCCGCGAGGAACCCGCCCGTGAAGGCGTCGCCCGCCCCGGTCGTGTCCCGGGGCGTCGCCGCTACGGCGGGCACGTGGGCGTACACGGTGCCGGAGCGGGCGATCACCGCACCCTCCGCTCCTTGCTTGACGACCACCAGCGGGACGTGGCGGCTCAGCTCGGCCGCCGCGTCCGCCGCCTCGGGCAGCCCGGTGAGCAGGCACGCTTCGCCCCGGCTCGGCAGCAGGACGTCCACCCCCTCGATCAGCGAGCGGCAGCGGTCCACCCCCAGCTCCCGGAGGAAGCCCGCCGAGGCCGGATCAAGGCTCACCGGAACCCCACGCGCGCGTGCCGATTCCAGCGCCACCGCCACCAGCGCCCGGCTCGGCTCCGAGAACAGCAGATAGCCCGACAGGTGCAGCCAGGCCACGCCGTCGAGCAGCGCGTCCGACCAGTCGTCCGGCTCCAGCCGCAGCGAGGCACCGCTGTCCGTGAGGAACGTCCGTTCGGCGGCCGCACCCGCGTCCACGAGGCAGATCACCGTCCCGGTCGGCGCCTCCGGATCGACGACGAGCCGAGGCCGTACCCCGCACGCGGCCAGTTCCCGCTCGTGCCACGCGGCAGCGTCCGCGCCCACCCGCCCCAGCAGCCGTACCTCCACACCGCCCCCGCGGGCGGCCCAGCAGGCCACGTTGGCCCCTGCCCCGCCCGGCACCGTACGGATCGCGGCGGCGGTGTCCGTGCCCGCGGCCAGCGGCCCCCGGTGCCGGGCGACGACGTCCGTGATGACATCCCCGACGACCAGCAGGGCGCCGTCCCCGCCGGCCGCGGCGATACCGGGCCCGACCGTCGTCACGCCCCGGCCCGGGCCGCCGCGATCCTTCCGGCCAGCCGCACGTTGCCGCGCACCGCCGCCAGGTTGGCGCTCAGCGAGGCGCCGTCGGTGTGCCGCACCAGGTAGGCCAGCAGAAACGGTGTGACCCCTTGACCGGTGACCCCCGCCTCCTCGCACGCCTGCAGCGCGGCCCCGAGCACCCGCGCGTGCAGGTCGGGGTCCAGCTGCTCCTCCTCGGGGACGGGGTTGGCGACGATCAGCGCGGAGCCGGGCGCGCCGAGCGCTTCCCGCGCCCGCATGACCTCCGCGACCTGCTGCGGGGAGTCCAGCCGCCACTCCACGGGGTAGCCGGAGTCGGACAGATAGAAGCCGGGGAAACGGTCCGTCCCGTACCCGGCGACCGCGACCCCCAGCGTCTCCAGCCGCTGGAGCGTTGCCGGCACGTCCAGGATGGACTTCACGCCCGCGCACACCACGGTGATCGCTGTGCGCGCCAGCAGGCCGAGGTCGGCCGACTCGTCCTGGGTCGTCGTCCACTCCCGGTGCACCCCGCCGAGCCCGCCCGTCGCGAACACCTCGACCCCGGCCAGGGCCGCCAGCTGTGCCGTCGCCGACACGGTGGTCGCCCCGCTCACCCCCGCGGCCACCGCGAGCGGCAGATCCCGGTGACCCAGCTTGCGGATCCCGTCCTCGTTGGCGACCCGCTCCAACTGCTCCTTGTCCAGGCCGACCAGGGGCCGCCCGTCCAGTACGGCGATCGTCGCCGGTACGGCTCCCTGCCGCCGTACGACGTCCTCCAGCTCCAGCGCCACCTGGAGATTGCGCGGACGCGGCAGCCCGTGCGCGATGATCGTGGACTCCAGGGCCACCACGGGTCGACGCGCGTCGATCGCCTCGCGCACCTCTTCGGACACCACCAGCACCACGGGCCTGCCTCCTGTCGTTCGGTCTTCCCTCATCTCTGGCGGGCGGCACGTCCGGTCAAACCCTTGCGGGCTGTGGAGGACGACACCAGCCTGGGATGTATGAAGGACAACTCGACACGTCTCGACCATGTCGTCCTCTGGGTCCGTGACCCGGTGGCATCGGCCGACTTCTACGAGAAGGCCCTGGGCATGGAACCCGTGAGGCTCACCGACTTCGCCGCGGGGGCGGTGTCCTTCCCCTCCGTACGGCTCAACGACGAGACCATCTTCGACCTCATGCCGCTCACCATGGCGGACCACATGAAAATGGTCCCTGGCGCTGCAGAGAGCGCGGGACACCTGGTCAATCATGTCTGCCTCGCCCTGCCCGCCGACGATTTCGAGACACTCCGCACCCGCCTCGAGGAACGGTCCGTGCCCGTCTCGGACCTCTCCCACGACTCCTTCGGCGCCCGCGGTATGGCCCGGCGCAGCTTCTACTTCCGCGACCCGGATGGGAACGTCTTCGAGGCGCGCCACTACGACTGACGCGGACTGACACGCGAGGGCGCCGCACGCCACGCGCGTGTGGCCCCCTCCTGCGGGATCGGGCACTGTCCGGTGGTGCTGCTACCGCGTCGCCCCCTTCGAGCCGGCCGCGCGGTCCGTCACGAAGGGATGCCGGTCGCGCGTCAGAACAGCGGCTCGGGCAGCACGCCCTCCAGCGCCAGCAGCTTCCGCTTGGTCTCCAGACCGCCGCCGAACCCGCCGATGCCGCCGTCGCTCTCCACGACCCGATGACACGGCACGACCACCGGAAGCGGATTGGAACCCATGGCCACCCCCACGGCCTGCGCGGCGCCCGGCTGGCCGACCCGTCCGGCCAGATCGCCGTACCCGACGACCTGTCCGTACCGCACGCCGGACGCAAGCTCGCGCAGCACCTGCCGGTTGAAGCCCGAGATCAGCGACCAGTCCAGGGACAGCTCGAAGTCGTGCCGCTCGCCCGCGAAGTACGCCTCGACCTGGCGTATCGCCTCGGCCAGCAGCGCGGAGCCGGGCGCCTCGACGGGCTCGGTGCCCAGCCGGGACGCGAGCCGCTCCAGTGCTTTGTCGCGGACGGGTTCGGTGGCGTGGAAGACCACGTTGACCAGGCCCTCGTCGGTCGCGGCCAGCAGCAGCGGCCCGATGTCCGTGCCGACGACGGTCCACACAACCCGCTGCTCGTCCTGCCCTTGGCTGTTCATGCGTCCACCGTACGAGCCGGCACTGACAACACCCGGCGGCCCGAGCGAACGGGCCGACTACTCGCGCAGCGCGTCGCGCACGACGTCCGGCTTGTTGGTGATGATGCCGTCGACGCCGTACCCGGCGACCTGCCGTGCGGCGTCCGCGGTGTCGACGGTCCAGGCGGAGACCTCGAGCGGCCTGCCGTGCGGACCCGTGAAGGCATGGACGGCGGAGACGTACGCCCGGGAGACGGCGGCGTGCGGCGGGTTGATCTGGTCGGCGAAGGCCGCGTACGCGTGCAGGTCCGCCACGGACGGCGATCCCAGGAAGCCGGTTTTCACAGCGGGCTTGAGATCGTGGACGGTCCGCAGACTGGCCGCGCTGAAGCTCTGTACGACCAGCCGGTTCCGGTGCTTGCGGTCGAGCCACCCCTCGTTGCTGAGGAGCTTGAGGGTCTTTTGCTCGATGCCCGGGTACAGCTCCGGGTTCTTGAGTTCGAGGAGCAGCTTCTGATGGTGAAGATCGACGCGGTGCACATACTGCTTGAGCGTCGGCACGCGCGCGCCCGCATAGGCGGCGCCGAACCAGCTGCCCGCGTCCAGACGCGCGATTTCGGCGGCGGTGAAATCCTTCACCTTCCAGGGCGCCCGACCGGGGAACACCTGCTCAACGTCGGTGGTGCGCCGGAGGCTGTCGTCGTGGAGGACGACGAGTTCGCCGTCCCTGGTGCGCTGGACGTCGTTCTCCACCCAGACGGCACCGAGCCGTGCGGCCTTGTCGACGGCGGCCAGGGTGTTCTCGGGGGCGTAGGCGGAGGCGCCCCGGTGGGCGATGATCGCGGGCGGTGTGCCGTCCTCGACGGCTCGGACGTCGGTTGCGGGAAGCAGGAGGGCGGCGGTCCCCAGGAACGCGGTGGTCGTGGCGGTCGCAGCGCGCGCGTGCATACGTACTCCTCGCGTCGAGCAATCACGTACAGCACCACTGTGACAGCACCCGGTCAACGGCTGTGGGGTGCAGAATGGCCACATCCTGAATGGTCGTCTTCCACGTCCGCTCACCAGTGCCGCACAACTGGGGCAAGGGCGTGCTTCTTTGCCGGAAAATCGTTCGACCATTGCGGTGAGGGTCATACTCTCTGCCTCGACCCCGACCGCTCGGGCGGTGCTGGGAAGGGGCGCATTTCAGGGAATTCCAGGATGTAAGAGGTCGGAAGGTAGCCGCGCATGCAAGGCACGGTCGACGGATTCAGCTACGGACTCGTCACACCGCTGGTGGCCTACCTCATGGCCTGCCTCGGCGGCGCCCTCGGCCTGCGCTGCACCACCAGATCCATGCTGGTCAGCCGGTCCTGGCGACCCGGCTGGCTGGCCCTCGGCTCGGCGGCGATCGGCTCCGGCATCTGGACCATGCACTTCGTCGCGATGATGGGGTTCAAGGTCGCAGAGGCACCCATCCACTACGACAGGGCCATCACCTTCGCGAGCCTGGGCGTCGCCATCGTCATGGTGGGCATCGGGGTCTTCATCGTCGGTTACCGGGGCGCGACCGGAACACCCCTGATGACCGGTGGTGCCGTCACCGGGCTGGGCATCGCCTCGATGCACTACCTGGGCATGGCCGGGATGCGCCTGAACGGGCAGCTGGAGTACAACACCGTCACCGTCGCCATCTCCGTGGTCATAGCGGTCGTCGCCGCCACCGCCGCCCTCTGGGCCGCCGGGCAGGTCAGGGGCTTCCTGTGGAGCGTGGGCGCGAGCCTGGTCATGGGCCTGGCCGTCACGGGGATGCACTACACCGGCATGGCCGCCCTCAGCGTCCACGTGCACCGCACGTCCGCCCCCGTCGCCGGTGACTCGCCCGCCTCCCTGCTCGCGCCCATGATGATCGGCCCGCTTGCCTTCCTGCTGATCGCGGGTGTCGTCGTGATGTTCGATCCGCTGATGGTCATGGGCAAACCCGTGTGGTCGCCCGTCGAGAACAAGCCCGGCGTCCCGGCACGCGAACTCGTCCACCACCCGGCCGACCGCCGCCCCTCGCTCCGCCCCCGCCGGAACCTGGCCCACCGCGACTCCCGCACCCCGCAGAACCGCTGACCCACAGGCCCCTCCTCCACCCGAAGCCCCTGATCGGGCCGCGTTGTCAGTGGGGAGTCGTACGGTGGACTCCATGCGGCCCGTTTCCCACATCGAACGTACGGTGGCGCCCTTCGAGGTCGTCAGCCCCTACCAGCCCAGCGGCGATCAGCCGGCGGCCATCGCCGAGCTGGCCAAGCGCATCGAGGCAGGTGAGAAGGACGTCGTCCTGCTCGGCGCGACCGGCACCGGAAAGTCCGCCACCACCGCGTGGATGATCGAGAAGCTCCAGCGCCCCACCCTCGTGATGGCCCCGAACAAGACGCTGGCCGCCCAGCTGGCGAACGAGTTCCGCGAACTGCTGCCGAACAACGCCGTCGAGTACTTCGTCTCGTACTACGACTACTACCAGCCCGAGGCCTACGTCCCGCAGTCGGACACCTACATCGAGAAGGACTCCTCGATCAACGAGGAGGTGGAGCGCCTGCGCCACTCCGCGACCAACTCGCTGCTCACCCGCCGGGACGTCATCGTGGTCGCCTCGGTCTCCTGCATCTACGGCCTCGGTACCCCGCAGGAGTACGTGGACCGCATGGTCGCGCTCAAGGTCGGCGACGAGATCGACCGCGACCAGCTGCTGCGCCGCTTCGTCGACATCCAGTACACGCGCAACGACCTGGCCTTCACCCGGGGCACCTTCCGCGTGCGCGGCGACACCATCGAGATCTTCCCGGTCTACGAGGAACTCGCCGTCCGTATCGAGATGTTCGGCGACGAGATCGAGGCACTGTCCACGCTCCACCCGCTCACCGGCGAGATCATCAGCGACGACGACCATCTGTACGTCTTCCCGGCCTCGCACTACGTCGCGGGACCCGAGCGCATGGAGCGGGCCGTCAACGACATCGAGAAGGAACTCGGGGAGCGCCTGGCCGAGCTGGAGAAGCAGGGCAAGCTCCTGGAGGCTCAGCGCCTGCGGATGCGCACGACGTACGACCTCGAGATGCTCCGCCAGATCGGCTCCTGCTCGGGCGTCGAGAACTACTCGATGCACTTCGACGGCCGCTCGCCCGGTTCCCCGCCGAACACCCTGATCGACTACTTCCCGGACGACTTCCTGCTCGTCATCGACGAGTCGCACGTGACCGTGCCCCAGATCGGCGCGATGTACGAGGGCGACGCCTCCCGCAAGCGCACCCTCGTCGACCACGGCTTCCGCCTCCCCTCGGCCCTGGACAACCGCCCGCTCAAGTGGGAGGAGTTCACGGAGCGCATCGGCCAGACCGTCTATCTGTCGGCGACGCCGGGCAAGTACGAGCTCTCGCGCGCGGACGGCGCCGTGGAGCAGATCATCCGCCCCACCGGCCTGATCGACCCCGAGGTCGTCGTCAAGCCCACCGAGGGCCAGATCGACGACCTGGTGCACGAGATCCGCACCCGCACCGAGAAGGACGAGCGTGTCCTGGTCACCACGCTCACCAAGAAGATGGCCGAGGATCTCACCGACTACTTCCTGGAACTCGGCATCCAGGTCCGCTACCTCCACAGCGACGTCGACACCCTGCGCCGCGTGGAGCTGCTGCGTGAACTGCGCTCCGGCGAGTTCGACGTCCTCGTCGGCATCAACCTCCTGCGCGAGGGCCTCGACCTGCCCGAGGTGTCCCTCGTGGCCATCCTCGACGCCGACAAGGAGGGCTTCCTGCGCTCCGGCACCTCCCTGATCCAGACCATCGGCCGCGCCGCGCGCAATGTCTCCGGCCAGGTCCACATGTACGCCGACAAGATCACCCCGGCGATGGAGAAGGCCATCGAGGAGACCAACCGGCGCCGGGAGAAGCAGGTCGCCTACAACACGGAGCGGGGCATCGACCCCCAGCCGCTGCGCAAGAAGATCAACGACATCGTCGCCCAGATCGCCCGTGAGGACGTCGACACCGAGCAGCTGCTCGGTTCCGGCTACCGCCAGGGCAAGGACGGCAAGGGAGCCAAAGCCCCCGTGCCCTCCCTCGGCAAGGCGGCGGCCGGAACCAAGGCCGCCAAGGGCAAGGCCAAGGAAACCGTCCCGACCGACCGCCCCGCGGCCGAGCTCGCCGAGCAGATCGAGGAGATGACGGCACGCATGCGTGCCGCCGCCGCCGACCTCCAGTTCGAGATCGCGGCCCGGCTGCGCGACGAGGTCTCCGAGATGAAGAAGGAACTCCGGCAGATGAAGGAGGCCGGCCTGGCCTGACCCCCCTCGCGCCGTGTTGCAAGACCGACACAAAGTGCGCTCCGGGGTGCGTCACCGTCGGTGCCCCTGCGTAGGGTTCTGGACAACCGCGGGCACCGCGGTAACAGGGGATTGCAGCGAGAGGGGTTCGGCGCGTGACCGTCAACATGACCAAGGGTCAGGCCATCAGTCTGCAGAAGAACGACGGAGGCAGCCTGACCGCGGTGCGCATGGGCCTCGGCTGGCAGGCGGCTCCGCGGCGTGGCCTGTTCGGCACACGCACGCGGGAGGTCGACCTCGACGCCTCCGCCGTCCTCTTCGCGGACAAGCAGCCCGTCGACGTCGTCTTCTTCCGACACCTGGTGAGCGACGACGGCTCGGTCAAGCACACCGGTGACAACCTCGTCGGCGGCGTCGGCCAGGGCGGGGACGACGAGGCGATCCTCGTCGACCTGGCCCGCGTCCCCGTCCACATCGACCAGATCGTCTTCACCGTGAACTCCTTCACCGGCCAGACCTTCCAGGAGGTGCAGAACGCCTTCTGCCGGCTGGTCGACGAGACCAACGGAGACGAGCTGGCCCGCTACACACTCGCCGGCGGCGGCGCCTACACCGCCCAGATCATGGCGAAGGTGCACCGGACGGGCCCGGGCTGGACCATGACGGCCCTCGGCACCCCGGCCAACGGCCGGACCTTCCAGGACCTGATGCCGGCGATCCTGCCGCACCTGTAACCGGCCCGCCGAGCGGCACCCGACCGACACCACGACGCAGGGGGAGAGGGCGATGACGGCCGAGCTGGTGCGGGGGCAGAACCACCCGCTCTCCCAGGCCCGACTCGAGATCCGGATCGCGGCCGGTACGCCGGTCGTGGCCGGAGCCACGCTCGGCGACGAGCACGGCACAGTGCACGGCGTGGAGTGGGTCGTCCACCCGGGCGCGCCCACCCTGCCGGGTCTGGAGGTCTCCCGGCAGGCGGCCGCCGACCACCGCCTCGCCGTCGATCTCGGCGCGGTGCCCGAGGCCGTCCACCGGGTCCATGTACTGCTCGCGCTGCCCGCGGCGGGCGGCCCCGTGCGCTTCGGCGCCGTCGCCGCCCCCGTCGTCGCGGTCACGGGCCTCGACGGCACCGAGCTCGTCGGCTACACCATCACCGGCCTGGACGCCGAGTCGGCGGTCGTCGCGCTGGAGCTCTACCGCCGCCAGGGCGCCTGGAAGGTACGCGCCGTCGGCCAGGGCTACGCGGGCGGCCTCACCGAACTCCTCACCGACCAGGGCCTTCCCCAGGCCCACCAGCTCGCGAACACCATCCATGAGGCGGTGGCCCAAGGCCTGGCCCGAGCGGTGACGCCCCCGGCCCGCACAGCGGACGGCGACCGCGCCCGGCAGACGGCCACGCCGACGCCGGGCTCGGACCAGGGCTCGTCCGCGGCCCAGGGCGCCCCCGGTGCCGTACCGCAGCAGCCACCGTCGCCGTACGGTACCCAGCCACCCGGCACCCCACCGCAGCCGATGTCCCCACAGGGTGGGCCGGCCTCCGGTACACCACAGCCCGCCTCTCCTTACGGCGGCACGCAGGGCACCCCGGTAACCGGCGCATCACAGCCCGGCTATGCCCAGGGGCCCGCGGACACCACCGCCCAGCAGCCCGCCCTCGACGGCCCGATCGACTACAGCCACCCCCGACGGCAGAACGCCGCCCCGCCCCCGCCTCCGCCCGCCGCGCCCCCCGTCCAGCCGGGGCAGCCCGCGCGGCCCGTCGCCGGGGACGCGACCGGCTGGTCCATGGACGAGCGGCTCTACAACCAGGTGTGGGGCATGTTCGAGGACCTGGCCCGCTCCACGGCCGCGTACCGCAGTGCCGTCGACTTCGCCGACTCCCGCATGGAGAAGGAGCTGGACGCGGCACTCGCCGACCCGCGCAACCGGATCGGCGGACAGGGCGAGGCCGCACGTGAGGCCGCCCGCGCCAAGTACACCCAGCTCGTCGAGCAGGCCCGCGCGGCCTATGACCGCGATCTCGGCCAGCTCACGGCCGAGTCCGAGGTGGTCGAACCGGCCCTGCCCCTGGCGTACGCCCGCTGGGACAACCCCGTCTGGCACGGCTACCGGGTGCCCTTCGAGGCGCCCATGGCCGTGCGCCTGGGCGATCTGCATCTGCCCGAGTGTCCCGAGCTGCGTATCCCGATGCTGGTCCGGCTGCCGCTGGAGCGCGGACTGTGGATCGACAGCGGAGCCGCCGGATCCCTCGACGGCTCGTTCCTCGGCTCCCAGGAGCTGCACCGCCTCGCCATGGACACGGCCGTGGCGGTCGCGGCCCGGCTCCTCGCCGTCCACCCCGCGGGGGACTACACCCTGCACGTCATCGACCCGGCCGCGTCTGGGGCGCAGGCGCTCGCCCCGCTGGTGTGGACCGGCGTGCTCGCGGCACCGCCCGCCGTCGGCGCCGCGGGCGTGGCGGACGTCCTGGCCCGCCTCACCGAGCGCGTCGACCTCGTGCAGATGGCGGTGCGCGGCGGTGCGGCCGACTCCCTCCCGCCCGGCCTCGACACCTCCGAGCAACTCCTGATCGTCAACGACTTCCCGCACGGCTTCGACGACCGGGCCGTGACCCAGCTGCGCTACCTGGCGGACGAGGGACCGTCCGTCGGCGTCCACCTGATGATGGTCGCGGACCGTGAGGAGGCCTCCGCCTACGGCCCCCTCCTCGACCCCCTGTGGCGCTCGCTCATGCGACTGACTCCGGTGCCCGACGACCACCTCGCCGACCCGTGGGTCGGGCACGCCTGGACCTACGAGCCCGCACTCGTCCCGCCCGGCAGCCAGGTGGTCCAACAGGTCCTGGCCCAGGTCGCGGAAGCTCGTACCAAGTACCCGTAAAGCCACTACCACCAGGGATTTTGACCTTTCTTTTGCCAATCGCTTTACCTTTCCTTGGTGATTGGGTACGGTTGGTGGCACGGAGGGGAGTACTCCCTGTCGACTGCGGCGTACCCGTCAATACGGATCAGGCCTGATCCCGGGGCGTCGGCCCACCGTGGGTGGAAGAGACCTCCGGCAGCGCGACGACGCTGGTTACTTGCCGTTACGTATTGCCGGAGGAACTGTGGATGTTTCCATGACCCTGTGGGTCCTGACGATCGTGGGCCTCGCCGCCCTCATCGCGGTCGACTTCTTCATCGGCCGCAAGCCGCACGACGTCTCCATCAAGGAAGCGGGAATCTGGACGGTCGTCTGGATCGCCCTGGCCGGCCTCTTCGGGCTCGGTCTGCTCGTCTTCGGCGGCGGCCAGGCCGGCGGAGAGTTCTTCGCGGGCTTCATCACCGAGAAGTCCCTGAGCGTGGACAACCTCTTCGTCTTCGTCCTGATCATGGCGAAGTTCTCGGTGCCCTCGCAGTACCAGCAGCGGGTGCTCCTCGTCGGTGTCCTCATAGCCCTGGTGCTGCGCGCCATCTTCATCGCCGCCGGCGCCGCGATCATCGCCAGCTTCGCCTGGGTGTTCTACATCTTCGGCGCCTTCCTCATCTGGACCGCCTGGAAGCTCATCCAGGAGGCCAGGGCGGACGAGGAGGAAGAGGAGTTCGAGGAGAACAAGCTGCTCAAGGCCGCCGAGCGCAGGTTCGGCGTGGCCGACCGCTACCACGGCACCAAGCTGTGGATCGTGGAGAACGGCAAGCGGGTCATGACCCCGATGCTCGTCGTGATGCTCGCGATCGGCTCCACCGACGTGCTCTTCGCGCTCGACTCGATCCCCGCCATCTTCGGCCTGACCCAGGACCCGTACATCGTCTTCACGGCCAACGCGTTCGCCCTGATGGGCCTGCGGCAGCTGTACTTCCTCATCGGTGGCCTGCTGAAGAAGCTGGTCCACCTCAGCTACGGCCTGTCGATCATCCTCGGCTTCATCGGCGTCAAGCTGGTACTGCACGCCCTGCACGAGTCCGGGGTCCACGTCCCCGAGATCAGCATTCCGGTCTCGCTCGGCGTGATCTGCGCGGTCCTGGTCGTCACCACGATCACCAGTCTGATGGCCACCAGGAAGCAGGAGGCTGCCGAGGCGGCGCAGGCCGAGGGCGAAGGCGCCCCGAAGGACAGCATCGAGGCCTGACCACGGCAGACGTAGAGGAACCAGCACCGGGAGCGGAGCGCGGCGAATTGCCGGGTACCGCTCCCGGTGTTTGTTTGGTTACACCAACTGCGACGTCCTGGAGTCGGGCGAGCTCAAGGAGACCCGGCGGAGTGCGCGGCCGGTTGGCCTCTGCGACGATCGCTGCATGATCGCTCGGCTCCCGACGCTCACCACGAGCTGGACGTCCGCCGTGCCGGTGCTCGCGGTCGTCCTGCTGGTGTTCACCTGGGGACGCGATCTGCCCGGCGCGGTCGTCGTGCTCGTGACCCTGGTCCTCGCGGGGGCCGTGCTGGCCGCCGTGCACCACGCCGAGGTGATCGCCCACCGGGTCGGCGAACCGTTCGGCTCCCTCGTCCTCGCCGTCGCCGTCACGATCATCGAGGTCGCCCTGATCGTCACCCTGATGGTGGACGGCGGCGACAAGACCTCGACCCTGGCCAGGGACACGGTCTTCGCGGCCGTGATGATCACCTGCAACGGCATCGTCGGCATCAGCCTCCTCGTGGCCGCACTGCGCCATGGCACCGCGCTCTTCAACCCCGAGGGCACCGGCGCCGCCCTCGCCACGGTCGCCACCCTGGCCACGCTGAGCCTGGTGCTGCCGACGTTCACGACGAGCAAGCCGGGCCCGGAGTTCTCCGCCACCCAGCTGACCTTCGCCGCGCTGTCCTCGCTGATCCTGTACGGCCTGTTCGTGGCGACCCAGACCGTACGGCACCGCGACTACTTCCTCCCGATCACCCGTCAGGGCGAGGTCATCACCACCGAGGACCACGCCGACGCGCCCACCGCCCGTACCGCGCTGACCAGCCTGGGCCTGCTGGGCCTGGCCCTGATCGGGGTGGTTGGCCTGGCCAAGGGAGTGTCGCCCACCATCGAGTCCGGGGTCGCCAAGGCGGGTCTTCCCCAGGCCGTCGTCGGCGTGATCATCGCTCTGCTGGTGCTGCTCCCCGAGACCATCGCCGCCCTGCGCTCCGCACGCCGCGACCGGGTGCAGACCAGCCTCAACCTCGCCCTCGGCTCGGCCATGGCCAGCATCGGCCTGACCATCCCCGCGGTCGCTCTGGCCTCCGTCTGGCTCTCCGGCCCGCTCGTCCTCGGTCTGGGCTCCACCCACATGGTGCTGCTGGCCCTGACCGTGGTGGTGAGCTCGCTGACGGTGGTTCCCGGCCGGGCCACACCGCTCCAGGGCGGTGTCCATCTGGTGCTGTTCGCGGCCTACCTGGAACTGGCGGTCAATCCATAGCGGGCTCACCCGCCGCCACGGGCACCGGCCGCGTCTCCGGCAGCAACGCGAAACACCCCAGGCTGAGCAGCGCGATCCCGGTCAGATACGCGCCCACCCCCCAGGGCACCCGCCCGCCGTGCTCCACCAGCGCCGTCGCCACGATCGGTGTGAGCGCGCCGCCGACGACCCCGCCGAGGTTGTAGCCGACCGCGGCACCCGTGCAGCGCACCCGCGGCTCGTACAGCTCCGGCAGATACGCGCCGATCACCGCGAACATCGTGATGAACGCGATCATCGCGCCCAGGAAACCGAGGAACATCAGCAACGGCTCCCCGGTCGCGAGCAGCGCCACCATCGGGAACATCCACAGCGCCGCCGCCGCGCACCCGGCCAGACACAACGGCCGCCGCCCGTACCGGTCCCCGAGTAGCGCCGCCACCGGTGTGAGCGAGCCCTTCACGAACACCGCGGCCATGATGCAGGTCAGCATGACGGCACGGCTCACCCCGAGCCGCTCCGTCCCGTAGGCGAGGGACCACGTCGTCACGGCGTAGAAGATCGCGTACCCGATCGCGAGCGCCCCGGCCGTCAGCAGTACGAGCCGCCCATGGTCGCGCACCACCTCGGCGAGCGGCACGCGCGCGTGGTCGTCGATCTCCAGGAAACCGGGGCTCTCCGGGAGCGAGGAGCGCAGCCACAGCCCCACCGCCGCCAACACCCCGGCGGCCCAGAACGGCACACGCCAGCCCCATGCGGCGAACTGCGCCTCGGACGGCGCGGCCGACAGCGCCAGCACCACCCCGTTGGCGAGCAGGAAGCCCAGCGCGGGCCCCACCTGCGGGAAGCTCGTCCACAGCCCGCGCCGCTCGGCGGGCGCGTGCTCCGCGGTCAGCAGCACGGCCCCGCCCCACTCCCCGCCGAGCCCCAGCCCCTGGAGAAAACGCAGCACCAGAAGCAGGACCGGCGCGCCCACCCCGATCGTGTCGTACGTCGGCACACAGCCGACCGCGACCGTCGCGGCGCCGGTCAGCAGCAGTGAGGCCACGAGCACGGGCCGCCGTCCCTGCCGGTCCCCGATGTGCCCGAACAGCACCGACCCGAGCGGCCGTGCCACGAACCCCACGCCGAACGTCCCGAAGGCGGCCAGCGTCCCTGCCATCGGGGAGAACGTCGGGAAGAACAGCGGCCCCAGGACCAGTGCCGCGGCCGTCCCGTAGACGAAGAAGTCGTAGAACTCGATGGCCGTCCCGGCGAGCGAGGCGGCCGCGAGCCGCGGCATGGAGGGCGCCTTTACCGTGCGTACGTCGTGCATGCCGCGTCAACTACCCACGGTGATCGGCGGTTACGGGGGCGCGTGAGCGCGCTCGGGGTGATCAGTACGTGACGGTGATGCGCTGGGCAGGTCCGTCGACTCGGACGAGTCCGCCGTAGGGGATGACGAGTTGTGGGTCGGTGTGTCCGTAGTCCACATCGAAGACGATGGTCGTGTGCGGGGCATATACGCGCATGGCCCGCAGTACGGCGTCGCGCTGGTCGGCGGCGTAACGATCCGCCTCCTCGGGGCTGTTGGGGCGGTCGAAGGCCCACGTCTTGGGGCGGCCCCAGAGCAGTGCGGAGAAGCGCTGGAGGAGTCCGCGCTCACCCATGTTGCGCAGAGTGCGGAAGACCTCGATGTCGCTCGGCATCTCCTCCGAGGTCTCCAGGAGCAGCACGCCGCCGTCGTACACGCTCAGGTCACGCGCGATCTCGCGGTCGGCCATGAGCAGCCAGCCCACGATCTCCAAACAGCCGCCCCAGGCTCGGCCCTCCACCGCGCGGTCGGCGTTCACCCAGGTCCAGCCATTGCCGGGACGGGTCTCCGGTTCGGAGTCGAAGGTGGTGGGGTCCGCCCAGTCACGGTCGACGTCCCGCCAGCGGGCGGCGGGAGCCAGTTCGTACTCGCCCGAGGTGAACAGGGCGGCCCGCAGGGAGTCGGCGGTCAGCGCGCTCATGGCCACCGGCCGTCCGAGCGCCGTCATCACGGTCGCGCCGTGGTAGCCGACGATGCCGGTGCTGTACAGGAACGCGAGCAGGTTGGTGTTGTCGCTCATCCCGAAGAACGGCTTCGGGTTCGCCCGGATCAAGTCCCGGTCCAGCAAGGGCAGCACGGTGATCTGGTCGTCGCCGCCGATGGACGCCATGACCGCCTTGACGTCCGGGTCGGCGAACGCGGCATGGATGTCGTCGGCGCGCTCCTGGGGCGTCGAGCCCATCCTGCGGGTCGACGGATACTCGACCGGCTCCAGCCCGTACTCCTTGCGCAGCCGCTCGAGCCCCAACTCGTAGGGGCGCGGGAAGAGTCCCGGCAGACCGGCGCCGGGGGAGATGACGGCTATGCGGTCGCCGGGTACGGGCTTGGGCGGGTACGAGATCGTCGTCATGCCCGGAGGGTACGGGCCGCCCCGCGCGTGGCGCACCGTGATAAACCGGGTCCGAGCAGCCCGCCTTCACCGACCGGAGGAACCGTGCCCCGCACCCTGGCCAACGCCCCGATCATGATTCTCAACGGCCCCAACCTGAACCTGCTGGGTCAGCGGCAGCCGGAGATCTACGGCAAGGACACCCTGGCCGACGTCGAGGCCCTGTGCGCCAAGGCGGCCGCCGCGCACGGCGGCACGGTGGACTTCCGGCAGTCGAACCATGAGGGCGAGCTGGTCGACTGGATCCACGAGGCGAGGCTCCAGCACTGCGGGATCGTCATCAACCCTGGTGCCTACTCGCACACGTCGGTCGCGATTCTGGACGCCCTCAACACCTGTGACGGGCTGCCGGTGCTGGAGGTGCACATCTCCAACATCCACCGGCGCGAGTCCTTCCGGCACCACTCCTACGTCTCGTTGCGCGCGGACGGAGTCATCGCCGGCTGCGGAGTGCAGGGCTACGTCTTCGGCGTGGAACGCGTCGCGGCGCTGGCGGGACCGGCCCAGGCCGAGGCGTAGGTCTGTAAGGGCCGCACGCAATGGCGGGCGCCCCTTACAGCTGCCCTCTAGCGGCTGCCCTTTACAGCCGCCCCGCCTCCACGATCCGCTTCAGAAAGCGCTGCGTGCGCTCCTGCTGCGGGTCGCCGAAGATCTGCGCGGCGGTCCCGCGCTCGAGCACCACACCCGAGTCCAGAAAACACACTTGGTCGGCGACCTCGCGCGCGAAGCCCATCTCGTGCGTGGCCAGCACCATGGTCATGCCGTCGCCCTTCAGGTCGCGCACGACGTTCAGAACCTCACCCACCAGCTCCGGGTCGAGGGCCGCGGTGATCTCGTCGAGCAGCAGCAGGCGGGGGCGTACGGCGAGGGCCCGCACGATCGCCACCCGCTGCTGCTGACCGCCGCTGAGCCGGTCGGGGTACTCACCGGCCTTACCACCCAGCCCGAGCCGCTCCAGGAGCTCGCGAGCGTGTTCCTCGGCCTCCGCGCGTGCCGCTTTGTGCACCCGGCGCGGGGCCAGCGTGATGTTCTCCAGCACCGTCATGTGCGGAAAGAGGTTGTACGCCTGGAAGACCACGCCGATACGGCGCCGTACCGCGTCCTGGTCGACGCGCGGATCGGTGATCTCCTCGCCGTCCAGCCAGATGGCTCCGTCGTCGATCTCCTCCAGGAGGTTGGCACAGCGCAGCAGGGTCGATTTGCCGGAACCGGAGGCACCGATCAGCGCGGTCACCGTGTGCGGGGCGACCTCCAGGTCCACGTCCCGCAGCACGACCGAGTCGCCGAAGGTCTTGCGGACGGACTCCATCCGCAGCACCGGTCCGTCTGCGTCGCTCATGCGATTCCTCCCTGGGCCCGCCGACGGTCCATCCGTGCCGTCACCCAGTCCGTGAAGCGGGTCATCGGGATGGTCAGCGCCACGAACACCAGGCCCGCGACGATGTACGGCGTGTAGTTGAGGCTCCGGCCGACGATGATGTCGGCGGCCCGGACGGCGTCGATCGCGCCCCCGATCGACACCAGACCGGTGTCCTTCTGGAGCGACACCAGGTCGTTCAGCAGGGGCGGCACCTGGCGACGCACCGCCTGCGGCAGCACCACGTACCGCAGCGCCTGCCGGTTGGAGAGACCGAGCGAGCGGGCGGCGGCGCGCTGCGAGGGGTGCACGGACTCGATGCCGGCGCGGAACACCTCGGCCACGTACGCCGAATACGTCAACGTGAGGGCCGTACCGCCCAGCAGCACCGGGTCGACCGTCACGCCCTCGAGCCGCAGCGCCGGGACGCCCAGGACGACGATCATGAGGTTGATGATGAGCGGAAGCCCGCGGAAGAAGTCCGTGTAGGCGGCGGCCAGGAAGCGCAGCGGGAAGAACACCGGGCCGCGCAGCGTGCGGGCGATGGCGATCAGCATGCCGAGCACCAGCACGGCGACACCGCAGATCAGCAGCAGCCGGACGTTCAGCCACAGCCCTTCGAGGACTTTCGGGAAAGCCTCGCGCGCGTACTGCCCGTTGAAGAACGTCTCCTTGGTGCGCGGCCAGCCGGGCGCGCTGACGACGACGAGATAGAGCACGACGGCGGTGACCAGGGTCGAGACCGCGGCGATCGCCGTCGCGCGGCGGGCGCGGGCACGCTTGAGACGCTCCCGCTCGATCCGCCGCTGCGACGGTGTGTACGAGTCGTCCGCGTCCGGTGTCCCGGCGCCGGACTCGTCCTTCGTGAGCGTCACTTGAGTACCGGGGCGTCGACGGCGTCCGACAGCCACTCCTGCTCCAGCTTGGCGAGCGTGCCGTCCTTGCGCAGGGCGTCCACGGCGGCCGTCACGCAGGAGGTGAGTGCGCTGCCCTTGTCGAGGACGAGCCCGAACTGCTCCGGCGTGCCGCCCTCGTTCTCGAACTGCCCGACGATCGTGCCGTCCGTCACCTCGGCCGCCGTGATGTAGAAGGCGGTCGGCAGGTCGACGACGATGGCGTCCACCTGGCCGTTCTGGAGCGCGGACTTGGCCTGGTCGTTCTTGGCGTACGCGGCGGCCTCCCGCGTCGGCTTCACCACGTCCTCGATGTAGTTGAGGCTGGTCGTGCCGACCTGGGCGCCCAGCTTGAGGCCCTTCAGGTCCGCGATGCTCTTCGCCTTGGCGGCCTTGGTGCCCTTGAGCGCGATGACGGCCTGACGCACGTCGTAGTAGCCGGACGAGAAGTCCACGGCCTTCTTGCGCTCGGCGCTGATCGACACCTGGTTGATGTCGAAGTCGAAGGTCTTCTCACCCGGCGCGAACGCCTTGTTGAAGGGGACGCTCTGCCAGACGACGGCGCTCTTGTCATAGCCGAGCTGCTTCGCCACGGCGTAGGCGACGGCAGACTCGAAGCCCTTGCCGCTCGCGGGCTTGTCGTCCTTGAACCACGGCTCGTACGCGGGCTCGTCGGTCGCGACGGTCAGTTTTCCGGAGCTCTTGGTGGCCAACTTGCCCTTGGCGCAGGTGGTTCCAGTGGACCCCGAGGCCTTGGCGTTCGCGTCGTCCTCCGACTGCGGAGCACAGCCGACGGCGGTGGCGAGCAGGGCTACGGATGCCGCGACGGCGGCGCGGCGCAGAGCGCGCGGGGCAAGGTGCATGGCGGGAGAGTGACAGTCCAAAGTCCCGTTTGTCGAGGTCACAACGGCAATTGTCCGCATATTGGGAACGTGTGTTGCATTCTCGTGAACGCTTTTCGGACAGGACGCCGGGGCCGCCGGTCGAGGGCGGGGATAGAAAGACCGGCGGCCCGTACCGCGCAGGAGCCGTCATCCTGTGCGGGGCTGCTCCCAGTTGACTGCGCAACCATGTGCGCCGGGAGCGCGTGCGTGGCACCGGCGTGTGTGAAGAGTTCACACGGGGCGCGTGCGAACGGTATGCGCGGGGCGCGTACCCCCGGGGTTCACCACCCCCGCGCGCGCCACTCCGGCAGTTGCGGCCGCTCCGCGCCCAGCGACGTGTCGTTCCCGTGTCCCGGGTACACCCAGGTCTCGTCCGGGAGCGCGTCGAAGATCTTCGTCTCGACGTCGTGGATCAGGCTGGCGAACGCCTTGGGATCCTTACGGGTGTTGCCCACCCCTCCGGGGAACAGGCAGTCCCCGGTGAACACATGAGGATGCCCGTGGGGGTCGTCGTAGACGAGGGCGATCGAGCCCGGTGTGTGCCCGACCAGGTGGCGTGCGGTCAGCTCCACGCGTCCCACGCGGATGACGTCGCCGTCGTCGACCAGGACGTCGGTGGGCACGGGGATGCCTTCGGCGTCGTCCCGGCCGGCGTACGTACGCGCGCGCGTGGCCGCGACCACCGCGGCGAGCGCCTGCCAGTGGTCGCCGTGCTGATGCGTGGTGACGACGGAGGCGATGCCGTCGTCGCCGATCATGCCCAGCAGGGTGTCCGCGTCGTTGGCCGCGTCGATCAGCAGTTGCTCGTCGGTGGCCCGGCAGCGCAGCAGATAGGCGTTGTTGTCCATCGGGCCGACCGCGATCTTGGTGATCATCAGGTCCTTGAGCTCGTGCACGTCGGCGGGTCCGCCGACCGTCACCTGTCCGCTGTACGTCATGGCGGCAGCCTATAGCGGGGGCAGCGAGGGGAGGGCGCCGCCGTGGACCGTCAGTGCCGAGCCGTCGCGGCGGCCGGCCAGCCAGCCGAGCAGGTCGGCCTGTCGCCCAGTGACGACAAGCGCGGTGTCCCCGTGGCCGCCCGTCGGGATCCTGCGGCCGTCGTCCTCCTCGATCACGAGGGAAGGCACGTCGGGGTGACCCCGGAACCGCTCCGTGAGGAAGTTGATCTCGCGTTGGACGAAGTCCTCCGAAAGATCCTCCAACTCGTAGCCGATCCCGAGATCCACGTGGTGCAGTTCCACCTCGGCCCACCGCCGGAACGGCACCCGGGACGCCGAGTCGGTGACCCCGTTGCGGAGCTCGACCGTGCGCGACCAGTCGGCCGGTGCGGCCCCCGCCTCCTGGAAGCGCTCGGCACTCTCGCGCAGGTCGGCGAGCTGGACGTCGAGGGGGCGCGGGGCGTCGCGTTCGATGTCGGCGTCGCGCGCTTCTGCGGAGGCGTACATGGGCTGTCCCCGCAGAACGTTCACGAGGGCGTCGGCATTGCGGGACAGGTGGGCGAGGACATGGCCGCGGCTCCAGCCCGGCAGCCGTGACGACTCGGTCACGGACACGTTGTCCAATGTGGCGGCTGCGGTCAGGAGCCGCTCGGTCGCACCACGTACAGACACCAGGTCATGAGCGTGATCAATCATGGTGCTGACCCTAGCCCCGCCACACCTTTGGGTGAAGGTGGTGAAGCTGGGCCGTAAATCGAAAGCGCGTGCTATATGGTCGGGTGCGGCGTCGGGCATGCTGGATGGTCGGGGATTGTTATGCCTCCGGGGAATCCGACCGGCGTTGTCAGTGGCTCCCCCTAGTCTGAGAAAGTACGGGGGCCCCGCCCCTGTCACTCCTCTCAAGCCAAGAAAGGTGCGGACCGGCGTGGCCGACCGTCTCATCGTCCGTGGCGCGCGCGAGCACAACCTGAAGAACGTCTCGCTCGACCTGCCTCGCGACTCGCTCATCGTCTTCACGGGCCTGTCCGGGTCGGGCAAGTCCTCCCTGGCCTTCGACACCATCTTCGCCGAGGGCCAGCGTCGCTACGTGGAGTCGCTCTCCTCGTACGCCCGCCAGTTCCTCGGCCAGATGGACAAGCCCGACGTCGACTTCATCGAGGGCCTCTCGCCCGCGGTCTCCATCGACCAGAAGTCGACCTCGCGCAACCCGCGCTCGACGGTCGGCACCATCACCGAGGTCTACGACTACCTGCGCCTGCTCTTCGCGCGCATCGGCAAGCCGCACTGTCCCGAGTGCGGCCGCCCGATCTCGCGCCAGTCGCCGCAGGCCATCGTCGACAAGGTCCTGGAGCTGCCGGAGGGGAGCCGCTTCCAGGTGCTCTCGCCGCTGGTGCGCGAGCGCAAGGGAGAGTTCGTCGATCTCTTCGCCGATCTCCAGACCAAGGGTTACAGCCGTGCGCGCGTGGACGGCGAGACCGTCCAGCTCTCCAACCCGCCCACGCTGAAGAAGCAGGAGAAGCACACCATCGAGGTGGTCATCGACCGCCTCACGGTGAAGGAGTCCGCCAAGCGCCGTCTCACCGACTCGGTGGAGACCGCCCTCGGCCTCGCCGGCGGCATGGTCGTGCTCGACTTCGTCGACCTCCCCGAGGACGACCCCGAGCGCGAGCGCATGTTCTCGGAGCACCTGTACTGCACGTACGACGACCTGTCCTTCGAGGAGCTGGAGCCCCGCTCCTTCTCGTTCAACTCGCCCTTCGGCGCCTGCCCCGACTGCTCCGGCATCGGCACGCGCATGGAGGTCGACCCCGAGCTGATCGTCCCGGACGAGGACAAGTCCCTCGACGAGGGCGCCATCCACCCCTGGTCGCACGGGCACACCAAGGACTACTTCGGCCGTCTGATCGGCGCCCTCGCGGACGCGCTGGGCTTCCGGACGGACATTCCCTTCGCGGGCCTGCCGCAGCGTGCCAGGAAGGCCCTGCTGTACGGCCACAAGACGCAGATCGAGGTCCGCTACCGCAACCGGTACGGCCGCGAGCGGGTCTACACGACCCCCTTCGAAGGTGCCGTTCCCTTCGTCAAGCGCCGGCACAGCGAGTCCGAGAGCGACGCCAGCCGCGAGCGCTTCGAGGGCTACATGCGCGAGGTGCCCTGCCCCACCTGTGAGGGCACCCGCCTCAAGCCGCTCGTCCTCGCGGTCACCGTCATGGGCAAGTCGATCGCCGAGGTCTCCGGCATGTCCATCAGCGACTGCGCGGACTTCCTGGGTGAGCTGAAGCTCAGCGCCCGTGACAAGAAGATCGCCGAGCGCGTGCTCAAGGAGGTCAACGAACGACTGAAGTTCCTGGTCGACGTCGGCCTGGACTACCTCTCGCTGAACCGCGCGGCCGGCACCCTCTCGGGCGGCGAGGCCCAGCGCATCCGTCTGGCCACCCAGATCGGCTCCGGACTCGTCGGCGTGCTGTACGTCCTCGACGAGCCGTCCATCGGCCTGCACCAGCGCGACAACCACCGGCTGATCGAGACCCTGGTCCGGCTGCGCGACATGGGCAACACGCTCATCGTCGTCGAGCACGACGAGGACACCATCAAGGTCGCCGACTGGATCGTCGACATCGGCCCCGGCGCGGGCGAGCACGGCGGCAAGGTCGTGCACAGCGGCTCCCTTAAGGAGCTGCTCGCCAACGCCGAGTCGGAGACGGGCCAGTACCTGTCGGGCAAGAAGGCCATCCCGCTGCCCCACATCCGCCGCCCCCTCGACCCGTCCCGGCAGCTCACGGTGCACGGAGCCCGCGAGAACAACCTCCAGGACATCGACGTGTCCTTCCCGCTGGGCGTGTTCACCGCGGTCACCGGTGTCTCAGGGTCCGGCAAGTCGACCCTGGTCAACGACATCCTGTACACACACCTGGCGCGCGAGCTCAACGGCGCGAGGAGCGTCCCGGGGCGGCACACGCGCGTGGACGGCGACGACCTCGTCGACAAGGTCGTGCACGTCGACCAGTCGCCCATCGGCCGCACCCCGCGGTCCAACCCGGCGACGTACACCGGCGTCTTCGACCACGTCCGCAAGCTGTTCGCCGAGACCACCGAGGCGAAGGTCCGCGGCTACATGCCCGGCCGCTTCTCCTTCAACGTCAAGGGCGGCCGCTGCGAGAACTGCGCGGGCGACGGCACGATCAAGATCGAGATGAACTTCCTCCCGGACGTCTACGTCCCGTGCGAGGTCTGCCACGGCGCCCGCTACAACCGGGAGACCCTGGAGGTCCACTACAAGGGCAAGTCCATCGCCGACGTCCTGAACATGCCGATCGAGGAGGCCACGGACTTCTTCGAGGCCGTCCCCGCGATCGCCCGCCACCTCAACACCCTCAAGGACGTCGGTCTCGGCTACGTCCGTCTCGGCCAGGCCGCGACCACCCTGTCCGGTGGCGAGGCCCAGCGCGTGAAGCTCGCCAGTGAGCTCCAGAAGCGGTCCACCGGCCGTACGGTCTACGTCCTGGACGAGCCGACCACCGGTCTGCACTTCGAGGACATCAGCAAGCTGCTGAAGGTCCTGTCCGGTCTGGTCGACAAGGGCAACACCGTCATCGTCATCGAGCACAACCTCGATGTGATCAAGACGGCCGACTGGGTCGTCGACATGGGCCCCGAGGGCGGCGCGGGCGGCGGACTCGTGGTCGCCGAGGGCACCCCGGAGGAGGTCGCCGGAGTCCCGGCCAGCCACACCGGCAAGTTCCTCAGGGAGATCCTCGGCGCCGACCGGATCAGCGACGGGGCCGCGGTGAAGGCCCCGCGCAAGGCACCGGCCAGGAAGACGGCCGCGGCGAAGAAGACGGTCGCCGCCAAGTCGACGGCGAAGAAGACGGCGACGGCCAGGACGACGACAACCAAGAAGGCCGCGCCCGCCAAGAAGACGACACGGGCCCCCAAGGCCTGAGATTCCGGAGCAGCGGGCCGACCGCATCCGGAGAAGACACGCAACGAGCGGTGCCCCGCGGGACCTCCCCGCGGGGCACCGCTCGTGCCAACGGCCTCTAGAGTTCGCCCAGTTCGGACGCGTACGGCGGCTGCGCCCCCGCCCGTGAGCAGGTGATCGCGGCCGCGCGTGCCGCGAACCGCAGCAGCCGGGTCCAGTCCTCGACGCCCAGGTCCGCGAGCGCCGCCGGGGACAGCGCGTCGAGGGTCCCCAGACCGTGCAGCAGGGCCGCGTTCACGGTGTCGCCGGCGCCGATGGTGTCCACGACGTCGACCTTCTCGCCCGGCACGGCCAGCGCCGCCCCGTCCCGGGTGAACACGGTCAGCCCGTCACCGCCATGGGTGACCACGACGGCCGAGGGTCCCGAGGCCAGCCACTCGCGCGGGGTGCCGCCCAGCCACAGCGCGTCCTCCTCGGAGAGCTTGAGCAGCGACACCGACGGCAGCCAGCTCTTGAACCGGGCCCGGTAGGCGTCCGCGTCGAGGATCAGCCCGGCCCGGATGTTCGGGTCGAGCGCGGTGAACACACCCTGCGCTGCTACGGTCCGCAGCAGCTCCTCGTAGGCGCTCGCCCCCGGTTCCAGGACGAGCGAGCAGGTGCCGAAGGACACCGCGCGCGTGTCGGTCGGGAGCGAGGCGGGGGCGGCGAACAGGCGGTCGGCGGTGCCGTCGACGTAGAAGGAGTAGGCGGCCGAGCCGTTGGTGTCGATCGTGGCGACGGCGAGCGTGGTGGGTTCCGCACCGCGCTGCACGGGGGACACGTCCACCCCCGCCGCCCGCAGCCCGTCGAGCAGGGCCTCGCCGAAGGCGTCGAGCGAGGTGCGGGAGCAGAAGGCGGTGGGAGACCCGAGCCGGCCGAGGGCCACGGCGGTGTTGTAGGGGCCGCCGCCGAGCGCCGGCGTGAGGCTCGCGAGGGCGCCCCTGCCCTGCGGTACCAGGTCGATCAGGGCCTCACCGGCGACGACGATCACGAGACATTTCCTTTCTCGAACTGCGAGGACTGCGAGGACTGCGAGGACTGCGAGGACTGCGAGGGCCGCGAGGGCTGAGAACGCTGGGAAGGCCGGGAGGCCTGCGATGGCCGCCCCCGCTCCCCGGAGTCGGGGCAGCCGCATGACGTGCGGTGGACGAACGTGCAGTCGAGGCGCACGGTCCGGGCGGGCCGGTCCGGCGCGGCGAGGCGTTCCAGGAGCACACGGACCGCCTGTGCGCCGATCTCCCTGCTGGGCTGGGCGATCGCGGTGAGCCGGGGCGAGAACAGGTCGGCCCAGGCGAAGTCGTCGAAGCAGCACAGGGCGAGGTCGTCCGGTACCGACAGACCGCGGTCGCGGAGGGCGCGCAGGGTGCCGATGGTCATGGTGTTGTTGGCGGTGACGAGGGCGGTGGGCGGTGCGGCGAGGGAGAGCAGGGCGGCTGTGGCCCGTCCGGCTCCGGCCGACTCGGAGTCCCCGTGGACGACGAGGTCGTCGTCGTAGGGGAGAAGTGCGGTGGTGAGGCCCTGGCGGTATCCGGTGATCCGTTCGGCCGTGGTGCTCAGCCCGGGCAGGCCCGCCACCAGGCCGATGCGCCGGTGGCCGAGCCCGGCGAGATGAGTGACCAGCCGGGCCATCGGCCCGGTGTTCTCGGCACAGACCTGGTCGAAGCGCTGCGGGCCGTCCGCCGGGGCCCCGACCGCACCGCCGATCACACCTTCGGTCACACCGCCGACCACACCTTCGATCACTCCGTCGATCACACGGTCGAGGAACACCGTCGGGACCCGGTGGCGCCCGAGATAGGAGACGAGCTCGCGTGGGTCCGCCGAGGGCGCGACGATCATGCCGTCCACCCGTCTCTCGTGCAGCAGCTGGACGACCTTGCACTCGTGGTCGGGATCGTCGTGCGGATCGGCGATGAGCAGGCTGTAGCCGTGTTCCAGCGCACCCGCCTCGACGCCCTGGAGGATCTCCGTGAAGTAGGGGTTGCTGATCGCCGACACCGCGAGCCCGATGGAGCGGGTGCGGGAGGTCACCAGGGAGCGGGCGAGCGTGTTGGGCGTGTAGCCGAGCTCGTCGACGGCGTCCAGCACGGCCTGGCGGGTGTGGGGCAGGACCGGCCGGGTGCCGTTGAGGACGTGCGAGACGGTCGCCACGGACACCCCCGCGCTGCGTGCCACGTCGGCCATGGTCGGCATCGGGTTCCCCTCCCGGAAGGACGCCCACAGGGCACCGGAACGGCGGCCCATGGCCCGGAAGGTATCCCATTCAGCAGCGCACGTAAACGCTTGCGCAAACGTTTACGTGCCGTCACCGAGCTGACGTCGTCCCACTCACTCCCAGTCCCACCCGATCCCCACCACCCCCGACCGCACCCGCGGCTCGACGAGGTGCACCGAGTGGTGGTGGCCGGTGAGGGCCAGTTCCTGGCGGCCGCTGCGGGGAGCCGCGGGGGAGTGCTGGATGAAGCGGTGGCAGCGCAGGGGCAGGGCGTTCTCGTCGAAGCGCACCTGGAGCGCGTACTGACCGCCCGGTGAGCCGAAGCCGCGGACGTACTCGCGGGACACTCCGGCCGTGCCGTCCTCGACGCAGTAGCGGAACAGGAAGGTGTCACCCGCGCGCAGCCGGGCGTCGAGGAGCAGCTCGGCGACGAGCACCCCCGTGTCGTGGTGCGAACGGACGCGTCCCGTACGGCAGTTCTCCAGGGCGTGCACGGTCATGAGCTCGGGCCTGCACCCCGGGTCGCCGTGGTGGACGGCCATGAAACGGTCGACGCCCTCTCGGTGGGCGCGCACGATGTGGTGGGACTCGCGGCCGCGCAGCTCGCGGCGCGCCCCGATGTCTATCCGCTCGTGGTGGCCGAGCGTGTGCAGCCCGCCGTCGGGCGGTGAGTCCAGCTCGCCCAACAGCTGTTCGAGGACGTCCGAGGCCGCGAGGAGGGAGCGGTAGGAACGGGCCGCGGGCCGCACGGCGGCCGACCGGTCGTCGTGCTCGGCGAGCAGCCTGATCAGCGATTCCTCCGGCAGCTGCAGGATCTCCTCCAGCGCCCGTACGGCCCGCAGCGACTCGGGACGCTGCGGGCGCCGGGCACCCTGCTGCCAGTAACTCAGGCTGGTGACGCCCACCCTGACCCCGTACCGCGTCAGATGGTGCTGGACGCGCTGCAGCGGCAGCCCCCGAGCGGCGATCGCGGCGCGCAGCGCGACGTGGAAGGGGCCGCCTCGCAGTGCCGTGTCCAGTTCCGCTTCGGTGACGGTCGCGACGTCCGCGTGCTGTGTGGCGTGCGGCATGCAGGGGCCTTTCTGTGCAGGTCCGGGCGGCTGGTCAGGCCGATCCTGAGGGTGCGTCGGGGCCGTGCGCGGCAGTGCCGCAAGGAGGCTTCACATCCGTACGCCGTCGTTGCCGGCCCCGAGCTCCCCCGCATTGAAGCGTGTTGACCAAGTCCCGACAACACTTGCCGCCGAACGATGGCGCACTCCCGGCCGGAAGGCGGCCCCTTTGTTTCAGCCGGGCGGGGCCTCTCTGCCACCGCCCAGCAACTCCCTGATCGCCCGCCCCGACAGCGCCGACTTGGGCAGAAAGCCGCGCGCCGGACTGCCCGTGACCAGCTCCTCGACGTCGTCCAGCGCGTGCGTGGAGATCAGGATGATGACGCAGGAGACAGTGCGGGCCAGCTCCACCGCCACGTCGAACCCGCTCTCGCCGTCGAGGTCGAGATCGACCAGGACGACGTCCGGGGTCAGCTCCGCGGCCCGTGCCAGAGCCTCGGTACCCGACAGTGCGACGCCGACGACAGGTATCCCGTCGCGTTCCAGCAGGCTACGCGCGGCCTCCAGGAAGCGGATGCTGTCATCGACGAGAAGACAGCGCATGGACATGCGCACAGGGTCCCAACCCTGCGGGGATTGCGCTTTCCGGCTACCCGGAAGAGTCGGGACGGATTGCTTCCCGACACCTGGAACGTGCTCAAGTCCTGTGTCGAATATGTCAGTTCCCGCTCACCCAGCGCAGCGAGAGGTCACGGGCGGTAGCATGTGGGCTGCCCTGGGGAGGCCGTGCGAGTCCGGTCGAGTGGGGGTGCGTGATGAGGAAACCGCTCGCAAACGTCGTAAGGGGCCGCCGCGCTCTGGTCGCGGGCCTGACGGCGGTCGCGCTGCTGCTCACCGCGTGCGGCGGCGGGGGAGACGACGGCGACCGGAGTGAGCGGACCGGCGCCGACACCACCTGTGACGGCAGGATCGACGGCACCGCGCAGGTCACCGTGTGGTTCCACGCGGGGCCGAGCGCCGAGTACACCACGCTGCGCCGCCAGGTCCAGGACTTCAACAGGGCGCAGCGGGAGGTGCGGATCGAGGTCGTCACCCTGCCCGAGCAGCGGCCGTACAACGAACTGGTGCTCTCCGCCGCGGCCAGCGGCGACCTGCCCGACCTGCTCGACTTCGACGGCCCCAGGCTCTACAGCTACGCCTGGTCCGGCAGGATCAAGCCGATCGACTCCTGTCTGTCCGACGGCCTGCGCAAGGACCTGCTGCCCTCGATCCGCCAACAGGGCACCTACGCGGGGAGGTTGTACGGGATCGGCACCTTCGACTCCGGGCTCGGACTCTATGTGCGGCCGTCGGTGCTGAAGAAGGCCCATGTCCGTATTCCCCAGGACGCCGAGGACGCCTGGACCGCCCGCGAGTTCGCGGACATCCTGCGCACCCTGCGCAAGGCGGGGTACCGGTATCCGCTCGACATGGGCCTCGTCGACGCGAAACCCGGCGAGGAGTGGAGCACCTACGGCTTCGCGCCCGCGGTGTGGTCGGCGGGCGGCGATCTCATCGACCCCAGGACGTTCCGGACCGCCGACGGCTTCCTGAACGGACCCGAGTCGGTCCAGGCGCTCACCACCTTGCAGGACTGGGTGGAGGAGGGGCTCGTCGAGCCCGGCAAGAGCGAACACGCCTTCGTCCAGGAGCGCAGTGTCATCTCCTGGACAGGCCACTGGTGGTACCCGGACTACGCCAGGACGTTCCCCGGTGACCTGGCGATCGTGCCGCTGCCCGACTTCGGCGAGGGCACCGTGACCGGGATGGGCTCCTGGCAGTGGGGCGTGACCTCGGGCGGGGCCGACGGCGACGCCGTATGGCGCTTCCTCGCCTATCTGCTGAAGCCGGACCAGATCCACCGGATGAGCGTGGCCAACGGCGCGATCCCGGCCACGCACAGCGCGGTGAAGCTCTCCCCGGAGTACGCCGAGGGCGGTGCCGAGCGCCTGTTCATCGAGCAGTTGACGGACGGAGTGGCCCGGCCGAGGCCACGCACCCCCGCCTACCCGGCGATCACCGAGGCGTTCTCCCGGGCCTTCCCGAAGATCATGATCGACAGGGCTCCGGTGAAGGCCACGCTCGACGAGGCGGTCGAGGCCATCGACAAGGACCTCGCCGCCCACGACGGTTACCCGAAGGGCGGATCGTGAGCCGCCGCCGTGCCGGGTCGCGTGGCTCCCTGAACACATGGACGCCAGCGGAGTTCGCGGGCATGCTGAAGAGGCCGGGCCACGACCGACCGTGCCCTGCACGGGCGTGTGAAAGCGCCCTCCACAGAGGGGTGTTTCGCATGACGGAACCCGACGGCACCACGCACGGAAGCGCCGGCGCCTGAGGCCCTGTCATGCGCCGCTCACCGCTCAGACGAAGCTCCGGGGCCCCGCCACACGTCCCGCTGCTCGCCCGGCTGCGCGTCGGCCGGAAGCTGATGCTGCTGGTCCTGCTGCCGGTGACCGGGCTGCTCGCCTTCACCGCCTTCAGCGCGGTCGCGCAGTGGCGGGAAGCGCGCACCCTGCGCGACTTCCACACCGGCACCGAGGTGTCGTTCGCGACGGCCGAGGTCACCGACGCCGTCGCGGGCGAGCGGCTCGCCGCCGTCGAGGCCCGGCTGCGCCCCGGCCCGGACCCGCCGGCGGAGCGGACCGAGGCCGAACGCGCCACCGACCGGGCCCTGGAGCGCGCCGTGACCCGCGCCGCCTCGTGGTCCGGATCCGACGTCGCCGGTGACCTCGACGCCCTCGGCCGTCAACTGCACTCTCTGCGCGTCCAGATCGCCACCGGCTCGCTCACCGCCCCCGACATCGCGGAGCAGTACGGCAGCGTCGAGGCCACCCTGCTCCACGACGTCACCGCGCTCGAAGCCGGCCGCCCCACCCGGGCCTCCGGCCGCGCCGCCGACGCCCACATCGCCCTCCTGCGCGCCATCGAGGCCGCCGACCGGGAACAGGCGGAGGTCGCCGCCCTGCTCGCCGGTCCCGCAGGCCGGCCCACCGGCGCCGGACGCTGGCCCGCGCTCGAGATGGCCCAGCTGGACGCCTTCCGGGAGAACACCTCGGCCGAACTGCGGACCCAGCTGTACGTCATCCAGTTCCGGGATCCCGGCCGGGCCGTCCGCAGGGTCCGCGACCTGCTCGCCACCGCCCGCCCGGAGACCGCCGTCTGGCCCTCGTACGAGCGCTGGCTCGCCGACTCCGGGGCCCGCATCGACTCGCTGCGCGGCATCCAGGACCGGGCCGCCCGCCAGCTCGACGCCACGGCGGGCCACGACCGCCGCGACGCGGAGGTCCGCGTGGTGCGCGACCTCACCGCCTCCCTGGCCGTGCTCGCCCTCGTCACCTTCCTCGCGCTCGCGCTCAGCAGGTCGATCACCCGGCCCCTGGGCCAGGTCGCCGCGGGCGCCCGGGCACTGTCGCACGGGGATCTCTCGTACGACATCCGGTACGCGGGCCGCGATGAACTGGGTGATGTCGCCGACACCTTCCGCGAACTGCGCGTGACCACCGAGCGGCTGGCCGCCGAGATCCGCGCCATGAACACGGCGATCGACCAGAACCGCCTCGAACACCGCGCCGACGAAGCCTCCTTCGAGGGCACGTGGAGCCAGCTGTTGGGCGGCATGAACGGCACCATGGCCTCCTTCGCGGCGGCGCATGGGCGGCGAGAGGAGGCCGAGCAGGAACTGGCGAGCATCTTCAACCTCTCGCTGGACCTGCTCTGCATCAGCGGGACCGACGGCTACTTCAAGCGGGTCAACCCGGCCTTCGAGCGCATCCTGGGTCACCCGCGCGAGACGATCCTGTCGATGCCGTTCATCGAGTTCGTGCACGAGGACGACCGGGACACCACCCGTGCGGCCCTCGCACGACTGGCCGACGGCGTCGAGGTGGCCGAGTTCGAGAACCGCTACCTGCGCGCGGACGGCACCGAGTGCTGGCTGCAGTGGAGCGCCCGGCCGGTACCGGAACAGGGCCTCGTCTACGCCACCGCCCGTGACGTCACCGAGAGCCGCCGCACCGCCCGGGAACAGGCCGCCCTGCGCCGGGTCGCCACCCTGGTGGCCCACGGCGCCCCGCCGTCCGAGGTGTTCACGAGGGTGGCCGAGGAGGTGGGGGACCTGCTGGACACCACCGCGGCCGTCCTGCGGCAGGAACCCGACGGCAGCCGGACGGTCCTCGGGACGGTGCTCGGCATCCCGGAAGAACTCGAGGAGGCCACGCGCAAGGGGCGCGGCGAGGCGGGATACGAGGCGATCGACGCGGTCACCCGGACCCGGCGCGCCGCCCACGTCGGCCACGCCGTGGGCGCGCCCATCGTCGTCGACGACCGGCTGTGGGGCTTCGTCGTCGCGGCCTCTCCGCTGGAGTTGCTGCCGGTGGGTACCGAGTCGCGGCTGGCCGACTTCACCGGCCTCGTCGCCACCGCCATCGCCAACGCCGACAGCCGCGACCAGCTGAGAGCCTCACGCGCGCGCGTGGTGGCCGCGGCGGACGCCTCCCGGCGGCGCATCGAGCGCGATCTGCACGACGGGGTCCAGCAGCGGCTCGTCGCCCTCCAGCTCGATCTGCGGCTCGCCGAGACCCTGGTGACCGACCGGTCCTCGGAGCTCGCCGAACAGCTCGTACATGTCGGCAAGGGCCTCGACGACGCCTTCCAGGACCTGCTCCAGGTGGCCCGGGGCATCCACCCGGCCATCCTCTCCAAAGGCGGCCTCGGGCCCGCCCTGCGCTCCCTGGCCCGCCGCTCCGCCCTCCCCGTCGAGCTCGACCTGAAGCTGCCCGCGGCCCGGCTGCCGGAACACCTGGAGGTGGCCGCCTACTACGTGACCTCCGAATGCCTCACCAACGCGGCGAAGCACGCGCACGCGCGCGTGGTGGAGGTCTCGGCAAAGATCCGGGGCGGCGTCCTGGAGCTGACCATCCGCGACGACGGCGCCGGAGGCGCCGAGCCGGGACGCGGTTCCGGGCTGATCGGTCTCATCGACCGGGTCGAGGCGATCGGCGGCAAGCTGGCGGTCAGCAGCCCGCCCGGCGAGGGCACGACCATGGACGTGCGGCTGCCCCTGGGCGGGCCCTCGCCGGACCGGTGACCGCCCGGGGCGCACGCCGGGGAGTTCGTCCAGGTGGGGGAGCCTGAACTGGGTGACGTCGCGTACGCGCCGGGCGGTCCTGTCGGACGGAGAGGCATCCGTCCGGCTCTAGAGGCGGTGGGTGCCGCCGTTCTGTGCGGTCTGCAGGCGCTTGGCACGCACGATGTCCGGGTCCCTCGGGTCCAGGACACCGACCGTGTCGTACGCCTCGTCCGGGTACCGACGGGCACGGACCGGCCGCCGTCGCTTCTCGATCCGTGTCCGCCACATGTCCCGCACCTTTCGGCCGTGCGACCTTCCGTCCCTCGCCCGGGACGGCCGGTCGGACTGCATCTGCACTGGTTCGAGAATCGCCCGAACACGTCCTGATGTCGTCACGGCAGGCCTCCAATTCCGCTTCCGGCTAGCCGTAAACCCGAGGGTGGGGCAGGCTGTTGGGGCGCGGGCAGAGGGCGGGGCGGGGGGAGGCCCGACCTTGGCCGACGCACCGCACAGGCCGGGCGAGGGGGCTGGGGCATGGACGACGCATCGCAGCAGCCGGCACGGGGACGGGTCGTCCTCGCCGACGACGACATCCTGCTCAGGGAGGGTCTCGCCAGCCTGTGCGAGCGCGTCGGATACCAGGTCGCGGGCCAGGCCGGGGACGCCGTCCGGCTCCTGGAACTGGTCGACGAGGAACGCCCCGAACTGGCGATCGTCGACATAAGGATGCCTCCTGACCACTCGACCGAAGGCCTCAAGGCCGCCCGTACCATCCGTGAGCGCCACCCCGACACCGGCATTCTTGTGCTGTCCGCGTTCGTCGAGGTCGAGGACGCCCTGGAGCTGCTGGCGAGCGGCCGCAAGGTCGGCTACCTCCTCAAGAGCCGGGTCACGGTCGTCGACGACTTCATCGAGGCCCTGGAGCGGATCCACCGGGGCGGCTCGGTGGTCGACCCCTCCCTGGTGCAGGAGCTGTTCTCCGCCCAGCGCCGCGACGACCCGCTCGCCCGTCTCAGCGCCCGCGAGCGCGAGGTCCTCGCCCTGATGGCCGAGGGCCGCTCCAACGCCGGCATCGGCCGCCGCCTGTGGGTCACCGAGGGCACCGTCGAGAAACACGTCCGCAGCATCCTCGGCAAACTCGCCCTCACGGAGGACACCGACGACCACCGCCGGGTGCTGGCGGTGCTGACGTTCCTGGAGTCCCGCTAGGGCCTGGCCGGCGGACAGGGGGAAGGGCGCCGGTGTCGTTCACGGACCCGCCGTTCGCGGCCGTGATCCGACTCCGGCTCGGAGGGGCGCTGGGAGGAAGGCCGCGACCGGTGAGGCAGCCGGTGACCGCCTCGGCGGGTGCCGACGGCGTGGGGATCTCCAGGCTGACGGCCAGGTCGTCGATGCGGACCACGAGTTCCATGAGGCGGGCGCGAACGGCGTCGAACGCCTCGGCCAGGACGTCGGGCCCACCGGCCGCCTCCCGACCTCCCACGTCACGGATCCCGGGCGGCACCGCATCGTCCGGATCCGGTGCCGGGCCGACACCGGCCACGAAGTACGTGACCGAGCACATGGGGCCCGCCCGTCGGAACCGGCTCGATCGGCCGCCGCTCGACGTCGAGGACCGCTCGGGCCAGCTGCCCGGCCAGGCCGCTGACCCGAAACCGGTCCAGCGCGCTCGGCCGCTCCCAGCGCTCGGCCGGCGCCGGCGAGCGCACCAGCACGGACACGACCTCGGCGGTGTCTCACCCTGGCCGCCTCCGTCGGGATCCGCCCGACAGACGTTGGCCGTTGTCCACAGGCTCACCGGACTGTCAGCCCTCGCCAGTAGGGTGTGAGACATGGCCGACCCCTCCAGCTACCGCCCCAAACCAGGGGAGATCCCGGACACTCCCGGGGTGTACAGGTTCCGCGACGAGCACCGCCGGGTGATCTACGTCGGAAAGGCGAAAAGCCTGCGTCAGCGCCTGGCGAACTACTTCCAGGACCTGGCGAGCCTGCACCCCCGCACCCGCACCATGGTGACCACGGCCGCGTCCGTGGAGTGGACGGTGGTGTCCACGGAGGTCGAGGCCCTCCAGCTGGAGTACTCCTGGATCAAGGAGTTCGACCCCCGGTTCAACGTCAAGTACCGCGACGACAAGAGCTACCCGTACCTCGCGGTGACGATGAACGAGGAGTTCCCGCGTGTGCAGGTGATGCGCGGCCAGAAACGCAAGGGCGTCAGGTACTTCGGGCCGTACGGGCACGCGTGGGCGATCCGCGACACCGTCGACCTCCTCCTGCGCGTCTTCCCGGTCCGCACCTGCTCCGCCGGCGTCTTCAAGAACGCCGCCCGCACCGGCCGCCCCTGCCTCCTCGGCTACATCGGCAAGTGCTCGGCGCCCTGCGTCGACCGCGTCTCCGCCGACGAACACCGCGACCTGGCCGAGGACTTCTGCGACTTCATGGCCGGCCGCACCGGCACCTACATCCGCCGTCTCGAGCAGCAGATGACGGAGGCGGCCGAGGAGATGGAGTACGAGCGGGCGGCCCGCCTGCGCGACGACATCGGGGCCCTGAGGAAGGCCATGGAGAAGAGCGCCGTCGTGCTCGCCGACGCGACCGACGCCGACCTGATCGCGGTCGCCGAGGACGAGCTGGAGGCCGCCGTCCAGATCTTCCACGTACGCGGCGGACGCGTCCGGGGCCAGCGCGGCTGGGTCACCGACAAGGTCGAGGAGATCACCACCGGCGCCCTCGTCGAGCACGCCCTCCAGCAGCTCTACGGCGAGGAGAAGGGGGACTCGGTCCCCAAGGAGGTCCTCGTCCCGGCCCTGCCCGAGCCGGTCGAGCCCGTCCAGGAGTGGCTCGCCGAACGGCGCGGGTCGGGCGTCTCCCTGCGCATCCCGCAGCGCGGCGACAAGAAGGCCCTCATGGAGACCGTGCAGCGCAACGCCCAGCAGGCACTCGTCCTCCACAAGACCAAGCGCGCTTCCGACCTGACCACGCGCTCGCGTGCCCTGGAGGAGATCGCCGAGGCCCTCGACCTGGACAGCGCGCCGCTGCGGATCGAGTGCTACGACATCTCCCACCTCCAGGGCGACGACGTGGTCGCGTCCATGGTCGTCTTCGAGGACGGACTCCAGCGCAAGAGCGAGTACCGCCGCTTCCAGATCAAAGGCTTCGCGGGACAGGACGACGTCCGGTCCATGCACGAGGTGATCTCCCGCCGGTTCCGGCGCTACCTCGCCGAGAAGGAGAAGACGGGCGAGTGGGTGGACGACCTTCCCGAGGAGGGCACCCCTGAGGAGGGCATCCCCGAGAACGGCCTCAAGGACGACGACGGCCGCCCCAAGAAGTTCGCCTACCCGCCCCAGCTCGTCGTCGTCGACGGCGGACAGCCCCAGGTCGCCGCCGCCAAGAAGGCCCTGGACGAGCTCGGCATCGACGACATCGCCGTCTGCGGCCTCGCCAAGCGCCTGGAGGAGGTCTGGCTGCCGGACGACGACGACCCGGTCGTGCTGCCCCGCACCAGCGAAGGCCTGTACCTTCTGCAGCGGGTCCGTGACGAGGCCCACCGCTTCGCGATCTCCTACCAGCGCACCAAGCGGGCCCAGCGCTTCCGGTCGAGCCCGCTCGACGACGTCCCCGGGCTGGGGGACACGCGCAAGCAGGCCCTGCTGAAACATTTCGGGTCCTTGAAGAAACTACGATCCGCCACCATCGACCAGATCTGCGAGGTCCCCGGCATAGGCCGCAAGACGGCCGAGACGATCGCCGTGGCCCTCGCCCAGGCGGCCCCGGCCGCGCCCGCCGTGAACACGGCGACTGGAGAGATCATGGATGAGGAGGAACCCGGCACCACGGGTTCCGGTGGGGAACCCGTGACGGCGGGTGCCCCGGACGAACGACGGGGGCAGGAGACATGAATGTGAACGAGCACGAAGAACCACAGGAACAGGGCGGAGAAGACGCTCAGGTGAGTACCGGCGCGCCCGCCGATGCGGCCGGAGTCCCGGAGGCGGCCATCCCCGAGCTGGTGATCATCTCCGGGATGTCCGGCGCCGGGCGCTCGACCGCCGCGAAGTGTCTGGAGGACCTCGGCTGGTTCGTCGTGGACAACCTCCCGCCCGCGCTGATCCCCACCATGGTGGAGCTCGGCGCCCGCTCCCAGGGCAATGTCGCGCGGATCGCCGTGGTCGTCGACGTCCGCGGCCGGCGCTTCTTCGACAACCTCCGCGAGTCCCTCGCCGACCTGGCGTCCAAGCACGTCACCCGGCGGATCGTCTTCCTGGAGTCCTCCGACGAGGCCCTGGTGCGCCGTTTCGAGTCCGTGCGCCGCCCGCACCCCCTCCAGGGCGACGGCCGCATCGTCGACGGCATCGACGCCGAGCGCGAGCTCCTGCGCGAGCTGCGCGGCGACGCCGACCTGGTCATCGACACCTCCAGCCTCAACGTGCACGAGCTGCGCGCCAAGATGGACGCCCAGTTCGCCGGAGAGGAGGAGCCCGAGCTCAGGGCCACCGTGATGTCCTTCGGCTTCAAGTACGGCCTCCCGGTCGACGCCGACCTGGTCGCGGACATGCGGTTCCTGCCCAATCCGCACTGGGTCCCGGAGCTGCGCCCCTTCACCGGCCTCAACGAGGAGGTGTCGGCGTACGTCTTCAACCAGCCCGGCGCCAAGGAGTTCCTCGACCGCTACGCCGAGCTGCTGCGCCTCATCGCGGCCGGCTACCGCCGCGAGGGCAAGCGGTACGTGACCATCGCCATCGGCTGCACCGGCGGCAAGCACCGCTCGGTCGCCACGTCGGAGAAGCTCGCCGCGCGCCTCGCGGCCGAGGGTGTGGAGACGGTGGTCGTACACCGGGACATGGGACGGGAATGACCGCACGTAGTCCGCGGCTGAGCAGGCTGCGCAGGGTCGTCCCCGAAGGGCGCGCGACCCGGCCCGTCGAGGCCCGGGGGGCAAGACCCCGCCGGCGCGGCGCCCAGCCCAAGGTGGTCGCGCTCGGCGGTGGCATGGGCCTGTCCGCCTCGCTCGCCGCACTGCGCCGGATCACCGGCGACCTCACCGCCGTCGTCACCGTGGCCGACGACGGCGGCTCCAGCGGGCGCCTGCGCGACGAGCTGGGCGTCCTGCCGCCCGGCGACCTGCGCAAGGCGCTGGCCGCGCTGTGCGGTGACGACGACTGGGGCCAGACCTGGGCCCGGGTCATCCAGCACCGCTTCCAGTCCAAGGGCGACCTGCACGAACACGCGGTCGGCAACCTGCTGATCGTCGCCCTGTGGGAGCAGCTCGGCGACCATGTCCAGGCCCTCGACCTGGTCGGCAGACTCCTCGGCGCGCACGGGCGGGTGCTGCCCATGTCCGCCGTACCCCTGGAGCTCCAGGCCCTGGTCAAGGGGCACGATCCGGACCGGCCCGAGGACGTGGAGACCGTAAGGGGACAGGCAACGGTGGCCCTGACCCCGGGTGAGGTGCAGTCGGTGCATGTCGTGCCGCACGACCCGCCCGCGGTCCCCGAGGCGGTGGAGGCGGTCCGGGAAGCGGACTGGGTGGTCCTCGGACCCGGCTCGTGGTTCTCCTCGGTCATCCCGCATCTGCTGGTGCCCGAACTTCTGGACGCCCTCACCCAGACGAAGGCGCGCCGGGTACTCTCCCTGAACCTCGCACCGCAGCCGGGAGAAACCGATGGCTTCTCCCCGCAGCGTCATTTGGAGGTTTTGGGACGACACGCCCCTAAACTCGCCCTGGACGTGGTGCTGGCCGACCAGGCCGCCGTGCCCGACCGCGATTCCCTGACCGATGCCGCCAAGCGGTTCGGCGCCGCGGTCGAGCTGGCGCCGGTGGCCCGGCCCGACGGGACCCCGAGGCACGACCCGGAGCTGTTGGCCGCCGCGTACGACCGTATTTTTCGGATGCATGGAAGGATCGGCCCATGGCGATGACGGCAGCGGTGAAGGACGAGATCTCCCGGCTTCCCGTCACCCGGACCTGCTGCAGAAAGGCGGAGGTCTCCGCCATCCTGCGGTTCGCCGGCGGCCTCCACCTGGTGAGCGGGCGCATTGTGATCGAGGCGGAGCTGGACACCGCGATGGCGGCCCGCAGACTCAAGCGGGACATCCTGGAGATCTTCGGCCACAGCTCCGAACTGATCGTGATGGCACCGGGCGGACTGCGCCGCGGTTCGCGTTACGTCGTCCGGGTCGTCGCCGGCGGTGACCAGCTGGCCCGCCAGACCGGCCTGGTCGACGGCCGGGGCCGCCCGATCCGGGGGCTGCCCCCGCAGGTCGTCTCCGGTGCCACCTGTGACGCCGAGGCCGCCTGGCGCGGAGCCTTCCTGGCGCACGGCTCGCTCACCGAGCCCGGCCGCTCCTCGTCCCTTGAGGTGACCTGCCCGGGACCGGAGGCCGCGCTCGCGCTGGTCGGTGCCGCCCGGCGCCTCCAGATCCCCGCGAAGGCCCGCGAGGTCCGCGGTGTGGACCGCGTGGTCGTCCGGGACGGTGACGCGATCGGCGCTCTGCTGACCCGGCTGGGCGCCCACGAGTCGGTGCTGGCCTGGGAGGAGCGCCGGATGCGCCGCGAGGTGCGGGCCACGGCGAACCGTCTCGCCAACTTCGACGACGCCAACCTCCGCCGCTCCGCGCGCGCGGCCGTGGCAGCGGGAGCCCGGGTCCAGCGCGCCCTGGAGATCCTCGGCGACGACGTGCCAGAGCATCTCGCGGCCGCGGGCCGACTGCGCATGGACCACAAGCAGGCCTCCCTGGAGGAGCTGGGCGCGCTCGCCGACCCGCCGCTGACCAAGGACGCCGTGGCCGGCCGTATCCGCCGCCTGCTGGCCATGGCCGACAAGCGGGCCCAGGACCTGGGCATCCCGGGCACGGAGTCCAGCATCACCGAGGAGATGGCCGACAACCTGGTCGGCTGACCGCCACTCACCACGCCGGTGCCGACGCCCACTTGGGACGTCGGCACCGGCGTTTGCGGATTCGTGAGGCGCCCTTGACTTGATCATCAACTGTCATGAGCCTGGCATCTGTTCGCTGCTGTGGCGGACCACCGCAAGGGGGGCTCATGAGACGAAGAGCGAGACCGATCCTCGCCGTTGGCGCACTCCTGCTCGGCGGCGCGGGCATCGCGCCCGTCGCCCAGGCCGCGCAGAGCGCCAGTTCTCCTGATCCGAACGAAGTCAAGGTCTTCCGCGCCGAGGTGACCAGCGGGCAGGTACCCCTGCTGCTGGCGGCCGGGCAGGACGGCCACGAACTGAGCGAGCAGGTGCCGGCGAAGGGCACCGCGACCGTCGAGGTCTACCTCACCGACCAGGAGGCCCAGAAGCTCGAAGGGCAGGGCGTCGAGCTCACCGAGCACACTCTGACCGCCAAGGCCGAGGCCCGCGTGGACAAGGCCGCCGAGGGCGTGTTCCGGCCGTACAGCGGCAGCGGCGGCCTCCAGGAGGAGATCCTCGCGACCGCCCGCGCCAACCCGGGCCTCACCAAGGTCGTCTCCATCGGCAAGACCGTGAACGGCAAGGACATCCTCGCGCTCAAGCTGACCAAGAACGCGAAGAAGTCCAAGGACGGCGCCAAACCCTCCGTCCTCTACATGTCCAACCAGCACGCGCGCGAGTGGATCACGCCGGAGATGACCCGCCGGCTGCTCCACCACTACGTCGACAACTACAAGAGCGACAAGCGCGTCAAGAAGATCGTCGACTCCACCGAACTGTGGTTCGTCCTGTCGGCCAACCCCGACGGCTACGACTACACCTTCCAGAGCGACGACAACCGCCTGTGGCGCAAGAACCTGCACGACAACAACGGCGACGGCACCATCGGCGTTGGCGACGGCGTCGACCTCAACCGCAACTTCTCCTACAAGTGGGGCTACGACAACGAGGGTTCGTCCCCCAACCCCACCAGTGAGACCTACCGCGGCGCGGCCCCCTCCTCCGAGCCCGAGACCAAGGCGCTGGACGCCTTCGAGAAGCGGATCGGCTTCACGTACGGCATCAACTACCACTCCGCCGCCGAACTCCTCCTCTACGGCGTCGGCTGGCAGGTGGCCACCGACACGCCCGACGACGTCATGTACAAGGCGCTCGCCGGCACCCCGGACAACTCCGCGATACCGGGGTACCGTCCGCAGGTCTCCTCGGAGCTGTACACCACCAACGGCGAGGCGGACGGCCACGCGTCGAACCTCAACGGTCTGGCGATGTTCACCCCCGAGATGTCGACCTGCCAGACCGCCTCGGACCTCGACCCCAACGACCAGTGGAACGCGGCGGACTGCCAGTCGGTCTTCAACTTCCCGGACGACGAGAAGCTGATCCAGCGGGAGTTCGAGAAGAACATCCCGTTCGCGCTCTCCGTTGCCGAGTCCGCGGCCAGGCCCGACCAGCCGACGTCGTCGCTCGGTCTGAAGGCCGCCGACTTCACCCCGAAGCCGTTCACCACGTCCTACTCGCGCGGCGCCGACCAGGAGGTCTCCGTCGTCGTACGCAAGGCGGTGCGCGACAAGGAGCTCAAGTACCGCGTCAACGGCGGCCGTACGAAGGACGAGGCGCTCAGGGCCTGGAAGGGCGGCGAGACGTACGGCGGTGAGGACAACCTGTACTTCGACGAGTACCGGGCCAAGGTCGCCGACGGCGATCCCGGCGACAAGGTCGAGGTCTGGTTCACCGGCCGGACGAAGAGCGGCAAGCCCACCTCCAGCGCGCACTTCACGTACACCGTGGCCGAGCGGCCGCGCGCGGACGTCCTCGTGGTCGCAGAGGAGGGCGCGACCGCCACACAGGCGCAGACCTACGTGGACGCCCTCAAGGCGGCCGGCCGCAGGGCGATCGTCTGGAACGTCGCCACACAGGGCGCGCCCGACGCGCTCGGCGTGCTCGACCACTTCAAGTCGGTCGTCCACTACACGGGCGCGACCGTCCCGGGCAATCCCACCCAGCTCCAGCTGCGCGCCTTCCTGAACGAGGGCGGCAAGCTGGTCGAGGCGGGCGAGCGGGCCGGCGGCAACGTCGACCTGGGCGGCGGCACCCTGTCGAACGACTTCAGCCAGTACTACCTGGGCGCCTACACCCGTACGACCCTGCCGGGCGCCACGGCCTTCCAGGGCACCGGCAAGCTCGCCGGAGCCGGCGCGAGCCTCGGCGCTGCCCCGGGCAACCCGCTGGACGCGGCCGGATCCTTCAGCGTCACCTCGGACAACCTGCCCGCGGCGACCTTCCCGCAGTTCGCGAGCTCGGGAGCGGGCACGTACCCCGGCACGCCCAACCCGTACGGACCGTACGAGGGCACCTCCATGGCGGCCGTCACGCACAGCGACTACGCCTGGAACCGCCTGGCCCGCACCATCGACCTCACCCAGGTGACCGCCGCGCAGGCGCCCACGCTGCGCACCCGGATGCTGTGGGACACCGAGGAGGGCTACGACCACGCCGTCCTGGAGGCGCACACCGCCGGGGCCGACGACTGGACCACCCTCCCCGAGAAGAACGGTGCGACCACCAACGCCGTGCCCGCCGAGTGCGAGGCCGGGTTCTTCATCGCGGCCCACCCCGCGCTCAAGCGGTATCTGACGCAGGGCACCGGCGGCTGCACGGCCTCCGGCACCAGCGGCCAGTGGAACAGCCTCACCGGGGCCTCGGCCGGCTGGCAGGAGGTCTCCTTCGACCTCTCCGCGTACGCGGGCAAGAAGGTCGAGGTGTCCTTCAGCTACATCACCGACCCCGGGTCCGGCGGTCGCGGCGTCCTCCTCGACAACACCTCCGTCGTCGTCGGCGGCCAGGCCGTCGAGACAGAGGGCTTCGAGACCTCGCTCGGCGCGTGGAGCGTGCCCGGGCCGCCCGCGGGCAGCCCCGCCGTCGTGAAGGACTGGGGGCGCGCCGGAGAGCTGTTCAAGACCTACGGAGCGGTCACCACGGACGACACCGTGCTGCTGGGCTTCGGCCTGGAGCACGTCACCGCGGCGGCCGACCGCAAGGCCGTTCTCGCCAAGGCGCTCGCGGCCATCGGCGGGTGAACCCGACGTGACCCGACGTAGTCATTTCGGGTGACCGGAGCTTTCGGTCCAGGGCGGTCCGTACCCCTACTGGCGGGTACGGACCGCCCTGCCGTGTATGGGGCATCTCGATGTCACCACGCCGGGCTCAGGGAGGTAGGGTCGGGGGTGGTCGGGGACATCCCATACAGCTCGCCGGTCTCACAGCCGGCGTACCAACGAGGAGATCGGTTCGTGACGATCCGCGTAGGCATCAACGGCTTTGGCCGCATCGGTCGTAACTACTTCCGCGCGCTGCTGGAGCAGGGTGCTGACATCGAGATCGTGGCTGTCAACGACCTGGGTGACACCGCGACCACTGCGCACCTGCTGAAGTACGACACCATTCTGGGCCGCCTCAAGGCCGAGGTGTCGCACACCGCCGACACGATCACCGTCGACGGTCACACCATCAAGGTGCTGTCCGAGCGCAACCCGGCCGACATCCCGTGGGGCGAGCTGGGCGTCGACATCGTCGTCGAGTCGACCGGCATCTTCACGAAGAAGGCCGACGCCGAGAAGCACATCGCGGGCGGCGCCAAGAAGGTCCTCATCTCGGCTCCGGCCAAGGACGAGGACATCACCATCGTGATGGGCGTCAACCAGGACAAGTACGACGCGGCCAACCACCACGTCATCTCCAACGCCTCCTGCACCACCAACTGTGTGGCGCCGATGGCCAAGGTTCTGGACGAGAACTTCGGCATCGTCAAGGGCCTGATGACGACGGTCCACGCGTACACCAACGACCAGCGGATCCTGGACTTCCCGCACTCGGACCTGCGTCGCGCCCGCGCCGCCGCCGAGAACATCATCCCGACCACGACGGGCGCCGCGAAGGCCACCGCCCTGGTCCTTCCGCAGCTCAAGGGCAAGCTGGACGGCATCGCGATGCGCGTCCCGGTCCCCACCGGCTCGGCCACCGACCTGGTCGTGACGCTGCAGCGCGAGGTCACCAAGGACGAGGTCAACGCCGCGTTCAAGAAGGCCTCCGAGGACGGCGACCTCAAGGGCTACCTGTCGTACACCGAGGACCCGATCGTCTCCTCGGACATCGTCAGCGACCCGGCCTCCTGCACCTTCGACTCCTCCCTGACCATGGTCCAGGAGGGCAACTCGGTGAAGATCCTCGGCTGGTACGACAACGAGTGGGGCTACTCCAACCGCCTCGTCGACCTCACGGTCTTCGTCGGCAACCAGCTCTGATCGACCGATCAGGCACCTAGGTGTGTGAGCAGGGCTCGGGCAGCGTGAGGACGCGTTGCCCGAGCCCTCACTCACGTGATCAGCTTTCCTACGATCCAGAGCCCTCCTCAGGAGTCCCCTTCATGAAGACGATCGACGAACTCCTCGCCGAAGGCGTGGCCGGCCGGCGGGTCTTCGTCCGCGCCGACCTCAACGTGCCGCTGTCCGGCACCACCATCACCGACGACGGCCGCATCCGCGCCGTTCTGCCGACCGTGAAGGCCCTCGCCGACGCGGGCGCCCGCGTGGTCGTCGCCTCCCACCTGGGCCGCCCCAAGGGAGCTCCGGACCCGGCCTTCTCCCTCGCCCCCGCGGCCGCCCGCCTCGGTGAACTCCTGGACGCCCCCGTGGAGTTCGCGACCGACACGGTGGGCGAGTCGGCCACCGCCACGGTCGCGGGTCTCGCCGACGGCCAGGTCGCGGTCGTCGAGAACCTCCGCTTCAACGCGGGCGAGACCTCCAAGGACGACGCCGAGCGCGGCGCCTTCGCGGACCAGCTGGCCGCTCTCGCCGATGTCTACGTCGGCGACGGCTTCGGCGCGGTCCACCGCAAGCACGCCTCGGTGTTCGACCTCCCCGCCCGGCTGCCGCACTACGCGGGCCACCTCATCGCCACCGAGGTCGGCGTCCTGAAGAAGCTCACCGACGACGTCAAGCGCCCCTACGTGGTCGTGCTCGGCGGCGCCAAGGTCTCCGACAAGCTCGCCGTCATCGACCAGCTGCTCGGCAAGGCCGACCGCATCCTCATCGGCGGGGGCATGGCCTTCACCTTCCTCAAGGCCAAGGGCCACGAGGTCGGCGCGTCCCTCCTCCAGGAGGACCAGATCCCGGCGGTCCTGGAGTACATCGAGCGCGCCGAGAAGACCGGCGTCGAACTGGTCCTGCCGGTCGACGCCGTGGTCGCCCCCGCGTTCCCGGACCTGAAGACCAAGGCCCCGGCCGACGCCACCACCGTCGCCGCCGACGCCATCCCCGCCGACCGGATGGGCCTGGACATCGGCCCGGCGTCCGGCAAGCTGTACGCCTCGAAGATCACCGACGCCGCCACCGTCTTCTGGAACGGCCCCATGGGCGTCTTCGAACACCCCGAATTCGCCGAGGGCACCAAGGCGGTCGCCCAGGCCCTCCTCGACTCCCCGGCCTTCACCGTGGTCGGCGGTGGCGACTCCGCCGCGGCCGTCCGCACCCTGGGCTTCGACGAGAACGCATTCGGCCACATCTCGACCGGTGGCGGCGCCTCCCTCGAATACCTCGAGGGCAAGACGCTCCCCGGCCTCGCCGCACTGGAGGACTGACCTACATGGCTCCATCTGTTTCGTCCGGGCGCACGCCGATCATGGCGGGCAACTGGAAGATGAACCTCAACCACCTCGAGGCCATCGCCCACGTCCAGAAGCTCGCCTTCGCCCTCGCGGACAAGGACTACGAGGCCGTCGAGGTCGCCGTCCTGCCGCCCTTCACCGACCTGCGCTCCGTGCAGACCCTGGTCGACGGCGACAAGCTCAAGATCAAGTACGGCGCCCAGGACCTCTCGGCGCACGACTCCGGCGCCTACACCGGCGAGATCTCCGGCTCGATGCTGGCCAAGCTGAAGTGCACGTATGTGGCGATCGGCCACTCCGAGCGCCGTCAGTACCACGCGGAGACCGACGAGATCGTCAACGCCAAGGTCAAGGCCGCCTACAAGCACGGCCTCACCCCGATCCTGTGCGTCGGCGAGGAACTGGACGTCCGCGAGGCGGGCCACCACGTCTCCCACACCCTCACCCAGGTCGAGGGCGGCCTCAAGGACCTCCCGGCCGAGCAGGCCGAGTCGGTCGTCATCGCCTACGAGCCGGTCTGGGCCATCGGCACCGGCAAGGTCTGCGGCGCGGAGGACGCCCAGGAGGTCTGCGCCGCCATCCGCGGCAAGATCGCCGAGCTGTACTCGCAGGAGCTGGCCGACCAGGTCCGCATCCAGTACGGCGGCTCCGTCAAGGCCGGCAACGTCGCCGAGATCATGGCGCAGGCCGACATCGACGGGGCGCTCGTGGGCGGGGCGTCACTCGACGCCGAGGAGTTCGTCAAGATCGTGCGCTTCCGGGACCAGTGAGTAGGACCTGGCGAGGATCCGTCGTACCCTTGCGGGGGCATGGCCCTGAAGGCCGTGCCCCCGTCGTTCATCCGAATCCGAGAGAGTTGGTCCAGCCGTGGTTATGGGGTTCTCGATCGCCCTGATCATCTTCAGCGGCCTGATGATGCTGCTGGTGCTCATGCACAAGGGCAAGGGCGGCGGCCTCTCCGACATGTTCGGTGGCGGTATGCAGTCCTCCGTCGGCGGCTCCTCGGTCGCCGAGCGCAACCTCGACCGGATCACCATCGTGGTCGGTCTGCTGTGGTTCGCGTGCGTCATCGTGCTCGGTCTCCTCATCAAGACGAACAGCTGAGCGGCGACGCCACACACAGCACGTACATTCCGCACGTAAGGCCCCATGTTCGGTACGCGCAGCTGAGCGCGGCCTATCATGGGGCTTGCGTCTAGGTGTGGGGGCTGTAACTCCAATCACTGGACGCGCGTTGGGCCTTACGTAGACTGAGGCGCTCGCAACGAAGCGACACGCCGACTCGCTTCGCGGCACCATCACGCAGGGAGTTACGACCGTGGCAAGTGGCAACGCGATCCGAGGTAGCCGGGTCGGGGCGGGGCCGATGGGCGAAGCCGAGCGGGGCGAGTCCGCGCCCCGTCTGCGCATCTCCTTCTGGTGCTCCAACGGGCACGAGACGCAGCCCAGCTTCGCCAGCGACGCGCAGGTCCCCGATACCTGGGACTGCCCGCGCTGCGGCTTTCCCGCCGGACAGGACCCGGACAACCCGCCGGACCCGCCGCGCACCGAGCCGTACAAGACGCACCTCGCGTATGTACGGGAGCGGCGCAGCGACGCCGACGGCGAGGCGATCCTCGCCGAGGCGCTGGCCAAACTGAGGGGCGAGATCTAGAGGCGACAGCCGGCCGGACACCGAGAGGTGCCTGGCCGGAGCGGTTTCCGGCACGGCCGACGCGCTGCGCGGGTCCGCCTTGCCCTGTTCGCGACGGACTTCTTCGTACGGTCCACCACCTGGCTGATGCGCTGATCAACTAGGTTGGACCAGCTGGCACAGGCACGAAAGAAGGCTGAAGTCGGACATGAACGCAGACGGCCGTACCAGGCTCAACCGGACGCCCGAGTGGACCGCGCTGGCCGAGCACCGCGAAGCGCTCGGCGAGGTGCGGCTGAGGGAGCTGTTCGCCGCCGATGCCGGACGCGGCACCGGGTACACACTGCGGGTCGGTGACCTGTACGTCGACTACTCCAAGCACCTCGTCACCGACGAGACGCTGCGGCTGCTGCGTGAACTCGCCGCCGCGACCGACGTCTTCGGCCTGCGGGACGCCATGTTCCGCGGCGAGAAGATCAACACGACCGAGAACCGGGCCGTGCTGCACACCGCGCTACGCGCCCCGCGGGACGCCGTGATCGAGGTCGACGGGAAGAACGTCGTACCGGGCGTGCACGCCGCACTCGACAAGATGAGCGACTTCGCGAACCGGGTCCGCTCCGGCGAGTGGACCGGCCACACCGGCAGGCGCATCAAAAACGTCGTCAACATCGGCATCGGCGGCTCCGACCTGGGCCCCGCGATGGCGTACGAGGTGCTGCGCGGCTTCACCGACCGCGACCTCACCGTCCGTTTCGTGTCGAACGTCGACGGCGCCGACCTGCACGAGGCCACCCGCGACCTGGACGCGGCCGAGACGCTGTTCGTCATCGCCTCGAAGACCTTCACCACCATCGAGACCATCACCAACGCCACCTCGGCGCGCGCGTGGCTGCTCGGTGAGCTGAAGGCGGATCAGGAGGCGGTCGCCCGGCACTTCGTGGCCCTGTCGACGAACGCCGAGAAGGTGGCGGACTTCGGCATCGACACGGCCAACATGTTCGAGTTCTGGGACTGGGTCGGCGGCCGCTACTCCTACGACTCGGCGATCGGTCTGTCGCTGATGATCGCCATCGGGCCCGAGCGCTTCCGCGAGATGCTCGACGGCTTCCACCTCGTCGACGAGCACTTCCGCACCGCCCCGGCCGAGTCCAACGTCCCCTTGCTCCTTGGCCTGTTGGGCATCTGGTACGGCAACTTCCATGATGCGCAGTCGCATGCCGTGCTGCCGTACAGCCACTACCTGTCGAAGTTCACCGCGTATCTCCAGCAGCTGGACATGGAGTCCAACGGCAAGTCGGTGGACCGTGACGGCAACCCCGTGGAGTGGCAGACCGGCCCGGTCGTGTGGGGCACGCCCGGCACCAACGGGCAGCACGCCTACTACCAGCTCATCCACCAGGGCACGAAGCTGATCCCGGCGGACTTCATCGGCTTCGCCCGGCCGGTCGCCGAGCTGTCCGACGCGCTCAGGGCGCAGCACGACCTGCTGATGGCGAACTTCTTCGCCCAGACGCAGGCGCTGGCCTTCGGCAAGACCCCGGACGAGGTGCGTGCGGAGGGGGTGACCGAGGAGCTGGTCCCGCACAAGACGTTCAAGGGGAACCACCCGACCACGACGATCCTGGCCCGCGAGCTGACCCCGTCGGTCCTCGGCCAGCTCATCGCGCTCTACGAGCACAAGGTGTTCGTCCAGGGCGCGATCTGGAACATCGACTCCTTCGACCAGTGGGGCGTCGAGCTCGGCAAGGTCCTCGCCAAGCGCGTCGAGCCGGCGCTCACGGAGGGCGCCGAGGTGCCTGGCCTGGACGCGTCCACGAAGGCCCTCGTGACGACGTACCGGGAGCTGCGCGGACGGCAGTGAGAACGCGGACGCCGGGCCCCTCCTGGGAGGGACCCGGCGTCCGAACCGCCTTTGCGGAGGCGGGTGTTACGACGAAGCAGGCGGATACAGCGACCTCGGCAGCTGGGAGGCCGCCGCCGAGTCCAGCAGCCACAGGGTGCGGGCCCGGCCACGGGCCCCGGCCGCCGGCGCCTGGATCTCGCCCGCGCCGGACAGGGCGATCGCCGCGGCCTGGGCCTTGTCCTCACCGGCCGCCAGGAGCCAGACCTCACGGGCCGCGCGGATGGCGGGCAGCGTGAGGGTGACCCGGGTCGGCGGTGGCTTCGGGGCGCCGTGGACGCCGACGACCGTGCGCTCGGTCTCCCGTACCGCGGGGAGCTCCGGGAACAGGGACGCCACGTGGGTGTCGGGGCCCACGCCCAGCATCAGGACGTCGAAGGTCGGGACCGCGCCATGGTTCTCGGGACCGGCCGCCCGGGCCAGCTCCTCGGCGTAGGCCGCCGCCGCGGCCTCGACGTCGTGCCCGTGCGGACCGTCCGACGCGGGCATGGCATGCACACGCTTCGGGTCCAGCGGTACGGCGTCCAGCAGGGCCTCGCGGGCCTGCGTGACGTTGCGCTCCGGGTCGCCCTCGGGCAGGAAGCGTTCGTCGCCCCACCACAGGTCCAGACGGCTCCAGTCGACGGCGTCCCGGGCGGGCGCCGCGGCCAGCGCGGCGAGCAGGCCGTTGCCGTTGCGGCCGCCCGTGAGGACCACCGACGCCGAGCCCCGGGAGGCCTGCGCGTCCACGATCTTCGTGATCAGACGGGCCGCGGCGGCCTGGGCCATCAGCTCCTTGTCGTGGTGCACGACCAGCTGCGGGGTGCTCACTTCGCCGCCTTCCCGGACAGCCCCGAAGGGACCGGCTTCAGCGATGCCGACGGCGCCGCTTCCGGCCCGGAAGCTTTCGCAGCGCCCTCGACAGGGGCTTTGACGGCGACTTCCGCGGAGGCTCCGGCTGCGACCGGCTCCGCGGAGACGGAATCTCCGGAGCCGGGTTCGCCGGCGACGGAGCCGGGTTCTCCTTTGGTGCCGGAACCTCTGGCGCCGGACCCTTTGGCGCTGGGCCCGGGTTCCGGAAAGGGCGCCGACGGGTTCAGCCGCTCCACCCCGAACCGCAGTGCGGAGGCGTACGTGTCGTCCGGGTCCAGCCGGCGCAGCTCCTCCGCGATCAGCTCGGCGGTGTCCCGGCGCTTGAGCGCCACCGCACGGTTCGGCTGCCCCTGGATGGAGAGCGTGGCGAGCGAGCCGTCGGCACGGTCCAGGACGATCGGGCCGCTGTCCGTCTGCATGCGGACCGCCGTGAGGCCAGGACCGTTCGACAGTGACCGCTTCACCGGCACGTCCAGGCGGTCCGCCAGCCACATCGCCAGCAGCTCGCAGCTCGGGTTGAACTCCTCGCCCTCCACCTCGACGGCGTCCACCTTGCAGGTGACCTGGTCGAGCGCGGCGGCCAGCATCGAGCGCCAGGGCGTGATCCGGGTCCAGGAGAGGTCGGTGTCGCCCGGCTTGTAGGTGTCGGCGCGCGCCGTCAGCTCGCGCACCGGCTGCTCGGAGGAGTAGGTGTCGGTGACCCGTCGCTGCGCGAGCGCGCCGAGCGGGTCCCCGGCCGGGTCGAGCGGCGCGTCCACCGGCCACCACACGACGACCGGCGCGTCCGGCAGCAGCAGCGGGAGCACGACCGACTGGGCGTGGTCGACGACCTCGCCGTACAGCCGCAGCACCACCGTCTCGCCGGTGCCGGCGTCGGCGCCCACCCGGACCTCGGCGTCGAGGCGGGACTGGGTGCGGTCACGAGGACTCCGCGACACCCGCTTGATGACCACCAGCGTCCGCGAGGGGTGCTCGCGGGACGCGTCGTTGGCGGCCTTGAGGGCGTCGTAGGCGTTCTCCTCGTCCGTGACGATGACCAGCGTGAGGACCATGCCGACGGCCGGTGTGCCGATGGCCCGGCGGCCCTTGACCAGCGCCTTGTTGATCTTGCTGGCGGTGGTGTCCGTGAGGTCTGTCTTCATGGCCGGCGCCAGCTCCGTCCCTCTCGTGCGAGCATGTCGTCCGCCTCGACCGGGCCCCAGGTACCGGAGGGGTACTGGGCCGGCTTGCCGTGCGTGTCCCAGTACTCCTCGATCGGGTCGAGGATCTTCCAGGACAGCTCGACCTCCTCCGTGCGGGGGAAGAGGTTCGAGTCGCCGAGCAGGACGTCGAGGATCAGGCGCTCGTACGCCTCGGGAGAGGACTCCGTGAACGACTCGCCGTAGGCGAAGTCCATGGACACGTCCCGGATCTCCATCGAGGTGCCCGGCACCTTGGAGCCGAAGCGGACGGTGACGCCCTCGTCGGGCTGGACGCGGATGACGATCGCGTTGGAGCCGAGCTCCTCGGTGGCCGTCGTGTCGAAGGGGGAGTGCGGCGCGCGCTGGAAGACCACCGCGATCTCGGTGACCCGGCGGCCCAGCCGCTTGCCGGTGCGCAGGTAGAAGGGGACGCCCGCCCAGCGGCGGTTGTCGATCTCCACCTTGATGGCCGCGTACGTGTCGGTCTTGGACTGGGGGTCGATACCGTCCTCTTCGAGGTAGCCGACCGCCTTCGCGCCGCCCTGCCAGCCCGCCGCGTACTGACCGCGCACGGTGTTGCGGCCCAGGTCCTTCGGCAGCTTCACCGCGCCGAGCACCTTGGTCTTCTCGGCGGCCAGCGCGTCCGCGTCGAAGGAGGCCGGCTCCTCCATGGCGGTGAGGGCCATGAGCTGGAGCAGGTGGTTCTGGATGACGTCACGGGCGGCGCCGATGCCGTCGTAGTAGCCGGCCCGGCCGCCGATGCCGATGTCCTCGGCCATCGTGATCTGCACGTGGTCCACGAAGGACCGGTTCCAGATCGGCTCGAACATCGTGTTGGCGAAGCGCAGCGCCAGGATGTTCTGGACGGTCTCCTTGCCCAGGTAGTGGTCGATGCGGAAGACCTGGTCCGGGGCGAAGACCTCCTCGACGGTCGCGTTGAGCTCCTCGGCCGACTTGAGATTGTGGCCGAAGGGCTTCTCGATGACCGCGCGCCGCCAGGAGCCGCTCGACTGGTCGGCCAGCCGGTGCTTCTTCAGCTGCTGGATAACCACGGGGAAGGCCGACGGCGGCACGGACAGGTAGAAGGCGAAGTTGCCGCCGGTGCCCTGTGCCTTGTCGAGTTCGTCGATGGTGTCGCGCAGCCGCTCGAACGAGTCGTCGTCGTCGAAAGTGCCCTGGACGAAGCGCATCCCCTGGATGAGCTGCTGCCAGACCTCCTCGCGGAACGGCGTCCTGGCGTGCTCCTTGACGGCGTCGTGGACGACTTCCGCGAAGTCCTCGTTCTCCCAGTCCCGCCGGGCGAAGCCGACCAGCGAGAAGCCCGGTGGCAGCAGACCCCGGTTCGCGAGGTCGTACACGGCGGGCATGAGCTTCTTTCGTGACAAATCGCCCGTGACGCCGAAGATGACCAGGCCCGACGGCCCCGCGATACGCGGGAGCCGTCGGTCGGCGGGGTCACGCAGCGGGTTGCTGCTCGACAAGAGTTCAGCCCTCCGATGGGGCGAGGCGCTGAAGCTCCGCCTCGGTCGACTTGAGCAGGTCGTTCCAGGACGCCTCGAACTTCTCGACGCCCTCGTCCTCCAGGAGCTGCACCACCTCGTCGTACGAGATCCCGAGCTTCTCGACGGCGTCGAGTTCCGCACGGGCCTGCTCGTACGTACCGGCGACCGCGTTGCCGCGGATCTGGCCGTGGTCCTCGGTGGCGAACAGGGTCGCCTCCGGCATGGTGTTCACCGTGTTCGGCGCCACCAGCTCGTCGACGTACAGCGTGTCCTTGTAGGCCTTGTCCTTGACGCCGGTCGAGGCCCACAGCGGACGCTGCTTGTTCGCGCCGGCGTTCTCCAGCTTCGACCAGCGCTCGCCCGAGAAGACCTCCTCGTACGCCTGGTAGGCGAGGCGCGCGTTGGCGACGCCGGCCTTGCCGCGGGCGGCCTTGGCCTCGTCGGTGCCGAGCGCGTCGATGCGCTTGTCGATCTCGGTGTCCACGCGGGACACGAAGAAGGACGCCACGGAGTGGATCTTCGACAGGTCGAGACCCCGCTCCTTGGCCTTCTCCAGGCCGGCCAAGTAGGCCTCCATGACCTCGCGGTAGCGCTCCAGCGAGAAGATCAGCGTGACGTTGACGCTGATCCCGAGGCCGATGACGTCGGTGATGGCCGGGATGCCGGCGCGCGTGGCCGGGATCTTGATGAGGGTGTTGGGGCGGTCGACCAGCCAGGCGAGCTGCTTGGCCTCGGCGACGGTCGCCTTCTCGTTGTGCGCCAGGCGCGGGTCGACCTCGATCGACACGCGACCGTCCTGGCCGCCCGTGGCGTCGAAGACCGGGCGCAGGATGTCGGCCGCGTCCCGGACGTCCGCCGTGGTGATCATGCGGATGGCCTCTTCGACCGTGACCTTGCGGGCGGCGAGGTCGGACAGCTGCTGGTCGTAGCCGTCGCCCTCGGAGATCGCCTTCTGGAAGATCGACGGGTTGGTGGTGACGCCCACGACGTGCTGCTGGTCGATCAGCTCGGCGAGGTTGCCGGACGTGATCCGCTTGCGCGACAGGTCGTCCAGCCAGATCGCCACGCCTTCCTCGGAGAGGCGCTTGAGTGCGTCTGTCATGGAATTACATCTCCTACGTGTCGTATGTGAGCGTCAGCGCTGGGCGGCGGCGAGAGATTCCCGTGCCTTCGCGGCCACGTTCTCGCCAGTGAAGCCGAACTCCTGGAAGAGGACCTTGCCGTCCGCGGAAGCACCGAAGTGCTCCAGGGAAACGATGCGACCGGCGTCCCCGACGTACTTGTGCCAGGTAAGGCCGATACCCGCCTCGACCGCGACACGGGCCCTCACGGCCGGGGGCAGGACGCTGTCCCGGTACCCCTGGTCCTGCTCCTCGAACCACTCCACGGACGGCATGGACACGACGCGCGTCGGCACCCCGTCGGCCTCCAGCTGCTCGCGTGCCTCGACGGCCACGTGCACCTCGGAACCGGTGGCGATGAGGATGACCTCGGGAGTCCCGGTGGAGGCCTCGAACAGGACGTAACCGCCCTTGACGGCGTCCTCGTTGGGCTCGTACGTCGGCACGCCCTGACGGGTCAGCGCCAGACCGTGCGGGGCACCCTTGCCGAACTCCTTGGTCCAGCGCTTGAGGATCTCGCGCCAGGCGATCGCGGTCTCGTTGGCGTCGGCCGGGCGGACCACGTTCAGACCGGGGATCGCCCGCAGCGCGGCGATGTGCTCGACCGGCTGGTGCGTGGGGCCGTCCTCGCCGAGGCCGATGGAGTCGTGCGTCCACACGTACGTCACCGGCAGGTGCATCAACGCCGAGAGCCGGACGGCGTTGCGCATGTAGTCGGAGAAGACGAGGAACGTACCGCCGTAGATACGGGTGTTGCCGTGCAGCGCGATGCCGTTCATCTCCGCGGCCATGGAGTGCTCGCGGATACCGAAGTGGATTGTGCGGCCGTACGGGTCCGCCTCCGGCAGCGGGTTGTCCGCAGGGAGGAACGAACTGTTCTTGTCGATCGTGGTGTTGTTCGAGCCCGCGAGGTCGGCGGAGCCGCCCCACAGCTCGGGGATGACCGCGCCGAGGGCCTGCAGGACCTTGCCGGACGCGGCACGCGTGGCGACACCCTTGCTGGGCTCGAAGACCGGAATCGAGGACTCCCAGTCCTTGGGCAGCTCACCCGCGGCGATGCGGTCGAACTCGGCCGCGCGCTCGGCGTTGTTGTTGCGCCACTCCTGGAAGGACTTCTCCCACTCGGCCTTCGCCTGACGGCCGCGCTCCAGCGCCTGGCGGGTGTGGTTGATGACCTCGTCCGCGACCTCGAAGGACTGCTCCGGGTCGAAGCCCAGCACCCGCTTGGTCGCCGCGACCTCGTCGTCGCCGAGCGCCGAGCCGTGCGCGGCCTCGGTGTTCTGTGCGTTCGGGGCGGGCCAGGCGATGATCGAGCGCATCGCGATGAAGGACGGCTTGTCCGTCACCTGCTTCGCGGCCTCGATGGCGTTGTAGATGGCGTGCGGGTCGATGTCACCGTCCGGCTTGGGGGCCACGCGCTGGACATGCCAGCCGTAGGCCTCGTAGCGCTTGACGGTGTCCTCGGAGACGGCCGTCTCGGTGTCGCCCTCGATCGAGATGTGGTTGTCGTCCCACAGCAGGATCAGGTTGCCGAGCTTCTGGTGGCCGGCCATCGAGGACGCCTCGGCGGAGATGCCCTCCTGGAGGCAGCCGTCACCGGCGACGGCGAAGACGAAGTGGTCGAAGGGGGAGGTGCCCTCGGGGGCCTCCGGGTCGAACAGACCGCGCTCGTAGCGGGCGGCCATCGCCATGCCGACGGCGTTGGCGACACCCTGGCCGAGCGGACCGGTGGTCGTCTCGACGCCCTTGGTGTGGCCGTACTCCGGGTGGCCGGGGGTCTTCGAGCCCCAGGTGCGGAACGCCTTCAGGTCGTCCAGCTCCAGGCCGAAACCGGCCAGGTACAGCTGGGTGTAGAGGGTCAGGGACGAGTGGCCGGCGGACAGCACGAAGCGGTCGCGTCCAACCCAGTCGGGGTCGGCCGGGTCGTGCCGCATCACCTTCTGGAAGAGGGTGTAGGCGGCGGGCGCCAGGCTCATCGCCGTACCGGGATGGCCGTTGCCGACCTTCTGTACGGCGTCGGCGGCCAGGACGCGGGCGGTGTCGACGGCCCGCTGGTCCAACTCGGTCCACTCGAGGTCTGTGGTGGTCGGCTTGGTGCTCACCCTGGGTCAGGGCTCCTCTCCACATGTCACGCATGTCGAAATGCCGGTGCACGGGACGCCCGGCCGTTGTCGAGCCTACCCCCGTAAGTACGTGCGTTTTTTCGAGTCATTCCAGACTGCCGGGCCGGGCGGACATCCGCCTCCCGACTGGCCCGTACCGCATTCGGCAACTGAATACGCAGCCGCTCGTAAGAGTGCTCAACCGAGTGCGCCCGAGCTCTTCCGGGGGCGTCCTCGGACACGACCCGACCCCCGCGAATGCCCGGGTATGGGCAACGTCTACAGTGGCGTGGTACGCGCGAGCCTTTACCGGGACTTCACACGGGTGGGGCTTGCTGGGATGTCTCTGTAGGGGTGTGCGTGACGGCCGTCGAATCCCGTCCAGCCGGAGTGCTGGGGGAGAGCAAGAGCTCGAGTCACCGGCCGTTCGGGGCCCGTGTCAAGGCATTCGTGGCGCTGACCAAGCCCCGGATCATCGAGCTGCTGCTCATCACCACCGTTCCGGTGATGTTCCTGGCGCAGCAGGGTGTGCCGGACCTGAAGCTGGTCCTGCTCACCTGCGTCGGCGGCTACCTCTCGGCGGGCGGCGCCAACGCGCTCAACATGTACATCGACCGCGACATCGACGCGCTCATGGACCGCACCTCGCAGCGTCCACTGGTGACCGGCATGGTGTCGCCGCGCGAGTGTCTGGCCTTCGGCATCACGCTCGCGGTCGTCTCGACGCTCCTGTTCGGCCTCGCCGTCAACTGGCTGAGCGCCTGGCTCTCCCTCGGAGCGCTCCTCTTCTACGTCGTCGTCTACACGATGATCCTCAAGCGCCGTACCTCGCAGAACATCGTGTGGGGCGGCATCGCCGGCTGCCTTCCGGTCCTCATCGGCTGGTCGTCCGTCACGAACTCCATGGCCTGGGCGCCGGTCATCCTCTTCCTGGTCATGTTCTTCTGGACGCCGCCGCACTACTGGCCGCTGTCCATGAAAGTGCGTGAGGACTACGCGCGCGTGGGCGTGCCGATGCTGCCGGTGGTCGCCTCCAACAAGGTGGTCGCCCGGCAGATCGTCCTCTACAGCTGGGTGATGGTCGGGGTGTCGCTGCTGCTTCAGCCGCTCGGCTACACCGGCTGGTTCTACACGGTGGTCGCGCTGCTCGCGGGCGGCTTCTGGCTGTGGGAGGCGCACGGGCTGCAGAACCGCGCCAGGGCCGAGGTGACGGGCGCGAAGCTCAAGGAGATGCGGCTGTTCCACTGGTCGATCACCTATGTGTCGATCCTCTTCCTCGCGGTGGCGGTCGACCCCTTCCTGAGGTAAGGGTCACGTCGCCGTTCCCTCTACCCGTCGGTAGCATCCTGGTCATGGCAGACACGCAGCAGGTTGACGCGAAGGCCGAGCGCAAGGTCGCCCGGCTCGCCAAGCAGATCAGCGCCTTCTCCAAGGAGCACGGTGGCGCCGAGGGCCAGCTGGCCTACGTCGGCGAGCGCGGCACCCGGATCGTCCTCGTCGGCGAGGACGGCGGCTGGGGCGACCTGATGGCCCCCACGTACGAGATCGCCGAGAAGGCCGTCGAGAAGTCCGGCATCACCGTGCACGAGGAGTTCGACGGCGAGTTCGCCGCGAAGGTGAGGACGGGGCCGTACGAGTGGACCCGGATGGCGGGCATCCAGGTCGGCGGCCCGAGCAACGGCTGATCAGTCGTCCCCCGAAGCGGGGCTGCATCGACGTGCGACTCCGCCGCGTGGGTGCGATCAGCCACGACGGGCCCGCAGTCGCGCGAGAGGCCGGCGCCCTCCCTCACGGCCGGCGAAACGGCTCAACCCGCGGAGCGCTTCGCACGGGGTGTGTGACAGCAACACCTGATGCCCGGTTCACCCGTTAGGACCTGTAGCAAGCGCACAGTCCTGCCACGGGGAGCCCGGATGATCGAAACGCCGTCCCTCGTGGACCAGTACTGCCACGGCGTACTGAGGACGGAGCTGGGTCTCGGCACCTTCGAGGCCCAGCTGGCCCGCACCGAGGGCCCGCCCGCCCCGGGGACCACGCTGTTCGACACCCAGACGGGCTTCGCCGTACGACGATGGTGCCCGCCCCTGCTCGGCCTGGAACCGCACTGTCCGCCCGCCCGCTATCTGGCCCGGCGCCGGGAACTCGGCGTACTGGAAGCGGGCCGCAGACTGCTCCGCGGCAGCGGCATCACCACCTATCTGGTCGACACCGGGCTGCCCGGCGACCTCACGGGACCCACCGAGCTGGCCTCCGCCGCGGCCGCCGAGGCCCGCGAGATCGTGCGCCTGGAGCTCCTCGCCGAACAGGTCGCCGACACCTCCGGCACCGTCGAGTCCTTCCTCGCCAACCTCGCCGAGTCGGTGCACGGAGCCGCCGCGAGCGCGGTCGCCTTCACCTCGGTGGCGGGGGTACGGCACGGTCTGGCGCTCGCGCCCGAGCCGCCGGGGCCGGGAGAGGTGCGGGGCGCGGCGGGCCGATGGCTGGCGGGCCGCCGGGTGGGCGGCGAGCTGTCCGACCCCGTGCTCCTACGGCACCTGCTGTGGATCGCGGCCGCCTCGGGCCTGCCCCTCCAACTGCATGCCGGGCTCGGCGAACCGGGTCTGCGCATCGACCGCACGGACCCCGTCCTGCTCACCGACTTCGTCCGGGCCACCGCGGGTCTTGGCACCGACCTCGTCCTGCTGCACAGCTACCCCTACCACCGGCACGCCGCCCATCTCGCCGGCGTCTTCCCGCATGTCTACGCCGACTCCGGAGCCGCCCTCGTGCGCACCGGCGCCCGCGCGGCGACCGTCCTCGCGGAGATCCTGGAACTGGCTCCCTTCGGCAAGATCGTCTTCTCCAGCGGGGCCCACAGCCTGCCCGAACTGCATGTCGTGGGCGCCCGGCTGTTCCGGGAGGCGCTGGCCCGGGTGCTCGGTGGCTGGGTCACGGAGGGGGCCTGGTCGCTGGCGGACGCGCAGCGGGTGGCGGCACTCATCGCGGCGGGGAACGCGCGCAGGGTGTACGGGCTGGAGTGAGCTGTACAGGATGGGGCCCATGCAGACCGACGTCTTGCTGGACCGCTTCCTCGCCGACCTGGCCCCGCTCGCCCCCGTCGCCGTCTGGGCCCACGGCTCCCTCGCGGGCGGCGACTACCAGGAGGGCCGCAGCGACCTGGACCTGATCGCCGTACTCGACCGGCTGGGGCCGCGGACGGTCTGGCGGCTGGCGAAGCTGCACGCGCGGCTGCGGGCCGAGCCGCTGTCCGGGCAACTGCACTGCACCTACCTGACGCCTGCCGCCGACATGGGCCGCCGCCATCTCACCTGGGCGCACGAGGAGCTGTTCAAGCGGCCGGTCACCCCGGTGACCCGACGCGAACTGCACAGCTTCGGACGGGTGCTGCTGGGGAAACCGCCCCCGGACCTGCTGCCGCCGGTGTCGGACCGCGAACTCACCGACTTCGTCTGCCGTGACCTGCGCGACTTCTGGCGCCCGGCCCTCGGCAACGCCCCGCTGTGGACCCGGGACGTGTGGGTCGACCTGGGGCTGCTGACCTTCGCCCGCGCGAGTGTCACGCTGCGGGAGGGACGACTGGTCAGCAAGCGCGAGGCGCTGGAACTGCTGCCGGGGCTCGGGGCGCCCATGGAGGTCGTCGAGGACATCCGGAGGCGCCGCTACGGCTGGCCCGGACCCCCCGTGGAGAACAGGGCGGCGCTGACCCGCGGCTACCTGGGCCCGGCGATCGACGAACTGGTGGCGGCGTACGACTGAGCCGGGAGCTCGGCCTGCTCGCCCTCGGACCGCTCCCGCAGGGCCAGCAGGACACGCAGGACCGCGATCCACACCAGGGCCGAGCCGAGCATGTGCAGGCCGACCAGGAACTCGGGCAGGTCGGTGAAGTACTGGACGTAGCCGATGACGCCCTGGGAAAGGAGGACCAGGAAGAGGTCGCGGGTGCGGTGCAGGGGACCCTTGGGGGCGTCGACCGCCTTGAGGATGAACCACAGGGCGAAGGTCAGCGACACCACGATCCAGGCCAGGACCGCGTGCACCTTGGCCACCGTCTCCCAGTCCAGCGGCATCCGGTCGACCTCGCTGGAGTCACCGGCGTGCGGTCCGGCGCCGGTCACGACGGTGCCGACGAGGATCAGCAGGGCGGCGGCCGCGACCAGGAACCACACCAGCTGCTGCACCGGCTTGCCGACCAGCGGACGGGGTGCCGTGTCACCCTCGCGGGTGCGCTGCCACATCACCGCGGCGACCGTGATCAGGGCCGTCGTCGCCACGAAGTGGGCCGCGACGGTGTAGGGGTTGAGACCCACGAGGACGACGATGCCGCCGAGGATCGCATTGCTCATCACGATCCAGAACTGTGCCCAGCCCAGGCGGGTCAGGCTGCGCCGGTACGGCTTCTCGGAGCGCGCGGCGATGATCGCCCAACCGACGGCGGCGCACAGCACATAGGTGAGCATCCGGTTGCCGAACTCGATGGCGCCGTGGATGCCCATCGCGCGGGTCGCGGTCAGCGAGTCGTCCGTGCACGTGGGCCAGGTCGGGCACCCCAGCCCCGACCCGGTCAGCCGCACCGCCCCGCCGGTGACCACGATGACCACCGCCATGACGAGCGCGGCGAGAGCCGCCCGCTGAACCGTCCGGGAAGTCGGGGTCCAGCGTGCGGCGATGAAGGCGAGCGGGTTGCGGACGGCCGCTACGGCGTCGGCGCGGGTCAGGTTCGGCACGCGTTCCATCGTAGGGGGCCGCTTGTGCACGCGTTCACGAGGGCCCCCTACTCCCAGCGGAAGAAGCGTCCGGCCAGGGCCAGACCCGCCACGGCCCACACCGCCAGGATCCCCAGGTCGCCCCACGGCATCCCGGCCCCGTGCTGCAGCACGTCCCGCAGGCCGTCCGACAGGGCCGTGATCGGCAGCAGACCCAGTACGTCCTGCGCGCCCGAAGGGAACTTGGACAGGGGGACCATCACTCCGCCGCCCACAAGCAGCAGGAGGAAGACCAGGTTCGCCGCGGCCAGGGTCGCCTCCGCCTTCAGGGTGCCGGCCATCAGGAGGCCGAGGCCTGAGAAGGCCGCCGTGCCGAGGATCAGGAGCAGCAGGACGGCGAAGGGGTTGCCGTGCGGGGACCAGCCCAGCGTGAAGGCGATCACCGTCAGGAGGATCACCTGGAGGATCTCCGTCACCAGGACGGATGCCGTTTTCGCCGTCATCAGGCCCCAGCGGGGGAGCGGGGAGGAGGCCAGACGCTTCAGGACGCCGTATCGGCGTTCGAAGCCGGTCGCGATCGCCTGGCCCGTGAACGCCGTCGACATGACCGCGAGGGCCAGGACGCCGGGGGTGAGGAAATCCACCGCCTTGCCCTCGTCCGTGTCGATGATGTCCACCGAGCTGAACAGGACCAGAACCAGGGTCGGGATCACCACCGTCAGCAGGAGCTGTTCGCCGTTGCGCAGGAGCATCTTCGTCTCCAGGACCGCCTGGGTCGCGATCATGCGTCCCAGCCGTGCCGCGCCCGGCTTCGGGGTGTACATACCGGTGGCCGTCACGCGCGCAGCTCCTTGCCCGTGAGTTCAAGGCTGTGTCTTCCCGGGGGGCGACCCCCGGACTCCCGGCAGGTCCTTGTGTGGGCCGGGATCATGAGCGCAACTCCTTGCCCGTGAGCTCCAGGCTGTGTCTTCCCGGGGGGCGACCCCCGGACCCCCGGCAGGTCCTTGTGCGGGCCGAGATCATGAGCGCAACTCCTTGCCCGTGAGCTCCAGAAACACGTCTTCCAGGGTGTGCCGTTCCACCGAGATCTTCTCCGGCATCACGCCGTGCTGGGCGCACCAGGACGTCACCGTCGCCAGCAGTTGCGGGTTGACCTTGCCCACGACCCGGTAGGAGCCGGGGGTCAGTTCGGCCGCCGAGCAGTCCGCCGGGAGGGCCTTGAGCAGGGAGCCCACGTCGAGCCCGGGGCGGCCCATGAAGCGCAGGGTGTTCTCGGCGCCGCCCCGGCACAGCTCCTCCGGGGAGCCCTGGGCGATGACCCGGCCGCCGTCGATGATCGCGACGTCGTCGGCGAGCTGTTCGGCCTCGTCCATGTAGTGCGTGGTGAGGATCACCGAGACGCCGTCCGCGCGCAGGTCGCGGACCAGGTCCCAGGTCGAGCGGCGGGCCTGCGGGTCCAGGCCGGCGGTCGGTTCGTCCAGGAACACCAGTTCCGGGCGGCCCACGACGGCCATGGCGAGCGCCAGCCGCTGCTGCTGGCCGCCGGACAGGCGCCGGTACGTCGTCCGGCCGCAGCTGCCGAGGCCCAGGCGCTCGATCAGCGTGTCCACGTCGAGCGGGTGTGCGTGGAGCCTGGCCACGTGCCGCAGCATCTCGTCGGCCCGGGCGCCCGAGTACACGCCCCCGGACTGCAGCATCACGCCGATCCTCGGGTGCAGCTCACGGGCCTGTCGCACCGGGTCGAGGCCCAGGACCCGGACCGTGCCGGAGTCCGGCCGGCGGTATCCCTCGCAGGTCTCGACGGTGGTCGTCTTGCCCGCGCCGTTGGGCCCGAGTACGGCGGTCACGCCCGCCCGGGCCACCAGGTCGAGGCCGTCCACGGCGGTCTTCGTGCCGTACCGCTTCACCAGGGCGTGGACCTGGACCACGGGCTCACTTCGCATGGGCCCGAGTCTAGGTTCGCCGCCCGCGCCGCAGACGGGCGGGTGCAGGATCTCCACCCAGCGCATTGCCGGGAACGTCCTCCCGTGAGCGATGCAGCGCCAGCCACCGCTCCGCGTACCGCACGGCGTCCGCCACCGGGAACAGCCGTGCGTCGGCCGCGCCCACCTTTCCCCGTACGACGACGGCCCGGTCGCGCTCGAAGTCGTGGCCCAGTTCGTCGAAGCGGTCGGAGGTGATCGAGACCTCCGTCACCACCTCCCACCCGTCCGGTCCCGGGCGACCGACCCGCACGAGCGGGGTCGGGACGCGGTACTCGGCGAGATGGAAACTCGTACAGGTGTCGTAGCCCGCGCCGAGGAGCAGCACGCGCGCGTGCAGGGCCTCGAGGCGGGCCAGCGGGCTCTGCTCGCCGAGGCGGCAGTCGGGGGCGTGGCCGTCCAGGACCGCATGCGCGCCGGGGCCTATCGCCGCGAAGGAGGTCTGCGGGTGTGCGCTGCGCCGGGCGCCGGGCCAGGTGCGCACCGTCTCCGGGATCACGCCGACCCCGCGCGAGGGCGTGACGAGGGGGTCGTAGGCGGGCATGGTCGCCCGGATCGTGTCCCACCACTCCTCGGGCACCGGCGGGTCGCTCCACACCGCCGGGTCGGAGAGGTCGCCGGTCTGGGTGGGGACCACGAGGGTGCCGTCCGGGCCGAGGGCGTCGAGCAGCCCCTGGACCACCGCGACCGGGCCTCCGCAGACCCAGCCGAGGGCGCTCAGGGAGGAGTGCACGAGGAGGATCTCGCCGCTGCGGACGCCCAGCTCGCGCAGCTGCCCCGCGAGGGTGTCGCGGGTGACAAGTGGGCCGGTGGGAGGTGGTTTCGGCATGGTTCCGGAGTGTCCCTGACAGGGCCGCGACATGCCACCGGTTTGATCGATCAAGATCGTTCCCCCAGGTCAGGTTAGGGATGCCTAAGTGATGCAGGGCACCGTCCACCCGGTGGGACGCGGCTTGCCCGGTCCTGAGGAATTACGCAACAATGGCGTTGTGAAAAACGTCGGCGAGGCTCGGGAGACCCCCACGGGGGCCCCTCAGGAGGAGCTCGCGACCGGTGAGCGGTCCACCCGCAACCGCGTCGCGCGATCCATCCTGGACCACGGCCCGTCGACCGTCGCCGAGCTGGCCGGTCGACTGGGCCTGACCCACGCGGCCGTCCGACGTCATCTGGACGCCCTGGCGGCCGACGAGGTCGTGGAGGCGCGGGAGCAGCGGGTGTACGGCGCGCGGACGCGTGGCCGCCCCGCCAAGGTCTTCGCGCTCACCGACTGCGGCCGGGACGCCTTCGACCAGTCGTACGACAAGCTCGCCGCGGACGCCCTGAGCTGGATCCAGGAGCGGTTCGGCGGGGACGAGGCGGTCGTGGCCTTCGCGCGTGCCAGGATCGCCGCGCAGGCCGAGGAGTACCGCAAGGCCGTCGAGTCCGCCGCCCCCGAGGAGCGCACCGAAGCCCTGGCCAAGGCCTTGAGCGCGGACGGGTACGCTGCTACGGCGCGGAGCGCACCGGTCGGCGAGCAGCTCTGCCAGCACCACTGCCCGGTGGCCCATGTCGCGGAGAAGTTCCCCCAGCTCTGTGAGGCGGAGACCGAGATCTTCTCCCAGCTGCTCGGAACGCACGTCCAGCGACTGGCGACCATCGCGCACGGCGACGGCGTCTGCACGACGTTCATCCCCAAGATTTCCCACATGTCTGATCACGCATCTGCAAGCACGGCCGGGAGGAACCCCGCATGACTCTCCCCACGGAGACTGCCCACCCCGAGCTCGAGGGCCTGGGCACGTACGAATACGGCTGGGCCGACTCCGACACGGCCGGCGCTTCCGCGCGGCGCGGAATCAACGAGGACGTCGTCCGCGACATCTCCGCGAAGAAGAACGAGCCGGAGTGGATGACCAAGCTCCGCCTCAAGGGCCTGCGCCTGTTCGCCAAGAAGCCCATGCCGAACTGGGGCTCCGACCTCTCCGGCATCGACTTCGACAACATCAAGTACTTCGTGCGTTCCACGGAGAAGCAGGCGGAGTCCTGGGAGGACCTGCCCGAGGACATCAAGAACACGTACGACAAGCTCGGCATCCCCGAGGCGGAGAAGCAGCGCCTCGTCGCCGGTGTCGCGGCCCAGTACGAGTCCGAGGTCGTCTACCACCAGATCCGCGAGGACCTGGAGGAGCAGGGCGTCATCTTCCTGGACACCGACACGGCGCTGAAGGAGCACCCGGAGCTCTTCAAGGAGTACTTCGGGACCGTCATCCCCGTCGGTGACAACAAGTTCGCGTCGCTGAACACCGCGGTGTGGTCCGGCGGCTCCTTCATCTACGTGCCGAAGGGCGTGCACGTCGAGATCCCGCTCCAGGCCTACTTCCGTATCAACACGGAGAACATGGGCCAGTTCGAGCGGACCCTGATCATCGTCGACGAGGGCGCCTACGTGCACTACGTCGAGGGCTGCACGGCGCCGATCTACAAGTCGGACTCGCTGCACTCCGCGGTCGTCGAGATCATCGTCAAGAAGAACGCCCGCTGCCGTTACACGACCATCCAGAACTGGTCGAACAACGTCTACAACCTGGTCACCAAGCGCGCCGTGGCGTACGAGGGCGCGACCATGGAGTGGATCGACGGCAACATCGGCTCCAAGGTGACGATGAAGTACCCGGCCGTCTACCTGATGGGCGAGCACGCCAAGGGCGAGACGCTCTCCATCGCCTTCGCGGGCGAGGGCCAGCACCAGGACGCCGGCTCCAAGATGGTCCACATGGCGCCGAACACGTCCTCCAACATCGTGTCGAAGTCCGTGGCGCGTGGTGGCGGCCGTACGTCCTACCGCGGTCTCGTGGAGATCGGCGAGGGCGCGCACGGCTCGAAGTCCAACGTGCTGTGCGACGCGCTGCTCGTCGACACCATCTCCCGCTCGGACACGTACCCCTACGTGGACGTCCGTGAGGACGACGTGTCCATGGGCCACGAGGCGACCGTCTCCAAGGTCTCCGAGGACCAGCTCTTCTACCTGATGAGCCGTGGTCTGAGCGAGTTCGAGGCGATGGCCATGATCGTGCGCGGCTTCGTCGAGCCCATCGCGAAGGAACTCCCCATGGAGTACGCGCTCGAACTCAACCGGCTGATCGAGCTGCAGATGGAAGGCGCGGTCGGTTAAGACCCGCCCCCGACAGCAGCAGCAATTTTCTGACGTAGGAAGAGAGCAGACCGACAGCCATGGCTGAGGCTCAGAACATCCCGGTGGGGTCCACCACCGCCGGCCAGATCGCGGTGGCCGCCGAGTCGACCGTCGCCACGCGCATGAGCGCGCCCCCGTCCTTCGACGTGGCGGACTTCCCGGTCCCCCACGGCCGCGAGGAGGAGTGGCGGTTCACGCCGCTGGAGCGACTGCGCGGGCTGCACGACGGCACCGCGGTCGCCACCGGCGACGGCCTGAAGGTCGACATCGACGCCCCCGAGGGTGTCGTGATCGAGACCGTCGGCCGTGACGACGCGCGGATCGGCAAGGCCGGCACCCCGGTGGACCGCATCGCCGCCCAGGCGTACTCGGCGTTCGAGAAGGCCGGCGTGGTCACCGTCCCCAAGGAGACGGTGCTCACCGAGCCGATCCGGATCGCCGTGCACGGCGAGGGCGGCACCGCCTACGCCCACCAGGTGATCGAGCTCGGAGCCTTCGCCGAGGCCGTCGTGGTCCTCGACCACACCGGTGACGCCGTACTCGCCGCCAACGTCGACTATGTCCTCGGGGACGGCGCCAAGCTGACCGTCGTCTCCGTCCAGGACTGGGACGACAAGGCCGTGCACGTGGCCCAGCACAACGCGCTGATCGGCCGGGACGCCACCTTCAAGTCGTTCGTGGTCACCTTCGGCGGCGACCTGGTCCGGCTGCACCCGCGCGTGTCCTACGCCGGCCCCGGTGGCGAGGCCGAACTGTTCGGCCTGTACTTCACCGACGCGGGTCAGCACCAGGAGCACCGCCTGCTGGTCGACCACAACACCCCGCACTGCAAGTCGAACGTCGCCTACAAGGGCGCGCTGCAGGGCGAGGGCGCCCACGCGGTGTGGATCGGTGACGTGCTCATCGAGGCCAAGGCCGAGGGCACGGACACGTACGAGATGAACCGGAACCTGGTTCTGACCGACGGCGCCCGGGTCGACTCCGTGCCGAACCTCGAGATCGAGACCGGCGAGATCGTCGGAGCGGGCCACGCGAGCGCCACCGGCCGCTTCGACGACGAGCAGCTCTTCTATCTGATGGCCCGCGGCATCCCGGCCGACGAGGCCCGGCGCCTTGTCGTCCGCGGCTTCTTCGCCGAGCTGGTCCAGCAGATCGGCGTCGACGACATCGAGGAGCGCCTCCTCGTGAAGATCGACGAGGAGCTGGAGGCGTCGGTCTGATGACTGCCCCGTCGACGTTCGTACGCGCCTGCGGGCTGAGCGAGCTGGAGGAGGACACCCCGAAGCGGGTGGAACTCGACGGCACGCCGGTCTCGGTCGTCCGGACCGAGGGGGAGGTGTTCGCCATCCACGACATCTGCTCCCACGCGAACGTCTCGCTCTCCGAGGGCGAGGTGGAGGACTGTCAGATCGAGTGCTGGCTGCACGGCTCCAGCTTCGACCTCCGCACCGGCAAACCGTCCGGCCTTCCCGCGACGCGCCCCGTCCCCGTATACCCCGTAAAGATCGAAGGGGACGACGTGCTCGTCTCCCTTTCCCAGGAGTCCTGAGGCACCCATGGCAACGCTTGAAATCCGAGACCTGCACGTCACCGTCGAGGCCGACAACGCCACGAAGGAGATCCTCAAGGGCGTCGACCTCACCGTGAAGCAGGGCGAGACGCACGCCATCATGGGCCCCAACGGCTCCGGCAAGTCGACGCTCGCCTACTCGCTCGCGGGTCACCCGAAGTACACCATCACGAGCGGCACCGTCACCCTCGACGGCGAGGACGTCCTGGAGATGTCCGTCGACGAGCGCGCCCGCGCGGGCCTGTTCCTGGCGATGCAGTACCCGGTCGAGGTCCCCGGCGTCTCGGTCTCCAACTTCCTTCGTACGTCCGCCACCGCCATCCGCGGCGAGGCCCCCAAGCTGCGCACCTGGGTGAAGGAGGTCAAGGAGACCATGGAGCGTCTCCACATGGACCCCGCCTTCGCCGAGCGCAACGTCAACGAGGGCTTCTCCGGCGGTGAGAAGAAGCGCCACGAGATCCTCCAGCTGGAGCTGCTGAAGCCGAAGGTCGCGATCCTCGACGAGACGGACTCCGGTCTGGACGTCGACGCGCTGCGGGTCGTCTCCGAGGGCGTCAACCGCGTCCGTGAGACCGGTGAGGTCGGCACCCTGCTGATCACGCACTACACGCGCATCCTGCGCTACATCAAGCCCGACTTCGTCCACGTCTTCTCCGGCGGCCGCATCGTCGAGTCCGGCGGCGCCGAGCTCGCCGACAAGCTGGAGAACGAGGGCTACGAGGCATACACGAAGGGTGGCGTATCCGCGTGACGCAGCTGCCGGGCCTCCTCACCGGGACATCGCAACTACTTGACGAGGCGCTCCGCAAGGACTTCCCGATCCTGGACCGCCAGGTCCACGACGGCAAGAAGCTCGTGTACCTGGACAACGCGGCGACCTCGCAGAAGCCGCGCCAGGTGCTCGACGCCCTGAACGAGTACTACGAGCGCTACAACGCCAACGTCCACCGCGGTGTGCATGTGCTCGCCGAGGAGGCCACGGCGCTGTACGAGGGCGCGCGCGACAAGGTCGCCGCCTTCATCAACGCGCCGAGCCGCGACGAGGTGATCTTCACCAAGAACGCCTCCGAGTCGCTCAACCTCGTGGCGAACATGCTGGGCTGGGCCGACGAGCCCTACCGCGTGGACCACGAGACCGAGATCGTCATCACCGAGATGGAGCACCACTCCAACATCGTGCCGTGGCAGCTGCTCGCGCAGCGCACGGGCGCGAAGCTGAAGTGGTTCGGCCTGACCGACGACGGCCGGCTCGACCTGTCCAACATCGACGAGATCATCACCGAGAAGACGAAGATCGTCTCCTTCGTGCTGGTGTCGAACATCCTGGGCACGGTCAACCCGGTCGAGGCGATAGTCCGCCGCGCGCAGGAGGTCGGTGCCCTGGTCTGCATCGACGCCTCGCAGGCCGCGCCGCACATGCCGCTGGACGTCCAGGCCCTCCAGGCCGACTTCGTGGCCTTCACCGGTCACAAGATGTGCGGCCCGACCGGCATCGGCGTGCTCTGGGGCCGCCAGGAGCTCCTGGAGGACCTGCCGCCGTTCCTGGGCGGCGGCGAGATGATCGAGACCGTGTCGATGCACTCGTCGACGTACGCCCCGGCGCCGCACAAGTTCGAGGCGGGCACGCCTCCGATCGCGCAGGCGGTCGGTTTGGGTGCCGCGATCGACTACCTCTCCTCGATCGGCATGGACAAGATCCTCGCGCACGAGCACGCGCTCACCGAGTACGCGGTGAAGAAGCTCGGCGAGGTGCCGGACCTGCGGATCATCGGCCCGACCACGGCCGAGGACCGGGGCGCGGCGATCTCCTTCACGCTCGGTGACATCCACCCGCACGACGTGGGCCAGGTCCTCGACGAGGAGGGCATCGCGGTACGCGTGGGTCATCACTGCGCACGCCCTGTCTGCCTGCGGTACGGAATTCCTGCGACCACGCGAGCGTCGTTCTATCTGTACTCCACGCCGGCCGAGATCGACGCTCTGGTCGACGGCCTGGAGCACGTACGGAACTTCTTCGGCTGAGGGGCGTGCTGAAACCGTGCTGTGTTATCCCGGGGGACAACCCCCGGACCCCCGGCCGAAAGGCCACGCCACGGACGATGGGATGCGAGGTTTGTCGTCGTGAAGCTGGACTCGATGTACCAGGAAGTCATCCTGGACCACTACAAGCACCCGCACGGGCGTGGTCTGAGGGATGGCGACGCCGAGGTGCACCATGTGAACCCCACGTGCGGTGACGAGATCACCCTCCGTGTGAAGTACGACGGCAAGACGATCGAGGACGTCTCGTACGAGGGCCAGGGCTGCTCGATCAGCCAGGCCTCCGCCTCCGTGCTGAACGACCTCCTCGTCGGCAAGGACCTGGCCGACGCGCAGAAGATCCAGGAGACCTTCCTGGAACTGATGCAGTCGAAGGGCAGGATCGAGCCCGACGACGCGATGGAAGAGGTGCTGGAGGACGCGGTCGCGTTCGCCGGTGTCTCCAAGTACCCGGCCCGGGTCAAGTGCGCCCTCCTCAGCTGGATGGCGTGGAAGGACGCGACGGCCCAGGCGCTGGGCGCCGACGCCGACGCCGAAAGGAAGACCGCATGAGCGAGACCGTTGAGATGAAGCCGGCCTCGGAGGAAGAGGTCCGCGAGGCGCTGTACGACGTCGTCGACCCCGAGCTGGGCATCGACGTCGTCAACCTCGGCCTGATCTACGGCATCCACATCGACGACGCGAACATCGCGACCCTCGACATGACCCTGACCTCGGCGGCCTGTCCGCTGACGGACGTCATCGAGGACCAGGCCAAGTCCGCCACGGACGGCCTCGTGAGCGAACTCCGCATCAACTGGGTGTGGATGCCGCCGTGGGGGCCGGACAAGATCACGGACGACGGCCGGGAGCAGCTTCGGGCGCTCGGCTTCAACGTCTGAGCGAACCCGTTCGTGGGAAAGCGGCGGCACCTGCCGGGTGCCGCCGCTTTCCTGTGCTCGTACGGCCCTGTGGTCATACGCGGCTCAGGCCAGCCCGCCCACCAGCTGGAACGAGGAGTCCGCCAGGTACTGGGAGCTGTACTCGAAGCGTTCGAGGCGGACCACGAAGTTCTCGTGGCGGAGGAAGTAGCCGGGGTAGTTGACCGACTCCAGCATTATCGCGCCGGAGTAGGAGGCGTCCCGGGCGCAGAAGGTGGCGTCCTGCCTGAAGAGGGAGGAGCCGTCGTTGCGGTCGGCCCGCAGGACGAAGTCGCGGTGGCGCAGGTACTTGCCGTCGTGGGTGGTGAAGGAGTAACAGGAGCTGTTCGCCAGGCCCTTGACCTGGGTGAAGGTGGAGTCCTCGCGGGATTCCGAGCCGCGGACCGGGTCCAGGCCCACATAGCCGTCGTCCACGTGCCAGTACCGGGCGGGGTAGTTGACCGAGCGGACCGAGCGATGGGTCACGGACGGGTGCGGCTTCGGCGAACTGCCTTTGGAGGCCGTGGACTTGGGCGGCTTCGGGGTGGCCGTGACCGTGGCGGTGGGCTCGGCTCCCTGCTGCCGGGGGCCCCGGGGAGTGGGGGACACCGACGAGAGGCCGCTGTCGCCCGGCGGGGGCGTGGTCGCCGCCGGGGGCTGCGAGGAGAAGGAGATCAGACCGGATCCCTCGTCCCGCGCGGTTTTTGACGGTCCGCCGGTTTCGTTGTCCGTGGCGGCTATCGCCGCGACACAGGCGATGATCGTGGCCACCGCCAACGCCCCGGCGAGATAGAGCCGTCGGGTGCCGGGCGTGCGGGAGGTGTCCAACGTCCAGCCGTTCTCCCAGGGGCGGTCCTGGGGCGGCCGGGACTTGTCTTCGGGCATGCGCTGTTCCTCCGGCGCGGCGCGAGGCGACGTGCCGCTGCTGTGGTGGCGCGGTATGTGAAGGGTGAAACACAAGTGGTTCCGGGGGAACACTAGTGGTTACCGGGGGTCCCGAGCAGCCCTTTGAACCGGCCGGTTTCCACTTCTGGCGGATGCCGTCCGAGGGCATCGTCCCCGGGAACTGTTATGTACGCTTGTACACATGGGATACCTGCTGCTCGCCGGAGCCATCGCCGCCGAGGTCGGAGCGACCACGGCCATGAAGTACACCGAGGGCTTCAGCCGGTTCGGGCCCTCGCTGCTGACCGTGCTGGGGTACGTCCTCTCCTTCGCGCTGCTCGCCCAGACGCTCAAGACGGTGTCGGTCGGCACCGCCTACGCGATCTGGGCCGGGGTGGGCACCGCGGCCATCGTCGGCATCGGGATGCTCTTCCTCGGGGAGGAGATGACGGCCACCAAGGCCGCCGGGATCGCGCTGATCATCCTGGGGGTCGTGGTGCTGAACCTGGGCGGGGCGCACTGATGGCCCGGCGGCACGACCCCGAGCGCCGGCAGCGGATCATCGACGCGGCCATCCGGGTCGTGCGGGAGAAGGGGCTAGCGGGGCTCAGTCACCGCAGCGCCGCGGCCGAGGCCGATGTGCCGCTCGGTTCGACGACGTACCACTTCAAGAGCCTCGACGAGCTGATGGTCGCCGCGCTGCGCCAGGCCAGTGAGGGCTTCGCCAAGGCGGTCGCCGCACACGGCGCCCTGGACGACCCCGGCGGTGACCTGGCCGCCGACCTCGCCCGCGTCCTCGGCGACTGGCTCGGCGGCGACCGCACCGGCGTCGAGCTGGAGTACGAGCTCTACCTCGCCGCCCTGCGCCGCCCCGCCCTGCGCCCCGTCGCCGCCGAATGGGCCGACGACCTCGCCGAACGCCTCACCCGCCGCACGGACCCGGTCACCGCACGGGCGCTGGTCGCCCTGGCCGACGGGATCTGCCTACAGGTACTGCTGACCGGGGCGCCGTACGACGAGGGGTATGCGCGGGAGGTGCTGGGGCGGGTGATCCCCGCGGCCCCGGGTGGTTCCGGTCGGGGCATCTCCGCCGACCGCGGGTAGTCCCGGCCGACTGCCGGTGATGTACGCGGAGCGTGGGCGATTCCGGTCGCCCCGGGGGGCTCTGCCGACGGCTGGGGGTCTCCGCGTCGGCGGGTGATCTTCACGTGTCCGGGTGGTCCCTGTCGGCCTGGGTGATCCCACGGCCGCGGGCGGTACGCGCCCGATCACAGGTGGCCTGCACGGGTTCCGGTGGTTCCCGCCGGCCCGGGGGTGAGCTTCTCCGATCGCGGGTGGTCCCCGTCGGCCTGGGTGTTCCCTACGGCCGCGGCCGGTCCGCGCCCGATCACAGGTGGCGCCCGCGGCTTCCGGTGGTTCCCGCCGGCCCGGGGGTGAGCTTCTCCGATCGCGGGTGGTCCCCGTCGGCCCGGGTCCCCCGCCGTCCGTCGGGTCCCGAGCCGTCCGTCGGGTCCCCCGCCGTCCGTCGGGTCCCGAGCCGTCCGTCGGGTCCCCCGCCGACCCGGATGATCCCTACCGGCCCAGGTGATCTTCTCCTGGGTGGCACGTGATGTCGTCCGGCGGCCCGGCCGCCCGACTCCTGAGACGTCCCGCGCAGGGTTCGCCTCGTATGCCCCGCGCCGGTTAGGTTTCCCTCATGACCGACACGACTGCTCCGCGCACCACCGGCGCCATCGCCGCAGGCCTCGCCACCGTCGCCGCCGACGGCACCGTACTCGACACCTGGTTCCCCGCCCCCGAACTCTCGGCCGAGCCCGGCCCCGCCGGTACCGAGCGGCTGTCGGCCGAGAAGGCCGTCGAACTGCTCGGCGAAGGGGCCGCCAAGGCGATCGGCCCGGACGCCCGCCGTGGCGTCGAGGTGATCGCGGTCCGCACGGTCATCGCCTCCCTCGACGAGAAGCCGCTCGACACGCACGACGCCTACCTGCGTCTGCACCTGCTCTCGCACCGGCTGGTCCAGCCGCACGGCCAGAGCCTGGACGGCATCTTCGGCCTCCTCCCCAACGTCGCCTGGACCTCGCTCGGCCCGGTCGCCGTCGACGAGATCGAGAAGGTGCGGCTCAACGCCCGCGCCGAGGGCCTGTACCTCACGGTCACCTCGGTCGACAAGTTCCCGCGCATGACGGACTACGTGGCCCCCAAGGGCGTCCGTATCGCCGACGCCGACCGGGTCCGCCTCGGCGCGCACCTCGCCGCGGGCACCACCGTCATGCACGAGGGCTTCGTCAACTTCAACGCGGGCACGCTCGGCACGTCGATGGTCGAGGGCCGCATCTCCGCCGGTGTCGTGGTCGGCGACGGCTCCGACATCGGTGGCGGCGCGTCGACGATGGGCACGCTCTCCGGCGGCGGCAACGTCCGCATCACCATCGGCGAGCGCTGCCTGATCGGCGCCGAGGCGGGCGTCGGCATCGCGCTCGGCGACGAGTGCGTCGTCGAGGCCGGTCTCTACGTCACCGCGGGCTCCCGGGTCACCATGCCCGACGGGCAGATCGTCAAGGCCCGTGAGCTGAGCGGCGCCTCGAACATCCTCTTCCGCCGCAACTCGGTCACCGGCACGGTCGAGGCCCGCCCGAACAACGCGGTCTGGGGCGGGCTCAACGACATCCTGCACAGCCACAACTGAAACCCGCGAAGATCACTTACGGGTTACCCGGCGTGACCTCGGGGTCGTTTCGGCAGATGAACGGGTGGACGCAGAGTCCGATCAGACGCCGAAATGACGAACGAGGGATCGAGCGATGAGGAACGTGCGGACGAGGGCCGTGACGGGCGGGCTGACGGTGCTGGCCGTGACGTGTCTGCTGACCATCGGCAGCGCACACGCCGACGAGACCAACACCGCCTCCCACAACGGCCCCCGGGTCGGTCTGGTCAACATCGGCCAGGTGGACGACCCGATGGAGGACGTCCTGGAGCACCTGCTGCTGATCGGCGACGGGTACTCCTGGAACTGATCCCACGCCACGGAAAGTCGCCGTAGAGGACCTGGTTCCTCTACGGCGACTTTTTTCGTGTGAGTGGCATAGCGGCGGCGGCCCGCACGCGTCACAAGGGTCGGAGGGGCGGCGCACAGGCGTCGCCGGGGAAGAGAAGGTGACGATGAATGCCGAAGGGCTGGAGAGTTTCCGGGACTTCGTGGACAGCAGGTCGTCCGCCCTGCTGAAGACCGCTGTGCTGCTGTGCGGGGGAGACCAGCACGCCGGTGAGGACCTGTTGCAGAACGCCCTGGTCAAGACGGCCGGACGGTGGCAGAAGATCGACGAACCCGAGGCCTATGTACGGCAGGTCCTCTACCGCCAGCAGGTCAGCCGCTGGCGGCTGAAGTGGCCCCGCCGGGAGGTCAGTGTCGCCGAGCCGCCCGAACCACCGGGCAGCGGCGAGCCCGGCGCCGACACCGCCGCCGCGGCCGAACTGCGCCTGGTGATGCGCGAGGCCCTGTCCCGGCTCACCGCACGCCAGCGCACCGTGCTGGTGCTGCGCTACTTCGAGGACCTGCCGGAGGCCGACGTGGCGCGGCTGCTCGGCTGCTCCGTCGGCACCGTACGGTCCACCACCCACCGTTCGCTGGCCCGGCTGCGCCAGCTCGCGCCCGAACTGGCCGCCCTCGGGCCCGCCCAGGCCGAGCGGCTCGCGTCCCGTGACTACTCGCCCGTGGAGGTGCGTCCGTGAACGTCGACGACATCGTGCGCGACGCTCTGCGCGAGCAGGCCACCGAACAGCCCCCGGTGGCGGCGGGGTTCGCCGACCGGGTGCTCGCCGTCCGGCGCCGCCGCCGTACCCGCAGGATCGCGGCCGCCGCGGTCGTCACGGTGGCCGTGGTCGCCGTCGGGGTCGGGGTGCCGCTGCTGGACTCCGGCAAGCACGACGTACGGCCCTCGGGTGGCGGTGGCGTCGTGGTGGAGAAGAAGACGAAGGCCCACCCCGACCAGTCGCCACCCCGCGAGGAGATCTCCGTCGGGGGCACGACCCTGGCCGGGTACTTCATCCCGGAGACGGTCAAGAAGACCGCGAACACCGCCGTCAACCAGCGCACCTACCACCTGCTGAACCCGAGGACCGGCACGTACGCCAAGACCGTGGACTGGTCCTGGGTCGCCGTCGCGCCCGGCGCGAAGACCGCCGCCGTCCTCGAACAGGACCTGCCCGCCTCGCGGATCGGCCTGCTCGACCTGACCACCGGCAGGGTCGAGCGGTGGATCCCGGTCGAGCGCGGGGTCGGCGGGCTCGCCTTCTCCCGCGACGGCCGCAAACTGGTCGCGACGACGTACAGCAAGAATCCCGATCTGCGGGTCAAGTCGGAGGGCTCCGACGACTGGGGCCAGGAATGGACGTCGAGCCGCACCGGCTTCTACGTCCTCGACGTGGCCTCCGGGAAGGGCGCCTGGAGCGAGGTGAAGCTCGCCGGCGGCGACGGCGAGCTCGCGGGGACCTTCCTCAACGCCCGCCAGGACTTCGCCCTCACCGACGACGGACTGCACGTCTGGTCCGGGAACCCCATGGGGGACATCGGCAAGGAGTTCTGGGACCTCAAGGGCAACAAGGTCCCCACACCGGCGAAGGACAAGCACCTGGAGTGGTTCGTGGACGCGGGGAAGTCGCCGGACGGCAGCCTCGTCGCAGGGGACTTCGCGGGCGAGAAGTGGAAGACCTCCTCCTGGATCGTCGATGCCACGACCGGTGAGAAGACCGAGGTGCGCGGGCAGCAGCTGCTCGCCTGGGTGGGCAACAAGCAGCTCATCGCCTGGGACATCGGCAAGAACGACAAGAGCGAGTTCCATCAGCGGCTCGTGCTGGTCACCATCGGCAGCGACAAGGAGGTCCCGCTCAGCGGCTTCCGCGAGGGCAACGACGGCGACGCCGGACGCTGGGAGCCGGTCTTCGCCCAGCCCTGATCAGGCGGCCACGAGTCGTTCGTACTCCGCCAGCAGCCCGTCGGCCGCCTCCCGGCCGGCGGGCCGCAGCGGGGCGCGGACCGGGCCCGCGGGCAGACCGAGCGCGTTCAGGAGGGCCTTGGCAGTGACCGTGCCGGGCAGGCCCGCCGACATCATCGCCTCGATCAGCGGCGTGGCCCGTTGTTGGAGGCGGGCGGACACGGGGGTGTCGCCCGCCTCGAACGTGTCCAGGATCGCGCGGAGTCGGGCCGGGACCACGTTGGCCACTGTGCTGACGTAGCCCGCCGCGCCCACCGCGTACAGGGCCAGGATGTGCTCGTCGCAGCCCGCGTAGTACGCCAACTCCGTGCGGTTCAGGACCTTTTGGGTGCCGAGAAGGTCGTAGGAACAGTCCTTGACCGCGACGATCCGGGGGTGCTCGGCGAGCCGGATCATCGTCTCCGGTTCGATGCGGGTGCCGGTGCGGCCCGGGATGTCGTAGAGCATGACGGGCAGTCCGGAGGCGTCCGCGATCTCCGTGAAGTGCGCCTCCAGGGCGTCCTGCGGCGGCCTGCTGTAGTAGGGGCTGACCACCAGCACCCCGTCCGCGCCCGCCTTTTCGGCCGCGAGGGTCAGCTCCACGGTGTGCCGGGTGTCGAAGGTGCCCACCCCCGCCACGACCGACGCCCGCTCGCCCACCGCCTCCCGTACCGCCATGACGAGGGCGGCCTTCTCCGCGTCCGTCGTGGTCGGTGACTCGCCCGTGGTGCCGGAGAGGACGAGTCCGTCGCAGCCCTCCCTCACCAGGTGGTCGGCGAGCGTCTGGGCGCCGTCGAGATCGAGGGCACCGGCCTGGTCGAAGGGGGTGATCATGGCGCAGAGGGCGCGGCCGAAGGGCGGGGCGGTTGTCGTCATACGCGTAGTCTCGGCAGATCGACCGTGAAGCTCCACTTAATTCTTCTACGGCGTACCGGTAAGTGATGCTGCGAAAAGGCCCTATGTCCAAATCGGGCCCGCATGGGTCACCATGGTCAGGACGGTGCACGACCCCTGGTCCTGGAGGCGTCATGAAGCTCGGCAAGGCACTCGCCACCGGAGTCGCGGAAGAGCGGCCGGAGATCCACGACGAGGAGCTCGAGCTCCCCGAGGAGATCAAGGAGCTGAAGGCTCCCGAAGAGGTTCCGGCGGCCCGATGAGACTGCGGCTTCCGGAGGAACGCCCGACGGAGCCGCCGACCGGATACAAGATCGCCCACCCGGTGCTGTCCCAGGACGGCACCCGGGCCGGGTTCACCGGTGTGTCGCTCGGCGGCGCGCTGCCGTACGGAGTCCTGGCCGACGCGTCCTGCGTCTACGGCCTGCGGCACCGGGCGCCGAACCGCCGCTGCGACTGCGGCTTCCACTGCGTGCACGACCGCGCGGCGGCCGAGGCACTGCTGTGCACGGCCGAGCACCGTACGGCCGTCCTCCTCGACGTCCTGGTCCTCGGCCGCTACCTCCGCTTCGAGCGCGGCTTCCGCTACGCCCGCCAGCGGGTGCGGACCGCCACCGTCGGCCCCTGCGCCTGCGGCACGGTCGCGGCGGCCCTCGCCGATGCCGACTGGGGCAGACCCGGCTGGCGGGCCCTGGCGCCCTCGTGCGCGGGCTGCCTGCGCGGTCGTACGGCCGTCTCGCTCGCCGGGTTCGCGCGGCTGGCCGGAGAGGGGCTGCGCGTGGTGGCACGGCCGGCCGCCGTGCTCACGCAAGGTGATCCCGGTCTGCCCGAGGGTCTCGGGGTGCCCGAACTCGCCGCCGAGGCGGCCCTGTTGCAGGCCCGGCTCGACTGGTTCCAGAGCCAGCTGGCCCGGCTCGGACAGCGTGGCCCGGACGGCGGTCCGCAGGGGTAGCGGGGGCCCGGCCGGGTACCCGGGAGTTCCGACCGAGAGGAGGCGGAACACCGTGACCGGAACCACGGCCCCCAGGCCGGTGCACGACGAACATCACTCGGTGGGCGAACTCGTCGGACAGGCCACCGAACAGGTCTCGCGGCTGGTGCGGCAGGAAGTCGCCCTCGCGAAGGAGGAGCTGGCCGAGAAGGGCCGGCGGGCCGGCAGGGGCGGCGGACTGCTCGGTGCGGCCGGCGCCTTCGCCTACGCGGGACTGCTCGCCCTGGCCGGAACGGCCACCGCCGCCCTCTCCCTGGTGCTGTCGGTGTGGGCCTCGGCGCTGATCGTGACGGCCGTGCTGTTCGTGATCGCCGGGGTGCTCGCCGCCACCGGCCGCGCCCAGCTGCGCCGTGCCACACCCCCGACGCCCGAGGAGGCACTCGGCAGCGTCAAGGCGGACGTCGAGGAGATCAGGGAAAGGGCGCACCGATGACGGACAGGACGAGCGGCGAGCCCCCCGTGACGGGGGCCAAGGGACCCGATGAGCTGCGGCAGCAGATCGAGCGGACCCGCAGCGAACTCGGCGACACCGTAGAGGAGTTGGCAGGGAAAATGGACGTGAAGGGCCGCGCGCGGGCCCGTGCGGCAGACCTCAGGGACAAGGCGGGCGCGATGACCGTGCAGCTGCGCAGCAGTGCGGCACAGGCCGGTCACACCGTGCACGACCGGGCCACGCAAGCCGGTCACAAGGTCCAGGACAAGGCGGTGAAGACCGGTCACAAGGTCCAGGACCGGACGCTGCAGGCGGGCCATGTCACCCAGCACAGGACGTCGCAGACGAGTGCCGCGCTGGAGCGGAGGGCGGAGCACAGCGTCCCCAGGCCGGCCCGGCCCCTGGTCCTGGCCGCGATACGGCATCCGCGGCCGGCGCTGATCGTCGGCGCGGCCCTCGCCGCGGTCGTCGTGGTGTCGTGGCGGTATCCCAAGAAGTGACCCACGAAGTGAGCGGTGCGTACGGCTGGGCGCGGGCGGTGGCCCGCGCCCAGCCCTGTGCGTACCGTCACCGCCCGCGGCTCGCCCGCAGCCTCGGCGGCCACTTCCGGGTGTCCCGGGGCTCCACGTACAGCTCCTGAGCCGGCTCGGCCTCGCCGGAGACGATCGCCCGCTCCCGGGCCAGCTCCGCGTCGAACTCCAGGCCCAGCAGGATCGCCAGATTCGTCAGCCAGAGCCACACCAGGAAGACGATGGCGCCGGCGAGGGTGCCGTACGTCTTGTTGTAGGAGCCGAAGTTGGCGGCGTACAGAGCGAAGCCCGCGGAGGCGGCGAGCCAGACCAGGGTGGCGAGGACACTGCCCGGCGAGATCCAGTGGAAGCCGCGGCCGCGGACGTTGGGGGCCGCCCAGTACAGCAGCGCGATCATCAGGACGACCAGGAGCAGCAGCACCGGCCACTTGGCCACGCCCCAGAGCGCGATCGCCGCGTCGCCGAACCCCACCGCCCGGCCCGCCCGTTCGGCCAGCGGGCCCGTGAACACCACGATCAGCGCGCTCGCCGCCAGCATCAGCATCAAGGTCACGGTCAGCGCCAGCCGCAGCGGCGTCAGCTTCCACACCGGACGCCCCTCGGGAAGGTCGTACACCGCGTTGGACGTACGGATGAACGCGGCGACGTACCCGGACGCCGACCACAGCGCCGCGAGCAGGCCGACGATCGCGAGCACGCTGCCCGTGCCGCCGCTGTCGCCGAGCTGGACCACCGCGTCCCGCAGGATGTCCCGGGCCGGACCCGGCGCGAGGTCCCCGATGTTGTCCAGGATCTTGTCCGTGGCGCGCTGTCCCACCACGCCCAGCAGGGAGACCATCACCAGCAGGGCGGGGAACAGCGACAGGACGCCGTAATAGGTCAACGCCGCCGCACGGTCGGCGAGTTCGTCGTCCAGCAACTCTTTCCCCGTGCGCCGCAGGACCGCGCGCCAGGAGCGCGCGGGCAACTTGGAGGGACTGTTCGGCTGGTCGTCGGCCTGCTCGTCCATGCCGTGGCGGGTCTCCCGAAACACCCCGCCGAACCGCCGACTTGACCTGAATCTTGGTTGAGGTTGAAGGGTGGTGGCCATGACACGTCGTACCGACACTCACCCCGACCTGACCGACCCTCGCGTCGGTGCCCCCTTCTTCAGTCACTGGCGTGTGGGCACGCCCCTGCGCCAGCGGCAGACCGTCGAGGCCGTCGCCGCCGTCTGGGAGCGGCAGCCCTGGCCCACCGACGGCCTGCTTGCCTATCACCTCTACCGCGGGCACGACACCGCCACCCTGATGCACTACTCGCAGTGGGCGAGCGAGCAGGCCTACGAGGCCTTCGTCAAGACGCACCGGCAGGAGCGTGTGGACGAGATCGACACCGTCGTTCCGGGCATCGAGCGGCTGGGCCTCGGCCGCTACCGGCACTACCGCAGCGTCGCCCGGGACGGTGACCCGCGCGTCCCCGGCTGCATCGTGATCGTCGACATCGAGTTCGACGGACCCGACCCCGACCGGCAGCGGGCCTGGGTCGACGCCGTCCTCGACGCGCTGGAGAACGAGCCGAACCCGCATCCCGGCGGTATCAGCGCTCACTTCCACCTCAGTACCGACGGCACCCGGGTCCTCAACTACGCCGAGTGGGAGAGCGCCCAGGCCCACCTCGACGCGCTCGCCGCGCCGGGGGAGGGGATCGGCTCTGCCTCGGAGCGCTGGGAGCGCGTGCAGACCTGGCCGGGGTTGAAGAGCACCACCGTCAGCAGGTACGACCACGCTCTCGGGCTGATTCCCGGCTAGGGCCTCCCACCGAACACTCGAACCGTCTGGACAAAAAAAGTGTTCGGTGAGACGGTGGACCCATGCTGGACGTCACCGTGATCGAGGACCCCGAGGCCGCAGCCGTCTCCCTGGACCCCATACGGGCGAGGCTGCTCGCCGAACTGGCGGCCGGCCCCGCGTCGGCCGCCATGCTGGCCGGAAAGGTCGGGCTGCCCCGGCAGAAGGTGAACTACCACCTGAAGGCGCTGGAGCGGCACGGCCTGGTCGAGCTCGCCGGGGAGCGCCGCAAGGGCAACGTCACCGAGCGGCTGATGCGGGCGACCGCGGCATCGTACGTGATCTCACCGCTCGCCCTCGCCGCCGTGCAGCCCGACCCGGACCGCTTCCGCGACCAGCTCTCCGCGCGCTGGCTGCTGGCGCTGGGTGCGCGGCTGGTGCGGGACGTCGGTTCGCTGATCACCGGCGCGGCGAAGGCCCGCAAGCGGCTGGCGACGTACGCGCTGGACGGCGAGCTGCGCTTCGCCTCGGCCGCCGAACGGGCCGCGTTCATCGAGGAGTTGACGGCCGGAGTCACCGGCCTGATCCGCAAGTACGACGCCCCGGACGCCGAGGGGGGCCGTGACCACCGGATCGTGGTGGCCGTCCATCCCACGCTGAAACAGACCGAGTTGGAGTAGATCATGTCCAAAGAGTTCGAGATCGCCCGCGAGTTCGAGGTCGACGCCACCCCCGAGCAGGTGTGGGAGGCGATCACCACGGGAACCGGCGGCTATCTGTGGCCGATGGAGCCGCCCGAGCCCCGCGTGGGCGGCAGGGGGCCCTTCGGGTCCACGATCACCGCCTGGGATCCGCCGCACCGCTACACCAACCGGGTCGAGAACGTCGACGGCATCTCCGAGCAGAGCCTCAACCAGCTCGACTACACCGTCGAACCCCGCGCCGAGGGCCGACGGGCCTGGGTGCGGTACGTCCACAGCGGGATCTTCGTCGACGACTGGGACAACCAGTACGACGGCGCCGCCAAGCACACCGACTTCTATCTGCACACCCTGCGCGAGTACCTGACCCACTTCGCGCCCCGCCCGGCCGCCTTCGCGACCTTCGACGGACCCGAGGCGTCCAAGGCACCGGACGCCCTCGCCGTCGTGGGGCGGGCGCTCGGCGTCGGCGAGGACGTGGCCGCCGGTACCCGCGTGACGGTGCACGGGCCGGACACCTTCGACGCCGTGGTCGACTTCCGCAACCCCTACTTCATCGGGTTGCGCACCGACCGGGGACTCACCCGCGTCTTCGGCCGCAACCACTGGGGCCACCCGGTCGGGATCTCCCTGCACGACTTCGCACCCGACTCCGACATCAAGGAGTGCGAGAGCGAGTGGCAGGCCTGGCTGAACGGGGTGTTCAACCAGGCCTGAGCGGTCGTACGACTGCCGGCTACGGCTTGAAGCGCAGCACCTGCGGGTCGTGGTCGCTGATCTGGTCGTGGAACTCCGAGTTGATGTGCACGCTGTCGTACTCGAAGTCGCAGCCGCTCCGGACCGACGGGCTGACCAGGATCTGGTCCAGGACCTGCTGGTTGCCCTGGTAGTCGTAGGTGTAACGCTCGCTCCTGGGCAGCGACTTGATCGCGGACCAGAGCTCGCCGTCACCCTCCAGGATCTTCGCGGTGTCGGAGAACTCGAAGTCGTTGATGTCGCCGAGGGCGATGACGTCCGCGTTCTTCTGGGTGTCGAGGATGTCCTTGACGAAGGCGTTGACCAGCGTCGCCTGCTGGTGGCGCTGAACCTCCGAGCTGCGCGGCACCGGCTGGGTCGCCGAGGTCAGACCGAAGTCGCCGCCCTTGGAGTTGAAGTGGTTGGCGATCACGAAGACCGTGCGGCCACGGAAGACGAACTCGCCGGCCAGCGGCTTGCGGCTGGACTTCCAGGCCGTGTTCGTCGGGTCGATACGGCCCGGGGAGACCGTCAGCGCGGCCTTCCCGTGGGTCCTCGTCACGCCGACCGCCGTGGTGGCGTCGCCGCCCGCGCGGTCCGTGAAGGAGACCCGCTGCGGGTTGAAGAGGAACACCTGGCGGATGTTGCCGCCCGGCTCGCCGCCGTCGGTGTCGTTGGCCGGGTCGATCGAGCGCGACTCGTACCTCGGGCCGCCCGCCGCGACGATCGCGTCGATCAGCTTGGTCACCGTCACGTCGGCGGCGGTCGTGCCGTCGTCCTTCGCGCCGTTGTTGTCCTGGATCTCCTCCAGGGACACGATGTCGGGCGACTTCAGGTTGTTCACGATCGCGGAGGCGTGCTCCTCGAAGGTGGCGTCGGTCGGGTCGAGGTTCTCGACGTTGTACGTCGCGACCGCCAGCTCGCCGTTCCTCTGCTTCTGCGTGGTCTCCCGCTCCAGACCGGCGCTCTTCAGCGTGCCGAGCTCGTTCGCCACCAGGGTGTAGCCGCCGAACTGGTTGTAGTCCAGCGGGCCCGCGGTGGAGCCGGTGAGGACGTCACCGACGTTCGCGACGGGGAAGGCGGAGGTCGAGCCCAGCGACTGGATCTGCAGCCGCCCGGTGTTCTGCGAGCTGTAGGAGCCGTAGAGCGTGCCGCCCCGCCTGGTGGTGTTCTCGCGCGGCTTCACCGTCACCCACAGCTCGGTGTACGGGTCGCTCGCGCCGACCACGCGGGTGTCGGCGACCTTGACGTTCATGCCCTCCAGGGACTCGTAGAAGTCCAGGGCGTACTTCTTCGGCTCCAGGGTCAGGCCGTTGATCGAGTTCCCCGCGGCGGGGTCGCCCTCCGGGGCGTAGGCGGCCGGCACCGATCTCGCGTCGATCACCGTGGCCGCCGGGACGGCGTTGCCGCTGGAGACGACCGTGACGGTCGGCTTGGTGATTTCGGTCAGCGACTGGTTCCCGGTCGACGTGCCGCCCGGGACGTACTCCGAGACCGTGCCGGTGACCGTGACGGCGTCACCGACGGCGACCTTCGGGGTGGAGCTGGTGAAGACGAAGACGCCCTCACTGGTGGCCGGGTCGGCGTCGGGGTTCGGATCCTGGATCCAGAAACCCTTGGAGGAGCCGTAGGTGCGCACACCGGTGACGATTCCGGCCACATCCGCGACCTTCTGACCGGCGTACGGGGATATCCGGGTCGCGCCCTGGATGTCATGGATGCTGACGCCGGCCGCGTGGGCGGGCGAGACGAGGACGACGGTAGAGGCCGCCGACAGGGCGGCGACGGTGAGCGCGGCGAGACGCGCGGACTTCTTGCTCGGCAACGGGATCCCTCCGGGGACGAACGTAGGCGCCGGGACGAGGGTGAACGTGGAACGGTGGGAGCCGCGACCTGTGGGGCGGAGGCGACGCGCGTAGAAAATACAGTGAACACATGTCCGCCGGATTTCTACGCGCGTCAATCTCCTGCCTGGTCAGTCCAGTTGTCAAGGTTTCAGCCATGTACGGACCCTGTCGGGGACATGAACCGGGCGGCATAGGTGGATATCCGTCTACGCTGAGCGGCTGAGTGGCACGACGCGTCCTAGGAGAACCAGCCGATGTCAGACAGCTCCCCCCTGCCGCCGGTGCGGCTGCACCCCGAAGCGGAGCTGGCGCGGGACGCCCTGTCCACGCCGCTGCTCGCCCGGGCCGCCCGGCTCGCCCGCTGGGCCGGCGAGGACACGCGGGTCGACGCCGGGGGCGGACTCGTCGAGGAGCAGCTGCCCGCGGCGGCCGCGCACCTCGGACTGGCCGGGGACGAGGCGGCGGCCTGTGCGAGCGAGGCCTGGCGGGTGGCCGTCGACACCGGGCTCGTCGAGATCGTCGACGAGGAGGAGGGCACGGTCGCCACCGGCGAGGACCTGGCGCTGCTGTCCGGATCCCCGCAGGACGTCCTCGGCGTGTGGCTGACGGCCATGGAGACGGCGCTGGCCGACGCGAGCGTGCCGGATCTGGACGACCTGGTCGACGCGATGTCCTCCGGGGACGGTGGCGGGGAGATCGACTTCGCCTCCCTGGACTGGGACCCGCAGGCCGAGCAGGAGTTCCTCGACGGTGTGCTCGGGAACCTCTACCTGCTCACCGTCAGCGAGGACGGTCCCGGCGACGGACCCGTGCCGCTGCCCGCCCTCGCCGCGTCGATGATCGTGCCCAGTGACATGGGCGAGCCGACCAACGACGTCCTGGAGCAGGTGTCCGACGCGATGATGCGGCTCGACGACCAGTTCCGGGTCCTGGAGCCGGTGGGGATCGTCGAGTACCAGCCCGTCGACGAGGCGCTCATGGCGGACACCGACGAGGAGCCCGCCGCGGCCGTCGACGAGACCGACGTCTCCCGGTACGGCATGGTCCGGCTCACCCCGCTCGGGCTGTACGGGCTGCGCTCCCGGCTGCTGGAGGCGGGCATCACGGCACCGGCCGTCGGCGACCTCGCCGACAAGGGAGCGGACGCGCTGCTCGACGGGACCTCGACGTTCCCGCCCTCCGCCGCGCAGGCCGAGACCGAGCAGTGGCTGGACCGGCGTGAACCTCTCGCGGCGGCGCGGGAGTTGCTGGCGGCGGCCCGGGGGAGTGACGCGGGCGCGCCCCTGCGCAGGCTGCGGTGTCAGCAGGCGTTGTCCTTGGTCGGCGCGGTCGCCGAACCCGCGTTGCGGGAGGTCCTCGACGACGCCGAGCTCGGCGGGCTGGCCCGGGTCTGGCTGACCGAGCGGGGGTTCGGGGACGTGCCCCCGCCGTCCCAGGACATGGTGTTCTGGCTGACCGTCGACACGATCGCCGCGCAGCTCGCCGCGGAGGGGAACTCCGAGGAGTTGCAGGGGCTGGTGGAGGGGCTGGCCCAGCAGCACGGGGGGTTCTTCGCGGCGGCCTGGCGGGTGGATCACCCGGCCACCGCGGATGTGCTGGAGGCGATGGGGCGGTTGCATCCGGACAAGCGGGTGGCGAAGGAGGCGCGGAAGGCTGCGTTCAAGGCGAGGTCGCAGCAGGGGGGTTGAGGTTGTGTCGCGGGTGCGGGCCGGTGGGGGCTGGTCGCGCCGTTCCCCGCGCCCCTAAAGGGGCGCTTTCCTTGCCCTTTGTTGATTCATGGAACCGGGTGCGCTGAAGTCTCCTGGCGTTCAACCGGTGTTCAGATGTGGGCGGGAGCGTAGCGCCGACCCGAGGTCCCCCACCCTCCACGGCGTTCACCCACCGTCTCAGGAGACACCATGTCGCTCACCCGCAGGGACTTTGCCGCGAAATCCGCGATCACCGGAGCCGGTGTCGCGCTGGCGGGCAGTGTCGGCGCCCTCGCCACCGCACCGAACGCGCTCGCGGCCACCGATGTCGAGAGCGAGGGGGCGGAGATCGCGGGCGCCCACGGCGGTGTCGGCTACGGGCCGCTGATCCCCGACCCCGCGGGCCTGCTCGCGCTGCCCGCCGGGTTCACGTACAAGGTCATCACCTACAGCGGCAGGACCAAGCTGGAGTCCGGCGAGTTCACCCCGTCCAACCACGACGGTACGGCCACCTTCTGCGGCCCCCGCGGCGCGACCCTCCTGGTCAACAACCACGAGCTCAAGGGCCCGCGTGCCAACTGGCCCCACCCCGTGCCGCTCACCGAGGGCCTCGTCTACGACCCCGCCGCCTCCGGTGGCTGCACGGTCGTCGAGGTCCGCCACGGGCATGTCGCCGAGTGGGTCGGCATCGCCGGCACCTCCACCAACTGCGCGGGCGGCAGCACCCCTTGGGGCACCTGGCTCACCGGCGAGGAGACCGAGGACAAGGCCGGCCAGAACGGCATGACCAAGGACCACGGCTACATCTTCGAGGTCGACCCCGAGGACCGCCGCGCCAACCGCGACCCCAAGCCCGTCAAGGCGTTCGGCCGGTACGCCCACGAGGCGGTCGTCATCGACCCCAAGCGCGGCCACGCCTACCTCACCGAGGACGCCTCCGGCCCCAACGGCCTGCTCTTCCGCTGGACCCCGCCGGCGGGCTTCCACCACGGCCACGGCAAGCTGCGCACCCTCGCCGACAACGCCGGAGCCCTGCAGGCCTTCAAGTGCTTCGACTCCGGCGGCAAGTTCGTCGACGACCTCTCCCGCGCCACGAAGATCGGCACCGTGTACGGCGTCGACTGGGTCGACGTCCCCGACCGCGACGCCAAGACGGTCTCCGTCCGCAAGCAGTTCACCGACGGCCAGGTCACCCGCGCCCGCAAGCTCGAGGGCATGTGGTGGGGCGACGGCGGCGCGTACATCGTCTCCTCGTACGCCCGTGAGGAGAGCCCCGTCCAGCACGACGGCCAGGTCTGGTTCTACGACCCCAAGCGCCGCACCCTCACCCTCAAGGTCCTCCTCGGCGTGAACTCCGACCCGTCCAAGGACGGCGCCTTCGACGGCCCCGACAACATCACCGTCTCCCCGTACGGCGGCCTCGTCATCGCCGAGGACGGCGAGGGCGTCCAGCATCTGTTCGGCGCCACGGAGAGCGGCCGCACCTACCCGATCGCCCGCAACGAACTGAACCAGGGCACCGAAGCGGAGCCCGAGTACAGCGAGTTCACCGGCGTCACCTTCTCACCCGACGGAAAGACGCTGTACGCCAACATCCAGACGCCGGGGATCATGCTGGCGATCACGGGGCCGTGGAAGCGCCAGAAGCGCGGCTGAATCTGATGCGCGCGTGTGACCCGCACCAGAAGGAGGTGCGGGTCACACCCTTGTCCATCCCCGGCACTGACATCTAACATTTCAGTTCATGGAGGCCATACGACCACTCGCCCGCACCCTTCTCCGGGACCGCGCCTACGCATCCATCCGGGACGCCATCGTGGCGGGCGAGATCGAGCCCGGGGCGGTGGTGCGGGACGCCGAGCTCGCCGAGCGGCTCGGGCTGTCGCGGGCCCCCGTGCGGGAGGCGTTCGCGCGGCTCGTCGACGAGGGGCTGCTGGAGAGCAAGCCGCAGAGCTACACGAGGGTGACCCAGGTCGTCGCCGCCGAGGTGCGGGACGCCGCCGCGGTGGTGGGGGCCATGCACGAACTGGTCACGCGGGTCGCCGTGCCCCGGCTGTTCGCCGCCGACATCGAGACGATGCGCGCGGCCAACGAACGGTTCGCGGCCGCCGTCACCACGGGTGACGTGGACGAAGCCCTGCACGCCGACGACGCCCTGCACGACGTCCTCGTCCGCGTCAGCGGCAACCGCGCGGCCGCCGCCACCACCGCCCGCTACACCCCGCTCATCCGCCGACTGGAGCGCCGGCGCTTCGGCGAGGGCGGCAACTGCCGCTCGGCGGGCCTGCACGACCGGCTGATCGAGGCCTGCGCGGCCGGTGACGTGGACGAGGCGGTCCGGGTCACGGCGGAGATCTGGCGGGGCCTGGCCGAGCTGGCCGACAGCGACTGAGCCCACAGCGACCGACCCGGGAGGTCCTCATGCCCCTTTCGTCCTACGCCCGTTACCCCCTCCTCTTCGGGCCGTCCCCCGTCCACCGCCTGGAGCGCCTCACCGCGCACCTCGGCGGTGCCGCGCTGTGGGCCAAGCGCGAGGACTGCAACTCCGGGATCGCGTACGGCGGCAACAAGACCCGCAAGCTGGAGTACCTGGTCGCGGACGCCCTCGCCAAGGGCTGCGACACCCTCGTCTCGATCGGCGGTGTCCAGTCCAACCACACCCGTCAGGTCGCCGCCTGCGCCGCCCGGGCCGGGCTCAAGTGCGTGCTGGTGCAGGAGAGTTGGGTGGACTGGCCGGACGCCGTCTACGACAAGGTCGGCAACATCCTGATCAGCCGGCTCGCCGGGGCCGACGTACGGCTGGTGAAGGCCGGGTTCGGGATCGGGTTCAAGGAGAGCTGGGAGCAGGCGCTCAGGGATGTCGAGGAAGGGGGCGGCAAGCCGTACGCCATCCCCGCCGGCGCCTCCGACCACCCGCTCGGCGGCCTCGGTTTCGCCGCGTGGGCCTATGAGGTCGCCGATCAGGAACGCGAGTTGGGCGTCTTCTTCGACACGGTCGTGGTCTGCTCGGTGACCGGCTCCACCCAGGCCGGCATGGTCGCCGGGTTCCGGGCGCTGGAGGAGGCGGGCGGCCGGCCCCGGCGCGTGCTCGGCATCGACGCCTCCGCCAAGCCCGTCGCCACCCGGGAACAGATCGCGCGGATCGCCCACGACACCGGCCAACTCATCGGCGTACAGAAGGAGTTGACCGAGGAGGACGTGGAGCTGGACGAGCGGTACCACGCGGGGGTCTACGGCATCCCCGACGAGACCACGCTGGACGCGATGCGCATCGCCGCCCGCACCGAGGGGATGGTCACCGACCCCGTGTACGAGGGCAAGTCGATGGCCGGGATGATCGACCTGGTCAGGCGGGGCGAGATCGGCGAGGACTCCACCGTGCTCTACGCCCATCTCGGCGGGCAGCCCGCGCTCAACGGGTACAGCGCGCTGTTCTAGCACGGGCTGGGCCCGTTCCCGTGCCGGCTGGATACAGTGCACTGCATGTGGACCGACGAGCAGCAGCGGGAGCCCGGTGGTCAGGCGTCCGACGGACCTCGTCGCCGGGCCACGATTCACGACGTGGCGCAGCTCGCGGGAGTGTCACGGCAGACGGTCTCGCGGGCGGTGAACGACAAGGGCGAGATCGACCCGGACACCAAGGCGCGGGTGCTCGAAGCCGTGCGGATGCTGGACTACCGGCCCAGCCGGTTCGCGCGCGGGCTGGTGCGGAAGGGGACGGTGACCGCGGGGCTGGTCATCCCGGATCTGATGAATCCGTTCTTTCCGGAGGTCGCGGCCGGGGTACTGGAGGCCGCGGAGGAGCGTGGCTGGCAGGTCGTGGTGTGGGACACCCGCACCGACGGTGCCAAGGAGCGGGAGGCGCTCGGCGTGCTGTCCCACCAGGCGGACGCCGTGATGGGCTACTTCAAGAACGACGACGAGGTCCTCGCCCGGTACCTCGGTGGCCTGCCGCTCGTCCTGCTGGAACGGGGCCCGCAGCAGACCCGGTTCGCGGCCGTCGGGATCGATGCCGCGGCGGGTCTCGAACAGGGCATCGCCCACCTGGTCCGGGCAGGGCACCGGCGGATCGGCATGCTGGACGGGGACCGGCTCACCCCCGGGCCCCGACGGGAGGCGTTCCTGGCCGAGGTACGGCGGCACGGGCTGCCGGTCGACGACGGCTGGATCGCGATGTCGAACGGCCACGGTGTCGCGGGCGGTGAGGCAGCGATGGAGCAACTCCTCGACGCCCGGCCCCAGTTGACCGCCGTGTTCGGCTTCAACGACCTGATCGCCGTCGGCGCGATACGGGCCGCCCGGCGGCGGGGCCGGAGGGTGCCGGAGGACCTGGCCGTGCTGGGCTTCGACGGGCTCTCCCTGGGCGAACTGGTGGAACCCGCCCTCACCACCCTGCGGCTCGACAAGCGCCGGCTCGGGCGGCTGGCCGTCGAGCAGGTCGCGCGGCTGCGCGCCGGCGAGAAGCCGCTGACCGGTGCGGATGCCTGGGTGGCACCTGAGCTGGTGGTACGCGCCTCGGCCTGAGACCTGCCGTATCCGAGCCGTCGCTTGATTTACTGAGGGGCAGAGGGCGCGTATGGACATCCGGCAGCTGGAGTACTTCCTCGCGATTGTCGATCGTGGGGGTTTCAACCGTGCGGCCGCTGCTCTGTACGTGTCGCAGCCGGCGCTGTCGCAGGCCGTGCGGGCACTGGAGCGTGATCTCGGCTCGGAGCTGTTCCATCGCATCGGGCGTAGGGCGGTCCTGACGGAGGCCGGAAGGGCCCTGATCGAGCCTGCCCGGGAGGCCGTACGGAGTCTGGAGACGGCGCGAGCGAGTGTCGCGTCGGTGCATGAGCTGCGCGAGGGGCGCCTGGATGTGGCGTCGACGCCGACACAGGCGGTGGAGCCGCTGACGACCTTGGTGAGTGCCTTCAGCCGGCGGTATCCCGGCGTCTCCGTGGCCATCAAAGCGGCGTTCACCGCGCGTGATGTGATCGACATGGTGCGCACGGGTGCCGTGGAGTTGGGGCTCCTGGCGTCCGCCGGGCCGGTCTCCGGCAAGGAGGTCGTCTTCCACGTACTGGGGCGGCAGCGCTTTGTGCTGGTGGTGCCGGCCGACGGCCCGTTCGCCGATCGGACGGCGGTGGAGTGCCGGGAGCTCGCGGGACAGCGGCTGATCGTCGGGCAGCCGGGTACCGGGATGCGCGCATACGTCGACGCGCTGCGCGAGCAGGGCATCGAGTTCACCGTCGCCGCGGAGAGCGAGCACCGCGTGTCGCTCATACCCCTGGTACTGGCCGGGGTCGGGCTCATGGTCGTCACGGATGCCTGGCGGGACCTCGCCCGGCGACTGGGCGCCCGGGTCCTGGACATCGAGCCGGAAACCGGCTTGAACATCGCCCTCGTCAGCCGCCGCGGCAGCCTGTCGCCCGCGGCCGCCGCGTTTGTCACGGCCGCCACCTCGGCCGCCGACTGCTGATAGGCACCGCTTATAAAGGAGATCCGCTTTGCGTCTTGGACGCCCCACGGATCTCCTTGCTGCAATCGACGGCATGACGACCAACCACCGCATTGCCCTGATCCCCGGCGACGGCATCGGCGCCGAGGTACTGCCCCCGGCACAGCAGGTGCTCGATGTTCTCGGCCGCCGCCACGGCTTCAGCCTGTCCTACACGTCGTACGACTGGTCGTGCGAGCGGTACCTCCGGGAGGGCGCCATGATGCCCGACGACGGGATCGACCAGCTGCGCGACAAGGACGCGATCCTGCTGGGCGCGGTGGGATACCCGGGGGTGCCCGACCATGTCTCGCTGTGGGGGCTGCTGATCCCGATCCGGCGCGGCTTCCGCCAGTACGTCAACCTCCGGCCCATCCGCGTCTTCGAAGGCACCGACAGTCCGGTGCGCGGCGCACGGCCGGGCGAGGTCGATTTCGTCGTCGTGCGCGAGAACATGGAAGGCGAGTACAGCGAGGTCGGCGGTCGGCACAACAGGGGCTTCCCGGACGAGATCGCCGTGCAGGAGGCCGTGTTCACCCGGGCCGGCGTCACACGCGTCCTGGACTACGCGTTCACGCTCGCCTCCCGGCGCGGCGGCCGACTGACCTCCGCGACCAAGTCGAACGGCATCGTGCACACCATGCCGTTCTGGGACCAGCTCGTCACCGAGCGGGCCGCCTCGTTCCCGCAGGTCGCCTGGGACCAGGAGCACATCGACGCGCTCGCGGCCAAGTTCGTCCTCCAACCGGCCCGCTTCGACGTCGTCGTCGCCTCCAACCTCTTCGGCGACATCCTCAGCGACCTCGCGGCCGCGGTCGCCGGATCCATCGGCATCGCCCCGGCGGCCAACGTCAACCCCGAGCGGGACTTCCCCTCGATGTTCGAGCCGGTACACGGCTCCGCGCCCGACATCGCGGGGCAGGGTATCGCCAACCCGCTGGGCGCGATCTGGTCCGCGGCCATGATGCTCGACCACCTCGGCCAACCCGCCGCGGCCAGGGACATCACCGACGCGATCGCCTCGGTCCTGGCCAAGACCGATGTCCGCACCCGTGACCTGGGTGGAACCGCGACCACCGCCGAGTTCACCGAGCGGCTGATCGAGCTCCTCTGAGCCTTCTGGAAAGTCTGCCGACGCAAGCCCGAACAGCTCGGCACCCGCCGGCCGTAAAGGTACTCGGCGTGACGGCGGGCGTGCCCGTCATGCGCCGGGAACAGCTGCTTCCCCGGCGTCCAGGACCAGCACCGCGACGTGCAGGGACGTGCACTGCAGGCCTGATTCCAGGTCGCAGCCGAGGAGCCGTTCGATGGTGTGGAGGCGCTGGTAGTAGGCCTGCCGGGACATGCCGGCGCGTTTCGCCGCGACCGACTTGTTCCCGGCCGCCGCCAGATAGGCGCGCAGTGCCGGGAGCAGGTCGCCGTTGTTGCGGTCGTCGTGCTCGATGAGGCGGGTCAGTTGCCGTTCCGCGTACCGCTGAAGACGGGTGTCCTCTCGCAGGACGCCCAGCAACTCCGGCAGCCGGACGTCGGCGGGGACGTAGAACCACCGCTCCGGGGAGGCGGGTGTTATGGCCTCGGCCGTCTGCTCCGCCTCCTGCCACGACCGGGCGATCCCGGCGAGGTCGGTCACCCCGGGGCCGACGGCGACGACGGCCTCCGGTCCCAGCTCCTCCCGGGTCAGACGGCCGATCCGCTCGGCGACCGGCTGCCAGGCGCTCGCCTGTGCCAGTGCCAGAAGTACACCGATCCGGCCCGGGGCCGTCTCACCGACCAGGGCGCGGACGCCGGTCTGCGCCAGCGCCTTCGCGATCCGTTCGTCGAGGTGCTCACTCTCGGTGCCGGTGTACGTGTGGCGGATGACCACGGCGAACAGCCGGTGCCCGAGGGCCGGGAGCCCCAGTGCCTCGGCGCGGGCGCGTGCGTCCGCGGGGGAGCGGAAACGTCGTTCGTACAGGTCCCGCAGTACGGAGCGGTGGGCCCGGCGCTCCCACCAGGCCGGCCCGGCCAGGCGCGCCATGGTCAGCGCGATCGCCGCACGCTCCAGCACCAGGACGTGTTCCGGGTCGGGCTCGGCGTTCAGCCGGCCCTCCAGCAGGACCAGCCGCCCCCACAGCCCCTGGTGGTCCTGCACCGGCGCGATCAGCCACCCCTCCGGGCCGCTCGGCGTGATCCTCTCCGGCGTCGGGGCGGCCCGCGAACGCCGCGACCAGGCCGACACCACCGGCTCGTACGGCCGGCCGAGCAGCTCGCACATCAGGACCCGGTGGTTGAGATCCTCCAGCACCACCGGGGCTCCGGTGAGCTCCGCGGTGGTGTGCACCAGTTCCTCGGGGTCCGCGCCCCGCAGCGTCAGGGCGGTGAAGACGTCCTGGATGTCCCTCCCGCGCCGCAGCAGGGCCCCTTGGGCGTCAAGGATGAGCGCGTGCACCGTCTGCGTGACGTCGATGAACCGGACGCCCCGGGCCAGCTCGACCAGCGGCACTTCACGGGCACGGCACGCCGCCACCAGCTCGCCGGGCACCTTCCGGTACCGGTAACCGAGCTCCACGATGAGACCGGCCGCGCCGACGTCGGCCAACTGGTCGACATAGCCTCGCAGCTCGGAGGCGTCCTCTGGATGCGGCATGCCGGTCGTCAGTACCAGCTCGCCGCCCTCCAGGAAATCGGCGGGATTGAGCAGCTCGGTGACATGCACCCAGCGCACCGCCCTGTCCAGCTGTGACTCACCGGCCAGCACACGCGGCATCCCCTCGGTGAGCACGGGCAGCCGCAGTACCTCCGCGATCGTGGGGAAGTGCCCGTTTGCGGGCCGTCTGGGCGGCATGGGGGGTGCTTTCGTCCGAGGGGATCGGGCACACCCTCGCACCGGCCACTCACCGTGACAAGAGGGGGCAGACATTTTGTACGGCCCGGCCGTCCGCGGTGACAGACCGTCTCGAGAAGGCCCCCAGGTGGAACACAGTGTGGGTTGACCTGCAGGTTCCCCCGGGCCGAGAGTGAACGCCATCCCCAGCGGGACCCGAACCGGAAGAGTCCCCACGATGTCCGCACCGTGCTGGGGCCCACTGCCACCCGGACCACACCATCGAAAGGAGCGACCTCATGCGCAACCCGAAGCGCGTCGCCGTGATCGGTGCCGGCAGCATGGGCAGCCAGGCCATGTGGCGACTGGCCGCCCGCGGAGCCGAGGTCATCGGCTACGACCGGTACGCGCCGGGTCATGACCGCGGTGCGGCCGGAGGCGAGACCCGCATCTTCCGAGCCGTCCACCTCGGCGAACCCCGCTACATCCCGCTGCTGCGGCTCGCCGACCGGATGTGGGACCACCTCCAGGAGGAGACCGGATTCTCGCTGCGACGCCGCAGCGGATGCCTGGTGATGGGCGAAACCGCGTCGCCCTCGATGGGCCTCCTCCTCGCCGCCGGCTCCACCCACCGGCTGGATCACGAGGTACTGGACCGGGAGGAACTCGCCCGCCGCTACCCGCAGCACCGCCTCCCGGACGGGCACACCGCCATCCTCGACCGGATGGGCGCCGTCATCAGGCCCGAGGCGTCGATCCAGGCCGCCGCCGCCCGTGCCGAGCAACTGGGCGCCCGGCTGCACCGCTACACCCCGGTGCGGGAGATCGCGCCCGCGACAGGCGGCGGGGTGCACATCGTCACCGACCAGGGCACGGATCGCGTGGACACCGCGGTGGTGACAGTGGGCCCCTGGATCAACACCCTGCTCCCGGACCTGCCGCGCGCGGTCGACGTCCGCCGGCTGATCAGCTCCTGGCACATCCCCACCCGCCACGACTGGTTCACGGGCGGCGCCCCCGCCTTCGTACGCAGCACACCCCACGACTGCTACGGGCTCCCGTCGCCCGACGGCATGTCCGTCAAGCTGGGCCTCTCCTTCAAGCTGGGCCTCCACTCCGCGCGCCATCTGCCGGTATCCGACCCCGAACGGCTCGACCGGACGGTGCGGCCGGAGGAACTCGCCACCATGCGTGAGTTCATCAGCGAGCTGATGCCCGACCTGAACCCCGATCCCATCAGGATGTCGGCCTACATGGAGGGCTACACCGACTCCGGCGACCCGCTCGTCGGCCGCCTCCCCGGCGAGGACGACATCATCGTGATGGCCGGCTTCTCCGGCAGCGGCTTCAAACTGTCACCCGCCATGGGCGAGATCGCCGCCGACCTCGCCCTGGACGGCACCACCGACCATCCCGTCGGCTTCCTGGCACCGGCCGCAGCCGACGCCGTCTGACCTGAAGTCACCTCGCCTCCCCTCATGGGGAAGTCCGTCACCGATGTGCCGGACAAACGGCGACAAATGCTGAATCGAAACCTGCTCCTGCAGCAAAGAAACTGGAGTTCTTCCATGCCCATTCCGTCGTTTCAGTTCCGGCCGAAGTACGTCTCGTTCGACTGCTACGGCACGTTGATCGAGTGGCCGATGACGCCCATCACGCGTGAGCTCGTCGGGGACCAGATCCCCGCGGAGCACTGGGACCAGTTCCTCCGGGAGTTCCGCGGCTACCGCTACGACCAGGTCCGCGGCGAGTACTACGCCTACGAGCAGGTGCTGCAGGACTCCTTCGAGCGGGTCTGCCGCAAGTGGGGTGTGAAGGCGGCGCCGGACGCGGGCAAGCGGTTCGCCGACGGCGTGCGCAGCTGGGGCCCGCACGCCGACGTGCCCGAGCCGCTGAAGAAGATGGGCGAGCACTACAAGCTGGTGATCTTCTCCAACGCTGAGGACTCTTTCCTGAAGGAGAGCGTGCCCCGGCTCGGGGCGGACTTCCACGCGGTCTTCACCGCGGAGCAGGCCGGCTACTACAAGCCCCGGTACGCAGCGTTCGAGTACATGCTCGACCAGCTCGACGCGTCCCCCGAGGACTTCGTGCACGTCTCCTCGCACACCCGCTACGACCTGATGCCGATGCACGACTTGGGCTTCCGCAACCTGATCCTCCTGGACCGGGGCTACGACCCGGTCACCCACGGCTACGACTACGTGCCGGTGAAGTCCCTGGACGAGCTCAACACCATGCTCGGCATCTGAATCCCCACGCACACCGTCCCGCACGGACAGCCCAGAAGGACCCCCCACCCCAGTGTTTTCCGTTCCCCCGAACCCACACCCAGCACCAGGAGGCGCCCGATGGAAGCCAACCGGATAGGACGCAGAACCGTACTCAGCACCGCAGGCGCGCTGGCCGCCGCCACCGTGGTGACCGGCTGCGGCACCCTCATGGGCAGCAGCGAAAGCCGCGGCTCGGGCAGCGCCAAGAAGCGACTCGTCGTCAGCAACAGCGGCGGCACCTACAACGACGCCCTGACGAAGGCGATCTACGAGCCGTTCGCCAAGGAGACCGGCATCACGGTCACCACGGTCAACTACCAGTCGGCGCAGATCATCGCCCAGGTCAAGCAGGGTCGTCCACAGGTCGACCTGATGGACAACACACTGCTGAACTTCCAGAAAATGGCGGGGCTGGAGTGTCTGGAGCCGGTGGACCACGACCGGCTGAAGAGTGTCAAGGACGCCGGGATCGCGGAGCACTACCTGCCGGAGTACGCAGTCGGCAAGAACGTGTGGGCGAGCGTGATGGCCTACCGCACGGACAGCCTCAAGCGCGCCCCGAAGAGCTGGGCCGACTTCTGGAACACGCATTCCTTCAGCGGCCCCCGCTCGCTGCAGAGCGCGGAGGCCGACCTGCCGGAGCTCGAGTTCGCGCTGCTGGCCGACGGTGTGCCGCTGGACAAGCTGTACCCGCTGGATGTGGACCGGGCGTTCGCGTCGATGTCGCGGATCCGCGGCGATGTGAAGAAGTTCTGGAACACCGGCGCCCTGCCGGCCGTTCTGCTCGGCCGCAAGGAGGTCGTCGCGACCAGCCTGTGGGGCGGCCGCGCGGACGAGCTGATCAAGCAGGGTCAGCCGGTCGCCTACCAGTGGAACGGCGCCCGCAGGATGACCAACGGCTGGGGCATCCCGAAGGGCGCGGGCAACACGGACGCGGCCTACCGGCTGATCGACTTCTCGCTGCGTCCCGAGGTACAGGCGGCGTTCTCCAAGCTCTTCCCGCACGGCCCGGTCGTCCCCGGCGCCACCAAACTGCTCTCGGCGGACGTCCTGGCCACCCTGCCGACCTCGCCGACGAACCTCAAGACCGGGTTCGACGCGGATGTGGCCTGGTGGGACAAGAACCGTGACGCCGTCAGCAAGCGCTGGCAGGAGTGGGCCGATGCCTGAGCGGACCCGGAGTCTGACCGCCGCAACGCTGTCCGCCGACCACCTGGCCACCGCCCTGGCCCCTCGCTCCTCCTCACCGACGGGCAAGTCGTTGTCGGTGACGGGGCTGTGCAAGTCCTACGGCGGGACGACAGTGGTCGACGGCGTGGACATGGACATAGCGGCGGGTGAGTTCGTCACCTTCCTCGGCTCCTCCGGTTCCGGCAAGACGACCACGCTGATGATGCTGGCCGGGTTCACCGAGCCCGACTCCGGCGCCATCGCAGTGGACGGCCGGGACATCACCAAACTCAACCCGGGCAAGCGGGACTTCGGTTTCGTCTTCCAGCAGTACCTGCTCTTCCCGCACATGACGGTCGCCGAGAACGTCGCCTTCCCGCTCACCCTGCGCGGTGTGCCGAAGTCGGAGATCCGCCGCCGGGTCGGGGAGACACTGGAGGCGGCGGGCCTGTCGAAGTTCGCCGGCCGCAAGCCCCGTGAGCTCTCCGGTGGTCAGCAGCAGCGCGTCGCCCTGTGCCGGGTGCTGGTCTACCGCCCGCCGATCGTGCTGATGGACGAACCGCTGGGTGCGCTGGACAAGAGGCTCCGCGACCAGATGCAGACCGAGATCAAGTCCATCCAGCGCGAACTCGGCCTGACCGTCGTCTACGTGACGCACGATCAGGAGGAGGCGCTGGTTCTCTCGGACCGGATCGCCATCATGAAGGACGGCCGCATCGAGCAGTTCGACACCCCCCGCGGCCTGTTCGAACGCCCCCGCACCCCGTTCGTCGCCGACTTTCTGGGCGCCGCCAACTTCCTCACCGGCAACGTCGAGGAGGGTGGAGACGACTGCACCCGCGTGCGGCTGGACACCGGCGGCGTCCTCACGGCCCGCGCCCACCCCTGCGTGCCCGGACAGAGCGTGCGTGCCGCGGTGCGGCCGGGCAAGCTGCGCCTGGTCGGTCCCGAGGAGGGTTGCTGTTCCGGCACGGTCGAGACGGCCGTCTACGTCGGCTCGCTCACCCGGATCAGCGTCCGCCTGGACGGTGCCGCTGCGGGGACGCCGCCGCTGCGGATCGAGACCGCCGCCGTCCCGCCGCGTCCCGGCGAGCGGGTGTGTGTCACCGCCGACCGGGACGACGTCAGCGTCTTCGACGCCACGGACGGGGGGTGAACCGTGGCCGGCACCGCTCTCGCACCCGGCAAGGTGCGTGTGAAGACGTCCGCGATGCGCGGGCACCGCTCCCGGCTCGCCCTGGTCAACGCCGTCCCTGTCACGGTGTTCCTGCTGGTGCTGTTCGTCTACCCGATCATCGGGGTGCTCTCCCTCAGCCTCAAGGGCGACAGTGGCGCATTCACCCTGCACTGGTACGCCGACGCCCTCAGCGGTGTGAACCTGTCCGTGCTGCTCTCCACCTTGCGGATCTCCGCGGAGACCGCGGTGCTCAGTCTCCTGGTGGGTTTCGTCCTGGCCCATGCCATCGCCCGGATGCGGCCCGCATTCGCCGCGCTGGCCATGCTGATCGTGGTGGTGCCGCACTTCATCAGTGCCCTGGTGCGCACCTACGGGTGGATCATCATGCTCGGCGACCACGGCCTCATCAACACGCTGTTGACTTCCCTGCACGTGCCCGGAGCCCCGTTCCCGCTGCTCTACAACGAGACCGGTGTGGTCATCGGCACCACCTCGGTCATGCTGCCCTACACCGTCCTGGTCCTGCAGGGCGTGATGCGCGGCGTCGACGGCCGGCTCCTGGCCGCGGCGGCAGGCTTCGGCGCAAGCCGGTTCACCATCTTCCGCAGGATCTACCTGCCGCTGGTCGCGCCCGGAATCGGCACCGCGGGACTGCTCAGCTTCATCCTGTGCCTGGGCTACTACATCACCCCGGCCCTGATGGGCGGCGACAAGCAGACCGTCGTCGCCGCGCTCATCGACCAGCAGGTGATGCAGCAGGACCAGTGGAACTCCGCCGCCGCCTTCGGCGTCATCCTGCTCCTGCTCACCTTCGCCGGCCTGGGCGTGCTCGGCCTGGTCAAGCTCCGCCGCAAGAAGGCACACGCACGAAGGAGCAGCTCATGATGGAACTGCCCGCCACCCGGGCCGGACACATCGGCCGCGCCCTGAGCGCCACCGCGATCCTGCTGTTCCTGGCGATGCCCATCGTCATCATCCTGGTCACCTCCTTCGGCGCCGACGGCATCGGCACCTTCCCGCCGAAGGAGTACAGCACCCACTGGTACGAGCAGATGGCCGCGCCCGGCGGCAACTGGGCCACCTCCATCGCCCTGTCCAGCCTCATCGCCTCCCTCACCACCGTGTTCTCCCTCATCCTGGGAGCCACCGCCGCCACCGCCCTGGCCCGCGGCCGACTGCCCCTGCACACGGCGGTCTACGGGCTGGTCCTGGCTCCGCTGCTCATCCCCCAAGTGGTCATCGCGCTCGGCCTGTTCCTGTTCTTCGAACCGGCCGGAATGCTCGGCAGCCCCCTGGCCATCGCTCTCGGCCACACCGTGCTCGCCGCGCCCATCGCGATCCTCATCATGATCTCCACGCTGAGGGGCATCGACGAACGGCTCGAAGACGCCGCCGCCAGCATGGGCGCCAACCGGGTGACCATCGCCCGGCGCATCACCTTCCCCCTGGCCACCCCCGGGTTGATCGCCGCCGCGGTGTTCTCGTTCATCACCAGCTTCGACGAGTTCTTCATCGCCCAGTTCATGTCGACCCCCGACACCCGCACCCTGCCGGTCCTGGTCTTCAACGCCCTGCAGTTCGACGTCGACCCGACCGTCACCGCCGTCAGCGCCGTCCTCATCGCCCTGGCCGTCCTGGCCCTCGCCCTGGTCGTCCTCGTCCGCAGACTCGGCGGCCACCGCGACGGCCAGAACGCCCTCCCCGTCGAACCGCTCACCTGAGCCACGTCGAAACTCCCCGCAGAGGACCCGAAATGAAGACGATTCCCTACTGGATCGAAACCGCTGGGGTGTTTCCCGACCGGTCCGGCAAGCCGCTGACCGAGGACGCCGACCTGGTGGTCATCGGCGCAGGCCTGACGGGTCTGTCCACCGCCCTCCACTCCGCCCGCAAGGGCGCCCGCGTCACCCTCGTCGAGAAGGGCCAGATCGGCTCCGGGGCCTCCGCGCGCAACGGCGGCATGGCCAACCTCGGCTTCACCATCGGCGTGGGCCAGGCCATCCGCCGGTACGGACTCGAGCGGGCCCGCGAGATCTACAACTCCTACGGCGAGGCCGTGGACACCGTCGAGCGGCTCGTGAAAGAGGAGTCCATCGACTGCCAGTTCCACCGCGTCGGACGCCTGGGCGTCGCGTCCCGCCCCGCGCACTTCGAGAACAAGAAGGCCCAACAGCGCGACCTGGCCAAGTACTTCGGACACGAGACCACTCTGGTCAGCAAGTCCGAGCTGCGTTCCGAGATCGGATCCGACGCCTACCACGGCGGCCTGCTCGACCCGTTCAGCGCCGCACTGCACGTCGGCCGCTTCGTGCGCGGCATGGCCGAGGCGTGCGAGCGCACCGGTGTCGAGATCCACGAGCGCAACGCGGCCATCGGCGTGCGGCGAACCGCCGCGGGCCGGTTCGAGGTCAGCACCGAACGCGGTGTGATCCGCGCCGGGCAGGTCATGATGGCCACCGACGCCTACACCGACAAGAACTTCCCGTGGCTGCGCCGCCGTCAGGTCTGCCTGGGCAGCTTCATCATCGTGACCGAGCCGCTCGGCGAGGACCTTGCCCGGGACATCATCCCCAAGGCCCGCCTCATCGTCGACTCCAACCAGGTCTGCCACTACTTCCGGCTCACCCCGGACAACCGGCTGCTGTTCGGCGGCCGCGCCCGCTTCGCACCCTCCGACCCCACCTCGGACAAGAAGAGCGGGGCGGTCCTGTTCCGTGAGATGTGCCAGATCTTCCCCCAACTCGTCCGCACGAAGGTCGAGTACGTGTGGGGCGGCTCCGTCGGATTCGCGATGGACCGCATCGTGCACGCCGGGCAGACCGAGGACGGCGTCCACTACTCCATGGGATACGCGGGCCACGGCGTGCAGATGGCCACGCACATGGGCCAGGTCATGGCCGAGGTGATGGACGGCCACCCCGAGGCCAGCCCGGTCCGCGACCTGGCCCCGCCCCGCATCCCCCTCTACAACGGCACCGCCTGGTTCCTGCCCTTCGCGGGCGCCTACTACAAGACGCTGGACCGCATCCGCTGACCGGTCGGCAGCCCCTCACCGCACATCCAAGGAGATACCCACGATGACTGTCGTCCGTGATGTTCCCAAGCAGCTGTTCATCGGTGGTGACTGGCAGGACGCCGAGTCCGGCCGGACCCTGTCCGTCGACAACCCGGCCACCGGCGATGAGCTGTGCCAGGTCGCCGACGCCTCTCCCGCGGACGGCCGGCGTGCCGTCGAGGCGGCGGTCGCCGCGCAGGCCGCCTGGGCCGCCACTCCGCCCCGGGTGCGCAGCGAGATCCTGCGCCGCGCCTACGACCTCATCATCGCGCGCACCGAGGACCTCGCGCTGCTGATGACCCTGGAGATGGGCAAGCCCCTGGCCGAGGCGCGTGCCGAAGTCGCCTACGGCGCGGAGTTCTTCCGCTGGTTCTCCGAGGAGGCCGTCCGTATCGACGGCGGGCTGACCACCGCCCCCGACGGCAGGAACCGCCTGCTGGTCACCCGCCAGCCCGTCGGCCCCTGCCTGCTCATCACCCCCTGGAACTTCCCCCTGGCCATGGGCACCCGCAAGATCGGCCCCGCCCTCGCCGCCGGCTGCACCATCGTCCTCAAACCCGCCCCCCAGACCCCCCTGACCAGCCTCGCCCTTGCCGCGATCCTGAAGGAAGCCGGTCTGCCCGACGGCGTCCTCAACGTCGTCGTCACCACCGACGCCGCGGGCGTCGTCGAACCCCTCCTGCGCGGCGGGAAGATCCGCAAACTCTCCTTCACCGGCTCCACCCAGGTCGGCCGGATCCTGCTGGCCCAGTGCGCCGACACCGTCATCCGCACCTCCATGGAACTGGGCGGCAACGCCCCCCTCATCGTCTTCGACGACGCCGACCTCGACGTCGCCGTCGAAGGCACCATGGTCGCCAAGATGCGCAACATGGGCGAGTCCTGCTGCGCCGCCAACCGCATCTACGTCCACACCTCCGTCGCCGAGGAGTTCGCCTCCCGCCTCGCCGCCCGCATGGCCGCACTGAAGGTCGGCGACGGCACCGAACCCGGCACCGACGTCGGCCCCCTCATCGACAACGCCGGCCGCAGCAAGGCGCACGACCTGGTGCGGGACGCCGTCAAGCGCGGCGCCACCGTCCTGACCGGCGCCGAACTCCCCGAGGGGCCGGGCTGCTTCTACCCGCCCACCGTCCTCACCGGCATCGCCCCTGAGTCGGCGATCATCGACACCGAGATCTTCGGTCCGGTCGCCGCGATCCGTACCTTCGACACCGAGGACGAGGCCGTCACCGCCGCCAACGACACCGAATTCGGCCTGGCCGCCTACCTGTTCACCCAGAACCTGGACCGCGCCCTGCGCGTCAGCGAACGCCTCGAAAGCGGCATGATCGGCGTCAACACCGGACTGGTCTCCAACCCCGCCGCGCCCTTCGGCGGCGTCAAGCAGTCAGGCCTGGGCCGCGAAGGCGGACGCGTCGGCATCGACGAGTTCCTGGAGTACAAGTACATAGCCGTCCCCGTCGGAGCCTGACATGCCCGAGCGACTCGTCGTCCTCTACCGCGGCAACCGGCCCCCCGCCACCGAACTCATCGAACGTCTCGCGGACACCGTCTACGCCACCGAGGAGGAACTGCCCTATCTCCTCCCCGGTGCCGACGCCCTCCTGGCCTGGGTCACCATCACCCCGGCCATCCGCGAGGCCTGGCCCGACAACCCGGACAAGGCACCCCGCTGGGTCCACGCGGCCTCAGCGGGTGTGGACTCCTTCCTGTTCCCCGCCCTGGTGGACGATCCGGGCGTTGTCCTGACCAACGCCCGCGGGGTCTACGACCAGCCGACCGCCGAGTACGTCCTCGGCCTGATCCTCGCCCTCGCCAAGGACTTCCCCGGCACCTGGGAGCACCAGCGGCGCCGCGAGTGGCGCCCGCGCCCCAGTGACGGCATCACCGGACGCACCGTGCTGGTCTGGGGGACGGGTCCGATCGGCCGGGCCACCGCCCGGCTGTTGCGCGCCGTCGGGATGCGGGTGTCCGGCGCGGGCCGCAAGGCCCGCACGGACGACCCCGACTTCGGCACGGTCCACGGTGCGTCGACCCTGCGCTCCGCCCTGACGGAAGCGGACTACGTCGTCCTGGCCGCACCCCTCACCCAGGGCACTCGGGGCATGGTCGACGCCCCCGTGCTCGCCGCCATGAAGCCGGGGGCACGGCTGATCAACGTGGGCCGGGGCGGACTCGTCGACGAGGAGGCGCTCGTCGACCACCTCGCCGCCGGACGGCTCGGCGGCGCAGCCCTCGACGTGTTCGCCCAGGAACCGCTGCCTGCCGAATCGCCCCTGTGGGACATGCCCGGCGTGATGATCTCCCCGCACACGGCGGGCGAGACCACCAGCGAGCGGGAGGCGCTCGTCGAGGTGTTCCTCGACAACCTCACCCGGCACCTCGAGGGCCGACCCCTGCGCAACGTGGTGGACAAGCGGCGCGGATACGTGGTCGACGAGACGCACCCCGCCTGAGGGCGGCACTGTCGGCAGCAAATTACCGGCACTCAACACATCGCGCCCGCACACGTCTTGACTCCCGTTTTCAGCCACCCCAATACTCGTCGGCAACGTTCACGTGAACGTTCACGGGAGCTTGACATCGTTGTCCTACCCTGTCCCGGAAAGCGAGTGCGCGCCCATGCCACACCGAACGATGTCCCGCAGGCGCCTGCTCGGCGCCTCTCTCGGCGGGGCGGGTGCCGCTCTGCTGGGCCTGTCGGGGTGCGGGAGCGCGAGCGGCTCGATCTCCGCGGGCACCGACCACCTGACGATCTGGTACTGGAACGGCTCGCTGAGCGACAAGCTGCTAGCCACCTCCGCACGCGGCGTGCCGGGGGCGAGCGGGCTGAAGGTCAAGGGCGCCCCGATCGCGGGCGATTACCGGGGCAAGCTGCGGACCGTCATGGCGGCCCGCGCCTATGTGCCGGACCTGGCCTGTCTCAACTCCCCGATCGGGGACTACTTCCCGGACGAGAACGAGTTCGTGGACCTGAAGGACCTGGGCGCGGACGCCGTCGAGGACGAGTACCTCGCCTGGAAGTGGAAGAGCTGCATCAGCCCGGCCGGCCGGATGATCGGCTTCCCGCTGGACGCCGGTCCCACCGCGCTCTACTACCGCCGTGACCTGTTCGAGCAGGCCGGTCTGCCCACCGAACCGGAGGAGGTCGCCGAGGCCACCTCGACCTGGGAGAAGTACCTCCAGGTCGGCAAGACCCTCAAGGCGAGGGCGCCGGGCCATCCGTATCTGGTCTCGCAGATCGCCTATGTGTTCCGGATGGCGCTCTACCAGAGCCCCAAGCAGTTCGTCGACGCCGACAACCGCTTCATCGGCGACCAGGAACACGTGAAGCGCGCCTGGGATCTGGCCGTCGAGACCTACCGGCAGGGGCTGAGCGCCCGGACCCTCGACGGCACGCCCGACTTCAACTCGGCTCTCAGCGGCGGCCGTATCGGCACGATCAACAACGCGGTCTGGTACATCGGCGGCCTCAAGGAAACCGCGCCCAGGACCTCGGGGAAGTGGCGGCTGACCACCATGCCGGACGGTCCGGCGAACTACGGCGGGTCCTACGTCGGCATCACCCGCTACTGCCGTGATCCGGAAGGGGCGTTCGCCTTCCTGAAGTGGATGCTCGGGCCGGCGAACCAACTGAAGAGCTATCAGGAGATGTCGCTGTTCCCCACCACCCCGGCCGTCTACTCCCAGCCGGCGATGCGCGAACCGGACCCGTTCTTCGGCGGGCAGATCCCCGTCGACGTCTTCGGACCGGCGGCGAAGAAGGCCCCGGTGATCTTCTTCAGCGCCTACGAGAACACCGCGAACACCCCGGTCTACCAGGAGCTGACGAACGTGGAGACGCTCGGCAAGAACCCCGACAAGGCCTGGCGCGACGCCATGAACGCCGCCGAACGGGCGCTAGCCCAGCGGGGGGTGAGCTGACATGGCCACCCTGGCACAGGCACCCGCGTCCGACAGCACCGAGGAGCAGGTCCGTACGGAGGCACCGCGGGGCAGGTGGCGGCGTCATCTACCGCCGTACGTCGCCATCTCGCCGTACTACATCCTCTTCGCCCTCTTCGGCGCCTTCCCGGTGTTCTTCTCGTTCTACCTGTCCTTCCACGACTGGGACGGCATCGGGAGCATGAAGTTCGTCGGGTTCAGGCAGTACTACTGGCTGCTGCACGACTCGGTGTTCTGGCACTCGATCGTCAACACCTTCGAGATCTGGTTCATGTCCACGGTGCCGATGCTGTTCCTGGCGCTGGTGCTGGCGTTCCTGCTGCACTCACAGGTGCGGTACTCGGCCGCCTGGCGGGTGGCGTACTTCATTCCGAACGTCACCTCCATGGTCGCCATGACCATCGTGTTCGGGTCGGTCTTCGCGCAGGCGGGGCTCGCCAACTCGTTGCTCAAGGCGGTCGGGGTGGACGGCATCGGCTGGCTGACCTCCTCCCTCGGGATCAAGTCGGCGATCTCCCTCATGGTCATCTGGCGATGGGTCGGCTACAACGCCCTGATCTTCCTGGCCGGTCTCCAGGCCATCCCGAACGAACTCTTCGAGGCCGCCCGGGTCGACGGGGCGAGCAGCCGCCAGGTGCTGTTCCGGGTCGTCGTGCCGCAGCTCAGGCCGGTGATCCTGTTCGCCATCATCACCTCCACCATCGGCGGTCTCCAGATCTTCACCGAGTCGCAGGTGCTGTTCTACTCGGACGACCCGGGCACCGCGGGCGGTCCCGGCCAGGAAGGCATGACGATCGTGCTCTATCTGTGGCAGAAGTCCTTCAACGACCTCCAGTTCGGCTACGGCGCCGCGATGGGCTGGATCCTCTTCGCCCTGATCGCGGTCTTCGCCGTCATCAACTGGCGGCTGGTGTCCGGGGGCGACCGCGACGACCGCCGGGGCATCCCGCTGCTGCGCAAGGGAGGCCGCAATGGCCGCTGAGCACACGAGCTCCAACGCGGGCCTCGCGATCGGCGCCGGCAGCAGGCGGACCCGGGTCCTGGTACGGGTTGCCCTGCTCCTGGGGGTGCTGGTCTCCCTCTTCCCGTTCTACTGGCTGGTGGTGATGGCCTCCGTCACCACCCAGGACATCCTGGCCTACCCGCCCCGGCTGGTGCCGGGCACCCAACTCCTGCACAACATGCGGGAGGTGATCGACCGGATCGATTTCTTCACCTCCCTCTTCAACACGGTCGTGGTGGCCACGGTCGGCACGCTGCTGGTGCTCTTCTTCGACTCCCTGGCGGCCTTCGCCTTCGCCAAGTACGAGTTCCCGGGCAAGAGGATTCTCTTCGGCGTCCTGATGGCGACGTACATGATCCCGTCGCAGTTGGCGCTGGTGCCGCAGTTCGTCACCATGGCCGAGTTCGGCTGGGCGGGCACGCTGAAGGCGCTGATCATCCCGGGGGCGGCCAACGCGTTCGGTATCTTCTGGATGCGTCAGTACGCCCAGAACTCGCTGCCGGACGAGCTCCTCGACGCCGGCCGGATCGACGGCGCCGGGTTCTTCCGGCTCTACGCGCAGGTCGCGCTTCCGCTGTTCCGGCCCGCGCTCGCCTTCCTCGGCATCTTCACCTTCATCAGCCTCTGGAACGACTACATCTGGCCCCTGGTGGTGATGGTCAACCCCGACAAGGTCACCCTCCAGGTCGCCCTCGCCAACCTCAACATCGCCTACAACACCGACTACGCGGTGGTGATGGCCGGCGCGCTGATGAGCGTCCTGCCGCTGATCGTCGTCTTCCTGATCGGCGCACGGCACTTTCTGCGGGATCTGGCGGCGGGGGCGACGAAGATGTGAACGCGGGCGGGTACGGTCCCGGGATGGGGAAGAGCGAGGGCGTTCCGGAGAAGGTGGCCTGGGTTCTGGTGCGTGACGGGCGGGTGTTGGTGACCCGCTGCCGCGGTCTGGATGTCTTCTACTTCCCGGGCGGGAAGCGGGAGCCGGGTGAGTCCGATGCCGAGACCTTGGCGCGCGAGATCGCCGAGGAACTCCGGTCCCGGGTCGACACAGCCACGATGGTGCACGTCGGCACCTTCGAGACGCGGAGGGACGGCGACGGAGGCACGGAGTTCCGGATGATCTGCTACACCGCCGAGTACACCGGTCCGCTGGTTGCCTCGAGCGAGATCGAAGAGTCGGACTGGTTCGGCTACGACGATCGTGCGCGGGTCTCGGCCGTGGACCAGATGGTGTTCGACGCGCTGCACGCCTCCGGTCGGCTGCCCTGAGGGGACAGGCCAGGATTCGGTACCCTGCGGGGAGAGTCTCCGGTTCGCAGGGAGTATCTGGATGACGCAGGTCAGACCCATGCGCGCGGACGCTCGGCGCAACTACGAGCGGTTGCTGAAGGTGGCGGCGGAGGCCTTCGCCGAGCATGGGGAAGGTGCGTCGCTGGACGACATCGCCAAGCGGGCCGGTGTGGGGTCCGGGACGCTGTACCGGCATTTCCCCACGCGGCAGGCCCTGTTGGAGGCGGCGTACGTGGACCGCGTCGAGGGGTTCGCGCGCCGGGCCGACGAGCTCGCGGAGGAGTTGCCGCCGGGGGAGGCGCTGGCGGAGTGGCTGTACGAGCTGTGCGTCGGGACGATCCAGGTGCGGGGGCTGAAGACGCTGCTGGGGTCGGCGGTGGCCGACGAGAGCGAGGCGATGCTCACGGTGTGCGGGACGCATGTGCGGGGCGCGGCGACGCGCCTCGTGGAGGCGGCGCGGGCGGAGGGGACGCTGCGGGCGGACGTCGAGCCGATCGAGTTGCTTCGGCTGGCGCACGGGGTCGTCGGCGCGGCGGAGCTGGCGGACGGCGGGGGCGAGTCCATCCGGCGGTACCTGACACTGCTCACGGAGGGGCTGCGGGCGTAGGGCGCCTGTGGATGTGCCTCGCCGTGTGATCGTGCGCGTACGGGTGCGTCGTGGCTGGTCGCGCCCCGCGGCGGAGCCGCTGATGTCACAGCCCCGCGCCCCTTCTGGGGGCGCGGGGAGCCGAACAACCACCCCCCGGCTCTCCCTAGAGCGCCTGTGCCGCCGGCTTCACCATCCCCCGCACCGTGCGGGACTTCACGAAGTCGCCGATCGCCGTCATCTCCCACTCACCGGAGAACTGCTTGATCAGCTTGGCCATCATCACGCCCGTCTGCGCCTCCGCGTTCGTGAGGTCGAAGCGGACCAGCTCCTCTCCGCTCGCGGCGTCGATGAGGCGGCAGTACGCCTTGGCGACCTCCGTGAACTTCTGGCCGGAGAAGGAGTTGACCGTGAAGACGAGGCCGGTGACCTCCTGGGGGAGCCGGCCGAGGTCGACGACGATCACCTCGTCGTCACCGCCGCCCTCACCCGTGAGGTTGTCACCGGAGTGCTTGATCGCGCCGCCGACGATGGACAGCTTGCCGAAGTAGCAGCTGTCGATGTGGTTGCGCTGCGGCCCGTAGGCGATGACCGACGCGTCGAGGTCGATGTCCTTGCCGCGGTACGCGGGCTCCCAGCCGAGACCCATCTTGACCTGGGAGAGAAGCGGACGCCCGCCCTTGACCAGGGACACCGTCTGGTTCTTCTGGAGACTGACCCGACCCTTGTCGAGGTTGATCTTCCCGGCGCCGGGGGCGGGAGCGGGCGGAGCCGGGGGAGCGGCGGGCGCCGACGGCGCGGCGAGCCGCGGGTCGACGGCCGGGGCGGGCGAGGCCACCGGGGTCTGCACGGTCGGCGCGGGCGGCGGAGTCACCGGCTGCGGCGGGGCGACGGGGGCCGCGGCGGGCGTCGGGGCGGGCTCCTCCACCGTCACGCCGAAGTCCGTCGCGATCCCGGCCAGCCCGTTGGCGTACCCCTGCCCCACCGCCCGGGCCTTCCAGGCGCCGTTGCGCAGGTAGACCTCCACGATCACCAACGCCGTCTCGGTGCCGAGCTGCGGCGGCGTGAACGTGGCCAGCACGCTGTTGTCGTCCGCGTTGCGGATCGTGGCCGTCGGCTCGACGCCCTGGAAGGTCTGGCCCGCGGCGTCCGGGCTGGCGGTGACGACGATCTTCTCGATGCCGGGCGGTACGGCCGAGGTGTCGACGGTGATCGCGTCGGGGGCCGTACCGCCGCCCGAGCGGTACGTCACCCCCGGGCCTGAGGGCTGGTTGTAGAAGATGAAGTCGTCGTCGGAGCGCACCTTGCCGTCGGCGGTGAGCAGCAGGCCCGATACGTCGAGGCGCACGGGCGCGGCGACGTCCACCGTCACGCGGGCGGCGGACAGGGGGATGTTCGAGCCGGGGGTCATAGCTGTCATGCCCCGTGAACGATCGGGCCCACTTTGCCGTTCCCTTACCCGACGGCCAAATGGCCGAGCGGGGCTACGGCACCACCACGATCTTGCGTCCCACCCCCGCCGCGAACTGCTCCAGCGCCTCCGGATACCGGTCCAGGGGCAGCCGGTCGCTGATGAAGATGTCCGGGTCCAGGACACCGGTCGCGAAGAGTTCCGCCGCGCGTTCGAAGCTGTGCAGGACGGCCATCGAGCCGGTGATGGTGATCTCCTGGTTGTAGATGCGGTACGGGTCGATCGTCACCCGCGTCGCGTAGTCGGCCACCCCGAACTGGAGGAAGGTGCCCGCCTTGGCCACCCGCTCCAGGCCGTCCTGGATCGCCGCCGCGTTGCCCGTCGCGTCGACCACCAGGTCCCAGCCCTGCGGACGGTCCAGCTCGTCCGGGTTCGCGGCGGACGCCGAGACGCCGAGCCGGCGGGCCGTCTCCAGGCGGGTCGGGTTCACGTCCACCATGTCCACGCTCGCCGCGCCGGTCCGCTTGGCCAGCTCCAGCATCATCAGGCCCATCGTCCCCGAGCCGTAGATCAGGACATGGGCACCCAGGCGGGACTGCAGGACGTCGTAACCCCGGACCGCGCAGGACAACGGCTCCACCAGCGCCGCGTCCTGGGTACGGACGTGTTCGGGCAGCCGTACGCAATTGGCCACCGGCGCGACCGCGAACTGCGCCGCGCCACCCGCCGTCGTGACGCCGATCGCGGCCCACCGTTCGCAGAGGTTGTTGTGGCCCGTACGGCAGTACCGGCACTCGTAGCAGTACAGGGACGGGTCGACCGCCACCCGGTCGCCGACCGCGAGCTCGGTGACCTGGGTGCCGACGCCGACCACCTGGCCGGCGAACTCGTGGCCCGGCACGATCGGCAGCTTGGGGGCGAACTCGCCCTGGAGGATGTGCAGGTCGGTGCCGCACAGGCCGCACGCGGCGACCTCGACGACGACCTCGCGCGGGCCCGGCGTCGGGTCCGGGACCTCGGCGACGACGGCACGGCCCACGGACTCGATGACGGCGGCCTTCATTTCACGGCTCCCAGTGACAGGCCCTGGACCAGTTTGTCCTGGGCGGCGAACCCCGCGGCGAGCACCGGCAGGGAGATGACGAGCGACGCGGCGCACACCTTGGCCAGGAACAGGCCCTGGCTGGTGATGAAGCCGGTCAGGAAGACGGGGGCGGTCTCGGCCACCACGCCGGTCAGTACCCTCGCGAACAGCAGTTCGTTCCAGCTGAAGATGAAGCAGATCAGGGCCGTCGCCGCGATGCCGGGCAGGGCGATCGGGGCGACCACGCGCGCGAGGATCGTCGGAAGGCGGGCGCCGTCCACGCGCGCGGCCTCGATCACGGCCACCGGGACCTCGGCGAGGAAGGACTGCATCATCCAGACGGCGATCGGCAGGTTCATCGACGTGTAGAGGATGACCAGCAGCCAGATGTTGTCGAGCATGTCGGTGTTCTTCGCGAACAGGTAGATGGGGAGCAGGCCCGCCACCACCGGGAGCATCTTCGTCGACAGGAAGAAGAACAGGACGTCCGTCCACTTCTTCACCGGGCGGATCGACAGCGCGTACGCCGCCGGGAGGGCCAGGAGCAGGACGAAGAGCGTCGAGGCCAGGGAGGCGACCGTCGAGTTGATCAGTGCCGGCCAGGGGCTCGCGCCGCCGCCGGTGCCGAAGAACTCGCGGTAGCCGTCCAGGGTGAGGGCGGCGCCGAAGGAGGGCGGGTTGGTGGCCGCGTCCGTCTCCGAGTGAAAGGACGTCAGGGCCATCCACGCGATCGGCAGGAAGAAGACGATTCCCAGCAGCCAGGCCACCAGGCCCAGGCCGACTCCCTTGCGCGGTACGGCTCCTTTGGGCTTTACGGCGATCGTGCTCATGCCCGGCCCACCTCCTCACGGAACAGGGACGACACCACGCGCAGGGCGAAGGTCGCGATGATGATCGAGCCGATGACGACCAGGACGCCGGCGGCCGAGGCGAGGCCGTTCTCGTGGGCCTGGTAGAAGCTCTGGTAGACGGTGTAGGGAAGGTTGGCCGTGCCCAGGCCGCCGGACGTGATCGTGAAGACCGCGTCGAAGTTCTGGACGATGTAGATCGAGCCCAGCAGGGCGCCCAGCTCCAGATACCTGCGCAGGTGCGGGAGGGTCAGATAGCGGAAGATCTGCCAGTCGCTCGCGCCGTCCACCCGCGCGGCCTCCATCTGCTGCTGGTCGCGGCTCTGCAGGCCGGCCAGCAGGATGAGCATCATGAACGGCGTCCACTGCCAGACCAGGGAGGCCTCGACGGCGAGCAGCGGGGTGTTGGAGATCCAGTCCGGCTGTGGGCCGCCCACATAGTGCAACAACCCATTGAGCAGGCCGTATTCGGGGTTGTAGAGCACATGTTTCCAGAGCAGGGCGGCTGCCACCGGGACCACCAGGAACGGTGCGATCAGCAGGGTGCGGACCACGCCCCGGCCTTTGAAGCGCCGGTCCAGGAGCAGGGCCAGGAGCAGTCCGAGGACGAGGCTGACCAGGACCACCGTCACCGTCAGCAGGACCGTCGTCCATACGGAGTGGCGCAGGTCCGCGTCGGTGAGGACGTCCTTGTAGTTGTCGACCCCGGTGAAGTGACGGGCCTTGGGATAGAGGGAGTTCCAGTCGAAGAACGAGATCACCACCGTGGCCACGAACGGCAGCTGGGTGACCACGATCATGAAGATCAGGGCGGGGAGCAGCGGGGCGCGGGTGGCCCAGGCGCGGAGGCGGGCCTTCGACGGGTCCGCGGTGCGTACGGTCTCGGTGGCCGGCGGGGCCATGGTTGTCGCGGTCATCGTCCCTCGTACTCCTCGGAGATCTTCTCGGCGAGCTGCTGGGACTTCTTCAGGGCCGACTCGACGGACTGGCGTCCGGCGATGGCCGCGCTGATCTCCTGGGAGACCCGGGTGCCGAGATCGGTGAACTCGGGGATGCCGACGAACTGGATGCCGGGCGCGGGGCGCGGCTGCACCCCCGGGTCGTTCGGCCGGGCCTGCTCGATGGCCTCCTTGGTCATCTCCTGGAAGGCGGCGGCCTCTTTGACGTAGGCCGGGTTGGTGTACGTCGACGCGCGTTTGCCGGCCGGCACGTTGGACCAGCCGATCTGGTCGCCGACCAGCTGCTCGTACTGCTTGCTGGAGGCCCAGGAGACGAACTTCCAGGCCTTGTCGGGGTTGCGGGAGGCGTCCTGGATGCCCCAGGCCCAGGTGTAGAGCCAGCCGGAGGACTTGGTCTCCTCGACGGGGGCGGGGGCGTACCCCACCTTGCCCTTGACCGGGGAGCCCTTCGCCTCCAGGGAGCCGGCCGCGGAGGTGGCGTCGTACCACATGGCGACCTTGCCCTGGGTCATGTTGTTGAGGCACTCGGCGAAGCCGGACTGGGCGGCGCCGGACTCGCCGTGGTCGCGGACCAGGTCGACATAGAACTTCACCGCCTTCTCGAACTCGGGGGAGTCGAGGCGGGCCTTCCAGCCCTTGTCGAACCAGGTGCCGCCGAAGGTGTTCACGACCGTGGTGAGCGGGGCCATCACCTCGCCCCAGCCGGGCAGGCCGCGCAGACAGATGCCCTTCATGCCGGACTGGGCGCCGTCCACTTTCGCGGCCAGGTCGGCCACCTGGGTCCAGGTGGGACGGGCCGGCATCGTCAGGCCCTTCTGCGCGAAGACGTCCTTGCGGTACATCAGGAAGGACGACTCGCCGTAGAAGGGCTGGCCGTAGAGCTTGCCGTCGTCGCCGGTCAGCGACTGGCGCATGGGCGCGAGGACGTCCTTCTCGTCGTACGACGGGTCCTTGGTCACGTACGAGTTCATCTCGTGCAGCCAGCCGTTGCGGGCGTAGATGGGGATCTCGTAGTTGGACAGGGTCGCCACGTCGTACTGACCGGCCTGGTTGGCGAAGTCCTGGCTGATCTTGTCGCGGACGTCGTTCTCGGGCAGGACGGTGAAGTTGACCTTGATCCCGGTCTCCTTGGTGAAGTGGGCCCTGGTCAGCTTCTGCAGCTCGGTCATCTGGGGGTTGTTGACCATCAGGACGTTGATGGCGTCGCCGCCCGACCCCGTCCCGCCGGCTCCGACCCAGCAGCCGGAGAGCAGCGGGGCGAGCAGCGTCCCTGCGGCGGCCATGGCGAGCGTGGCTCGCGGCGGCCGTCGTCGGCTCTGGGTTCGCATGGATCGCTCCTGGACATAGAGGGATATATGGGGCACTTCATGGCGCGGAAGGCCCGCTGATCACGGCAGTTCGACCGTCAGACCCGGATGACCTGTGGTCCCAGCAGTGAGTACCGATGAGCCTCGGACGAGGGCAGCAGTGTGCTCGTCACGATCGCCTCCAGCGCGCCGATCTCCGCGAAGCGGCAGAAGCTGACCGCGCCGAACTTGGTGTGCACGCCGGCGAACACCGTGCGGCGGGCGGCCCTGATCGCCTGGGCCTTGACCTCGCTGACCGCGGGGTCGGGGGTGGTGAGGCCGTGTTCGCGGGAGATGCCGTTGGCGCCGATGAAGGCCAGGTCGAGGACGAAGCCGGCCAGCATCTTGGTCGTCCAGTGGTCGACGGTCGCCAGGGTGCCGGGGCGGACCCGGCCGCCGAGCAGCAGGACGGAGGTGTTCTCGGCCTCGGCGAGGGCGCCGGCGACCGGAAGGGACGCGGTGACCACGGTCAGCGGTCGGTCCCGGGGCAGGGCTTCGGCGATGAGCTGCGGGGTGAAGCCCTCGTCGACGAAGACGGTCTCGGCGTCCCCGAGCAGCTCGGCCGCGGCGGCCGCGACCCGGCGCTTCTCGGGCACATGGCTGGTGGCCCGGAAGGCGAGTGTGGTCTCGAACCCGGCGCTCTCCACGGGGTAGGCGCCGCCGTGCGTACGGCGGACCAGGCCGTGTTCCTCCAGGGCGCGGAGGTCTCGGCGCACGGTTTCCTTGGCCACGCCGAGTGCGGCGGCGAGCGCGTTGACGTCGACCGAGCCGGTGGCGCGGGCGGTGCGCACGATGTGCCGCTGGCGGTCTTCTGCGGTGTTCGTCATGGGCTCACCCGCCTTGCTGCTGTGCTGTCTGCCCGTTCGGGCTCTGGGGGAATTTCTACAGCGGGTGGGGTGTGGTGACCAGGTCTGTTGCGGGGGTGATAGTGACCGCGTGTGCCCGTTCGGGCGGGGTGGGCCTACCGGCTCGGGTCGTGCGGTTGGGTGGCGGCTGCGGGTCTGTTGTGGCTGGTCGCGCAGTTCCCCGCGCCCCTGATTGTGCGCTTCGCGCGACAATCAGCGGCTGTCGCCCGTGCCCGGATGTGGCTGCGGGCGGGCCCGTTCGGTGCCCGCCCGCCATGACGCCGGGATTTCAGTACGGCCAGATCGGTGGGTCCGTCACGAACTGGCCGCCCAGGTAGGCGTGGGCCTCGTTGCCGTCCTGGAGCTCGCCCTGTTCGGCGATCAGCTTCTCGGCGTAGGGCTCGGAGTCGTCCTGCGGGTCGTAGCCGAGCGCCCGCGCGGTGGTGAGGTCCCACCACAGGCGGGTGTTGGCGGAGGAGCCGTAGACCACGCTGTGGCCGACCTGCTCGGCGGTCAGGGCCGCGTGGAAGAGGCGGGCGCCGTCGGCCGGGCTCATCCACAGCGAGAGCATGCGCACGCTGGTCGGCTCGGGGAAGCAGGAGCCGATGCGCACGGAGACGGTCTCCAGGCCGTGCTTGTCCCAGTAGAACTGCGCGAGGTCCTCACCGAAGGACTTGGACAGGCCGTAGAAGGTGTCCGGGCGGCGCGGGGTGTCGATCGGGATGAGCGGGTCGGCGCCCTGGGGGCGCGGGGTGTAGCCGACGGCGTGGTTGGAGGAGGCGAAGACGATCCGTCCCACGCCCTCGGCGTGCGCGGCCTCGTACAGGTGGTACGTGCCCTCGATGTTCGCCTTGAGGATCTTCTCGAAAGGGGCTTCCAGGGAGATGCCCGCGAGGTGGATGATCGCGTCGACACCCCGTACGGCTTCGCGCACCGCGTCCTTGTCGGCGAGGTCGGCGACGACCGCGTCCGGCTCGCCCTCGATGGGCCGCAGATCGAGCAGACGCAGGTCGTAGCCGTAGGCCGGGAGGAGATCCCGCATCAGGGTGCCGAGCCCGCCGGCGGCACCGGTGAGCAGAACGGTACGGGGAGCGGGCATCCTCGGGTCTCCTTGGGGCGACGGCCGTATGAGTGCACGGTATTCACATTCGTGGACAAGCTAAGGATCATTGCGCTACTCCGTCAAGGGTGGCGCGACCCCTGTTCATAAATATAAACTTCGATCAGAATCCCGCACGCCCGTTTCTTCTCGTCCACTCGTTCTAGGGAGAGCCTGTGACGTCTGCCGACCTCGTCCATCGACTCGGCATCCCCAGCGGGCCGCTGTTCTTCCCGGTCACGGCGTACGGCGCCGACGGCTCGGTCGACCTCGACACATACCGCGCGCATGTGCGCCAGGGCGTCGAGGCGGGGGCCGCGGCCGTGTTCGCGTGCTGTGGCACCGGGGAGTTCCACGCGCTCACGCCCGAGGAGTTCGAGGCGTGCGTCCGCGCGGCCGTCGAGGAGACGGCGGGGCGGGTGCCGGTGGTGGCGGGCGCCGGATACGGCACCGCACTCGCCGTACGGTACGCACGGCTCGCCGAGGCGGCCGGGGCCGACGGGCTGCTCGCCATGCCGCCGTACCTCGTCGTCGCCGGGCAGGAGGGGCTGCTGCGGCACTACCGCGAGGTGACCGCCGCCACCGCGCTCCCGGTGATCGTCTACCAGCGCGACAACGCCGTCTTCACCCCGGAGACCGTGGTCGGACTGGCCCGCACCGAGGGGATCATCGGCCTCAAGGACGGCCTCGGCGACCTGGACCTGATGCAGCGGATCGTCAGCGCGGTGCGCACCGAGGTGCCCGGCGACTTCCTCTACTTCAACGGACTGCCGACCGCCGAGCAGACCCAGCTCGCCTACCAGGCCATCGGCGTCCCCCTGTACTCGTCCGCCGTCTTCTGCTTCGCCCCCGAGATCGCCCTCGCGTTCCACCGCGCCCTCATCGACGGTGACCGGGCCACCGCCGACCGTCTCCTCGACGGCTTCTACCGCCCCTTCGTCGAACTACGCGCGCGTGGCCGCGGATACGCGGTCTCCCTTGTGAAGGCCGGGGTCCGGATGCGGGGCCTCGACGTGGGTGAGGTCCGCCCGCCGCTGCACGAGCCGGGCGAGGATCATGTGAAGCAGCTCGCGGCGATCATCGAGCGCGGGTACGCGCTCCTGGAGGAGGCACAGTGAAGGCGTCGACGTTCGTCTACCCCTGGGACGTCAACGGGGACCCGGGGGCCGCGGACCGGATCGCCGGGCTCGGCGTACAGCAGGCGACCCTCGCCGCCGCCTACCACTCCACGCGCGCCCTGACCCCCCGCCACCCGCGCCACCGCATCGTCACCGCCGAGCACGCGTCCGTGCTGTACCCGACGGACGCACGCTGGGAAGGGCGCGAACTGCGTCCGTACGCGGCCGGCGACTGGGCCCCGGGCGACGCCTTCGGAGACGCTCTGTCGGAGCTCGTCCGGGCCGGTCTTGAGGTGCACACCTGGGTCGTCCTCGCGCACAACTCCCGCCTGGGCGCCGAGCACCCGAGCACGTCCGTCGTCAACGCCTACGGCGACCGCTACCCGTGGGCACCGTGCATCGCACAGCCCGCCACGCGCGCGTACCTCGTCGACCTCGCCGTCGAGGCGGCGCTGCGCCCGGGCGCGGCCGGCACCGAACTGGAGTCCCTCGGCTGGTACGGCCTCCAGCACCTGCACGCCCACGACAAGACCGGCGGGGTGCCGCTCGGCGACGCCGGGATGTACCTCATGGCGCTCTGTTTCTGCGGGACGTGCCGCGAGGGGTACGGCGAGCACGGGCTGGACGCCGACTCGCTGGCCGCCGCCGTACGGGCCGCCCTGGAGCCGCTGTGGCGGGGCGCGCCGGACGACGGGGGCTGGGCCGGGGTCGAGAAGCTGCTCGGCGCCGGTACGGCGGTGGCCACGCGCGCGTGGCGTGACGAAACCGCCCGTACGCTCCAGGAGTCGGCGGTCCGCGCGGTCCGCGCGGCCGCTCCCGAGGGCTTCCAGATCCTGCTGCACGCCGACCCCGTGACGTACCACGTCGGCGCCAACCCGGGTGTCGACCCCGAGCACATCCTGTCCGTCGCGGACGGTGTCGTCGTGCCCTGCGCGGGCGGACCGGACCTGCTCACGCCGTTCGCCCGGGCCCGCGCGGACGCGGTGATCGCCGCCAACTTCCCCGTCGTCTCGCAGATGGGCGGCAGCCCGGGCACGCTCGCGGCGGACGTGGCGCGTGCACGGGAGCTGGGCGCGACAGAGATCCGGCTGTATCACGCGGGATTGGCGTCGGACGGCGACCTGGACGCGATCCGTGAGGCACTGGCCGGCCTCTGAAACAGCGGTACGGCTGTGGCGAGCCACACCACGCCCAGGATGGCCGACAGCGGCCGCTGGTCGACCAGTTCGACCAGGGCCGCGCCGGCCGCGAGGCCGAGCACGTTCGGGGTGTACACCAGCGTGTGGGCCGTGGCGACGGCACGGCCCAGGAGCGCGTCCGGGGTCTCGCGCTGTACGGCGGTGAGCGCGGCGATCAGCACACAGGGGAGACCCGCGCCGATGGCCGCGCCGCACGCCAGGGCCAGCGGGTCGGACGGGACCGCCCGCAGGCCGGCGGCGACGGCGGTCAGGGCGATGCCGTACGCGGCGAACCGGCGCTCGCCCAGCCGCCGCAGCGCGGGCCCGGAGACCAGCCCCACCGCCACGGAACCGGCGCCCTGGACGGCGTACAGCGCACCGGCGTACGCGGGGGAGTGGCCGAGTCCGTCGATCACGGCGTAGACCAGCGCGCCGTTGAACCCGGCGCAGAGCATGGTGGTGCCGCCGGCCAGGACCAGGGGGCGGAGTATGGGGTGGGCCCCTATGTGGCGGGCTCCGGCGCCGACGGGAGTGCGCCTGGGCGGCCTCGGACGGCTGTCGGGTGAAAGGCGCCGGGACGGCTGCGGTGCGGTCTCGGTGGCCCGCGTGCGGGCGGACGCGTGCGCCGCCGCCGATGCCCGCCTGAACAGCGTGCGGCGGTCGGTGGTGGCCCGCCTGAGTCCGGGTGCCGTGCGCTTGAACGGCGTGGGGCGGCTGGAGTTGGTCGGGCGTCGCCCGGGTACCTTCGCCGTGGTCGCCGTGGTCGCCGTGGTCGCCGTGGTCGCCGTGGTCGCCGTTCGCCCGGACGGCTGGTCCCCGCCGCCAGCGCCCGTCGGCGGTGCGAGGGGATCCGGCCGGCCCTCGCGGACCCGCAGCCCGGCGTACAGCACCGCGGCGAGCACGAAGGTGATCGCGTCGAGGAGGGCCACGCCCGGACCGCCGTAGAGCGCGTAGAGGCCCGCGCCCGCGAGGGGGGCCACCAGCTTCATGCCCTCCGTGACCGCCGTCCGCAGACCGTTGAAGTCCCCGAGCAGCGACGGCGCGACGGCGCCCGCGACCAGGGCCGACTCCGCCGCGTCATGGACGACGCCTGCCACGCCGTACAGGAAGAGGACCGTGAGGACGAGCGGGACGCGGTCCGGGGAGTCGACGGTGAAGAGCACCGGCAGGAGGGCCGCCGGCAGCAGGTTCGCGCCGATCAGCAGGGGTTTGCGCGGGACACGGTCGGCGAGCGCGCCCAGCAGCGGGCCCGCCACGGTCGGCGCCCACATCGCGAGCATGCACAGCGCGGCCAGTCCGTCCGAGCCGGTGAGGTCCTTGACCCACACGCCCGACACCAGCCACAACGCCGAGGTGCCGAAGCCGGAGACCACGACCGCGGCGAGGAAGAACCCCGCGTCGCGGTCGCGCACGACGCGCAGCACGGGCCATGTCCGGGGTGTCCGGGGTGTCCGGGGTGTCCGGGGTGTCCTGGGTGTTCTCGTCATGCCTGGACATCGTGGATCTAAGGCCCTGGGGCGGGGATCGGGCAGATGCCCTGGATGTCCTCGCGGATCAGCCCCCCGCCGGGCACACGTCTCGGTAAGGGGCGTCCTGGATGTAGGTGTGCCACTGGGCACGCGAGAGCGTCGCGGCGGTGCCGGCGCAGATCGCGGTGGCCGCGTGGGAGGAGGTGACGGGGTAGCGCTGGAGGGGGGCGTGCGGGCTGGTGGCGTAGAGCGTGCCGCCGCGGGGGGTGAAGGCGAGGGAGACGATGCCCTCGCCGGGGGTGGTCAGGCCGCTGCCGAGGGGCTGCTGGTCGCTGGTGTCCCACAGCTGGAGCGAGCCGGAGTCGCCGGCGACGGCGAGGGTGCCGCCGTCCGGGCTGAAGGCCAGGGCGTCGACGGCCTCCGGGGAGCCGTTCGCCGGGGGGACGGGGAAGACGCTGGGCAGGACGCCGAGCCGGTGGGTGAGGCTGCCGTCCCACAGGGCGACGCGCCCCGACGCGTCGCCGACCGCGGCCCGGGAGCCGTCCGCGCTGAAGGCCACCGCCTCGGTCTCCTCTCCCAGGCCCACTGCCCGCCCCGTACCGGCACCGGAGGGCAGGGTGGTGAGGCGGTCGCCGGCGACGAGCAGGCGACCGTCCGGCCGCATGGCCAGCGCGGTGGGGTTCATGTCGCCGAGCACGGCGGTCCTGCGGCCGGTCGTGGTGTTCCAGGTCTCGCCGACGTAGCCGGTGGACGCGTCGCGGACGGTCACCAGCGACCGTCCGCCGGGGCCGAGGGCGATCGACTCCGCCGCCGCGGCGGCCGACGACGGTGCCAGGGCCGGCGTCGTGCGGACGTGACCACGCGCGAGGTCCCACAGGGCAAGCGACCGCGCCGAGGCGCCGTACGCGAAGGCCGTGCCGTCCGGGCTGAAGGCCATCAACGGCGGCGGCACGGTGTCCGACGCCGCCGTCTGCCCGGCTCCGTCGCCGACGGCGGGGAGCGGGGCGGCGGGCAGCGTACGCAGCAGGCGGCCGTCGCCCGTGTCCCGTAGCCGGAACGTGTAGCCGCTGTCGGACTCCTCGGCGGTGGCGAGCGTACGGCCGTCCGGGCTCAGCCGCACGGCGCTCAGCGGGGTGTCACGCCACGCGGAGGTGGTCGTCGGCCCCACGGCGAGCGTGTGCACCGTGCCCCCTTCGAGGTACCGCAACTCGGGCCGGTCGGGGTCCCAGGCGATGGCGCCGTACAGCCGCTGGTTGTTGAGGGAGTGGCGGAAGACGGGAGCATCGGGCGCGGAGAGCCGCCATACGGCGAGTTCGGCGGGGCCGGAGGCGGCCAGGAAACCGCCGTCCTCGCTGAAGGACACGGACGCGGCGTCCGGGTAGGCGATGTCCGCGACCTGATGCCCCGAGGCCGTGTCCCAGACGTGGACGTCCGTCTCGGAGACCACGGCGAGCAGGTGGCCGCGGGGGTCGAACTCCACGCGGGAGTCGTCGTCGCCGCAGGTCTTCGCGCCCGCGCTCGACCAGTCACCCGCCAGGTCGCGGTGCGAGGCGATGTCGTGGACCCGGATGGGACCGCTGACCGGGCAGACCGCCACCAGCCGGCCGTCCGCCGTGGCCGCCACGTTCGTCTCGCTGTCCGCCCGGGCCTCGAACAGCAGCCGACCGTCCGAGACGGCACGCAGTTGCTGCCGCGGCTGTTCGATGGCGCTCACCAGATAGCTCCGGGTGTCACCGCCGAAGGAGACGATGTTCTGCCCCGAGACCGGCGCCGGGCCGGCCCAGCGGCCCGAGGAGAGGTCCCACAGCCGCTCGCCCCAGTCGCCGTCGAGCTCGAGGAGCCGCCCGTCGCGGCCGGCAGCCGACGCTCCCGAGGTTCCCGCCGGCAGCCGCCCGGAGGCGATGGCCCGGTGGGTGACGGTGCTCCAGGTGCGCCAGGAACGGCCGTCGACGCTCAGCAGCACACGGCCGGAGCCGACGAGGAAGCGGGAGAACGTGTCACTCTGCGCGGGATCGGTGAAGGCGTCCCGCTCGGGCTGGGCCACGGCGTCCAGAAGGGCCGCGCGTGTCTCCGGCAGGGGCGCGATCCGCCAGGCGGCCAGGCTCAGCAGCATCGAGGTCCGCGGGTCCGTGGTCCGCATGGTCTCGGAGACCGCGGCGACCCGTCGGGCAGCGGTCTCCTCGTCGTCCCGGACCTCGGTGCCGTGCTGCTGCCAGGCGACCAGGCCGATCACCAGCGCCACGGCGAGCAGGCCGGAGAGCGTGGCGGCCAGGCGCCGGGTCCGCCGCCTGATGCGGGCGACGGCCTGCCGCTCCGCGTCGCGTGCGCCGAGGGCGGCGGTCAGGAACGCGCGCTCGGTCGAGGTGAGGTGCTCGTGCACCTCGCCCGGCGACCGCTCGCCCGGGGCGAACAGCTCAGCGGCTCGCTCCAGACGCACCCCCCGGTACAGGGCTCCCTGGTCGTGGCCCAGCTCCGCCCAGGCGAGCGCGGCCTCCCTCAGCCTGCGGTGCTCCGACAGCCGGACGCGGTCCTCGTCGATCCAGCCGCTGAGCCGCGGCCAGCAGCTGATGAGCGCCTCGTGGGCGAGTTCCACGGTGTCGCCGTCGAGGGTCAGCAGCCGGGCGGCGGCCAGCCGCTCCACGACCACCGGGAGTTCGGGGTCGGACCACTCGTCCAGCTCCGCGCGGCCGGCCGAACGGCGGGTGTCCGCCGTGCCCTCGCCCGGGGCGATCAGCCGCAGCAGCAGCCGGCGCGCGGTGACCTCCTGGGCGGGCGTCAGCGTGCCGTACGCCTGTTCCGCGGTGGCCGCGATCGCGCCGTGGACACCGCCCGCCGCCTCGTACGCGGCGAGGGTGAGGATGCGGCCGCGCCGCCGGCGCCAGGTCTCCAGCAGGGCGTGCGAGAGCATGGGCAGCGCGCCGGGCTGGTCGACGACCTCCTCGACGAGACGCGAGGTCAGCTCGCGTTCGACCACGAGGCCCGCCGCGCCGGCCGGACCGGTGACGGCCGCACGCAGCTCCGCCGGGCTCATCGGCCCCAGCAGCAGGCCGCAGTGGCGCAGGGCGTCAGCAAGTTCCGGGTGCTCGGCGCACTGCCCGTAGAAGTCGGCGCGCATCGCGATCATGGTGCGTAGCCGGGAGTGCGGGTCCCTGGCCGTGAGCAGCAGGTCGATGAAGCGGGTGCGCTCGGCCCGGTCCCGGCAGAGGGTGAAGACCTCCTCGAACTGGTCGACGATCAGCCAGCTGTCCGGCTCACCGTCCCCGGGCGCCAGCAGCCGGCCGTACGTGACCGCCGGCCGCTCGCCGGGGGTGACGATCCGCAGGGCAGCCGGGCGTCCCAGGCCCTGTGCGGCCTCCTGGGCGGCCGGGATCAGCCCGGCGCGCAGCAGCGAGGACTTGCCGCTGCCGGAGGCCCCGAACACCGCGGCGAAACGATGCTCCCGCACCAGGCCCAGCAGATCGGCCACGGGGCGGTCGCGGCCGAAGAACAGCTCACGGTCGCCCGGCTCGAACCGCGCAAGACCCCGGTACGGCGACGTCGTGTCGTCCTCGTGGGAATGGGCCGCCGTGTGCTCGTCGGCGGCCTCCTCGGCGGCGGTCTTCCAGCGCAGTTCCCACACGTCCGGGTCGGCGTCGCAGGCCTGCGCGTAGGCCCGTGCGACCGCCGTCGAGGGGAGCCGCTCGCCGGCCGCGGCCCTCGACAGCGTGGTCACCGAGACGCCGGTGCGCCGGGACATCTCCCGGTACGCGGGGTTGCCGGCCTCCCGGCGCAGCTGACGCAGGTCATACGCGAGCCTCTGGACCGGACCGGCGTCAGGGTCCACCGGGCGCTCGGGACGGCCCAATCGAAACTCCCCGGAAAGCAACAAACCACCTGTTGCCCGAACTATCGCGGAGTGACCGGTACCGGAACAATGCCCGGGCCGGTGACGTCGGTCACCGGCCCGGGCCCCGTGTCTCAGCGCGCTCGGCGCCGGGATCCGGTCACGCGTGCTCGTAGTAGGAGAGGTGGCTCTTCCAGTTGCCGACGGTGTCCGGGATGAAGGTGCCGCCGGGCGGGGTCACGATGAACTGGTCGTCCTTGGTGTTCGGGTCGGCCCGGTAGTTCAGCCCGTCACAGCTCACCAGAAGGCGCTCGGACGCGTTCTCGACCTCGTCGACGCACTTGCCGCTGTTGGACATCAGCTCGTCGCCGTCCATGAACCACCATTGGGTGGAGTCGCCGTAGTTGCAGGACTTCAGCACCACCTTGCCCGCGGAGGTGTAGCCGAGGCAGGAGTTGCCCTGGCCGATCAGGTAGCCGACCGCGCCGTCCCGGTTGGTGTGCGGCGTCTCGGCGACGTCCCAGGTGTAGTACGGCGAGTTCCAGTTGCCCGACCACAGGTTGTCGTGCACGTCGGAGCCGGTGGAGTGGGAGGGGATGCGGAACTGCAGGCCGTCGGCGATCGGCTGGCCGCGCTTCTCGGCGATGACCGGCTCGACGGAGCCGCCGCCGGTGTACGAGACGGGGAAGGCCCATGCGGTGGTGTGGGTGATGACGTAGTCCGCGGCGTTCTGGATGCTGCCGACCATGGCCGGTCCGGCGCTGCCGATGCGGTTGCCCACCGTCTTGAGGACGTTGCCGAGATCCTTGAGCGTGGCCCTGACACCCTGGCCGACGTATTTCTCGTCCAGCTTGTCGAGGCCGGAGAAGGTCAGCATGGAGATCGTGGCGTCGAAGAAGGCGGCCCCGACGCTCTTCCAGTTGATGTAGCCGTCGGTCAGGTACTGGAAGGCCAGGGCGCCGACGAATCCGCCGGTGAACGAGGCGAAGCGCACGCCCCACTTGCACCCGACCCCCGGACCGGTGAGCGAGCAGATCAGGGTGGAGGCGAGGATGGTGATCACCGCGTCGACGCCGATCTCGACCGCCCGTGCGGAGAGATAGGACCAGCCCGCCGTCTCCGCCTTGTGCATCTTGCTCGTGCAGTCGGCGAGGGCTTCCTTCTTCTTGGAGGCGACGATCTTCGCCTCCCGGGGCTTGACCGTGTAGGAAGCGTCCTGCACGGCGGCCGGCCCTGTCGTCACGGGGCGGGACGTCCGCTCGAACCCGGCCTCGAAGGCGTTGACCGTGTTGTCGCAGACCTGAGTGACCGAGATCTTGGGTGAGGCGGCCTTGAGAGCCGGTGCCCTCGCGTCGAGGACCGTGGCGGCCACGGCGGCGACCAGCACGGCGATGAGCAGTGTCCGTATCGGCACCCGTTGGAATGGGCGCCCACTGAACCAGGTCAGCACTGATGAGCTCCTTGGTCGGGATGAGTCGGATCAGCGGCCGTGGCGGTGCGGGTGTCGCCGGCACGCCTGGACCCCGGCAGGGGTCCGAACAAGCTCGATCCTCAGGCCGCCGAGGTTGTTGCCCAAGCCCCTCGCCGGGCCGGAAACAACGTGCTGACCTGCACGGACGTATCTGCCGCGGCCGCACCGATGAGTTTTCGGGATGCGGGCGGTCCACCCTGCACGGCCCCGGGCACCGTGCCCGGGAGTCGTGCCCGGGAACAGCGCCCCGGGCACCCTGAGGAGTGACGCATGACCGGCACGATCATCGACTTCGAGCCCCAGACCCGGATCATCGCCGGGCTGGCGGACGCCGTGACCGACGAGCGGCTCGCGGGCCCGACACCGTGTCCCGACCTCGCGGTGCACAATCTGCTGGGCCATCTGCTCGGCCTCGCCGCGGCCTTCCGTGACGCCGCCCGCAAGGACCTCGGCGCCACGACCGACACCCCGCCGACCGACTCCGTCCCGGACATCGGCCCCGGCTGGCGCGAGGAGCTCCCCAAGGTCCTCGACGAACTCGCCGAGGCCTGGCGCGACCCGGCCGCCTGGACCGGTATGACCCGCGCCGGCGGCGTGGACCTGCCCGGCGAAGTCGCCGCCGCCGTCGCGATCGACGAACTGGTCGTCCACGGCTGGGACCTGGCCCGCGCCACCGGCCAGACCTACGAGCCGGACCCCGCCGCGCTCCGGGTGACGTACGACTTCCTCCTCGCGGCGGTCGACGACCCCTCGCGCGGGGAGATCTTCGGCCCGGTCGTCCCGGTACCCCAGGACGCGCCGCTGCTGGACCGGGCGATCGGGCTCAGCGGGCGGGACCCGGGCTGGACGCCGTAACAGGGACCCGGCTGTCGTGGACGCCGTGACAGGGACCGGCTCTCGGGGACGACGTCGCGGAGGCGCCCCCGTCGGCGTCCCCTTCTCGCCGCCTCCGACACGGGCCCTGTCCGACGCACCCTGCCCGGCCGCCGTGTAGACACCGGTACGACCCCGCCGTAGAGGAACGGAAACCGGCGGCGGGCGGCAGGCCCGGACCGTACGCTCCCCACCATGCCGCCCCTCAGCCTCACCGTCCTCGGCACCGCCTCCCCGCACCCGGCGCCGGGCCGCCCCTGCTCCGGCTATCTGCTGCGCGGCGGGGGCGCCGAGGTGTGGGTGGACGCCGGGCCCGGCACCTTCGCGGAGTTGCAGCGGCACACGGATCCCTCCCGGCTGACGGCGATCTGGATCTCCCACCTGCACGCCGATCACAGCGCGGATCTGCTGTCCGCCGTGTACGCCTTCGCGTACGGCGGACTCACCCCGCCCGCCCCGATCCCGGTCTACGCGCCACCCGGCTGCGCCCACCGGCTCGCCGGGTTCTTCGGGCGGTCGGACGTGCGCTTCCTGGACGGCATCCTCGACTTTCATCCCCTGTACGACGGCCATGAGGTCAGGCACTGGAACCTCCGGCTTGTCTCCCGGGCCGTCGCTCACGACGCCGAGGCGTACGGGCTGCGCGCCGAGTGCGCCGGACGCGTCCTCGCGTACTCCGGGGACAGCGGGCCCTGCGCCGCCCTCGTCGAGCTCGCCGCGGAATCGGACGTGTTCCTGTGCGAGGCGGACATCGACCGGCATCACGAAGGCGAACAGGTCCACCTGACGCCCGAGGACGCCGGCGGCATCGCCCGCAAGGCCGGGGTGCGCGAACTGATCGTCACCCACGTCGGACCCACGCTCACCAGGGAGGCGGCCACCGCACGCGCGGCCGTCGCCTTCGCCGGGCGCACCAGTACGGCCTTCGAGGGCGCCACCCGGCTCGTCTGACCCTCCTCTTCACCGCAACTTCAACTTTCCTTGCCAGAAGCATTGACGAAACATGGCGCCCCTCCCTACCTTCAACGCGTCGTACTTCGTACGTCATATATGAGACGCGATACGCGAGATCAGATACGCAAGATCCGATACGCGAGATCCGAGAGGCGCGCATGACCTCTGTGCCCACGCCGATCCCCTCCCGCACGCAGTACGTGCTGGAGGAGATCAAACGCCGCATCCTCACCGGGCGTCTGACGCCTGGTCAGGCCCTGGTGGAGACCGAACTCGCCGCACAGTTCGGGGTGTCCAAGACCCCGGTGCGCGAGGCGCTCAAGACCCTGGCCGGGACCGGGCTCGTCGTGATGAGCCAGTACAAGGGCGTCACGGTGCGCATGGTGGACGCGGACATGGCGCGCGAGGTCTACGACGTCCGGCTGCTCCTCGAACCCGAGGCGCTGAAGCGGGCCGTACGGCGCGGGGCCTCCCTCGACGCGGCACGGGACGCGCTGACCCGGGCCGACGACGCCACCGACACCGCCGAACGCTCCCTCGCCAACCGGGAGTTCCACCGCTCCCTCTACCTGCCCTGCGGCAACCCGCTGCTCGGCCGGATGCTCGACGAGGTGCGCGACCAGGCCGCCCTCGTCTCCGCCGTCGCCTGGGCGGCCTCGCCCTCCTGGGAACGGGAGGCGGGCGAGCACCGGGAGATCCTGCGGCTCGCCCTGGAGGGCGACGCGGACGGAGCGGCCCGCGCCCTGCACGCCCACATCGCGTCCTTCGTGGAACGAGCGTTCCCCGGAGTGCTGGACGAGGAAGGTCAGGAATGAGCAGCGAGACGTTCGAGACCCGGCGGACGGCCCTGGCCGACGTGGTGGCGATCCCGGTGACCCCGTTCGCCGAGGACGGCAGCGTCGACCAGGACACCCACCGGGCCCTGCTGCGTCGGCTGCTCGACGGAGGGATCACCACCCTCACACCCAACGGGAACACCGGCGAGTTCTACGCCCTCACCCCCGAGGAGCGCCGTCTGGTCACCGAGTTGACCGTCGAGGAGGCCGGGGACGGGGCGAACATCCTCGTCGGCGTCGGTCACGACGTCCCGACCGCCGTGGCCTCCGCCCGCCATGCCCGCGAGCTCGGCGCCGGGATGGTCATGGTCCACCAGCCCGTCCACCCCTACGTCTCGCAGGGCGGCTGGGTCGACTACCACCGCGCGATCGCCTCGGCCGTCCCGGAGCTGGGCGTCGTTCCGTACATCCGCAACGCCCAGCTCAGCGGCGACCGCCTGGCCGAACTCGCCGACGCCTGCCCGAACGTGATCGGCGTGAAGTACGCCGTCCCGGACGCGGCCAGGTTCGGCGCCTTCGCACGGGACGCGGGACTCGAACGCTTCGTGTGGATCGCCGGGCTCGCCGAGCCCTACGCGCCCTCCTACTTCTCGGCGGGCGCCACCGGCTTCACCTCGGGGCTGGTGAACGTCGCCCCCACCGTCTCGCTCAACATGATCGAGGCGCTCCGATCCGGTGACTACCCGGCCGCCATGAAGGTCTGGGAGCAGATCCGCCGCTTCGAGGAACTCCGCGCGGCGAACGGCTCCGCCAACAACGTCACCGTCGTCAAGGAGGCCCTCGCCTCCCTCGGCCTGTGCCGCCGCGACGTGCGCCCGCCGAGCCGCGAGCTGCCCGAGGCCGAGCGCGCCGAGGTCGCCGCGATAGCCGCGGGGTGGTCGATATGACCGACAGGAAGCGTCCCGAAGAGCTCAGAAGCCACCAGTGGTACGGCAGCGAGGGCCAGCTGCGGACCTGGTCGCACAACGCCCGGATGCGCCAGCTCGGTTACGAGGCCGAGGAGTATCAGGGCCGCCCGGTGATCGCCGTCCTCAACACCTGGTCGGACATCAACCCCTGCCATGTCCATCTGCGCGAGCGCGCCGAGGCGGTCAAGCGGGGAGTGTGGCAGGCCGGGGGCTTCCCGCTCGAATTCCCGGTCTCCACCCTCTCGGAGACGTACCAGAAGCCCACCCCGATGCTTTACCGCAACCTCCTCGCGATGGAGACCGAGGAACTGCTGCGGTCGTATCCGATCGACGCGGCGGTGCTGCTCGGCGGCTGCGACAAGTCGACCCCTGCGCTGCTCATGGGCGCGACCTCGGCCGACGTCACCTCGATCTTCGTGCCCGCGGGGCCGATGCTGCCGGGGCACTGGCGGGGCGAGACCCTCGGGTCCGGCACCGACATGTGGAAGTACTGGGACGAGCACCGCGCGGGCAACCTGACGGACTGCGAACTGCGGGAACTGCAGGGCGGGTTGGCGCGCTCTCCCGGGCACTGCATGACCATGGGGACCGCGTCCACGATGACCGCGGCGGCGGAAACCCTTGGCATGACCCTGCCGGGTGCGTCCTCGATCCCGGCCGTCGACTCCGCGCACGAGCGGATGGCCGCGGCCTCCGGGCGGCGCGCCGTGGAACTCGCCTGGACCGGTCTCAGGCCGTCCGAGATCCTCACCCGCGAGGCCTTCGAGGACGCCGTCACCACGGTGCTCGGGCTCGGCGGCTCCACCAACGCGGTCATCCATCTGATCGCCATGGCCGGCCGGGCGGGCATCAAGCTCACCCTGGACGACTTCGACCGCATCGCGCGCACCGTGCCGGTGCTGGCGAACGTCCGGCCCGGCGGACAGACGTACCTCATGGAGGACTTCTACTTCGCCGGCGGTCTGCCCGCCTTCCTCTCGCGGATCACCGACCTGCTCCACCTGGACCGGCCGACCGTCAACGGCACCCTGGGCGAGCAGATCGCGGGGGCCGTCGTCCACAACGACGATGTCATCCGTACCCGCGAGAACCCGGTCGCCGACGAGGGCGGGGTCGCCGTCCTGCGCGGCAACCTCTGCCCGGACGGCGCCGTCATCAAGCACATCTCCGCCGAGCGGCACCTGCTCAAGCACACCGGCACCGCGGTCGTCTTCGACGACTACCGGACCATGCAACGCACCATCAACGACCCGGCGCTGAACATCACCGCCGACAGCGTGCTGGTGCTGCGCAACGCCGGACCCAAGGGCGGCCCGGGCATGCCCGAGTACGGGATGCTGCCCATCCCGGACCATCTGCTCAAGCAGGGCGTGCGGGACATGGTCCGGATCTCCGACGCCCGGATGAGCGGGACGAGTTACGGCGCGTGTGTGCTGCACGTGGCGCCCGAGTCGTACGTCGGCGGACCGCTCGGCCTCGTGCGCACCGGGGACAGCATCACCCTCGACGTCGAGGCACGCGCTCTCCAACTCAACGTGGACGACGAGGAGTTGGAGCGCCGACGGTCGGAGTGGACACCGCCGCCCGCGCGTTACGAGCGCGGCTACGGCGCGCTCTACAACGAACAGATCACCCAGGCCGACACCGGCTGCGACTTCGAGTTCCTCGCCCGCCCGGGCAAGGTCGCCGACCCGTACGCGAGCTGAACCACGACCCGCTTGCGCGGGCGGCACCATCACACAGCACGAACTGGCACAGCACAGCACAGCACGAACTGGCACAGCCATGTGCAGAGAGAAAGCGCTTCCCGCACCACGAACGCACGTCGCACGTCCGACGTACTGAGAACGGAGAACAGTCATGGCCCAAGCCGCAGCCGTGGCGAAACCGCCGGCGCCACCCCGGCGGCGCCGCGTCTCCGCCACGCCACGCAGGTTGCCGTACCTGCTGATCGCGCCGGCGGCCCTGCTGATGCTGGGCTTCATCGCCTACCCGGTCATCAGCGTCTTCTACTACAGCCTGCAGAACTACAACCCCACCAAGCCCTGGCGCAACGGGTACGCGGGCTTCGACAACTTCGTCCAGATCTTCACCAAGGACCCGCAGTTCTGGGACACGCTGACCTTCAGCGCGAAGTGGGTCTTCGTCGAGGTCGGACTCCAGCTGCTGTTCGGCCTGGCCCTCGCGCTGATCGTCAACCAGAGCTTCGTGGGCCGGGGGCTGGGGCGCGCGATGGTCTTCTCACCGTGGGCCGTCTCCGGTGTGCTGACCTCCGCGATCTGGGTGCTGCTCTACAACTCCCAGACGGGCATCACCCGTTACCTCGCCGACATGGGCATCGGCTCCTACGGCACCAGCTGGCTGTCGGACACCTCCACCGTCTTCTCGGCGGCGGTCGTCGCCGACCTGTGGCGCGGTGTGCCCTTCTTCGCGATCCTCATCCTCGCCGACCTCCAGTCCGTCTCGAAGGACCTGTACGAGGCCGCCGAGGTCGACGGGGCCAGCCGCTTCAAGCAGTTCTGGCACATCACGCTGCCGCACCTGAAGGACGCGATCATCCTGTCCACGCTGCTGCGCGCGGTGTGGGAGTTCAACAACGTCGACCTGCTCTACACGTTGACCGGTGGCGGACCGGCGGGCGAGACCACCACCCTCCCGCTCTACATCGCCAACACCAGCGTCGACGCCCACAACTTCGGCTACGCGTCCGCCCTGACCACGGTCGCGTTCGTGATCCTGCTCTTCTGCTCGATGGTCTATCTGCGGCTGAGCAAGTTCGGAGGCGGTTCCAAGTGATCACCAAGGAGGCCACGGAGGTCGCACCCGCGCCCGTGCGCGAGACACTCGAACCGCCGCGCTCGGTCAAGCACCGCCGGTCCTGGGACGAGGTCCCGCGCTGGCAGATCTACACACCGCTGTCGATCTACCTCGTCTTCACACTCATCCCCTTCTACTGGATCCTGCTCTTCGCGCTGCGCCCGGCCGGCTCGACCTCGCTCGTGCCCTGGCCGATCACCTTCGACCACTTCAAGAAGGTGTGGACGGAGCGGGCCTTCGGGACCTACTTCGAGAACAGCGTGTACGTCGGCCTCGCCACCCTGGTGATGACGACACTGGTCGCCCTGGCCGGCGGATACGCCCTCGCCCGGTTCGACTTCAAGGTCAAGAACGCGTTCATGCTGGCCCTGCTGTGCTCGCAGTTCGTGCCGGGTGCGCTGCTCCTGGTACCGCTGTTCGAGATCTTCGCCGAGCTGAAGATGATCAACTCGCTGGGCAGTGTCATCATCGCCGAGACGGTGTTCCAGCTGCCGCTGTCGATGATCCTGATCAGCAACTTCATCAAGAACGTGCCGTACTCCCTGGAGGAGGCGGCCTGGGTCGACGGCTGCAACAGGATGACGGCCTTCAGGATCGTCGTCCTGCCCCTCCTCCGGCCCGGCCTGATCGCCGTCGGTTCCTTCGCCTTCGTGCACTCCTGGAACCACTTCCTGTTCGCCCTGATGTTCCTCAACAACCAGGACAAGCAGACGATCCCGGTCGGCCTCAACACCCTGATGAGCGCGGACAGCGTCGACCTCGGCGCGCTGGCCGCCGGCGGCATCATCGCCGCCGTCCCCGTCGTGATCGTGTTCGCCTTCATCCAGAAGTGGCTGATCACGGGCTTCAGCGCGGGGGCGGTGAAGGGATGAGACTCCGTCGGATCAGCGGGATGTGCGTCGGCCCGGTGCCGACCTGTGCCGGGGTCGGTGCGGCAGCCGGAGGTTGCCGTGTCAACCGGGTTCAGCGAAGCGGCGAGGGCCAGGGCGAGGTGAGCCTCCGGTGGGCTTCGGTGGTCGGTGCCGGGCTGCGTGGTGCGCGGCTCGTGGCCGGGCGGCTGGTCTTCGTGGGTTCGGCCGGCGGTGCGGCGGCTGACGGCGGCGGTGTCCCCGTGGTCGCCGGCCGGGCCGCGGGTGCTCCGGTGGGGGCGATCGTCGGTTGCCGTGCGGTGATGCGTGACGGCGGTCGTCGTCCCGAGCTGCCCGCGCGCGGGGGCATGGGCGGGGCCCGGGGCGCCCGGACGTCGCGGGGTGCCGGACTCGACGTGGGGGCGAGTTGCCGTGCGGCGGTGCGTGACGGCGGTCGTCGTCCCGAGGTGCCCGCGCGCGGGGGCAGCTGCCGGGCCCGCGCCGCCCGGAAGCCGCAGGGTTCCGGACTCGACGCGGAGGCGGTGGCACGGTGAGGCTCCGTCAGATAGCGCTCGCGGGCGTCATGGTGGGGCTCCTCTGCCTCCCCGCCCACGCCGAGTCCCGCGACATCAGCCGGGACACCCTGCCCGCGAACGACGGCTGGGCTTCCGCGGGAGAAGGCACCACCGGAGGCTCCGCCGCCGACGCGGCACACGTCTACACCGTCACCGACCGGGCCGGACTGGTCCGCGCTCTCGACGGCGGCAGCGCCACTCCGAAGATCATCAGGATCGCCGGGACCGTCGACGCCAACACCGACGACGACGGCGACCACCTGGACTGCGCCGACTACGCCACCGACGGCTACGGCCTGAAGAAGTACCTCGCCGCCTACGACCCCCGCACCTGGGGCGCCGCCAAGCCCAGCGGCCCGCAGGAGGAGGCCCGCCAGGCGTCCGCGAAGAAGCAGGCCGAGCGGGTCGAGCTGCTCGTCGGGTCCAACACCACGATCGTCGGACTTGGCGACAAAGCGGTCCTCAAAGGCGGCAGCCTCCAGGTCAGGAACGCCGCCAACGTCATCATCCGCAACCTCGACCTCCGCGACGCCTACGACTGCTTCCCCGTCTGGCAGCCCAACACCGGCGGCCTCGGCGACTGGAAGACGGCGTACGACACCATCTGGCTGACCGGCTCCACGCATGTGTGGGTCGACCACGTGACCTTGAGCGACAAGGGCCACCCCGACGCCGCCGAGCCCACCTACTTCGCCCGCAACTACCTCCGCCACGACGGCCTGCTGGACATCACCAACGGCTCCGACCTGGTCACCGTCTCCTGGAGCCGGTTCGCCGACCACGACAAGGCGATGCTCATCGGCAACAGCGACACGGCCACCGGCGACCGCGGCAAGCTCCGGGTCACCCTGCACCACAACCAGTTCGAGTCCGTCGTGCAGCGCGTGCCCCGTGTCCGCTTCGGACAGGTGCACCTCTACAACAACCGGTACGTCGTACCGGGCGACGACTACCGCTACTCCCTCGGCGTCTCCACCGAGTCCGCGATCTACGCCGAGAACAACGCCTTCCACACCCCGGGCCACATCGAGGCGGCCGATCTGGTCAAGAGCTGGAACGGCAGCGCGCTGCACCAGACCGGCACCCTCTTCAACGGCTATCCGGTGGACCTGCTCGCGATCCACAACGCCTACAACTCGGGCAGCGAGCGTGACCTCACGGCGGACGTCGGCTGGACGCCTACCCTGCACACAAAGATCGACAGCGCCGAGGCGGCCGACCGAGCGGTGGCCCGCGGCGCGGGCGCAGGGAGGATCCCATGAGCACCGTAGACATCGTCCTGGCGGGCGCGCGCGGCCACGGCCGCTGGCACCTGGAGAACATCCGCCGGCTGCAGGACAAGGGGATCGTACGACTGGCGGGGATCTGCGAGCTGACCCCGCTGACCGGCGACGAGATCCCCGAAGGGCTGGGCACGCCCGAGCAGTCCGGCGACTTCGGCGCGCTCCTCGACTCCACCGGCGCACGGATCGCGGTGATCTGCACCCCGATCCCGACCCACACGGACCTGGCGCTCGTGGCGGCCCGGCGGGGCGTGCACATCCTGCTGGAGAAGCCCCCCGCCCCGTCGTACGCCGAGTTCCGCCGCATGGCCGACGGGGTCGCCGCGGCCGGGGTCGCCTGCCAGATCGGCTTCCAGTCGCTGGGCTCGCACGCCGTGCCCGCGATCCGTGAGCTGGTCCGGGAGGGCGCGATCGGCGCGGTGACCGGGATCGGCGGGGCCGGTGCCTGGGCACGCGCCGAGGCGTACTACCGGCGTGCGCCCTGGGCGGGCAAGCGGCGGATGAACGGCGTCGACGTGATCGACGGCGTGCTGACCAACCCCCTCGCACACGCCGTCGCCACCGCGCTCGCCCTGAACGGCACCACCCGCGCCGAGGACGTCACCCGTATCGAGACCGAGCTGCTGCGCGCCAACGACATCGAGTCCGACGACACCTCCTGCGTCCGCGTCACCACCGCGAACGGCCTCCAGGTGACCGTCGCCGCCACCCTGTGCGCCGAGGACCCCGACGAGCCGTACGTCGTCGTGCACGGCGACCGCGGCCGGATCACCTACTGGTACAAGCAGGACCGCGTGCTGCTCCAGCGGGCCGGTCACGGCCCCGAGGAGTACGAGTACGGCCGCACCGACCTGCTGGAGAACCTGGTCGACCACGTCACCGACGGCGATGACCTGCTCGTCGTGCCGGAGGTGACGGGCGCCTTCATGAAGGTCGTCGAGGCGATCCGGACGGCCCCGGACCCGACCCCGCTCCCGGCCACGGCCTGGCACCGCCTCCCCGACGAGGAACGCCGTGTCGTCCCCGGCATCGACGGACTCGTCGCGGCCGCCGCCGACAGCCTCGCCCTCTACTCCGAGCTGGGCGCCGACTGGGCCCGGCCACACGTCGCGAACGAGGTGAGCACATGACGACCCCCGATTCCCCGGTCCTGCGTGTCGCGGGCCGCCCGGTCGGCCGCTACGTCACCCGGCCCGAGCTGCCCGCCCGGCTCTCCCCGCGCCCCTACCTGCACCCCGTCACCACCCTGGCCGGCACGGCGGTCACCGAACTCAGCCCCGCCGACCACATCCACCACCTCGGCGTCGGTGTCGCCGTTCCCGACGTCGAGGGGCACAACTTCTGGGGCGGGCGCACCTACGTCCGCGACCAGGGCCCGACCGAGCTCGACAACCACGGCGCCCAGCGCCACAACTCCTTCCAGCTCCGCGACCCCGACGGCTTCGTGGAGGAGCTGCGCTGGGTCGCCGCCGGAACCGAGCTGCTGCGCGAGCGCCGTACCGTCGCCGCCACCGAACTGACCGGCGCAGCCTGGGCGTTGGACTTCACCTTCTCGCTCACCAACGTCACCTCGGACCCCCTGTCGATCGGCAGCCCCGCGACCAACGGCCGCCCGGGCGCGGCCTACGGCGGGTTCTTCTGGCGGGCCCGGAAGGAACAGGACGCGCCGGACGTCTTCACCGTCGACCGCGAGGGCGAGGACGCGATCCACGGCACCCGCGCCGACTGGGTCGCCCTCACCGGCGCCACCTGGACGCTCGTCTTCGCCGGGGCCACCGAACAGACCCGCCGCGACCCCTGGTTCGTGCGCGCCGACGAGTATCCGGGGGTCGGCTCCTCGCTGGCGTACGACGCAAGGCTGCCGATCCCGCCCGGCGAGACCGTCGTACGGCGGATCGTCACCGTCGTGGCCGACGGACGCCTGCCCCGGCTCGAGGCGGCGGCCCTGGTACGGAAGGCGGTCAGCCAGTGACCCACCCGAGCCCGAACCCGCCGGTGACGTACACGAATCCGATCCTGAACGCCGACTGGTCAGACCCGGACGTGCTCCGCGTCGGCGACGACTTCTACCTCACCGCCTCCAGCTTCGGCCGGGTCCCCGGCCTGCCGCTGCTGCACTCCCGCGACCTCGTCAACTGGACCCTGATCGGGCACGCCCTCGAACGCCTGGAACCGGCGGGTGAGTTCACCAAGCCCCGGCACGACTGCGGGGTCTGGGCGCCCTCCCTCCGCTACCACGACGAACGGTTCTGGATCTTCTGGGGCGACCCCGACCAGGGCATCTTCCAGATCAACGCCCCCGGGATCAGGGGCCCTTGGACCCGTCCGCACCTCGTCAAGTCGGGCAAGGGCCTGATCGACCCCTGCCCCCTGTGGGACGAGGAGACCGGCGAGGCCTACCTGGTGCACGCCTGGGCCAAGTCCCGTTCGGGGGTGAAGAACCGCCTCACCGGCCACCGCATGGACCTGGACGGCCGTGAACTCCTCGACGAGGGCAAGGTAATCGTCGACGGCGACCGGATCCCCGGCTGGTTCACCCTCGAAGGCCCCAAGCTCTACCGGCACGACGGCTGGTTCTGGATCCTCGCCCCCGCCGGGGGAGTGGAGACCGGCTGGCAGGGTGCCTTCCGCTCGCGCGGGTTCTTCGGCCCGTACGAGGAGAAGATCATCCTGGAGCAGCGGGACACCGACGTCAACGGGCCGCACCAGGGCGGCTGGGTGCGCACCCCATCAGGCCAGGACTGGTTCCTGCACTTCCAGCAGAAGGGCGCCTACGGCAGGGTCGTCCATCTCCAGCCGATGCGCTGGGGCAACGACGGCTGGCCGGTGCTCGGCGACGACGGCGCCCCCGTCGGCGTACACGTCAAGCCCGACCTGCCGCCGCAGCCGGACGCGGCGCCCGCCACCGACGACGACTTCCCCGGCGGACGCTTCGGCCGCCAGTGGCAGTGGACCGCGAACCCGCAGCCCGGCTGGGCCACCCACCACTCGGGCGACGGGCTACGGCTCACCTGTGTCCGTTCGGCCGACGCGCACGACCTGCGCAAACTGCCGAACGTCCTCACTCAGCGGCTGCCCGGCACGCCATCGGCGGTCGAGGTGGACCTGCACCTGCACAGCGAGGAGCCGGGGGCCCGCGCCGGACTCGCCGTCCTGGGCGATGCCTTCAGCTGGATCGGGCTCCAGCGCGGGGCCGACGGGAGCGTCCATCTCGTGCACCGGTTCGCCGAGGGCGTCGCCGAGCAGGAGCGGGACGCCGACCATCCGCGGCCGGCGCCCACCGGACGGGCACGGTTGCGGATCGAGATCGGCGCCGGGGCCCGCTGCCGGTTCTTCCATGACGTCGGCGACGGCCTGCGCCCCAGCGGCCCCGTCTTCGCCGCCACCCCCTGGCGCTGGGTCGGAGCCCTGCTCGGACTGTTCGCCCTCGCGCCCGCCGGAGGAGGACACGCCGGGGCGGCAACCTTCTCGCACTTCAGGATCGACCCCCTGTAACGCACCGAACCCGTAAGCCTGTTGGGAGCCGCAATGACGCAGCACCTTCATAGCAAGCGCTTGCAGAGACCGGGATACGGCACGGTCCTGGCCGCTGTCCTCGGCCTGGTGGCCGCGCTGAGCCTCGGGGCGATCGGGCAGGCCAAGGCTGCCGAGAAGACCCCGGTCGACCGCTGGAGCGACCGGGCCCACGGCTTCGCCTCACTCGCCGGCGGTACCACCGGAGGGGCCGGCGGCAAGGTCGTCACCGTCACCGACCAAGCAGCGCTGGCCACGTACGCGGCGGCCGAGGAGCCGTACGTCATACGGGTCTCGGGCGCGATAGCCGTCGAGCCCTTCGGCTCGGACATCGTCGTGGCCTCGAACAAGACGATCATCGGCGTCGGTGACACCGGCGAGATCGTCCACGGCGAGCTTCATCTCAACCCCGGCACGCACAACGTGATCATCCGCAACCTGACGATCCGTGACTCGTATGTCGAGGGCGACTGGGACGGCAAGACGACCGACTTCGACGCGATCCAGATGGACACCGTCGACCATGTCTGGATCGACCACAACCGCTTCACGCACATGGGCGACGGGCTGCTCGACATCCGCAAGGACAGCCGGTACATCACCGTCTCCTACAACCAGTTCACGAACCACAACAAGGCGTTCGGGATCGGCTGGACCACCAATGTCCTCACCGAGATGACGATCGACCACAACTGGTTCCGCGGCACCAAGCAGCGCAACCCCTCGGCGGACAACCTCGCCTACGCCCACCTGTACAACAACTACCTGTCCTCGCAGGTCGCCGACGGTGACCCGGTGTGGACGTACGGGAACTGGGCGCGCGGCAGGACGAAGATGGTCATCGAGAACAGCTACTACGACGGTGTCCAGCATCCCTACCAGGCCGACGCCACCGCCGAGTTGGTGCAGCGCGGGTCGATCCTGAGGAACACGACCGGGCGAACGGACGCGTGGGGTACGGCATTCGACCCGCGGTCCTTCTACGACTACCGGCTGGACCCGGCCGCAGCCGTGCCCTCGCTGGTGTCGAGGTTCTCCGGACCGCAGCAGCGGATCGGGGTGACCCTGCACGTCCCCGGTGACTACCCGACCGTGCAGGCCGCGGTGGACGCCGTGCCCGACGGCAACGCCGTGCCGGTGACGATCGCCGTCGCACCGGGTACCTACCGTGCCAAGGTGTACATCCCGGCGACCAAGCCCAGGATTGTGCTCCAGGGGACTGGACACGACCGGTCCGACACCGTCATCGTCTACGACACCCCCGCCGAGTACGGCGGTTCGACGGGCAGTGCGACGGTCCGGATCGCCGCGAACGACGTCACCGCCCGCCACCTCACCTTCAGCAACGACTTCGACGAGGCCGCGGTCGAGCTGAAGGGCGAGCAGGCCCTCGCGATGAAGACGACCGGTGACCGGATCGTCTTCGAGGACACCGCCTTCCTGGGCAACCAGGACACCCTGATGACCGACAGCCCCAAGCTGGACGTGATCAGCCGGGTCTATATCCGCGACTCGTACATCGAGGGCGATGTCGACTTCGTCTACGGCCGGGCGACGACGGTGATCGAGCGGTCCGTGATCCGGGCGCTGAGCCGGGGCTCGGACTCCAACAACGGCTACATCACGGCCGCTTCGACCTGGACGGGCAACCCGTACGGGTTCCTGATCACCCGGTCGAAGATCGTGAGCGACGCGCCGGACCAGTCCTTCCACCTGGGGCGGCCGTGGCACCCGGGCGGTGAACCCGCCGCCGTGGCCCAGGTGTTGATCCGCGACACCGAGCTGCCGGCCGCCGTGAAGTCCTCGCCGTGGACCGACATGAGCGGTTTCTCGTGGAAGGACGCGCGGTTCGCCGAGTACCGCAACTCCGGGCCGGGCGCGGCCCCGAGCGCCGACCGGCCACAGCTCGGTGCCGCCGACGCGAGGACCTACACGGTCGCGAACTACCTCAAGGGCACCGACGGCTGGGCGCCGTACGCCCGCCACTGACTTCCGGGCGCCACCGACTTCCCCCCACAGCTTCATATCTCCGCTGGAATCAGAAGAAGAAGAGAGCCGATCAATGAAGATCAGTATCCGCAGAAGCAGGCGCGCTGCCATAGCCGTCGCCCTCGGGTCCGTCCTGGCGCTGACCGCCACCGCCTGCGGTGACGACGGCAGCGGGTCCGGCGGTGACAAGGGAGACGAGGGCAGCGGCAAGGGCAAGATCGTCTTCTGGGACAACAACGGCGGTGTGCGCACCGACATCTGGAAGGAGATCATCGCCGACTTCCAGAAGGCGAACCCGGACATCAAGGTCCAGTACGTCGGCATCGCCTCCACCGAGTACCAGTCCAAGGTCGACACCGCCATCCAGGGCGGCGGCCTGCCGGACGTCGGCGGTGTCGGCGCGGCCATGCTCGCCGGCTTCTCCGCGCAGAACGCGCTGGAGCCGCTGGACAGCCGGCTCTCCAAGTCCTCCCTGAACGGCAAGCTCAACGAGGACATGGTCGGCGTGCTGAAGGCGGCGGGGGGCGGGGACGGCACGCTGTACTCGATCCCGACCTCCGCCAACAACGGCGTGCTGTACTACCGGACCGACCTGTTCAAGAAGGCGGGCCTCGACGAGCCGACCACCTGGGACAAGTTCTACGAGGCCGCGGACAAGCTCACCGACGCCAAGAAGAACGAGTTCGGTTACACCATCCGCGGCGGCGCCGGGTCCATCGCCCAGGCCCTGGACGCGATGTACGGGCAGAGCGGGATCACCTCGTTCTGGAACGGCGACAAGACCACCGTCAACGACCCGAAGAACGTGGCCGGGCTGGAGAAGTACGCGGCGCTGTACAAGAAGGTCACTCCGGCGGCCGACCTCAACAACGACTTCACCAAGATGGTCGCCCAGTGGGACTCCGGCACGATCGGGATGCTGAACCACAACCTGGGGTCGTACCAGGACCACGTGAAGGCGCTCGGGGTCGACAAGTTCCGGGGCATTCCGCAGCCGATCGGCGCCTCCGGCAAGCGGGTGCAGGTGTCCAACCCCGTGGACGGGATGGGGGTGTTCAAGAGCTCGAAGAACAAGGACGCCGCGTGGAAGTTCATCGAGTTCGCGACCTCGGCCGCGGAGAACTCGAAGTTCAACAAGGCCGCCGGGCAGGTGCCGTCGAACAACGACGCCGCCAAGGACGCCTGGATCTCGGAGGCCGAGCCCACGAAGCTGGCCGCCGCCGCGCTGACCGACGGTTCCACGACCATCGTCCAGCTGCCGTACTACCTGCCCGACTGGAACACCATCTCCAAGGCGGACAACGAGCCGAACTTCCAGAAGGTGCTGCTGGGTGACATGAGTGCGAAGGACTTCCTGGACACCATGGCCGACCAGCTGAACAAGGCTCAGGCCGAGTGGAAGGAACAGAACGGCTAAGAACTCGGGTGAATGCGGTCGTGGGGAGCTGCGCGTTCGTCGTGGCTGGTCGCGCAGTTCCCCGCGCCCCTGGAGTTGGGATGGTGTACCTGAAATGTCACTTACCCGTAGACAAATCACCGTAGCGGCCCTGGGGTCCGTGCCCCTCGCTTTCAGCGCAGCCGGCAATTCACATGCCGTGGGAAACCGCACCCTCTTCATCGCCGGTGATTCCACCGCCGCCCAGAAATACGCCGACGCCGCGCCCGAGACCGGGTGGGGCATGGCGCTCCCCTTCTTTCTGCACAAGGACCGGCGGGTCGCCAATCACGCGGTGAACGGGCGGAGTTCGAAGTCCTTCGTCGACGAGGGACGGCTCGATGTCATTCTCGGCGTCATTCGGCCGGGCGACTTCCTGCTGATCCAGTTCGGACACAACGACGAGAAGACCGCTGACCCCGCCCGCTACACCGAGCCCTGGACGACGTACCAGGACTATCTGCGCCTGTACATCGACGGTGCCCGCGCCCGTGGTGCCCGGCCCGTGCTGGCCACCTCGGTCGAGCGGCGGAAGTTCGACGCCTCCGGCAACGCGGTGCCGACCCACGGCGACTACCCGGCGGCGATGCGGGCGCTCGCCGGCGAGGAGGGGGTCGCGCTGCTCGACATCCAGGCCCTGTCGCTCGCGCTGTGGCAGAAGCTCGGGGTCGAGGAGACCAAGCGGTACTTCAACTGGACCGCTACCGAGCAGGACAACACGCACTTCAATCCGCCGGGTGCCATAGCCGTGGCCCGGCTCGTCGCCGGTGAGCTGCTGCGGCACCGCGTGCTGGCGCCCCGGGACGTGCGCCGGCTCGATGCCGAGATCCCGGAGTCCTGGATCACCTGGCCGTCGTCGGCCACCGTCTGACCACTCCTTCTTCGTTGTCGAAAGAGAGCCGCACCATGAACGCACAGAGATGGCATGAGCATGTCATTACAAGGGTGATGGCCGTGGCGGGTTGTTCCGCCCTGGTCCTCGCGGTCACCGGACCCACCGCCCAGGCCCAGGGCCATGACACCGCCCGCGAGACCCTCGCCGGCGGCGACGGCTGGGCCTCCGACGGCACCGGCACCACCGGAGGCGCGGCCGCCGACGCCGCCCACGTCTACACCGTCACCGACTGGGCCGGCTTCAAGGCCGCCCTCGCCGCGGGCGGGACCGCACCGAAGATCATCAAGGTGAAGGGGGTCATCGACGCGGTCTCCGAGGGCTGTGACTCCCTCGCGGCGCCCGGGTACGACTTCGACGCCTACCTGGCGAAGTACTCGCCCGAGGCCTGGGGCCTGGACACCGACCTGAGCGCCGAGCCCGACGACAGCCCCGAGGGACTGCGCCGCGTCTCCGCCGCCCAGCAGGACCAGACCATCAAGGCGAACGTGCCCGCCAACACCACGATCATCGGGGTCGGCAAGAACGCCGGGTTCAAGGGCGCGAGCCTGCAGATCAAGGCCGTCGACAACGTCATCGTCCGCAACCTCACCTTCGAGAGCCCCATCGACTGCTTCCCGCAGTGGGACCCGACCGACGGTGCCAAGGGCAACTGGAACTCCGAGTACGACACCGCCGTCGTCTACGGGTCCACCCATGTGTGGCTGGACCACAACACCTTCACCGACGGCAGCCACCCCGACAGCGCCGCGCCGACCTACTTCGGCATGCTCTACCAGCAGCACGACGGCGAACTGGACATCGTCCGCGGCGCGAACTACGTCACCGCCTCCTGGAACGTCTTCACCGAGCACGACAAGACGATCCTGATCGGCAACAGCGACAGCGAGTCCACGGCGGCGGGGGACCGGGGCAAGCTCAAGGTCACCTTCCACCACAACCTGTTCTCGAACCTCGTCGAGCGCGCGCCCCGGGTCCGCTTCGGCCAGGTCGACTCCTACAACAACCACTTCGTGGCGAACGACGACTACGCCTACAGCTTCGGCATCGGCAAGGAGTCCCAACTCGTCGCCGAGCACAACGCGTTCACGCTGCCGGCGGGGATCAGCGCGGCCAAGGTGCTCAAGCGGTGGAACGTCTCCCCGCTCACCGCCGCCGACAACTACGTCAACGGCAAGCCCACCGACCTGATCGCCGTCCACAACGCCGAGATCCCCGCCGAGACCCTGGAGTCCGGCGCCGGCTGGACGCCCACCCTGCGCACCAAGGTCGACCCGGCCAAGAAGGTGCCCGGGATCGTCGACCGCGGCGCGGGCGCCGGGCGCGTCTGCTGACACCACCCCCTTGACCGGCCGGGGCGGAATCCAGCGGCCGCCCCGGCCACCCACCTCACCCTTGTGTCGCATGTCCAAGGAGCACCCGCATGCCCTCGCACGACACCCGACTCCCCCTGTCCAGAAGGGGATTCCTGCTCGCGAGCACCGGAGCGGCGGCCGCGCTCGCCCTCGCGCCGGCCCCCGCGCACGCCGGCGCCAGGCGCCCGTTCGGCCGCTTCGGATCACCGGCCGCCCGGCTCACCCCGCAGACCCTCTACGTCGACCCGAAGGGCCGCGGCGACCACACCACCGTCAAGGACGCCGTCACCGCCGCCACCGGCAGCGGCTGGACCCTGGTCCTCGCCCCCGGCACCTACCGGGAGACCGTCGCCGTCGACGTCACCCGCACCGAGGCGACCTGGATCGGCGCCTCCGAGGATCCCCGGGACGTCGTGATCGTGTACGACAACGCGGCCGGCACCCCCAAGCCCGGCGGTGGCACCTACGGCACCACCGGATCCGCCACCACCACGGTCCAGGCCGACGGCTTCACCGCCCGCTGGATCACCTTCGCCAACGACTGGCTGCGCGCCGACCACCCCGGCATCACCGGCACCCAGGCCGTCGCCATCAAGGTCCAGGGCGACCGCTCCGCCTTCCACCACTGCCGCTTCCTCGGCCACCAGGACACCCTCTACGCCGACTCGATCGCCCTCACCTCCTTCGCCCGCCAGTACTTCTCGCACTGCTATGCCGAGGGCGACGTCGACTTCGTCTTCGGGCGGGCCACGGCCGTCTACGAGAACTGCCACTTCCGGACCCTGAACCGGACCGACCTGGCGGCGGCGCCGTACGGCTTCGTCTTCGCGCCCTCCACGGCGGGTGCCAACCCGCGCGGCTACCTCGTCACCAGGAGCCGCGTCAGCAGCGAAGCACCCGACGCCTTCTACAAGCTGGCCCGCCCGTGGGTGCCGAGCTCCGACACCACCGCCCGGCCCGCGCTCGTGGTGCGGGACACCTGGCTGGGCACCGGGATCGACGCGGCCGCCCCCTACACCAACATGTCGGACGCCTTCCCCTGGCAGAACCAGCGCTTCGCCGAGTACCGGAACACCGGCCCCGGCGCCAGGATCACCGTCCCGGAGAACCGGCCCCAACTCACCCGGGAACAGGCCGAGTCGGCGACCAGGGAGGCCTACCTCGGCGACTGGCGCCCCTGGAAGGAGACGTGCTGATGCGCAGGCGCACCCTCCTCGGGGCCGGTCTCGGGCTCGCCGTGGCCGGAGCGGCCCCCGCCTTCGCCACCGGAGGTCACCGCGTCCTCCACGTCCGCCCCGGCGACTCCATCCAGGCGGCCGTCGACGCGGTCGCCGGCCCCGGCTGGACGATCGTCGTGCACCCGGGCACCTATCGCGAGGTCGTCAACATCCCCGCGGACAAGGCGGAGTTGACCGTACGGGGTGCCGTCCCCGACCCCCGTGCCGCGGTCATCGTCTTCAACAATGCCAACGGCACCCAGAAGCCCGACGGTTCAGGCACCTACGGCACCGCCGGCTCCGCCACCTTCACCTCCGCGGCCCCCGGCCTCACCGTCCGGGACCTCACCCTCGCCAACGACTGGCTGCGCGCCGACCACCCCGACATCACCGGCACCCAGGCGGTCGCCGCCTACACCTACGGCGACCGCACCCACTTCGAGAACGTCCGCCTCCTGGCCCACCAGGACACCCTCTTCGTCGAGACGACCGCGCTCACCGCCTTCGACCGGCAGTACTTCCGCCGCTGTTACATCGAGGGCGACGTCGACTTCGTCTTCGGCCGGGCCACCGCCGTCTTCGAGGAGTGCCACTTCCACACCCTCCAGCGGGACGTCGGCTTCACCCCCAAGGGCATGGTCTTCGCCCCCTCCACCGCCCGCGCCAACCCCTACGGCATCCTCGCCGTCCGCTCCCGCATCACCTCCGGGGCCGAGGACGCGGCGTACAAGCTGGCACGGCCCTGGGTGCCGTCGTACGAGACGACCGCCTGGCCGTTCCTCGTCGTGCGGAACAGCCTGATCGGGCCCGGGATCGACCCGGTCGCGCCCTACACCAACATGCGCGAGGCCTATCCCTGGCAGACCATGCGCTTTCGGGAGTACGCCAACTCCGGCCCCGGCGCGGTGATTTCCGTCCCCGGCAACCGGCCCCAGCTGACCGCCGAAGAGGCCGCCGCGCACACCCGGCGCACGTATCTCGGGGACTGGAGGCCCTATGAACGCCGGTGACCCGGTGGGCCGACGGGCGTTCGTGGTGGGCGCCGGAGCGGCCGTGCTGGCCGGGGGAGCGGTGAGTCCCGCGGAAGCCGGGGTCGTGGACGGCCCGCTGCCCGACTTTTACCCGGTGCTGAAGAAGGAGCTGAACTTTCCCCTCGCTTGGGGGACTTCGCCGATCCGGGACTTCCGGGCCTGGCGGCGGACAGCCCGTGCCACGGTCGAGGAGCACCTCCTCGTCGACCGTGAGGACGGGACGCCGTACGACGCCCAATTCGACCTGGGCCCACAAGGCGACGGCTACACACGGGAGTCGGTCACCCTCTCCCTCACCCGTCACGAACGCGTCCGCGCCGCCCTGCTCACCCCGCACGGCCCCGGGCCGTTCCCCGCCGTGCTGCTGCTCCACGATCACGGGGCGAAGTTCGACATCGGCAAGGAGAAACTGGTCCGGCCCTGGTACGACGACACCCGCCTCGCCTCCGCGCAGACCTGGGCGGACAAGTACTTCAGCGGCCGGTTCGTCGGCGACGAGCTGGCCCGGCGCGGCTATGTCGTCCTGTGCGCGGACGCGCTCGGCTGGGGTGACCGCGGGCCGATCACCTACGAACAACAGCAGGCCCTCGCCTCCAACTTCTACAACCTCGGCTCCTCGCTCGCGGGGCTCATGGCCCGCGAGGACGCCCGCGCCGCCGGGTTCCTGGCCGGACTGAAAAGGGTCGACGCCAGGAGGGTCGCGGCTGTCGGCTTCTCCATGGGCGCCTACCGCGCCTGGCAGACCGCCGCACTCACCGACACCGTCAAGGCCACGGCAGCCGTCTGCTGGATGACCGGCCTCAAGGAAATGATGGTGCCCGGCAACAACACCCTGCGCGGGCAGTCCAGTTACTACATGCTCCACCCGGGGCTGCCCCGGTTCCTCGACTTCCCCGACGTGGCGAGCATCGCCGCCCCCAGGCCGATGCTCTTCTTCAACGGCGGGCTCGACCCGCTGTTCCCCGCCGACGGCGTCCAGGTCGCGTACGACAAATTGCGCGCCGTCTGGCACTCCCGCCACGCCGAGGAGCGGTTGCACCTGAAGACCTGGCCCGACCTCGGCCACGTCTTCGTCGACCGCATGCAGGACGAGGTCTTCGGCTGGCTCGACGCCGTCCTCTGAACCATCCCCCACCCGCACGAGAAGGGACCCGCACTCCATGTCTCGTCGTACCGCTCTCATCGCCACGGCCGCCCTCGCCCTCGGCTCCGGCATCGCCGTTCTCCCCACCCAGGCCCAGGCCGCGACGGTCGTCGTCAGCAACTCGACCGACCTGTCCAACGCCATCAAGAACGCCACCGCCGGCACCGTCATCCAGGTCCGAGGCGGCACCTACTACCCGACGGCCACCCTCCAGTCCACGGCCAACGGCAGCTCCTCCGCGCCGGTCACGCTCACCGCGTACGGCTCGGAGACCGTGAAGATCGACGGCTCGTCGCTCCCCGCCGGCGACTGGATCTTCAAGCTGACCGCCGACTACTGGAACGTCTCCAACCTCACCTTCCAGAACTCCCCGGACAGCGCGGTCGTCTGCCAGTCCTGCACCGGGACGGTCTGGAACAACATCAAGACCATCAACGGCGGCGACTCCGGCTTCACGCTCACCGGCGACGGGACCGTGAACAACACCGTCAAGAACATCGACTCCTACGGCAACTACGACGCCGCGAACCATGGCGAGAACGCCGACGGCATCGCCGTGAAGTTCGGCTCCGGCACCGGCAACCTCATCACCGGCGCCCGCCTCTACAACAACTCGGACGACGGGATCGACTTCTGGTCCTTCTCCTCGCCCGTCACCGTGGAGCACACCTGGTCCATGGGCAACGGCGTCAACCGCTGGTCCGACTCCGCCTTCGCGGGCGACGGCAACGGCTACAAGCTGGGCGGCGACGGCGAGGTCGTCGCGCACGTCATCAACAACTCCGCCGCCTGGGGCAACGCCGGCAACGGGTTCACCGAGAACTCCAACACCGGCGCGATCGTCATCAACCGCACCACCGCCTACGCCAACAGCAAGTGGGGCTACTACTTCGCCACCAGCTCCGCCAAGCTCGGCAAGAACCTCGCGGTGAGCAACGGCGGCGGCTCGGTGAGCAAGGGCTCCAAGGTCACCTCGTCCGGCAACAACTGGGACAGCGGGATCAGCACCCCCGCCTTCAAGTCGACGGACGCCTCGACGACGTACAACGCCCGCAGCTCCAGCGGCACTTTGCCCGCCACCACGTTCCTGACGACGGGCAGCACCACCATCGGCGCGACCATGAACTGACGCGGCCCGGGAATTGGGGCCCTTCCGCGTGCAGGGGCCCGTCAGTTCGCTGGCGGGCTCGTCGCCGGACCCATACCAAAACCTGTGAACGTGATGTGTGAAATGTGTGTGATTCATGTCATGCCCTGTTGTGCGTGATGCCTATTGCATGCCCACGTCACTCAAGGAGACGATCTCTTGACTTTTCTTTAGCTTCTCTTTATCTACGGGGCGACTTTGTTACGGATGAAAAACCCAAGGACGGCACGGCGGTACACCTCCGTCGTCGTTCTGGCAGGGGCGCTGCTGGCCTGGGGCATCGGCGTGAGCGGTGGAACGCCGGCGGTGGCCGCCGTCGCGTGTCCCTCGGGGGGCGAGTCGGACTTCAACGGGGACGGGGCCAGGGACACGGCAGTGGCCGACCCGGAGGCCACCGTGGGCGGTGTGGCCAAGGCGGGCGAGGTGCACATCGTCTACGGCGCAGGCAAGGGCGTCCTCACCCTCTCGCAGGCCCTTGACGGCATCCCGGGAGCGCCCGAGACGGGCGACCGGTACGGCGACTCGCTGGCCGTCTACGACGCCGACCTCGACGGCTGCAGCGACCTGGTGATCGGCACGCCCTACGAGGACATCGGCACGGTGGCCGACTCCGGGCTCGTGCACGTCGTGTACGGCTCCCCGAGCGGACTCAACGCCGGCACCAAAGTCGTCAAGGAGTTCTACCAGGGCAGCGACAGTCCGCTGGGCGGCGGCCCGGAGACCGAGGACTGGGTCGGGTACGCGGTGGCCGCCGGGAAGACCTCGGTCGGCACGCCCTACCTGTTGATCGGTGACCCCGGCGAGTCGATCGGCACCGTCGAGGACGCGGGCGCCTTCTACTACATCAGCGGCACCGCGCAGACCGTCGCCTTCGTCAGTCAGGACACCGACGTCGCCGGCGCCGTGGCAGGCACTGCCGAACGCGACGACCGCTTCGGGTCCTCGATCGCCGCGACCCCGACGCACTTCGCCGTCGGCACGCCCGGCGAAGCCCTCGGGACCGCGACCTTCGCCGGCGGCGTGGGTTTCTTCAGCCACGTACTCACCTCCAACTCCCCGAAGCCGCTGGGCGGCCTCGGCCAGGACCAGGACGTGATCTCCGACGACAAAGAGGTCGGCGACCAGTTCGGCGCCGCGCTCGCCATGGTCCCGTACCGTGCCTCCGGCGCCACCTCCACCACCGAGTCACTGCTCGCGGTGGGCGTGCCGGGCGAGGACCTGGCGACGACCGTCGACGCCGGCGCCGTCCAGGTCTTCAAGCTCGCTGCGAACGGCACCTTCACCGAGACCGCCTGGATCGACCAGAACACCGCGGACGTGGGCCAGGAGGCCGAAGCCGGCGACTTCTTCGGCAAGCGGCTCGCCGCCGTCAACTCCTCCCCGAATGCCACCTCCACGGCCACCACCACCCGGCTCGCGATCGGCGTGCCCGGCGAGGAGTCGACCGAGGAGTACGCGGAGAAGGGCGGCGTTCAGATCGTCCCGCTGGTCGGCGCGCCCGGAGCCTCGGACCAGTGGATCGACCCCGGCTACGGCGTCGGCTCCACCCCCGCGCCGCGCATGCTCACCGGCATCTCACTGGCCGCCACCCCCTCGCTGCTGTACGTCGGGATGCCCTACGGCCCGGCGGAGACCCGTGCGGTCTACGGCTTCCCGTGGAACGTGGCCTCCGGCGGCGCCGCGACCCAGACGATCAGGCCCGGCGAGGGCGGCATCCCCGCGACCGGCGTCGCCTTCGGAGCCGTCGTCAACTGATCGCCTCTCCACGGCCGGTCGCCGGCCCGCACCTCGGGCACGGCGCTCGGCCGGTGCAGAACCAGGCGCAGAGCACCGGTGGCACGCCCGCGTGAGGCCGTATACCCCGCCGGTGGCGCCCCTTTGACGCAACAGACTGACGCAACGGGAGAGTGGACGCGTGTCCGCAGACACACAGAGACCGATACGGCGTGGCGTACTGCTGCGTGCCGCCGTCGCGGCCGCAGTCACCGCGACGGTGGTGGCCGGCGGCCTGGCGGCCCTACCGGGCGAGGGGGGAGGCGCGGACCAGTCGACGGTTGCCGCCGGCCAGCCGATGACGACCGAGCAGCAAGCCATGGCCGCCGCGCAGGACAGCGGCAAGAAGACCGAGGTCGTCGGCCTGCGCACCGAGCGCCGTGAGATCTTCGCGGAGCCCGAAGGCACCTTCACGGCCCGCGAGTACACCGAGCCCGTGCGTACTGTGCAGGCCGGCAAGTGGGTCGACATCGATGCCACGCTGGTGAAGCGGGCCGACGGGAGCTGGGGGCCGAAGGCCACCACCGTCGGCCTGGCCTTCTCCGACGGTCAGGCGGGAAAGCCCTTCGTGACGATGCAGCGCGCGGGCCGTGCGTTCGCCCTGACCTGGCCGTACGGCACGCTGCCCGCGCCGACGGTGGAAGGGGAGACGGCCACCTACGTCGACGCCCTGCCCGGTGTCGATCTCAGCGTGCGTGCCGAGGCCGACGGTTTCGGTCACCTGCTGGTCATCAAGACGCCGGAGGCGGCGGCCGATCCGAGGCTGGCCCAGCTCGACCTGGGCATGGCGACCGACGGTCTTAAGGTCACGGAGGACGCGAGCGGGGCGATCCTCGCGGAGGACTCCGTCGTCGGCGGCACGGTCTTCCAGGCGGGCAAGCCCTCCATGTGGGACTCGGCCGCCGTGGCGGAGGCCGCGACGAAGAAGCAGGGGCCCCAGGCCGTCGCCAAGGCGCTGAAGGCCGCCGCGGCCGGCTCCGACGAGACCGCGGCCGCCGCCCCAGGCCCCGAGACGGCCCCCGAGCCGGCCCTCGAAGGCCCCGGCGGCGGTGGACGCGTTGCCCAGCTCGGCGTCGAGATCGGCAAGGGCAAGCTGAGCCTCGTCCCCGACCAGAAGTTCCTGAAGAGCGCGGACACCGTCTTCCCGGTCGTCATCGACCCGATCCAGCGCACCACCTCGCGCACCGCCTGGACCGGCGTGATGTCGGGGATGCCCAGTGAGCAGGACTGGAAGTACTCGGGCAGTGCGGGCGTGGGCAAGTGCCCCACCGACTACAACCCGGTCTCCTGCAACGGCGTCGGCACCCGCCGGGTGATGTTCACGATGCCGCTCTCCTTCTACAAGGGGAAGCAGATCCTGGGCGCGACGTTCTCCGCCCGGGTCGAGCACATCTACAGTGCCTCTCCGACCGCCGAGCCCATCCAGCTCTACCGGATCGGCGGACAGAACCACACGATCAACTCGTCCAGCAACTGGTCCAATACCTCGGACGACTGGGACGACTATCTGCAGACCGTCGACAAGGCGATCTCCCCGACCTCCTGCTCCAGCCAGGCCAACCTGCACTTCGAGAGCGGCAAGACCGGCGAGCTGACCAGCGAGATCAAGACGGGAGCGGCCGGCGGCTGGAACTCGATGACGCTGGGCCTGCGCGCGGCGGACGAGTCCCGCTTCGCCGGGTGGAAGCGGATCTGCGGCAACGCGTACCTGTCCATCTCGTACAACAACCTGCCGCGGCAGATCAAGACCTCCGACATGTCCACCGACCCCGGTGGCGCGTGCAAGTGGGGCGCGAGCCGTCCCACCGTCGACTCTCCGCCGAAGCTGCGGGCCATCGCCAGCGACCCGGACCACGGCAACGGCCAGACCGACAAGGTCAAGGTCGAGTTCAAGATCGAATGGGGCGGGAGCACCCCGGGCTCATACACCTACATCACGAAGGACGCGCTCTCCCCGACGGCCAACACCAAGTTCGAGCACACCGTCAAGTCGTCCATCCCCCACGACACCGTCATCTACTGGAGCGCACGCGCCAATGACGGCGACGGCGACGGCCCGTGGAGTTCGGACGGCGACACTGCCCAGCGCTGCGAGTTCATGTACGACAAGACCTGGCCGGGCAAGCCGCTCGTGCTGTCCAAGCAGTACCCGTCGGACACCGTCTACCACGACGGCGTGGGCACCTACGGCACCTTCACCTTCGCGCCCAACCCGAACGACTCCATCGCGGACACCGACGTCGTCAGGTACCAGTACTCCTTCGACGGCGCCGCGCTGACCACCCTCACGCCGACCACCGGGGGTGGATCCGTCTCCGCGCAGTGGGTGCCGACCCGTGCCGGACGGCACGTGCTCGAGGTGATCGCCATCGACAAGGCGGCGCACGCCAGCAGCAACTCCTACGACTTCCTGGTGGCCGAGGGCCGGCCGGTCGTCGGCCAATGGAACCTCGCAGACGAGGCGGGCGGCGAAGCGCACGACGAGAGTGGCGACTACTCCGCGACCGCAGGCAGCGCAGTCACTTTCGGCGCGGACGGCCCCGGCGGGAAGGCCGACAAGGCCGCCCACTTCGACGGCACCGCCGAGTCCTATCTCGATGTCAGCGAGACCGTGCTCGACACCGCCAAGAGCTTCAGCGTCAGCGCGTGGGTGCGGCCCACCGCGCTGAACAAGAACATGGCGGTGATCAGCCAGGACGGCACCGGCGAACCCGGCTTCGCCTTCGGCTACGACGCATCCGCGCAGACCTGGAAGTTCTCCGTGCCGGTCAACGACGTGGACTCGCTCGGCGAGTGGAAGGCCGTCTCCACCGGCCTGAGCGTGGTCAAGGACCAGTGGGTGCTGCTGACGGGCGTGTACGACGCGCAGAAGAGCACCGGCCCGCAGCTCCAGCTCTACGTCAACAAGGATCTGAAGGGCTCCGCCGCGCGGCGCTCCACCTGGAAGTCGTACGGTCCGCTGCAGATCGGCCGCGCCACGGCCAAGAGCGGCTACCGCGACAACTTCACGGGTGATCTCGCCGAGGTACGCGTCTTCGACCGGGTCCTCTCGGCGGCCGAGGTCACCGAGCTGATGACCGTCAAGCCGGTGCGCAAGGGCTACTGGCAGCTCGACGAGGCCACCAACGGCTCGGTGACCGAGACCGGCGGCGGCCAGGCGCTGACCCTGGCGGGCAACGCCTCCATCTACCGTCCGGCCGACGTGTTCGACACCGCCGCCCTGGTCGGCGGGGGCAACCTGGTCCTGGATGGCGACGGGGACTACGCCTCCACCGCCGCCGCCCCGGTCACCGGCAACACCAGCTTCACCGTGACAGCCCGTGCCCAGCTCACCTCGCTGAACCCGGCGAAGTCACAGACGGTGCTGTCCTTGCCGGGCGCCAACACCAACCGGATCCAGGTCCGCTACCAGGCGACGACCGGTCAGTGGGAACTGGCGGTCGCCAAGTCGGACGTGGCCGCACCCGAGGTCGTCACCTTCACCGACGACCAGGAACTGCCCGACACCGGCGGCTCCGGCCAGCACCTGGCGGTCGTCTACGACTCCTTCGCCAACTCGATCCGGCTGTATGTCGAGGGCCAGCTCGTCGCGGGCGCCTACGGCACGGACGACACCCTGTGGTCCGCCACCGGCGGCCTCCAGATTGGCCGATCACTGCGCGGGGCGAGCGAGTTCTTCGCCGGCGCGATCGACGAGGTCCGCGTCTACACCGGGGCGGCCGACCAGATCGCGGTGCAGCAGATGGCCGCGCTGATAGCCGTATCGGATATGTGACGGACCGTCACGTCCGCAGTACGCCGGGTCCGTTTGTGGACCCGGCGTGCCTGGCCTGCCTCGTTTCTTCGCCCACCCCTCATGACGTTCTCCCGATCAGGAAGTAGCCGAATGTTCATCCGTGGCCGCTCACTGAGCCGCCGCATGCCCAGATCGACGATCGTCGCGACAGTGCTCGGGCTCACGCTCGCGCTGCCCGCGTCGTCGGTCCAGGCATTGGCGCTCGACGACGGCGACCGGGGCCGCACCAGCCGCCCCGGCGTCCAGGACGACGGGGATCCCGCCAAGGGATCCGACGCGAAAGCGAAGTCCCGCCCCTCCGACCCCGCGCGCAAGGCCGCGGTCAAGGGACTCGACAAGGCGGTATGGCCCAAACAGGGCGGCGCCGAGGTGACCGTGAGCGCGGTCGGCTCGACCGAGGCCGGCGGCCTGCCGGTCAAGGTCGGCAAGGCGCTCAAGGCCGCGAAGGGCGTCAGGGCGTCCGAGGCAACCGAGAAGGTGCGTGTCGACGTCCTCGACCCGAAGCGTGCCGGGCAACTCGGCGCCGGCGTGCTCCTCGGCGTCGAACGCGCCGACGGAGTGGACGAAGCCGCGAAGGTCCGGCTGACGGTGGACTATTCGGAGTTCGCCGAGGGCTTCGGCGGCTCCTACGCCTCACGCCTCCAGCTGGTCCAGCTCCCCGCCTGTGCCACGGTCGCGACTCCGGGCAGCAAGGCGTGTCCGGAGCAGCCGAAGGTGCTGCAGACGGTGAACGACGTGAAGTCGGGCACAGTCTCCGCCGACGTGACGGCCGCCCCGGCTCCCGCCGAGGGCGTCTCGACGATGGCCGACACCGCGACCTCCCTGGTCGCGGTGGCCGCCGGCCCGTCGAGCGCGCAGGGCACGTACAAGGCGACGGCTCTGTCTCCGTCGGCGAGTTGGAGCGTCGCCCCTTCTTCTGGCGGGTTCAGCTGGAGTTACCCCCTGAACTCCGTTCCGACCCCGGGCGGCCTGACGCCGACCGTGGGCCTCGAATACTCCTCCCAGTCGGCGGACGGCCGCACCTCGACCACCAACAACCAGGGCTCATGGATCGGCGAGGGCTTCTCTTACGACCCCGGCTACATCGAGCGCCGCTACAAGCCGTGCTCCGAGGACGGTCATGACAGCTCGGGCGAGCAGTGCTGGGCGTTCGACAACGCCACGATCATGCTCAACGGCAGCTCCGGCGAGCTGGTCAAGGACGACACGACCGGTAAGTGGCACCTGTCGTCGGACAACGGTACGAAGGTCGAGCAGCTCACCGGCGCTACCAACGGCGACGACGGCAGCTCGGACGACAAGGGCGAGCACTGGAAGATCACGACCCCCGAGGGCACGGAGTACTCCTTCGGTCTGAATCGTCTGCCGGGATGGGCCACCGGCAACGAGGAGACGAACTCGGTGTGGACGGCGCCGGTCTTCGGCGATGACTCGGGTGAGCCCTGCTACAACGCGACTTTCACGAGCGCGTACTGCCAACAGGCGTGGCGTTGGAGTCTGGACTATGTCAAGGACACACACGGCAACGTGATGTCCTACTTCTACGACCGTGAGACGAACTACTACGCACTCAACGGCAAGACGGACGCCAACGGCACCATGTACCACCGCGGCGGCTGGCTCAAGCGCATCGACTACGGTCAGCAGGACACCAAGGTGTACGCGGCGAAGGCCCCGGCGCGGGTCGTCTTCAACACCGCCGAGCGCTGCCTGCCGACAGCCGGCTTCGACTGTGCGGAGAGCAAGCGCACGAAGGCGAATGCCACCTATTGGCCGGATGTGCCGGTAGACCAGGAGTGCAAGTCGGGCACGAAGTGCACCTCGCCCGTGCAGACGTTCTTCACGACGAAGCGGTTGACGTCGATCGTCACGCAGATGCGCAAGGACGCCACAAACTACTCGGATGTGGACGCCTGGACCCTCACGCACCTGTTCACAGACAACGGCGACGACTCCAAGACGCTGTGGCTGTCGAAGATCGACCATGAGGGCCGCGCTGGGACCACCGTGAAGCTGCCATCGGTGGAGCTTTTCGGCGAGCAGTTGGCCAACCGGGTGGACGCGATCGGGGACAACATCGCCCCGTTCCACCGTTTCCGGCTGTCGATGGTGCTCAGCGAGACGGGCGCCCAGCTCGATGTCACCTACGCGCCGGTGGATTGCGCGAAGGCCTCGTTGCCGAAGCCGGGTGAGTCGACCAAGCGCTGTTACCCGGTGAAGTGGGCTCCGCCGGGGTACGTCGAACCGATCACGGACTGGTTCCACAAGTACGTGGTGTCGGCGGTGATCGAGACCGACCGCACCGGTGGCAGCGACTCGATGGTGACGCGTTACGACTACCAGGGCGACGCGGCCTGGCGTAAGGCGAAGCCGGACGGCATCACGGACGAGAAGTACCTGACGTGGGGCGGCTGGCAGGGCTACGGGAAGGTCAAGGTCACCAGCGGCAGCTCAGACAAGCAGACCACCCGTGTGGACTACACGTACATGCAGGGCATGGACGGCGACAAGGACTCCACCGGCAACGCCCGCTCGGTGACGGTCAAGGACTCCACCGGGGCCTCCTACGCGGACGCCGAGGAATTCACCGGCCACCAGCTGGAGACGGCTACCTACGACGGCGACAAGCTGGTCTCCAAGACCATCGACACCCCGTGGAAGCACTACACGGCCACCCAGACCAGGAGCTGGGGCACCACCCGCGCCGCGATCGTGAAGTCTCAGACGGCCCGCGGCTTCAGCATGAAGTCCGACGGCACGTGGAGCGAGACGAAGTCCACGACGACGTACGACACGGCGAACGGCACCGGCCGCGTACTGATTGTCGACGACCAGGGCGACGTCTCCATCGCCAAGGACGACACCTGCACCCGCACCACGTATGCGGACAACACGGCGAAGAACATCCTGTCGCTGCCCGCGCGCAGCGAGGTCGTGTCCGTGAAGTGCGCGACGACGCCTGACCGCAAGACGCAGGTTCTGGCGGACGAGCGTACCTCGTACGACGGTGGCGCGTTCGGCGCGGCGCCCACGAAGGGCGACGCGACCAAGACCGAGCAGCTGACCGCGCACAACGGCACGACGGCGACGTACCAGGTCACCGGTGCCACCACCTACGACGACTACGGCCGTCCGAAGTCACAGCAGGACGCCAAGCAGTACGGAACGTCCGACGCGACGAAGACGGTCTACGCCGAGACCAACGGCCTGCTGTCGAGAACGACGGTCACCAACGCGCTCGGCCACAACACGATCACGGACTACGCCCAGGCCTGGGGTATGTCGGCGGGGCAGACCGACCCGAACGGCAAGCGCACCGACCTTGCTTACGACGCGCTGGGCCGCCTGACCTCGGTGTGGCTGGCGGACCGGGCCACGACCCAGACACCGAGCATCAAGTATTCGTACAACGTCCGCAAGGACAAGGTCACCGCGATCAAGACGGAGAAGATCGAGAACGACGGTACCTACGGCGCCGAGTACCAGTTGTACGACAGCATGCTGCGGCCCCGCCAGATCCAGACCGAGGGTCTGGACGGCACCCGCATGGTCGCCGACACGTTCTACGACGCGACCGGCAACACCAAGAAGACCAACGCCACATACAACGCGGCCGGCGCGGCCTCGGACGAGCTGCGGCTCGTGAGTAACAGTGAGGTCGGGGCGCAGAACCTGACCCAGTACGACGGCCTGGGCCGGCCGACCGCCCAGATCTTCGCGGTCAGCGGTGCGGAGCAGTGGCGCACCACGACGACCTACGACGGTGAGCTGACGAACGTCGACCCGCCGGTCGGTGGAGTGCCCAGCACGACGATCACGGACAGCGCCGGCAACCTCTCAGAGATCCGCCACTACCGCGGTGCCTCCCCGGCCGCAGGCGTGCCGTACGACTCGACCAAGTACACCTACAACACGGCGGGTTTGCTGGAGACCGTCACCGACGCCAAGAACAACGTGTGGCGTTATGAGTACGACCAGCTGGGCCGCAAGAAACTGAGCGTCGACCCCGATGCTGGGACTTCCCGTACGGAGTACGACGAGCTGGACCGGCCGGTCGCCTCGTACGACGGGCGCAACAAGAAGACGTCCACGGTCTACGACAAGCTCGGCCGTGTGCTCTCGACCTGGCAGGGCGACGCCGAAACCGGTACCAAGCTGAGCGAGACAAAGTACGACAAGGCCGGCTGGCTGGGCCAGGCTTACGGCTTCCTGAGCTACACGTCGCCGACGGATTACTTCGCCACCGCCGTCCAGTCGATGGACGAGTTCTACCGTCCGTTGAAGACCGCGTATCAGGTCCCGGCCTCGCAGGATTCCCTTGCCGGCACGTATGTCTACACCTCCACCTACAACCGGGACGGCACGCTCCAGAGCACCGGCCTCCCTGCCATCGGCGACCTGCCGGCGGAGGCGCTGACCTACACGTACGACGCGCTCCAGCGTCCGAGCACCATGACGGGCAGCACCTCGTACGTCACCAACACCGTGTACTCCAGAACCAGTCAGCTCCAACAGCTGGAACTGTCCACGGGTGGCAGCGGCAAGAAGGTCTGGCAGACCTTCGGCTACGAGACGGGAACCGACCGGCTGACCCGCTCGGTGGTCGACGTCTACGGTGCGACAGCCCCGGCGAGGGACGCGAAGTACTCCTACGACCAGGCGGGCAACGTCCTGTCGATCGCGGACACGGCCAATTCGGCCGCGCCGGACGTGCAGTGCTTCGCCTACGACAGTCGTCAGCGCCTTCAGGACGCCTGGACCCCGGCGGCCACCGCGACGACCGCGGCCGGCTCCGGCACCCGCGGCTCCACCACCCCGGTGGACGGCACCGGCCCGACCGCATGTGACGCGGCAGCCGGTTCGAGCGCACTGGGCGGTCCGGCCCCGTACTGGAAGTCGTACGAGACCGACGCCATCGGCAACCGCACCGCGGAAACCATCCACGACATCGGTCTGAACGCGGCGAAGAACATCACGCGCAGCTACACATACGGCGGCGCGGGCACCCTCGGCGACGGGCCGCACCAGGTCACCAAAGTCACCGAGAAGACCCCGACCGGAGACAAGCAGTCCTCGTACGAGTACGACGACTCCGGCAACACCACCAAGCGCACCATCGGCGGCAACGCGCAGTCCGTCCTCTGGAACGACCAGGGCAAGGTCAGCGAGGTCACCGAGGCGAACGGCTCGAAGACGAGCTACCTGTACGACGACTCCGGCAACCGTCTCGTACGCAAGGACACCACCGGCACGACGGTCTATCTGCCCGGCACGGAACTGAAACTGTCGGCGGACGGCACCAAGAAGGAGGCCACGCGCTACTACGAGTACGCAGGTCAGACCGTCGCGGTCCGCACGGCTGCGAAGGTGTCCTTCGTCGCCTCGGACCACCACGGCACGGGCGAGATGGCGATCGACTCCGCGACCGGGGCGATCTCCCAGCGCCGCTTCGACCCCTACGGCGTCGAGCGTGGGGAGAAGCTCGGCCCCTGGCCGGGCGAGAGGGGGTTCGTCGGCGGCACGATCGACACCTCGACCGGCCTGACTCATCTGGGGGCGCGGGAGTACGACGCGACGATCGGCAAGTTCATCTCGGTCGACCCGATCATCGACTACACCCAGCCGCAGCAGATCAACGGCTACGCCTACGCCAATAACTCGCCGGTCACAGAGGCCGACCCGAGCGGCCAGCTGTCGTCGTGCGGCCTTTTCGCGGGGATCTCCTGCACGGCCGGTTGTGACCCGCTGTGCGCGCCCGAAGAGACGAAGGTCAACGAGGCGAAGCAGGCGGTCAGCCAGGCTCAGAGCCAGCAGTCGACAGCCAAGAAGCGCATCAAATCGGCGGGCAAGGCGCTGATCAAGATCGCCCGCGACATCCTGGGCGTGGACGCGGCCCTGGACTGCATTTCCAGCGGTGACGTCGGGGCCTGTGGCGAGACCCTCCTCAACATCGCCGGCAGCTTCGCGGGCGGCCTCGCGGGCAAGATCCTCGCCAAGTACGGGGCCCCGTGGAAGTGGGCCAAGGGCATCAAACTCGTCAAGCGGGTAGCCGGGCTCGTCAAGGACCTGGTCGGCGGCGCGACGAGCCTCTTCAAGGCGAACAAGGCGCTGGGCAAGGCCAGAATGGGGCTGGCAAAGGCCACGGAGAAGCTGGCGGAGGCCAGAAAGAAGGCCGCGGCGGCTCTGAAGAAGAGCAAGAAGTCCGAGCCTGAGTGCCACAGCTTCCTGCCAGGCACAAAGGTCCTCCTCGCCGGCGGCAGCACCAAGCCCATCGAGAAGGTCGCACTCGGCGACAAGGTCGTCACCACCGACTCCAAGACCGGTAAGTCCACGGTCCACGAAGTCGCGGGCACCATCGTCACCGAGGATGACAAGCACTTCTCCGACCTCACGGTGAAGTCGGTATCGGGCAAAGCAGAGGTTCTGGTCGCCACGACCACTCACCCGTTCTGGGTCGAGTCCGAGCAGGAGTGGATCAAGGCCGGCGATCTCGAACCCGGCATGAAGCTGCGCACCCCGTCCGGCGCCACGGTCGAACTCACGGCCAACCGCCACTTCGACAAACGGCAGCGGACGCACGACCTCACCGTCACCGACATCCACGCGTACTATGTGCTCGCGGGGGCTACTCCAGTCCTGGTTCACAATTGCGGCGAGGTGGCAGTCGACACGAATGCTGTGACGGATGCTCTCTCCGGTGCAAAGACCGCTGAAGTTGATGCCGCGTTGGCGGGGCGTGCCCCGGTACTTTCACCGACTGCTCATCGTGAACTACTCGAAGGTGGGCACTCGGCAGATGCCATTGGTAGCTGGTTGTCGGAGCGGGGAGGACGCATGGGACCGGCTTCCACCAGCGAAGGCGTTGCTTCACTCCAGGCTCGCCTCAGGGGCATGTGGACGGGTAAGTCCTTCAATCCGATGATTGCCGACGACGACGCTTCGGTCTTGCATTCGGCGATTCAGGATGGACTGCCGATCATTACAAATGACAAGAGATTCTATAAGAATATCGAAAGGCTCGGATATTCGAGTGAGCGATATTAGTTGATCATATCTTTTGGGGTGCCCTGCTTGCCATATTGCGGGGCACCCCGGGCCGGGTAAACAGGCTGACAGAAGGTGGTTACATGCGTGAAAGTGAACTTGAGGAGATCGAGGAGTTGTGCTCTGCGGCCACTCCGGCGCCTTGGTTCGTTAGAACCTTGGACGATGACTCCGCCATGAATCTTGTGGCGGTGAGCACGGCTCCCGACACTGGCACTGCCGAGAGGTGGCCGAATTTTGATCATCGAGACATGATTGCCGCTACTTTGGTGCAGCACCCGCGATACGTTGATTCTGGTGACGAACGCTGGGACGAGAACGCGGCCTTCATTGCAATGGCACGGGAAGCTGTGCCGCGCCTTGTGGAAGAAGTCAGGCGTCTCCGGGCCCTGCTTGCGAGTGAGGAGAGTGGTCAATAATGGGCCATTCAGGTTTCTTGGTTAATCGCGAAACCAGGTTCTGAATTCCTTCCTCTCGTTGACCTGAGGTGCACCGAAGGCTAACCAAAGAGTGTGCAAGAAAGCAGCCCCTCCGTTCTTCCGGAGGGGCTGCTGTGACCTTCGGTGGAAGTCGCACCGATTCCGGCGATCGATTAGCTATTCTCATCTTCCGTATGTGTAATTGCACGTACGATCGATTGACGGCAGAAGGTCATATAACTACACGGGTCGCTGACGAGGTGAGCGGGAGGGTCGAGCACATCTTCGGCATACGGTTCGGTGGGTGGGAAACTATCGCAAGTAGACCAGGAGAATCGCGCGCTCATCGCTGCCGTTCGCGAGGCAATTGCCATTCTTGCTCGCGCGAAGGCAGTCTGCGAGGGAGGTTGAGGTCTGCCCGGTGCAGGCCGAGGAGTGCGCCCTTGCGGAGGCTGGTGTGCAGGGCGAGCTTGAACAGGGCGTGCATCCGGTGGCTGCTGGTGGTTTCGAGGAAGCGGCGGGCTTCGGCGAGGTGAAGGGTTCCGTTCGCTTGGGGTGTGGGGTGCCCATGCGGACGTTGCGAACGACGTTGCGCGGGTTCTCCTCCTCACGGACAGCATGCTCCAGTACCGACTTCAGGATGGAGTGGATGTAGGCGAGGGCGAGCGGCGACAGCCGGCGCCGGCAGCACTCTCCGGTGGCGCAGCAGCGCAGGCGTCGGGCGGCGAGGTCGCGCGTGCAGCAGCGGCACTGGGTGCGCAGGGTGTCGAGGAAGAGCCGGATGTCCTCCGCGGTGAGCCGGGCCATCTTCTTGGAGCCGAGGCTGGGCTGGATGTAGAGGCGGGCCACGGGCGGTAGCGGGCCAGGGTGTGCGGCCTCAGCCGGTGTACGGCGACGGTGTCCAGCCAGTCCGCCAGATACGCACCGAGGGTGCCCTGGATCGTGGGTGCCGGGATCGAGCAGGTGCTCGGCGCCAAGTAACTACCGGGAAACCTCAGTTCTTGAAGGCCGCCTCCATCATGGCCTTGGCCACGGTGGCGGCCAAACCGTTGCCGCTCACCTCGGAGCGCGCCGCGTTGGACTGCTCCACGACCACCGCCAATGCCCGCCCGGCCGCTTGACCCGTTTTTTGCCTGTGGAGGAGGTATCGATCGGGCAACGGGTCTCGCGCCCACCGGGGTGACGCGCGTAGAACGTCTGTCATGCATAAGTCACTGCGTATCGCAGCCGTCACCGCGGCGTGTGCGGTCGCCGCGGGCGCCCTCTACGGCGCCGGTGCGGCCACCGCCGGCCAGTCCACGGCGAACTCCACGCACGAGCCCTACAACATAGGGCTCCTGGTCAAGGACATCGACACCTACTACGGCACCGCGGCCGACGCGAACGGTGTCTACCAGGCGTCCCCCACCAGCCCGTACGCCAAGGACCTCGCGTCCCTCGACAAGGCCGCCCGGAAGTACATCGACCAGGCCGCCCGCAAGGCGCACCACAGGGGCGAGAAGCCCGCCGTCGTCTTCGACATCGACGACACGCTGCTGCTCAGCCTCGACTACGAGAAGCGCTACAACTACACGTACAACGCGACCACTTGGGCCGACTACGTGAACCGGGCCGACCGCCCGGCCGTCTTCGGCAGCCCCGAGCTCGTGCAGTACGCCGAGAAGAAGGGCGTCGAGGTCTTCTACAACTCGGGCCTGAGCGAGGCGCAGCGCTCGGCCGCGGTCGAGAACCTGAAGAAGATCGGCGCCGATGTGAACCTCGACGCCGACCACGTGTTCCTCAAGGACAAGGCGAACCCGCCGTCCTACCTGAGCGCCTGCGCCACGCCGGGCACCTGGACCTGCACCACCGTGCAGTACAAGTCCGGCACCCGCGCGCACATCGAGAAGGACCTGGGGTACGAGATCATCGCCAACTTCGGCGACCAGTACTCCGACCTGGACGGCGGTTACGCCGACAGGACGTACAAGCTCCCGAACCCGACGTACTTCGTGAGCTAGTTCCGCACCGGCCGGATCCCCTCGAGGGTCGGCACCACGGGCTTGATCGTGCCGTCCGCCGCGAACTCCAGCCTGTCGATGGTGGTTTCGCGGTGCATTCCGTCGCCGCCGGGCTTTCCCGGCCCGTTCAGGGCGAACCGGTGATAGACGATGTACCAGTCGTCGGTGCCGGGGACGTTCACCACGGAGTGGTGGCCGGTGGCGAGGATGCCGTACTCGGGACGCTTGGACAGGATCGTCCCCTTCTTGGTCCACGGGCCGAGCGGGGACGGTCCCGTCGCATAGGCGACGTGGTAGTTCTCGCTGCGGGTGTCGTCCTCGGACCACATGAAGTAGTACGTGCCGTTCCGCTTGATCACGAAGGAACCCTCGCGGAAGTTGTCCGGGGTGATGTCCTTGACCGCGGCGGCGTCGTAGGACGTCATGTCGTCGTTCAGCGGGACGACATAGCCGTGCCCGTTGCCCCAGTAGAGGTACGACGTCCCGTCGTCGTCCGTGAAGACGGCCGGGTCGATCATCTGGCCCTGCAGCGAGCCGCCCTTGGCCACGAGCGGCTTGCCCAGCGCGTCCTTGAAGGGACCGGCGGGGGAGTCCGCCACCGCCACACCGATCTGCTGCTCGGCGCAGAAGTAGAAGTAGTACTTGCCGTCCCGCTCCGCGATCGCCGGCGCCCACGCGTACTTGTCGGCCCACGACACGTCCGCGCCGAGGTCGAGGATGACCCCGTGGTCCTTCCAGTGGACCAGGTCCTTCGACGAGTACGCCTTGAACCGCGTCCCGCTCCAGCCGTTGAAGCCGTCGGTGGTCGGGTAGATCCAGTACTCGCCGTTCAGATAGTGCACGTCGGGGTCGGCGTTGAGGCCGGGCAGGACGGGGCTTCCGGTCCGCACCGCCTCGACCGTCCAGCTGCGGCTGGTGCCGTCGGCGGCCGTCACCGTGTACGACTGTGGCCTGCGGAAGTCGCGCCGGGTACCGGATCTGGGGGCGATGCTGGCGCCCTCACCCACGGCGATCTTCGGAGCGAGGTGCGTGAGGTCGGTGTCGGTCTGCACCGGGAGCACGACCTTCGACGCGGCCTCCGTGACGATCGCGTACCCCTTCTGGCCCTTGGCCGTCGCGTCGACGACCGAGGCGGGCGTCGATGGATACGCGGCCAGCAGCCGGTCGTACTCCTGCTGCGTCACCGGAAGCACCGTGCCGTGCCGGGGACTCGCGGGCAGCTGGTAGTTCGTGGACGGGGTCCACCTGCCCGAGTCGAGGTCGGTGGTCTCGAAGGGGACGTACCCGCGGCCGCCGTACTCGTCGATGAACAGGTACCACTTCTTCTCGGTGTTCGACTTGAACACCGTCGGACCCTCACCGCGGTCCATCGCACCGCTGCCGATGCAGTCCGCGACCAGGTCGTACTTCGTCGAGGTCAGACTCGTCGACTTCTCGCCGGTGATGAACTTGGCGCAGGGCGAGCTGGAGGTGGGGTCCCGCTCGTCCTTGGTATAGCGGTAGTAGGTGTCCTTGTACTTCACGACCGTCGAGTCGATGACCGAGTAGCCGGGGTCGTCCCAGACCTTGGGCGCGCTGAAGGTGCGGAAGTCCTTCGTGGTCGCGTACAGCATCTTGTTGTACGTCGATCCCGTGTGCCCGGGATCGTCGTCGGCGTACAGCTTCGACGCCCAGAAGACGACGTACTCACCGAGACTGTCGTCCCAATAGGCCTCCGGCGCCCAGGTGTTGCCCGCGTTGTCCGGGGCGACCTTCACCAGCCGCTGGTCGGTCCAGTGGACCAGGTCGGTGGACTCCCAGATCATGACCGACTTGCTGCCGTGCCGCTGGACGTCGTCCCAACTGCCGCTGCTGTTCTTGTACATGCGCAGGTCGGTCGCGATCAGAAAGAACTTGTCGCCCTTGGGGGAGCGGATCACGAAGGGGTCGCGCAGGCCCTTCTCGCCGATCGTCGACGTCAGGACCGGCTTGCCCTGGTTCAGCTCGCGCCAGTGCAGGGGGTCGTTGCCGCGGCTGAGGGCGTAGCGGATCTGCTCGCCGTCGGCGGTGCCCTCGCCGGTGAAGTAGGCGAAGAGATATCCGGCGTACTTGGGGTGGTTCACGGGTGGTGCTCCTGAGTGGGCGGAACCGGGCGGTGCGGTGAGAAGGGCCAGCAGTAGCGAGAGACAGGCGACGAGGAGGATACGAGGGCGCATGTCGCTCCTGTGAGTGTGGGGGTGTGGGGGTTTCTGTTGGGGGCTGTGCGCGCCTTCGGAGTGTTACGAGTGGGAAACAGCACGTCAATCGGTGAGTGCGCGAGGAGCAGCAGCGAAAGTTTCGGTTGTTTTCGTCGGGGCGCGGCAACTTCACCGGCCATGGCGGCGACTTCAGGGCGTCCCCACTGCCGAGGAAAGGAACGCCCCGTGCGTCACAGCACCGGTCGCCACCGCCGGACCCGCACGCTCTCCATCGCCGCGGCGGTCGCCGTCACCGCGGGCGCGGGCGGTGTGTATCTCGGCCTGTCGGGCGGCGGGGCCGAGGCCGCGTCGACGACGGTCACCGTCTCCGGGACAGCCCAGCTGGAGGCGGCGGTGCGGAACGCGAGCGCGGGTACGGTCATCCAGGTCCGCGCCGGGACGTACACCCCGTCGGCCACCCTCAAGTCCACGGCGAACGGCACGAGTTCGGCACGGATCACCTTGCGGGCGTACGGCAGCGAGAAGGTCAGGATCGACGGGTCCAGGCTGCCCGCCGGGTCCTGGCTGGCCGGGATCTACGGCGACTACTGGACCGTCCGGAACCTCACCTTCCAGAACTCCCCGGCCCAGGGCTTCGTCGTCACCTCCTCCGTCGGCGGTGTCTTCCAGAACCTCGTCACCGCGAACAACGGGGACTCCGGGTTCACGCTGCGGGGCGACGGGACCAGCGACAACCTCGTGCAGAACCTGGACAGTCACGGCAACTACGACCCGGCTGGGCACGGGCAGAACGCCGACGGGATCGCCGTGAAGTTCGGGTCCGGCACAGGCAACCGGATCACGGGGGCGCGTCTCTACGACAACTCCGACGACGGGCTCGACCTGTGGCAGTTCTCCTCGCCGGTCACCGTCGAGCACAGCTGGGCCTTCGGGAACGGCAGGAACCGGTGGGGGGACGGCGCCTTCGAGGGCAACGGCAACGGGTTCAAGCTGGGAGGCGGGGGCGTCACGGTGGCGCACCTCGTCAACAACTCCGCCGCGTGGGGCAACACCGGCGACGGGTTCACCGAGAACTCCAACACCGGGGCGATCGTGCTGAACCGCAACACGGCGTACGCCAACGCCGAGGCCGGGTTCTTCTTCGCCACGGGCAAGGCCCGGTTGGCGCGGAATCTGGCGGTGGGCAACAAGGGCGGGTCGTCCAAACGGAGTTCGTCCGCGGTGTCCGCGGCGAACAACTGGGACAGCGGGGTGCCGACCCCGGCATTCAGGTCGACGGATGCCACCACCGCGTACGGCACTCGCCGGCCGGGCGGTTCGCTGCCCTCGACCGCCTTCCTGACCACCGGCTCCACCACCATCGGCACCACGATGAACTGAGCGCGGAACGCGAAACGCCCCGCCTGTCGTCACAGGCGGGGCGTTCCTCGTGCCGGCCCGAGGGGGGCTCCAGCCGGCAGCTGCTGGCCGAGGGGGGCTCAGGCCAGCAGGTCCAGGCAGTCGAACGACGTGCCCGCGCTGAGATAGGCACTGCCGCCCGAGCCGCTCACGATGTCGAGCTTCAGGACGTTGTACTGCGTGGTGTCCGTCTTCCACGCACTACTAGGGACGTTGAAGACGAACGAATGGTTGTTCCCCCGGTACGAACCCGTGGTGAGGGAGCGCGTGCCGGGCTGCGTGGGGGCCGTGGGGATGGCCGAAACCCAGTCGTTGACGCTGACGCGGGGACGGCCGCCCGCGAAGGCGTCGGTCACCCCGACCCGCAGCGTGTGCGCGACGGCCGCCTGGGCCCTGGTCAGCTTGAAGTAGATCAGGACGCCGTCGTTGACGTCCTTCCACATGTACGCCGGGAAGGACGCCGCCTCGCCACCGCCGCCGATCGTGACGTTGCCGGTCCACTTGGCGGCGCGGCCGTCGGAGGGGTGGGCGTACGTCATCAGCTTGGCGTTCTTGAACTCACCGGGCGTGCCGTCCCAGTCGCCGAGCCGCCAGACGGCCTGGGCGGTGGACGGATCGCCGGTGATCGTGAGGCTGTGCAGGGAGGTCACCGCGCCCGCCGTGACCTTCACCGACGCGGTGTGCACCGCGAGTTCGCCCTTGTACACGGTCATCGTGTACGTCCCCGGCAGCATCCCCTTGCAGGAGTAGGCGCCGGTTCCGGTCGCGGCCTTCGCCCAGTACTGCGCGTCCGCGTTGGCGAAGCCCACCGTGTACGGGTGGGAGGTGTCCATGCCCTTCAGGCCGACCCCGGCCACCCTGCCCCGGCCCCCCGCGCCGACCCAGCCCGTGATGCCGAGACCGTCGACCCAGCCGGTGTCCAGCCTGTCGTGGAAGAGGGCGGACGACGGAGCGCCACCGTCGGTGAAGGCGAGGACGTACGGACCCTGGAGGCCGAAACGTTCCGCCTCGGTCTGCGCCTCGTTGTAGTGCAGGATCTCGTAGAGCCCGGCGCCCTTGTCGTTCGAGTGCCGCAGGAGCGAGCGGTAGAAGGGACCGCCGGAGGCCTTCTCATGGTTGGAGCGCACCAGCCAGAGGCCCACCGAGCCGGTGGTGAAGCCGACGTGGTCGTAGTCGATGGTCCGCTTGCCCGAGTAGTGCTTGGAGTGGGTCGTGCCGTCGGCCCTCTTCCAGACGTCACCGGCCTCGATGATCTTGTCGGAGGTCTCGATCCAGCTGTCTGAACCCGTGTTGGGGAACATCCCGGGCTTGAGGCGGACGATGTAGCGGGTCGCGGTGAAGGAGGCGTCCTTCTTGTCCGTCCAGAGGTAGACGTTGTTCTGGCCGCTGCGCGCCGCGTACCACTGGGTGATCGCGCCGTGCACGACCTTGATCAGAACGACCGGTCCGGACTTCCTGACGGCGACCGTGGAGGCCCCGAGCCCCGACTCGACGTGCGAGTTCTTGCCGCCGTAGCCCTGGTACTCCTTGCCCTTGTAGACCAGGGACGTGAGGTCGCCGGTCGTCTTCGAGACCTTGAAGACCAGGGAGGCTCCGGTGTCGACGACGTAGTTCCCGCCGTCGTCCGAGTAGCCGAAGGTCGCCGCGGAGGCGGCGGAGAGGAGGCCGGTGCCTCCCGCGACGGCGGCACCGGTGGCGGCCACGCCGAGCGCCGAGGCGCCGAGTACCCGCCGGCGGGTGAGGGGTCTCTTGTGCGTGCTCAAGGGAGGTGCTCCGTCATCAGGGGGACCGTGCACCCATTAAGTGGCCGCTGACGAGGAATCGGTTGCCGCGCCGGCGGAGGTTTTTCGGTAAGACTCCGGCAAGAGACTTAGGAGTCCCCTTCGTCCGCGCCGTCGTCCTGGGCCGCGAAGCCGCCCTTCACGGCGAGGTCCCCGGACTTCGTGGTCGCCGTCGCCGTGTAGCCGTCGCCCTTCGCGTCCCGGCCGCCGCGCTCGTGGTTGTACTGCCCGGCGAACACCCACTCGCCCTTCGGGACCGTACGGCCGTCCTTGAGCACCCAGGTGTAGACGAGGAAACCGTCCTCCTCGGCGACCGTCAGCGTGAAGTCGTCCTCGGGCAGTGAGCGCCAGGCGCCGGCGTTGCTGACACCGCCGGTCTGTTCGATCCGCAACTCGACCGTGAGCGCGGTCAGTTGCTCGGAGGTCTTGAAGGTCAGATCGCTCTGCGCCCAGAACTCGTTGCTGTGCGGGTCCACCGAGCCGTCCGACCACAGCGGGCCGTCCTCGACGCCGGAGGCCTGCACCTCGGTGGACGCGCTCGGCGTGCGCGAGGGCGTACCGCTCGGCTTCTCGGCCTGCTGCGTGGGGGTGGTCCTCGGTGTCGGATCCGCCGGCGGGGCGGGCGGCCGGCTGGTCGCGTCGGGCGACGGAGTGGGTGTGCCCGTGGTCGCGACGGACGTCTGCGCGGCCGGCTCGTCCTTGACCGCGGACGCCACCGCGTAACCGCCGAGGCCCAGCACACAGGCGACCGCGGCCGTGGCGCTCACCACCCGCACCCAGCCGTAGACCGGTGGCCGGGTCGCCCGGTGGTCGGGGCGGGTCTGTTCCGACATACCGCGCTCGATCCGGGCGAGGATCTGCTCGCGGTTCGGCTCGTGCGCCTCGGCCGCGTCCCGCAGCCGGGCGCGCAGTTCGCCGTGCACGTCCCGCCGCATGGTCATCGGTCCCTTCCTCCGGCCTCACCGGTGCGCGCCATCGCGGCGTGCACCCTCAGCGGAGCGTTCTGAGGGCCGAGCAGCCGCTGCAACTCGGCCATCCCCTTCGAGGTCTGGCTCTTCACCGTACCGACCGACACACCCAGGGCCAGCGCGGTGTCCTTCTCCGAGAGATCGAAGGCGTGCCGCAGCACGACACAGGCCCGCTTGCGGAACGGCAGCCTGCGCAGCGCCTCCTGGACGTCGACCACGCCCGCCACGTCGGGATTCTCGACCTTCTCCTCGCGCTGGGACCAGAACAGGGCGACGCGCCGGCGCTCACGGACCGCGCTGCGGATGCGGGTGCGGGCCAGATTGGCGACCACTCCGCGCGCGTACGCCGCCGGGTGGTCGGCCGCGCGCACCCGGTCCCAGCGGTGCCACAGCGCCAGCAGGGCGTCCGCCGCCAGATCGTCGGCGGCGTCCGACTCACCGGTCAACAAATGGGCGAGGCGGGACAGTTCGGCATAGTGGCGTTCGAAGAAGGCGTGGAACTCCACGGAGGCGGCGTCGTCGACGACTGTGCCCACGGGCTCCCTCTCCTTTGCGTGTCATGTGAATGACATGTGATCGTCCGGGGGTGGCCGGGCGGAGATCCGGAAGCGTAGCAGTGATCCAGTAAGGGTTTTCGTACGGTCCTTCGAACGATGTGTGACGGGGCGGCCCCCGAATCCGTAACACGAAGAAAACCTGAAGCGCGTTCAACGCAGGAACAATCCAGCCAGCATCCGCACACCGATCATTCAGGCACCAAGGAGCATCGACCATGTCCGTCGACCGGTACTTCAGGATCTCCGAGAGGGGATCCACCTTCGCCCGTGAGATACGCGGCGGCTTCGCCACGTTCTTCACGATGGCCTACATCCTTGTCCTGAATCCCATCATTCTCGGCAGCGCGAAGGACAAGTTCGGACACACGCTGGATGCGGTGCAGTTGACCACCGCGACGGCTCTGGTGGCCGCGGTCATGACGATCATCATGGGCGTGGGCGGCAACCTGCCGCTCGCGCTCGCCGCCGGGCTCGGGCTGAACGCGGTCGTCGCCTTCCAGATCGCCCCGCTGATGAGCTGGGACGACGCGATGGGTCTGGTCGTCCTGGAAGGTCTGCTCATCTGTGTGCTGGTGGTCACCGGACTGCGGGAGGCCGTCATGCACGCCATCCCGCAACCGCTCAAGCAGGCGATCAGTGTCGGGATCGGGCTGTTCATCGCGTTCATCGGATTCGTGGACGCCGGGTTCGTGAGCCGTATCCCCGACGCCGCCAACACCACCGTGCCGGTGCAGCTCGGCGGCACCGGCGCCCTCACCGGGTGGCCGATCCTCGTCTTCTGTCTCGGAGTGCTGCTGACGATCGGGCTGCTCGCCCGCAAGGTCAAGGGCGCGATCCTGATCAGCATCGTGACCATGACGGTCCTCGCGTTGATCATCAACTCGATCGCCGACATCAAGACGTGGGGGCTCACGACACCGGCGTGGCCCGACAAGGTCGTCGACACCCCCGACTTCGGACTGATCGGTCACTTCAGCCTGTTCGGTTCCTTCAGCGCGCCCGGCGTGGGGATCGTCACGGTCGTCCTGCTGATCTTCACGCTGATCCTGTCCGACTTCTTCGACACGATGGGCACGGTCGTCGGGATCACCGCGGAGGCGGGTCTCCTTGACGAGGAGGGCAAGGTGCCCAACCTCGGCCGGGTCCTGTTGATCGACGGGGCGGCGGCGGTGGCCGGTGGTGCGGCGTCCGCGTCCTCCGCCACGTCGTACATCGAGTCGGCGGCGGGCGTCGGTGAGGGCTCGCGCACCGGGTTCTCGAACCTGGTCACCGGCGGTCTGTTCGGCCTGGCGCTGTTCCTGACCCCGCTGCTGACCATCGTCCCGCTCCAGGCCGCCGCGCCCGCCCTGGTCGCCGTGGGCTTCCTGATGATGACGCAGGTCAAGCACATCGACTGGGACCGGTACGACATCGCGATCCCGGCGTTCCTGACCATCGCCGTGATGCCGTTCACCTACTCGATCACGAACGGGATCGGGGCCGGCTTCCTGGCGTACGTCGTGATCAAGGTGGTGCTGGGGAAGGCCAAGGAGATCCACTGGCTGTTGTGGGCGGCCTCGGCGCTGTTCCTCGTGTACTTCGCGATCGACCCCATCGAGCAGATCCTCGGCGCCAAGTAGCCACCGGGACACCTCAGTTCTTGAGGGCCGCCTCCATCATGGCCTTGGCCACGGGGGCGGCCAGCCCGTTTCCGCTCACCTCCGAGCGGGCCGCGTTCGACTGCTCCACGACCACCGCCACGGCGACCTCCTTGCCGTCGCCCTTTCCGTAGGACGTGAACCAGGCGTACGGCGTCTTGCTGTTGTTCTCGCCGTGCTGGGCCGTGCCCGTCTTGCCGCCCACCGTGACGCCGTCGATCAGGGCGTTCGTGCCGGTGCCCTTCTCCACCACCGTCTGCATCGCCGACTGGAGTTGTTCCGCCGTGCCGGAGCTGACGACCTGTTCGGTGCCCGCCTCGTCGTCGTAGTTCTTCAGGACGTCGCCGCCGTGGTCGGTGATCGTCGACACCATATGGGGCGTCACCAGCTTGCCGCCGTTGGCTATGGCCGCGGACACCATGGCCATCTGGAGCGGGGTGGCCGTGACGTCGTACTGGCCGATACCGGTCAGGGCCGTCGAGGACTTGTCCATGCCGGAGGGATAGACGCTGGTGTACGCCCGCACCGGCACGTCCTGCTGGTCGTCGTTGAAGCCGAACTTCTCGGCCGTCGCCCGCACCTTGTCCTGGCCGAGGTCGACGGCCATCTTCGCGAAGACGGTGTTGCAGGAGTACTCGAGCGCGACCCGGATCGAGGCGTTCTCGCAGGGCGCCGAGGCGCTCTCGTTCCCCAGCGGGGTCACCGTGCCCGGCAGCGTGTACGGGTCCGGGCTCTCGGTCTTCTCGTCCACCGAGGAGTACAGGCCGTCCTCCAGCGCGGCCGCGGCCACCACCAGCTTGAACGTCGAGCCGGGCGGCAGCGGCTGGCGCAGCGCGCGGTTGGTCAGAGGCTTGTCGGAGTCCGCGTTGAGCTGCTTCCAGGCACTGCCCGCGGTGTTGGCGTCCGTCAGCGAGGACGGGTCGTACGACGGCGTCGACACGACCGCGAGGATCTTGCCGGTCGCCGGGTCGATCGCGACGGCCGCGCCCTTCTTGTCGCCGAGCGCGTCGTACGCCGCCTTCTGCACGGCGGGGTCGATCGTCGTGATCACATCACCGGGCTCGGCCCGCTGGTTGGTGACCGTGTCCAAGACGGTCTTCAGCCGGCTGTCGGTGCCGTTGAGGAGACCGGCGTAGATGCCCTCCAGCTGGGTCGGGGCGTAGGCCTGCGAGGCGTAGCCCGTCACCGCCGCGTACAGCTTGCCGTTCGTGTACGTCCGCTTGTACGCGAGGTCGCTGTCCGTCACCTTCTCGGAACCCGTGACCGCTTTTCCGGCCACGATGATGTTCCCGAGCGGCGAGGAGTACGTCTCGATCGCGTTCCGCCGGTTGTCGTTGTCGTCCGCGAGTGCCTGGCCGTCGTAGAACTGCACCCAGGTCGCTCGGATCAGCAGAGCGAACACCAGGAGCAGCGCGAAGACCGATGCGCGCCTGATCGTCTTGTTCATCCCACACGGAAGACGATCAACGACGGACGAATCGTTCCCGAACGTCCGCTTTTCTCATCGGACGTTCATCTACGTCGGCTTCACGCGTCCAGCGTGAGCACGAACTCGTCGATCTCCGCCCCGCGCGCGTGGGCGTACCCGGAGGCCTCAGCGGTCACCCGGAATCCGCACTTCTCCAGGACGCGCAGGGAGCCGGTGTTGTCGGCGGCCGCGCGGGCGTACAGGGGCCGCTCGGGCACCTGGGCGACCAGCTCCCGCAGTGCTGCTGTGGCGATGCCGCGCCCCCAGTAGGCGCGGTCGATCCAGTACGTCACCTCGCGCTCGCCCGGTTCGCCGTACACGGCCGCGCTGCCCACCACGTCCCCGTCGGCCAGGATCGTGCGCTGCACGTCCGCGCCGGCCCGGATCCGTTTCCAGTGGGCGTCGAAGGCGTCCCGGTCGGCCGGGTCCTTCGGGGTGAAGGCCGCCATGTGCAGGGCCTCGGGGTCGTTCATCTGCCGGAAGAACACCGGCAGATCGCTGTCATGGACTTCGCGGAGAACGATCTGCATGCCTCAGAGCCTACGGGTGGCCAGTGTCAGCCGGTCCCGGGCGTCGAACAGCGCGTCCTTCACCATCTGTTCGTGCGCCGGGGTCAGCCGCGCCACCGGCACCGAGCAGCTGATGGCGTCCCGCGCGGGCGTGCGGTACGGGATCGCGACGCCGAAGCAGCGCAGCCCCAGCGTGTTCTCCTCACGGTCCACCGAGAAGCCCTGCTCCCGGATCTGGTGCAGCTCCTCGATGAGCTTCTCGCGGTCGGTGATCGTGTGCTCGGTGAGCGCGGGCAGGGTCTCCGGCAGCATCTTGCGGACCTGCTCGTCGGAGTACGTGCTCAGCAGCGCCTTGCCGAGGGAGGTGGAGTGCGCCGGGAGCCGGCGGCCCACTCTCGTGAAGGGCCGCAGGTAGTGCTGTGACTGCCGGGTGGCGAGGTAGACGACGTTCGTGCCGTCCAGACGCGCGAGGTGGATGGTCTCGGTGGTGTCGTCGGAGAGCCGGTCCAGGGTCGGCCGGGCCGCCGCGACCACCTCGTCGCCGTCGATGTAGGAGGTGCCGACGAGCAGCGCCCGCACCCCGATGCCGTACCGCGTGCCCGTCGCGTCGGTCTCCACCCAGCCCAGCTCGACCAGCGTGCGCAGCAACATGTAAAGACTGGACTTGGGGTACCCGACGGCCTCCTGGACCGCCGCGAGGGAGTGCATGCCGGGGCGTCCGGCGAAGTATTCGAGCAGTTCAACCGTCCGTACCGCGGACTTGACCTGTGACCCGCCGCCCGTCTCGCCAGCCGACATCGCCTTTGACCCCTTCGTTCGACGGGAACCCAGCTATATAGTCTCCAACAGCATATTCACCATCAGGGACAGCGTTCAGCATATCGAACGTTCCTGGTGGCTGACCCAGATACACGTGGAGGGACCCGCGGTGGCAGCAGCACCAGTCTGGAGTGTCGACCCCCGAACCGGGAAGCAGCGCGAGCAGGTTGCGGTGGAGGCCACGGCCCAGGAGGTGGACGCCGCCGTCCGCGCCGCGCACGACGCGCGTGCGTCGCTCGCCGACCGCACCGTCCGTGCGGCCTTCCTGCGCACCGCGGCCGACCGGCTCCAGGACTCCAAGGACCATCTCGTCGAGGCCGCCGACGCCGAGACCGCGCTCGGCCCGGTCCGGCTGACCGGCGAGCTCGCCCGCACCAGCTACCAGCTGCGGGCCTTCGCCGACATCGTCGACGAGGGCGAGTTCCTCGGCGTGGTGATCAACCACCCCGACGACACCGCCACCCCGCCGATCCCGGACCTGCGCCGCTACAAGGTCCCCCTCGGCGTCGTCGCCGTGTACTCGGCCTCCAACTTCCCCTTCGCCTTCTCGGTCGCCGGCGGCGACACGGCGAGCGCGCTCGCGGCCGGCAACCCCGTCGTCGTCAAGGCCCACCCCGACCACCCGGCCCTGTCCGAGCTGGTCGCGTCCGTGCTGCGCCGGGCCGCCGCCGAGCACGGCATTCCCGCGGGCGTGCTCGGTCTCGTCCACGGCTTCGAGGCCGGCATCGAACTGATCAAGCACCCGCTGGTCGCGGCCGCGGGCTTCACCGGTTCCGTGAAGGGCGGCCGTGCCCTGTTCGACGCGGCGGCCGCGCGGCCGGTGCCGATCCCGTTCCACGGCGAGCTGGGCTCCCTGAACCCCGTCGTGATCACCGAGGAGGCGGCGGCCGAGCGCGCGGAGGCCATCGGCGCCGGGCTCGCCGGCTCCATGACCCTCGGCGTCGGCCAGTTCTGTGTGAAGCCGGGCCTGGTCCTCGTACCGTCCGGCGCGGCGGGCGACGGCCTGCTGAAGTCCCTGACCGACGCCGTCAGCGACACCGACCCGGGTGTCCTTCTCGACCACCGTATGCGGGACAACTTCGTCGCCGGCGTCGCCGAGCGCGCGGAGCTTCCCGAGGTCGAGACGCCGGTGACGCCCGGAGCGGGCGGCGAGCACACGGTGAGCGCGGGCTTCCTCACGGTGGCGGCGGACAAGCTGACCACCGAGGGGGCCTACGACCTGCTCCTGGAGGAGTGCTTCGGTCCGGTGACCGTGGTGGTCCGCTACGACGACGACGAGCAGGCGCGGGCCGTGCTGTCCCGCCTGCCCGGCAACCTCACGGCGACGGTCCACCTGTCCACCGAGGAGGCGGCCGGTCACGGACGCGGCGGGGAGATCCTCGCGGAGCTGACGCCGCTGGCGGGGCGCGTCCTGGTGAACGGCTGGCCGACGGGTGTCGCGGTGGCCCCGGCCCAGCACCACGGAGGCCCGTACCCCGCGACGACGTCCACGTCGACGTCGGTGGGCGGCACGGCGATCGAGCGCTGGCTGCGGCCGGTGGCGTACCAGAACGCACCGGAGGCCCTGCTCCCGCCGGAACTGAGGGACGACAACCCCCTGGGCCTGCCCCGCCGCTTCAACAACCAGCTGGAGCGCTAGGCACCCGAAAGCCGCGCGCGGAGAGGGAACTGGAAAACTCTGAGGATGGACGTCGAACTTCCCGAACTCCCTTTCTCTCTCCGCACCTACGGCCCCGACGGGCACTGGAAGTACGAGGACGGCTTTCTCTCCGGCTGGGCCGGCCCGAGGCAGGACCGCTTCGTGCCGCCCACCGGGGAGTCCCTGGACCCGGCCGCCGACGCGCCGCGGCTGCTCGGTGCCCCGGAGGGGGACTTCCAGCTGATAGCCCGCGTCACGGTCGGCTTCAACGGATCGTTCGACGCGGGCGTGCTCTACGTCCATGTCGGCGAGCGGGCCTGGGCCAAACTCTGCCTGGAGAACTCCCCGGACGTGCCCACCGTCTGCACGGTCGTCACCCGGGGGCACTCCGACGACTGCAACTCCTTCACCGTGGACGGCAGTTCGGTGTGGCTGCGGGTCAGCCGCACCGGCCGCGCCTTCGCCTTCCACGCCTCCCGCGACGGCAAGCACTGGACCTTCGTCCGCCTCTTCACCCTGGGCGACGAGAAGGAGACCGACGCGGCCCTGATCGGCTTCATGGCGCAGTCGCCGATGGGGGAGGGCTGTGTGGTGACGTACGACCACATCGAGTACCGGCCCGAATGGCCGGCCGACCTGCGCGACGGAAGCTGAGCGCCGACGGGGGCCGGTGGGGAATGAGACCCGCTGCTTGAATGTTCACCCACTGAGCGGAGGGAGTCTCCGCAGCCGTCCGAGCTGGAGAGAGCCGTAGACATGCGCGTCGAGATCTGGAGCGACATCGCCTGCCCCTGGTGCTACGTGGGCAAGGCCCGCTTCGAGAAGGCGCTGGAGGCCTTCCCGCACCGTGACGGCGTCGAGGTGGTCCACCGGTCGTTCGAGCTGGATCCGGGGCGGGACAAGAGCGACGTCGAGCCCGTGCTCGCGATGCTCAGCAAGAAGTACGGCATGAGCGAGGCCCAGGCCCAGGCCGGCGAGGAGAACCTCGGCGCCCAGGCCGCCGCCGAAGGGCTCGCCTACCGGACCCGGGACCGCGACCACGGCAACACCTTCGACCTGCACCGGCTCCTCCACTTCGCCAAGGAACAGGGCAGGCAGGACGAGCTCGTCCAGATCTTCTACCGGGCCAACTTCGCCGAGGAGAGGTCCCTGTTCACCGAGGGTGACGAGCGCCTCGTGGAGCTCGCCGTGGAGGCCGGCCTGGACGCCGACGAGGTCCGCACGGTCCTCGCCGACCCCACCGCCTACGCCGACGACGTCCGCGCCGACGAGCGCGAGGCCGCCGAGCTCGGTGCCAACGGCGTCCCCTTCTTCGTCCTGGACCGCACGTACGGCGTCTCCGGAGCCCAGCCCGCCGAGGTCTTCACCCAGGCCCTCACCCAAGCCTGGGGCAACCGCTCCCCGCTGAAGCTGATCGACCAGCCCGACACGTCCGCGGATGCCTGCGGTCCCGACGGGTGCGCCGTACCCCGGCAGGGCTGACAAAAGCGCAGGTCGGCGCGGACGTATAAGCGTTCCTTGGTGAAACCACGGAGAAAGTCGCAATGGACCGAGAGGTCTTCCGGCCGCACAGTGGAGCCATGGAGACCTTCGAGAGCCTCGTCCGCGCCGAGTTCGCCCCGAAGAACACCTATCTCAACACGGCGAGCAGCGGTCTGCTCCCCGCACGCACCGTGACCGCCCTCCAGGAGGCGGTGCTGATCCGCGCCGAGGGCAGGCCGCTGGACCCGCTGTTCCAGGACGTGGAGCTGTCCCGCGCCGCGTTCGCCAGGCTCGCCGGCGTCCCGGTCACCCGGGTCGCGGCCGGCGCCTCCGTGTCCACCCACTCGGGCCTGGTCGCCGCCTCCCTGCCCCCGGGCGCCGAAGTCCTCACCGCCGAGGACGACTTCACCTCCGTCGTGAACCCCTTCCACACCCGCGGCGACCTCAAGGTCCGCATCGTGCCGCTGGAACGGCTCGCCGACTCCGTCCGCCCCGGCACCGCCCTCGTCGCGGTCAGCGCCGCCCAGTCCGCCGACGGCCGGATCGCCGACCTGCCCGCCCTGCGAGAGGCGGCCAGGGCACACGGAGCCCGCACCTACGTCGACTTCTCGCAGGCCGCGGGCTGGTTCCCGGTGGACGCGCGGTCGTACGACTACACCGTCTCCACCACCTTCAAGTGGCTGCTCGGCCCGCACGGCGCGGCCTTCCTCGCCGTGCCGGAGGACTTCGGCGACCTGAAGCCGGTGCTCGCCGGCTGGGTCGCGGGCGAGATCCCGTGGGACAGCTGCTACGGCCCCGTCGCCGAACTGGCCCACTCCGCCCGGCGGTTCGACGTCAGCCCCGCCCTGTTCACCTACTCGGGCACCCGCCGCTCCCTCGAACTCCTGGAGGAGCTCGGCGTGGACGCCGTGCGCGCCCACGACCTGGTCCTCGCGGACCGCTTCCGTACCGGACTCGCCGCCCTCGGCCACGCACCGCTGCCGGCCCCCGGCTCGCCGATCGTGTCCGTGCCCGGACTCGGCCACCGGCAGCGCGACTTGAGCGCCGCAGGCATCGAGGTCTCCGACCGCGCGGGCAACCTGCGCGCCTCCTTCCACCTCTACAACACCGCCGCCGATGTCGACCGGCTCCTGGACGCCCTGTCTGCCTGAACCGCTGGCGCCGCGCCGCCCGGGACGCTAGGAAGGGGCATCAAGGGGTGGTGGTGCCGTGGAGTCCACGGACGGGACGACGTCCGTACAGCAACCCGCAGACGCGGAGCTGCACCGGCGGCTGGTGTACGGAGACGAGTCCGCGCTGGCCGAGGCGTACGGGGCGTACGGCGGGCTGGTGCGGGCGGTCGCGGTGCGCGTGACCCGCAGCCGGGCCGCGGCCGAGGACGTGGCCCAGGAGGTCTTCGCGCAGCTGTGGAGCAGGCCGTACGCCTTCGACGCCCGCCGCGGCAGCCTGCGGACCTGGCTGTCGGTGCTGGCGCACCGGCGGGCCGTGGACTGGGTGCGCAGCGAGGCCCGGCACCGCAAGGACGTCCGCGCCGACGACCTGGCCCTGCACGGCATCCCGGACGCCTCTCCGGGCCCCGCCGAGGCGGTCGTCGACCGGGAGCGGTCCCTTCTGCTGCACACCGCTCTCGCCGAACTCCCGGAGCCGCAAAGGGAGGTGGTGCACCTCGCCTACTTCGCGGGCCGCACCTACCGGCAGGCCGCCGTCGAGCTCGGCATCCCCGAGGGCACCGCGAAGACCCGGCTGCGCACCGCTCTGCGCGCCCTCGCGGAGACTTTGGCCGACCCGCCCGACCCGGCGTGGGAAGAGGGCGCATGATGGCGGCAGGGGAACACAGGGAAGGGGGCGAGCGGTGACCGATCACGACGACGTACGCGACCTGCTGGCCGCCTGGGCCTTCGGCGTCCTGGAACCGGCCGAGGAGCGGCTGGTCCCACCGCACCTGGCCGAGTGCGAGCGCTGCGCGGCGGAGGCGGAACGGCTGCGCGCGACCGTACGACTGCTGGACGGCCCGCCGCTCGAGGAGCCGCCGTCCCCCCTCGGCACCCTTCTCACCGGCGCCCTCCGCGCCCGACCCGCGCCACCCCGTGTGGCCCGGCACGCCGCCCCCTATGCGGCCGCCGTCGCCGGGCTCGAGGCGCTGCTGCCCGAAATCGCTGGGCGCTGGTCGACGCCGGTCGTGCACGACTGGGACGTGCACGCGACGGTCGCCCATCTGCTGGCCGCCGACGAACATCTGGCCCTGCGGCTCGGGATCGACGCCCGGGTGCCGGGCGCGCGGATCGACGAGGACGCGGACTGGGCGGACGCCTGGGAGAGGCGAACCGCCGAGGTGATCGCCCATGAGTACGGCCGTACGCCCGAGGAGACCGTCGCCGACTGGTCCGCGCAGGCGGCCGCGCTCCTCGGCACCCCGTATGCCCGCGATCCCGAACTCGCTGCCGGGACAACCCTGTTGATGGGTCTCAGGCTGCCCGTCACCGAGCACTTCCTGGCGCGGGCCTTCGAGGCGTGGATCCATACCGACGACATCGGCCGCGCCCTGGGCCTGGCCGTGCCGCCGCCGCCCGAGGAGCACCTGGGGCAGCTGGTCAGGCTGGCCGTCCGCGTTCTCGGCACCGTCCTCGGGGCCGGGGCGCCGCCGGTGCTGTTCGCGGTCAGGGGCGGCGAGGAGTGGGTCCTGGGTTCGCAGAGCGATCCCGTGGCCGCCGAACTCACCCTGGATGCCGTGGACTTCTGTCTGCTGGTCGGCGGGCGGCAGGCGTCGGACACGGTTCCCCGGGACACCACGGGCGACGCGGCCGCCGTACGGAACGTACTGGAGCGGGCCGCGTCGCTGTCGTGGCTGTGAGCCGCAGGGTTACTTCACCGGCGTGAAGTCCCTTGCGCCAATGCTGCATTCTCCGGGGGACAACCCCCGGACCCCCGGCCGGGATCGAGCTACCGGACTGGAGTGAAATCCCTTGCTCCGATGAACGTCGGCCGCCGGATGGGCGCCGCGAACGGCTCCACGGCCTCGTTCTCCACGCTGTTGAACACGATGAACACGTTGCTGCGCGGGAACGGCGTGATGTTGTCGCCGGAGCCGTGCATGCAGTTGCAGTCGAACCAGGTCGCCGAACCGGCCTTGCCCGTGAACAGCTTGATGCCGTACTCCGAGGCCATCGCCGTCAGCGCCTCGTCCGACGGCGTGCCGGCGTCCTGCATCTGCAGCGACTGCTTGTAGTTGTCCTTCGGGGTGGCCCCCGCGCACCCGAGGAAGGTGCGGTGCGACCCCGGCATGATCATGAGGCCGCCGTTGGTGTCGTAGTTCTCGGTCAGCGCGATCGAGACGGACACCGTCCGCATGTTCGGCAGGCCGTCCTCGGCGTGCCAGGTCTCGAAGTCGGAGTGCCAGTAGAAGCCGCTGGCCCCGAAACCGGGCTTGACGTTGATCCGCGACTGGTGGACGTAGACGTCCGAGCCGAGGATCTGCCGGGCCCGGCCGACGACCCGCTCGTCGCGCACCAGACGCGCGAACACCTCGCTGATCTTGTGCACCTCGAAGACCGAGCGGATCTCCTTGGACTTCGGCTCGATGATCGAGCGCTCGTCCGCGCGGATGTCCGGGTCGGTGACGAGCCGCTCCAACTCACGCTGGTAGACGGGGACTTCGTCGGGGCCGATGATCTGGTCGACGGCGAGGAAGCCGTCGCGCTCGAACGACTCCAGATCGCCCGTGGCGATCGGGCCCGGCGTGCCGGGGGCCGACCAGACGACCGGGTCCTTGCGGGGCGTCGACACCTCGGTGGCGCCGCGGCTGGGATAGAGATCGGTGACGGTGGTGGTGGTCGTGGTGGTGGTCATGGGTGCGGTCACACCTCCTCGGATTCGGGTTCGGGTTCGGTGAGCAGCGGGTAGACGCCGTTCTCGTCGTGGTCCTCCCGGCCGGTCACGGGCGGGTTGAACACACAGATGCAGCGGAAGTCCTCCTTGACCCGCAGCGTGTGCCGCTCGTGACCGTCCAGCAGGTACATGGTCCCGGGGGTGATCGAGTGCGTCTGCCCGCTCTCGTGGTCGGTCAGCTCGGCCTCGCCCTCGACGCAGACGACGGCCTCGACGTGGTTCGCGTACCACATCGACGTCTCCGTACCCGCGTACAGGATCGTCTCGTGCAGCGAGAAGCCGACCCGCTCCTTGGCGAGCACGATGCGCTTGCTCTCCCAGGTGCCGGACGCGGCCCTCACATGCCGGTCGGTGCCTTCGATGTCCTTGAAAGAACGGACGATCACGGTGCTGCGATGCCTCCTACGTAGACGGTGGTTCAGACGGTTTCGCGTACGGAACGGGCGAGGATGCTGAGCCCCTCGTCCAGTTCCTCGGGGGTGATCGTGAGTGCCGGAAGCAGCTTCACGACCTCGCTCTCGGGGCCCGACGTCTCGATGAGCAGCCCGAGTTCGAAGGCGCGGTGCGCCACCCGTCCGGCGCGTGCCTTGTCGTGGAACTCCAGGCCCCACACGAGCCCGCGCCCGCGGTACTCCTTCACGTCGGCCAGGTTCTCCTCGGTGATGGAGATGAGCCCCTGCTCGATCTGCTCGCCGCGCTTGCGGGTCTGCTTCTCCATCGCGGACCCGTCCGCCCAGTACTGCTCCAGGGTGGCGGTGGCCGTGACGAAGGCGGGGTTGTTGCCGCGGAAGGTGCCGTTGTGCTCGCCCGGCTCCCAGATGTCCAGCTCCGGCTTGAACAGGCAGAGCGACATCGGAAGGCCGTAGCCGCTGATGGACTTGGACACGGTGACGATGTCCGGCGTGATGCCCGCCTCCTCGAAGGAGAAGAAGGCACCGGTGCGCCCGCAGCCCATCTGGATGTCGTCGACGATGAGCAGCATGTCCTGCCGCTCGCACAGCGCGGCGAGCGCCTGCAGCCACTCCCGCCGGGCGACGTTGATGCCGCCCTCGCCCTGCACGGTCTCGACGATCACGGCGGCCGGCTTGTTCAGGCCCGAGCCCTGGTCCTCCAGGAGCCGCTCGAACCACAGGAAGTCCTCGACGGTGCCGTCGAAGTAGTTGTCGAACGGCATCGGCGTGCCGTGCACCAGCGGGATACCGGCGCCGGCCCGCTTGAAGGCGTTGCCGGTGACGGCCAGGGAGCCCAGCGACATCCCGTGGAAGGCGTTGGTGAAGGACACGATGGCCTCGCGGCCCTTGACCTTCCGGGCGAGCTTGAGCGCCGACTCCACGGCGTTGGTCCCCGTCGGCCCCGGGAACATGACCTTGTACGGCAGGTCACGCGGCCGCAGCACCAGGTCCTGGAAGGTCTGGAGGAAGGCGCGCTTGGCGGTGGTCGACATGTCGAGCCCGTGCGTGACGCCGTCGCGCTCCAGGTAGTCGATCAACGCCCGTTTCAGCACGGGGTTGTTGTGGCCGTAGTTCAGTGAACCGGCGCCGGCGAAGAAGTCCAGGTACGCGTGGCCGTCCTCGTCGTACATGCGGCTGCCCTGCGCGCGGTCGAAGACGGTGGGCCAGCCGCGGCAGTAGCTGCGCACCTCGGACTCGAGGGTCTCGAAGACGCTGAGGTCGGGCTGGGTGATGGTCACGACGAATCGCTCCTCGGGTGCGTGGGGGGTCAGACGGAGGGAGTGGCGGAAGCGGGGGAGAGGGGCCCGATGCGGTAGAGGACCTCGGGGTCGTGCGGCCCGTCGGGGAACAGGCTCGTGTCGAACAGCACCTCGCGCTCCAGGCCGGCGCCACGGCGTTCGGCGAACGCCGTGAACAGCCGCTCGGAGGCGGTGTTGCCCGGCGTGATGGTGGTCTCGACGGTGGTCAGCCCGCGCTCGGCGGCGAGTCGCGCGGTCAGTCCGTCGAGCAGGGCGGCGGCGAGTCCGCGGCCGCGGTACGCCGAGTCCACCGCCACCTGCCAGACGAGCAGGGTGCCGGGCCGGTCCGGGCGGACGTACCCGGTGACGAAGCCGATCGGCTCCCCGCTGTCGTTCCGTGCGACGGCCGACGTGGCGGCGAAGTCGCGACACCACAGCAGATAGCTGTACGACGAGTTCAGGTCGAGGACCTCGGAGTCGCGGGCGATCCGCCACAGTGCGGCTCCGTCCGCGACCGTCGGCCGCTCGATGTGCAGGTCTGCTTGTGCGGCAGTCATGCGAATTGAATTTACCGAGGGAAATTCAAAATTGCATCGCCGGGTGGGGTTACGTGCGGGCGTTCCATGTGTTATCACGCGGGCGCGCGCCAACGCGCAAGAAGTGACCGTTATGTACGGTTACGCCCAGCAAATAAGGGGCAAATGGATCACGATGTGTAACGCGTCACAAGCATGTAACCCCCACGAGATCTACCCGAATTCAACCGCTTCGCGTTCGCAGAATCTTTGCGTTTAGGACCGGGGAAAGCGGGCAGAAGAATACGGGAAGCTGTTCTCTGATAAACACCGGAATTACCCTGGGAATTATACGCCGGTAACCCCGTCGATGCGTTCGCGCAAGATGTCGGCGTGTCCGTTGTGCCGCGCGTATTCCTCGATCAGGTGAATGAACACCCAGCGCAGACCGACCTCGATGCCGGCCATCGGTCCCTCGGCGATCCGCCCGGTGGCATCCAGCGACCGTCCCGCGCACAGTTCCCGCCCCCGAGCGATCTCCCGTCGCCAGACCGCGACCGCCTCGTCGAGCCCCCGCCGCGGGTCGAGCGCGTACCCGGTCGGCTCCTCGAACACGGGCGGCAGGTCGAGGCCTGCGACGACCCGCTGGAACCAGTTCCGCTCCACCTCGGCGAGATGCTGCACCAGCCCGAGCAGAGTGAGCGCGGACGGCTCGGCGGACGGAAGCCGCACCTGGGCGGCGTCGAGCCCTCGGCACTTCATCTCCAGGGTGGCCCGGTGATAGTCGAGCCAACTCTCCAGCATGGGCCGCTCGGCGCCGGTCAGTAGGGGGAGGGGGCGGCCGTCGGGAAGCGTGTGAGTGGTCATGGGCCGAGGCTGCCAAGGGACGAACGACCGCCGGATCCGTTCAGCCGCGAGCGCAAATGGACTCCGTGTCCGTGTGCGGTTGCGGCCCGTGGGCGCGGCCAGTTGCGACGGCGCCGCAGATGAGCCGTGACCCGGCACCTCGGCCAAGAGCCGGCGCCGCGCACCTTCAGTGAACCGCTACCGCCACGCGTCCTCCGCCGCGCGCAGCGCGCCCTCCACGTCCACCGCGAGTCCCTTCTCCCGCAGTGCCCCTCCCAGTGCCGCCAGGCTCGCCCGCACGGCTCCCCGCGTCGCATCGACCCCGTAGTGGTTGACCCGGATCATCTCCTTGGCCAGCGCACCCCCGCCCGCGGCCAGTGGCAGCGCGGGGTCGGACGCCAGCGCCCGGGCGACGAGTTCCGATGCCACCAGGCCGGAGGGGGAGCGCAGCGTCGTGGCGACGGGTGCGGCCTCGCGGTCCTCGTACACATAGGGCTCCAGTCCCGCGCCCAGCACCCGCGCCCCCGCCCGGGTCGCCGCGGCGGCGGCCCGGTGCCGGCCCATCACCGCGTCCAGTCCGTCCGCCTCGATCCGCTCGACGCACGCCTCCAGCGCCAGCATCTCCAACTGTGCCGGCGCGTGCGGCAGGACCTTCCGGCCGCCGTCGATCCAGCGCTCCTTCCAGTCGAGCAGCGACAGATACGACCGCCGCGGTGCCGCCGGATTCGCGGCCATCCGGGCCCACGCCCGCTCGCTCACCGACACCGCCGACACACCGGCCGGCCCACCCATCGCCTTCTGCGCCCCGATCACGCACAGGTCCACCCCCCACGCGTCCGGCAGCACCGGCTCCGCCCCCACGGAGGCGACCGCGTCCAGGTAGAAGAGGGCACCCTGCCGCCGTACGGCTTCTCCGATCTCCGCCACCGGGTTCGTGTTGCCGGTCGCCGCCTCCGCGTGCACCAGCGACACGAAGTCGATCGCCGGGTGCTCCTCGAACGCCGCGGAGATCTGCTCGGCCGTCACCGCCGTGTGGAAGGGCACCGCGAGGTCGATCACCGTCGCACCGCAGTCCCGCAGCCAGTTCCCGAAGGTCTGCCCGTACGGACCGGTGATGACGTTCAGCGCGGTCGTGCCCGGACCGGCGGCGGAGCGGATCGCCCCCTCCAGCGGCAGCAGCGCCTCGCCCTGCATGATCACGACGTCCTGTTCGGTGCGCAGCAACCGCGCCACGCGGTCCTCGATCGAGGCGAACTGCGCCGCGCCAAGTGGGGCCAGATCCAGGAAGGGGTGCGTCACGACGGTGCTCTCTTCGCTCACTGGGGTAGACGTGAACGAGCGTAACCGTTCCCCGCGACCCCCCGACGACCGGCGACTTCCCAGGCTGAACGGCCTCGCGACCATCGGTTTGGTTTGAGAGACTCAAACCTTTCCTTATAATCGGAACCCACAGTTCCCCCACAGGAGGCCTTCCGTGAACACCCTCTCCGGGCGCCGGACCCGCGTCCTGGCCGCCACCACCGCGACGGCCGGGCTCCTGCTCGTCGCTGCCTGTACCTCCAGCGACGACGGCGGCAGCGGTTCGAAGACCGCCGCGGGCGGGGTCGAACTGGTCAAGGGCGGACAGCTCACCACCTGCACCCACCTGCCCTACCCGCCCTTCCAGTCGGAGATCGACGGCAAGGTCCAGGGCTTCGACGTCTCGCTCATCGACCTGGTCGCCAAGGACCTGGGCGTGAAGCAGGAGATCCTCGACACCCCCTTCGAGAACTTCAAGACCGGCGCCTTCCTCAACTCCGGCTCGTGCGACCTGGCCGCGGCCGGCATGACCATCACTGAGGAGCGCAAGAAGAACGTCGACTTCTCGGACCCCTACTTCAACGCCACCCAGGCGCTCCTGGTCGCCAAGGGCAGCGGGATCTCCTCGCTCGCCGCCGCCAAGGCGAAGAAGGTGCAGCTCGGCGCCCAGGCGCAGACCACCGGCGAGGACTACGTCAAGAGCCAGGGCTTCGACCCGGTCTCCTTCGAGTCCTCCGACGCCGTCCTCAACGGCCTGCGCTCCGGCCAGGTCAAGGCCGTCGTCATCGACTACCCGGTCGTCCAGGGCTGGCTCAAGAACAAGGCCAACGCCGACGCCTTCCAGGTCGCCGACAACATCAACACCGGTGAGCAGTACGGCTTCACGGTGAAGAAGGGCAACACCAAACTTCTGGCCGCCGTCAACAAGGCGCTCGCGGACGCCAAGGCCGACGGCACGTACAAGAAGCTCTACGAGAAGTGGATCGGCCCGTACGACGAGTCGGCCGCGTCTCCCTCCGCCTCATGACCGCTACGGACACGCAACTCCAGCCTCGCAAAAAGGGTCTGAGCCGACGTCAGAAGCGCAGCCTGTCCCGTGGCGTCCAGTACGTCGTCTTCGTCGCCGTCGTGATCGCCTTCGCGGTCTCGGCGGACTGGGGGCGGCTGAAGAACCAGTTCGCGCAGGCGGACATCGCCGACCAGATGTTCCCCGACGTCATCACGCTGGCGCTGAAGAACACCGTGCTCTACACGCTGTCCGGCTTCGCCGTCGGACTCGTCCTCGGCATGGTCATCGCGCTGATGCGGCTGTCGTCGGTGGGCCCCTACCGCTGGTTCGCCGGCGTCTACATCGAGATCTTCCGCGGCCTGCCCGCGCTGCTGATCTTCATCTTCATCGGCGTGGCCGTACCCCTCGCGTTTCCCGGTACGGAGATCATCGGCGGCACGTACGGCAAGGTCGCCCTCGCGCTCGGCCTGGTCGCGGCCGCCTACATGGCGGAGACGATCCGCGCGGGCATCCAGGCGGTGCCCAAGGGGCAGATGGAGGCGGCCCGTTCGCTGGGCTTCTCACCGGCCCGCGCGATGGTCTCGATCATCATTCCGCAGGCGTTCCGGATCATCCTCCCGCCGCTGACCAACGAGTTGGTGCTCCTGTTCAAGGACTCCTCCCTCGTGCTGTTCCTCGGCGTCACCCTGGAGGAACGCGAACTGTCCAAGTACGGCCGCGACCTGGCCAGTACGACCGCCAACTCCACGCCGATCCTCGTCGCGGGGCTGTGCTATCTGCTGGTGACGATCCCGCTCGGGTTCGTGGTCCGCCGTATGGAGGCCAAGGCCCAGGAGGCCGTGAAATGACCGTTGAGACGAGCCGGCCGGAGATCGAAGTACGCGGCCTGTACAAGTCGTTCGGCACCAACGAGGTCCTCAAGGGCATCGACCTGGAGATCGGCCAGGGCGAGGTCGTCTGTGTGATCGGGCCCTCCGGCTCGGGCAAGTCGACGCTGCTGCGGTGCGTGAACCTCCTGGAGGAGCCGACGAAGGGCCAGGTCTTCGTCGGCGGCACCGAACTCACCGACCCCGACGTCGACATCGACGCCGTACGCCGCCGTATCGGCATGGTCTTCCAGCAGTTCAACCTGTTCCCGCACCTCACGGTGACCGACAACCTCACGCTGCCGCAGCGCAGGGTCCTGCGGCGGGACAAGGCACAGGCGGCCAGGGTGGCCGCCGAGAACCTGGAGCGCGTGGGCCTGGCGGAGAAGGCGAACGCCTACCCCGCCTCCCTCTCCGGCGGGCAGCAGCAGCGGGTCGCGATCGCCCGCTCGCTGTCGATGGGCCCCGAGGTGATGCTCTTCGACGAGCCGACCTCGGCTCTCGACCCGGAGCTGGTGGGCGACGTCCTCGCGGTGATGCGGATGCTCGCCCGGGAGGGCATGACGATGATGGTCGTCACCCACGAGATGACCTTCGCCCGCGAGGTCGCCGACCGGGTCGTCTTCATGGACGACGGCATGATCGTCGAGGACGGCACCCCGGCCCAGGTGATCGGCGCCCCGCGCCATGAACGCACCCGCCACTTCCTCTCCCGGCTCCTCGACCCGGCGATGGCCGACGTGGAGGAGGACGGCGCCTGAAAGGGACACCGAGGGCCCCCTTCGAGGGACCACCACCCTGGGAGCAGCGACCTCCCGCTGGCTAGGGTGCGGTCATGAGCGATCGCGCGGTGCTGCACGTGAAGGGGCGGATCCTGGCCGGCCCCGAGGACGTCCGGGACGAGCTGTGGGTGGTCGACGGGCGGATCTCCTACGACCGCCCCGTCGCCGCCCGCGACATCCGTACGGTGTCGGGCTGGGCGCTGCCCGGTCTGGTGGACGCCCACTGCCATGTGGGCCTGGGCGCGCACGGCCCGGTCGACCAGGACGTGGCCGAGAAGCAGGCCCTGGCCGACCGGGAGGCCGGCACCCTGCTGATCCGCGACGCCGGGTCGCCCTCCGACACCCGCTGGGTGGACGACCGCGAGGACCTCCCCAAGATCATCAGGGCCGGCCGTCACATCGCCCGCACCCGCCGCTACATCAGGAACTTCGCCTGGGAGATCGAGCCCGAGGATCTCGTCGCGTACGTCGCCCAGGAGGCCCGGCGGGGTGACGGCTGGGTCAAGCTGGTCGGCGACTGGATCGACCGCGAGGCGGGCGACCTGACCCCCAGCTGGCCCCGGGAGGCGGTCGAGGCGGCGATCGCGGAGGCCCACCGCCTGGGCGCCCGGGTCACCGCGCACTGCTTCGCCGAGAACTCCCTGACGGACCTGGTCGAGTCGGGCATCGACTGCGTCGAACACGCGACGGGCCTCACGGACGACCTGATCCCGCTGTTCGTCTCCCGGGGCGTCGCGATCGTGCCGACCCTGGTCAACATCGCGACCTTCCCGCAGCTCGCGGACGGCGGCGAGGCCAAGTTCCCCCGCTGGTCCGCCCATATGCGCCGGCTCCACGAACGCCGCTACGACACCGTACGCAACGCCTACGACGCCGGCATCCCGGTCTACGTCGGCACGGACGCGGGCGGCACCCTCCCGCACGGCCTGGTGGCGGCGGAGGTCGCGGAACTGGTGACGGCCGGCATCCCCCCGCTGGAGGCCCTGTCGGCGACGACATGGGGTGCCCGGAAGTGGCTGGGCCGCCCCGGCCTTGAAGAGGGTGCCGCCGCGGACCTGGTCGTGTACGAACAGGACCCGCGCACGGACGTCCGCGTACTGGCGAACCCGCTCCACGTGGTGCTGAACGGCCGGGTGGTGCAGTAGGCCCCGGGCCGCCGCCCGGACTTCTCCCGGATGGCACGGCGGCCGTACCCCTGTCACCGTGGAGGACGAGGGGGTGGGCCGCGCCGGGGGGTGGAGGAGGTCGCCATGCGCGTCGCACCCCTGACCGGTCTGGTGGCCGTGGTGTTCACGGTCGTCGGCCTTCTGCTGTTCGGCGACACCCCGGCGTACGACGCCCCGGGCCGCCAGGTGAGGTTCTACTACTCCGACCACCAGGGACAGCTCGGCGTGGGCCTGTACTTCCTGGTCGTCGCCTCGGTGCTCTTCGTCTTCTTCGCCGCGTATCTCGCCCGTCTGGTCCGGGACATCACGCCCGGTGACGGCTGGCTGCACCACGTCGTCTTCTCGGGCGGTGTCCTCGTCGCCGTGGGCTTCCTGGTGGGCGCGTCCCTCACCTTCGCCCTGCTGGACCTCTCGGACAAGTCCTCGGCGAGCCCTCAGGCGCTGCAGGCGCTCAACGCCGTCAACGAGGACTTCTTCATCCCGTTCGTGGGGGGCATGGGCCTGATGCTGCTGGCCACCGGCCTGGCGACGGTCCGTGCCCCGGACTCGCCCCTGCCCCGCTGGCTGGCCTGGGCGGCCGTGGTCGTCGGGGTGCTGGTGTTCATCCCCTGGGTCGGGTTCTTCGCCTTCATCGTCGCGGGCGTGTGGGTGGCCGTCGTGAGCGTCCTCCTGGCCCGCCGAACCCTCGCTGACTGAGAGCGTTTTCACTCACCTTCACGCTTCGGTGCACCGTACTGACCTGCGTCAACTTCCGAGCTTTGTCAGAACTGTTGACCCGTTCATGAAAGCGCTTTAACTTCCTCTTCGGTCTGAGCCACCAGGAAGAGGGAGAGCCTTGGCAGTCGTCCGACGAAAACGCTTCCAGAGCAGAGCCCTTTTCCTGCTGATGCTGCCCGGCCTCGCCTACTTCCTGCTCTTCCACTACGGCGCGTTGGTCGGCAACGTCATCGCGTTCAAGGAGTACGTCCCCTTCGATGGCCTGTGGGGCAGCCCCTGGACCGGACTCGGCAACTTCCGGCGGATGTTCGAGGACACCGCGTTCTGGGACGCGGTGCTCAACACCGTGTGGATCGCCGTGCTCCAGCTGGTCTTCTACTTCCCGGTCCCGCTCGGCCTCGCCCTGCTGCTGCACAGCCTCACCCGGAGCAGCGTCCGCCGGTTCGTGCAGTCGGTCGCCTATCTCCCGCACTTCATCTCATGGGTGATCGTCGTCGCGCTGTTCCAGCAGCTGCTCGGCGATACGGGACTGCTCAACTCCGGCCTGGACGGCATGGGATTGCACACCGTCGACATCATCGGCAACCCCGACGCCTTCAAGCCGCTGGTCGTCGCCCAGGTCATCTGGAAGGACGCCGGCTGGGGCACGATCATCTTCCTCGCCGCCCTCGCCCAGGTCGACGAGCAGCAGTACGAGGCCGCCGCGATCGACGGAGCGGGTCCCTGGCGGCGCTTCTGGCACGTCACCCTGCCCGCCATCCGCCCGGTGATCGTGCTGCTGCTCATCATGCGGCTCGGCGAGATCCTCTCGGTCGGCTTCGAGCAGATGCTGCTCCAGCGCGACGCGGTGGGCCCCGAGGCCTCCGAGATCATCGACACCTTCGTCTACTACCAGGGCATCGTCGGCGGCGACTACGGATTCGCCGCCGCCGCGGGCCTGTTCAAGGGCGTCGTCGGCGCCCTTCTCGTCTACGCCGCCAACAAGGTCGCCCACCGCCTCGGCGAACAGGGGGTCTACAAGTGAGTGCCCAGGCCCGTCCCGGATGGATGGAGAAACCGAAGCCGGTGACGCAGGCCGCGAAGGCGGTGGCCCTGGCGGTCGTCGTGCTGCTGGTCTGTGTGCCGTTCCTCGTCATCGTGTCGACCTCGCTCGCCTCCACCGAGGAGGTCGTCGACAACGGGGGCTGGGTGCTGTGGCCGACCGAGCCGAGCCTGAAGGCCTACCGCGACATCCTCGACGGCGGCATCGTCACCCACGCACTGGGCGTCAGCGTCGGCGTCACGGTCGTGGGAACCCTGCTGAGCCTCCTGTGCACGGTCACCCTCGCCTACGCCCTCGCCCGCCCCGGAGTCCTCGGCGGCCGGCCGGTACTCCTCCTGGTCCTGTTCACCTTCCTCTTCCCACCCGGCATGATCCCGAGCTTCCTGCTGGTCAAGGAGCTCGGCCTGCTGGACAGTTACGCCTCGCTGGTCCTGCCCGTCCTGGTCAACGTCTTCAACCTGGTCGTCCTGCGCGGCTTCTTCCAGGGCATCCCCGACGAGCTCTACGAGGCCGCGCGTCTCGACGGGGCGGGGGACTGGCGGGTGCTGGTCTCCGTCGTCCTGCCGCTGTCCAAGGCCGCGTTGGCCGTCGTGGGGCTCTTCTACGCGGTGGCCTACTGGAACTCCTGGTTCTACGCCTCCCTCTACCTGGAGAGCGACCACTGGCCCCTCCAACAGGTGCTGCGCACCTACGTGGTGGCCGGTTCCGGGCTCACCGACGCCACCACCGGCGAGGGCACCGTCACCGCCCCGCAGACCGTGCAGATGGCGGTCCTGGTGATCGCCACCGTGCCGATCCTGCTCATCTACCCCTTCCTGCAGAAGTACTTCACCAAGGGCGTGCTCACCGGCGCCATCAAGAGCTGACCCAAGCCGAGCTGACCAAGCCGACACGAGGTGATTCACCCATGCCCAGCATGTCCCGACGCACCCTGCTGCTGTCCGCGGCGGCCCTTTCCGTTCCCGGTGCGCTGACCGCCTGTTCCACCGGCTCCGGCGACAGCGACGTCTCCAACGCGGGCAAGAAGCTGGCCCCGTGGCCCGCGTACAAGGCCGCGAGCGGGCCCAAGCCGGACCTCGCCCCCACGGAGGCGGGCGTCCAGGCCGGATACACCGCCTACCCCGCCGACCTCGTCAGGTCCGTCTCCCGTACGCCGGGCGACGGCTCGACCGTCAAGGTCATGTCGGTGTCGTTCGGCACCCCGCCCAAGCCGGCCTCGGCGAACCGGTTCTGGGCGGCCGTCGAGAAGGCGCTGGGCGTGAAGATCGAGTACACGATCGTCTCCCAGGCCGACTACCAGAAGAAGATGGCCACGGTCATGGCGGGCGACCCCGACACCCTGCCCGACATCATCAACCTGTTCTCCGGCTTCGTCCTGCCCCGCGAGGCGGAGTTCGTGCAGCGACGGGCCGAGGACCTCACCCCGTACCTGTCCGGCGAGGCGATCACCGCGTACCCGAATCTGGCCGGGATCCCCACCCACGCCTGGCAGGACATGGGCCGCGTCGGCGGCCGCATCTACGGCATCCCGCTGGAACGCCCGCTGCCCGGCTCCACCCTCTGGCTCAACCAGGGCATGTTCACCGACGCCGGCATGAAGGAGGGCTGGACCTCCGAGGACTTCGCCGCCGTAGCCCAGCGGGCCACCAGTGGCCGCACCTACGCGCTCGGGGCCGCCAACGGCTCCCTGTTCGGCAACGCCGTGCACGCCGCCGCCCACCGCGCGCCCAACGAGTGGGCCGTCACCAAGGACGGCACCTTCCAGCACTGCGCGACCGACGAACGCTACAAGGCGGCCATCGCCTACCAGGCCCGGCTCCGCAAGAACGGCTCCTACTACCCCGACTCGACGTCCGTCTCCCAGATCGACCTCACCACGCTCTACTACAACGGCACCGTCGGCTCCATGCAGGACGGCTTCGGCGCCTACCTCCCCAAGTACCGCGAGTCGCAGGGCAAGCTGACCCCGGCCGCGGCGCTCCCGTACAGCGTGGACGGCGAGCCGGGCGGGATCGTCGCCGCCCGCCGCTCCTTCGGCTACACCGTCCTGAAGAAGGCCAAGAAGGAGCGCGTCGAGCTCCTCCTGCGCATCCTCGACTACCTGGCCGCCCCCTTCGGCAGCCAGGAGTGGGAGCTCGTCCACTACGGCGTCGAGGGCACCCACTTCACCCGCGGCAAGGACGGCTCCCCGGAGCCCACCGAGCTCGGCGAGGTCGAGAACAACACCAACCTGCCGCTGAAGTACCTCGCCGAGGGCCCGCAGGTGCTCTTCGTGCCGGGCATGCCGGACGCCGTACGGGCCCTGCACTCCTGGCAGCGAAAGGTCGTGCCGTACGCCATCCGCAACGCCTCCAACGGCCTGCAGTCCCGCACCAAGAACGCCCAGGGCACCACGCTCAGGGCGATGCTCGACGATGCCGTCACCGGGATCGTGGCCGGGCGGCTGCCGCTGTCGGAGTGGGACGCGGTGGTCAAGAAGTGGCGGGCCCAGGGCGGCGACAGAATGGCCGGGGAGTTCGCGAAGGACTACGCGGCCAATACGTGAGGCGCCGCCGGTGGAACAGGAGACGCGGGGGATGGAGAACGACATGACGGACCCGGGGTCCAGGCGGCGGGTCACGATCCGTGAGGTCGCCGAGCGCGCGGGGGTGTCGATGGCGACGGCCTCGCGCGCGCTCAGCGGCAACCATCCGGTGCCGGCCGCGACCCGGGCCCGTGTCCTGCGTGCCGCCCGCGATCTCGACTACGTCGCCAACGCGCATGCCCGGGCGCTGGTCGGCGGGGGCCGCAAGATGGCCGCCGTCGTCGTCCGGCAGGTCACCAGCCCCTTCTACGCCCAGGTCGCCGAGGGAGTGGAGGCCGAGGCTGCCGACCGTGGGTGGCTGTGCGTGGTCGGGGCGACCGGCGGGGATCCGCAGCGGGAGATGGAGTTCGTGCAGCTGATGCGGGAGGAGGGGGCCCGGCTCGTGATCCTCGTCGGCGGGGTCGTCGAGGACGACGCGTACCGCTCGCGCGTGGCCCACTACGCCCAGGCCCTCGACTCCTCCGGGGCACGGCTGGTGCTGTGCGGCCGTCCCGCCCCGGACCCGGACATCCCGGCACTGGTCGTCGAGTTCGACAACGAGGCGGGGGCCCGGGCGATCACCGGGCACCTGCTGTCCGCGGGGCACCGGCGGATCGTCTTCCTCGGGGGGCTGCCCGGGAACACCGCCCTCGACGCGCGCGTCGCGGGATACCGGGCCGCGCTCGCCGAGCACGGGCTGCCCCCGGCGGCCGCACGGGTCGTCGACTGCGGCCTCGGACGGGCGGCAGGGCTGCGGGCGATGGCCGAACTGCTCAAGGAGACCCGGGAGTTCACGGCGGTGGTCGCCGGGGACGACATGGTCGCGGCGGGGGCGCTGCGTGCCATCGCCGACGCCGGGCTCGGGGTGCCGGCGGACATCTCCGTCGTCGGCTACAACGACATCCCGCTCGCCGAGGACTTCAACCCACCCCTGACGACGGTCCGGACGCCCGCCGAGGAACTCGGCCGCGCCGCCGTACGCATCGCCCTGCGCGACCCCGAACACGCCGCCGGAAGCCACCATCTGCTGGGCACGCACATCGTCGTACGCAAAAGCGTCGCCCCACCACCGACCGACGGAGGACTCACCCCCGTATGACCGCGCCGCATGTGTCGCCGACCGACGACCCGACGCACCACCACCCCGACCTCCCGCCCACCGACCCCCTCCTCTCCCCCCTCACCGGCTGGACCCGGGCCCACTGGGAAGCCGTCGCCGACCGGCTGCTCGACGGACTCCTGCCCTACGCCACCCCGGGCTTCGCCCAGTACCGGCTGCCCGGGCCGCCCAGCCACTCCGGGGCCTGGTCCGACGGCCTTGAGGGGTTCGCGCGGTCCTTCCTGCTCGCCGCCTTCCGGATCGCCGGGTCGGCGGGGCGGGTCGGCCCCGCGCTCGTCGAGCGGTACGCCGCCGGACTAGCCGCCGGTACCGATCCGCACCACCCCGAGCACTGGCCGCCGATCGCCGACCGCGCCCAGCCGATGGTGGAGGCGGCCTCGATCGCCCTCGCGCTGCACGAGTCCCGGCCCTGGCTGTGGGACCGGCTCGACGACGGTGTGCGGGAACGGGTCGTCGAGTGGCTCGGCCGGTTCGTCGGGGCGAAGGCCAACGACTCCAACTGGCGGCTCTTCCAGGTGATCACGGAGGAGTTCCTGGCCTCCGTCGGCGCCCCGCACAGCCGGGCGGAGATCGACGCAGGCCTCGCCCGGCTGGACGACTGGTACCGGGGCGGCGGCTGGTACACCGACGGGGACGGGAAGAAGTTCGACTACTACAACGCCTGGGCGCTGCACGTGTACCCGGTCCTCTGGGCTCGGATCGCGGGACCGCGCGCCGACCCGGGGACCGTGGCCCGCCACCGCGACCGGCTGCGCGAGTTCCTCGGCGTCCACCAGTACTTCTTCGGCTCCGACGGCGCCCCCGTCCACCAGGGCCGCTCCCTCACCTACCGGTTCGCCGCCGCCGCCCCGCTCTGGGCGGGAGCCCTCGCCGACGCCACCCCCCTGCCGCCCGGCCTCACCCGCCGCCTGGCCTCCGGCACCCTGAAGCACTTCACCGAGCGGGGCGTCCCCGACGAGCGCGGCCTGCTCACCCTCGGCTGGTACCGGCCGTTCGGAGGAGTGCTCCAGCGCTACTCGGGCCCCGCCTCCCCGTACTGGGCCAGCAAGGCGTTCCTCGGCCTGCTGCTGCCGGCGGACCACCCGGTGTGGATGGCCCTGGAGGAGCCCGGCCCCGTCGACACCACCGACACCGTCCTCGCGCTCCCCGCCCCGGGCTGGCTGCTCCACTCGACCGCTTCCGACGGGATCGTCCGCCTCGTCAACCACGGCACCGACCGCCTCCCGCCCCCACCCGCGACCGACGACGACAGCCCGCACTACGCGAAGCTCGCCTACTCCACCGCGACCGCCCCCGAGACCCCCCTCGGTCCCGACAACCACCTCGCCCTGCTCGCCCCGGACGGCACGCCGTCCCCCCGCGGCCGTATCCACCCGCTGGACTGCGAGGGCCGCAGGGCCGCCTCCTGGCACCTCGCACTCGGGCACCGTGTCGAGACGGTGAGCGTGGTGCATGGGCCGTGGGAGGTACGCGTGCACCGCATCCCGGTGGCCGACGTCCCGGTGCGGGAAGGGGGTTGGGCCCTCGCCGACGACAGCGGGCCGCCGATCGCCGAGTCCGGGCCCGGCTGGGCGCGGGTCCGCCGGGCCGCGGACGGACTGACGAGCGCCGTCGTCGGGCTGTACGGCTGGGGCGAGGCGGACGGCACGGTCGTGGCGGCCGAACACACCAACGCCTGCGGCCGTTACTCGGCGACCCCCGTCCTCGAAGGCACCGGCCCTCTCCTGGTCACCCTCGTGGCTCTCGGCACCGACGTAAAGGTCAGCGGAGCGGATGCCACGCTCACCGTCGGCGGCACCGTCGAGATCCGTTTCCCCGACGGCACCCGCCTCAGTGCTGGGCCAGCGTCACGGCCTGATCCAGGGCCTGCAGAAAGGAGTTGACCGTCGCCCGGTCCCGCACCGCGAGCCGCAGCCACTCCTCGCCGAGCCCCGGGAACGTGTCCCCGCGCCGCACCGCGAAACCGAGATCGCGCAGATGCCGTCGTACGACAGCCGCCCTCGGCAGTCGTACGAGGACGAAGGGGCCCTGTGCCGGCTCGACCACCCGGAGTCCGTCCGAGGCGAACTCCCGCAGCCCGGCGACGAGATGGGCCCGGTCGGTGGCCACGCGGTGGGCCGCGTGGGCGGCCTCCGCCACGGCGCGCGGCTCCATGCACGCCACGGCCGCCGCGAGGGCCGGTGTGGAGACCGGCCACAGCGGCTGGGCCCGATCCAGGGCGGCGATCGTCTCCGGGGCGGCGAGGACGTAACCGATCCGCAGTCCGGCCAGGCCCCAGGTCTTCGTCAGGCTGCGCAGGACGACGAGTCCGGGCACGTCCGTCCGCCCGGCCAGGGCCTCGCGCTCGCCCGGCACCGCGTCCAGGAACGCCTCGTCCACCACCAAGGTCCGCCCAGGGCGGGCCAGTTCGGCGATCGTGGCGGCCGGATGCAGGACCGAGGTGGGGTTGGTCGGGTTGCCGACGACCACCAGGTCGGCGTCCTCGGGGACGGCCGCCGGGTCGAGCCGGAAGCCGTCCTCCTCTCGCAGCAGCACCCGGTCGACGGTGTGCCCGGCATCCCGCAGCGCGGCCTCCGGCTCGGTGAACTGCGGGTGCACCACCACCGGATGACGAACCGTCAGAGCCCGCGCGAGCAGCACGAACGCCTCGGCGGCCCCCGCCGTCAGCAGCACCCGTTCCACGGGCACCTCGTGCCGGGCCGCCACCGCCGCCCGGGCCGCACGCCCGTCGGGATAGGCGGCGAGCCCGGCCAGGGATCCGGCGATCCGCTCGCGCAGCCAGAGCGGGGGAGTGTCCGCGCGGACGTTCACGGCGAGGTCGGTGAGCCGGGCCCCGTCGTCCCGTACCTCGGCGTCGCCGTGGTGCCGCAGGTCGTGGCCGCCGGCCCGGTCAGTGCGCATGGGTGTGGGCGCCGTGGTGGTGGTCGTGGTGGTGATGGTGGCCGTCGTCGTCCGGGTGGAAGTGCGGCTGCTGGGGCAGACCCACCTTGTCCTCGAAGCCCGGCAGCGCGATGCGGTACACGCACGAGTCGCAGTTCATCCGCAGATCGCCCTTGACGGCCTCCTCGTACCGCTCCATCACCAGGTCGAGCAGCTCCGGCTCCGGACCGATGACCTCCGCCGAGCGCACCTCCACCTCCGGGTGCGCGGCCGCCCAGCCCTCGGTCTGCTGCTTCACCCGGTCCGGCAGGATGCCGGTGAACAGGAAGTAGGGCAGTACGACGATCCTGCGCGCCCCCAGTGCCACACACCGGTCGAGGCCGCTCGGCACGTCCGGCGCGGCCAGCGACACGAACGCCGTCTCCACGCCCGCGTATCCGCGCCCCTCCCACAGCAGCCGGGCCGCCTTGTACACCTCGGCGTTGGCATCGGGGTCGGTGGAACCCCGACCGACGAGCAGCACGGTCACGTCCGCCCTGTCCATCGGGGTGCGCCCGCCGGTGGCGCCCAGTGCCTCGTCGAGGCGCCGCTCCAGCACGTTCAGCAGCGCCGGGTGCGGGCCCAGCGGGCGCCCGTAGGTGTACGAGATCCCGGGGTGACGTTCCTTCTCGCGGGACAGTGCCGCCGGGATGTCGCCCTTGGCGTGTCCGGCGGACACCAGCATCAGCGGCACGGCGGCGAACCGGCGGACCCCGCGCTCCACCAGCTCGGTCACCGCGTCGGTGAGCGGCGGCGGGGACAGCTCGATGAAGCCGCCCGCGACCGGCAGTTCGGGGTGGCGGGCCCCCAGCTCCCGGACGAAGTCGCGGAACGCCTCGGCCCCGGCCTCGTCCCGGGTGCCATGACCGGCGATGAGCAGGGCGGGCGGCGGGGTGGTCACGATGTCTCCTCGGAAGGGTGAATGGGGTGGTACAGCAGGGCGTTGAGCGCGGCGGAGGCGACCGCCGAACCGCCCTTCTCGGACACGTTGCTCACGGCGGGCAGCCCGCTCTCGCGCAACGCGGCCTTGGACTCGACCGCGCCGACGAAGCCGACGGGAAGCCCGATGACGAGCGCCGGGGCCGCGTCCAGGGTCAGCAACTCCTCCAGCGCGGTGGGCGCGTTGCCGATCACCCAGATCGCCCCGGGGCCGACCTGCTCGTGGGCGAGACGGATCGCGTGGGCCGAACGGGTCAGCCCCGGCCCCGACTTGGCGTCCCTCAGCCGGCACACGGTCTCCCGCCGGGTGATGCCGGCCGCGACCATCTCCACGTCCGTGACGACGGGCGCACCGGAGTGCAGCGCGGTGTGCGCCTTCTCCAGGTCGCCCTCGTCCATGACGAGATCGGTGGCGTACTCCAGATCGGCGGCGGAGTGGATGACCCTCTCCACCACCGCCCGGGTCAGCGGCGGGAAGTGCGAGGTGTCCAGGCGGGCGCGCAGCCGCCGGTAGGACTCCACCTCGATCGGGTGGACGACACGGTTCACTTGGCGCCCTCCTGCCAGCGGTAGCCGCGCGGCGTCACCATACGCCCCGCGATGTCGCGGGTCGCCGTGTTGCCCACCGTCACGACCGTCATCATGTCGACCACGGCCGGGTCGAGAGCGGCCAGGGTCGTCAGCCGGACGGACTCGTCGGGCCGCGACGCGTTCCGTACGACCCCGACCGGCGTCGCCGGCTCCCGGTGCTCGGCGAGGATCGCCAGCGCCTTGGGCAGCTGCCAGTCCCGGCCCCGGGAACGGGGGTTGTAGAAGGTGACCACGATGTCCGCCTCGGCCGCGGCCCGCACCCGCCGCTCGATGACCTCCCAGGGGGTGTGCAGGTCGGACAGGCTGATGGCCACGTGGTCGTGGCCCAGCGGGGCACCGAGGATCGCGGCCGCCGCGAGCGCTGCCGTGACCCCCGGCACCCCGATCACGTCGATGTCGTCGGAGGCCTCGGCGAGCGCGGGCGAGGCCATGGCGTACACGCCGGCGTCCCCGCTGCCGATGAGCGCGACGGCCTGGCCCTTGCGGGCCTCTTCGACGGCCGTACGCGCCCGCTCCTCCTCGGCCCCCAGGCCCGACTCCAGAACCCGCGTCCCGGGCCGCAGCAGATCACGGATCTGGTCGACGTACTGATCGAGCCCGACGAGCACGGAAGCACGGCGGAGCTCCGCCTTCGCGCGGGGCGTGAGCAGGTCCCGGGCGCCCGGTCCGAGTCCCACGACCGCGAGCCGCCCGCGCGCGGGACGGCGTACGACCGCACAGGTCGCCATGGCGGGCGTAGCGGCCGATTTCCGCTTGGGGACGAGGAGTTCACCACCCTGGACGAGCGCCGCGGCCTCCGCGACCGACGGCGTGCCCACGGCGGCCAGGGGCGCGTCCGACGGGTTGGGCACCTCTATGGCGGCCAACTCCTCGGCGGAGTGGGTGACCAGGGGCACGCCGAGCCGCTCGGCCGCCGCCACGATCCCCGGCTCCTGAGCCTTGGCGTCCACGGTGGCGAGGTGGGCGATCGACTGCGAGGACAGCCCTGCCTCGCGCAACGAACCCTCGATCAGCTCCAGCACCTCCTCGACGGGCGCGCCCTTGGAGGCGCCGACGCCGACGACGAGTGTGGGCGGACGCAGCACGACCTCGTGCTCGGCCGGCGGCTCGACCAGCCGGTCCGTCACGCGGATGCCGTACGCCCCCTCCGCGACGACCGGCAGCGGCGGCAGCGGCCAGCCCGACTCGTTGTGCAGGGCGATGGGCTCCCCGTCCAGGAGCGCCCTCGACACGGCCGCCACCGCGCCCTCCACCGGCAGCCCGAGCGTGTCGAGCCCGGGCACCCCCACCGCGTCGGTCGCCGTCGTCACCACGGGCTCGGCACCCAGCAACTCCCCGACTTCCCGGGCGAGTTCGTTGGCTCCGCCGCCATGCCCGCCGACCAGGGACACGGCGAACCGGCCGCCCTCGTCGACACACACGACACCCGGGTCGGACGCCTTGTCGCCCAGCAGCGGCGCGATCAGCCGTACGACCGCCCCCGTGGCCAGGAAACACACGAGCTGCTCGCACTCCGCGAACGCCCGCCGTACGGCGTCGCCCACGGGCCCGTCGTACACGCGCGTACGGTCCGGCCATGCCGCGGCCAGCCGGTCGCGTGCCGCCGCCCCCGCCGCGGTGGCGGAAATGAGGCCGATCACTGGGCAACTCCTTCATGAGAAACGGGGTTTCTGGCACCCCACAGCAGAAAGACCGGATTGGTCGCCGCGAGCCGGGTCACGTCCCCGGGCAGCGGCGCGAGCCGAGACGACTGGAGCAGCACACCGTCGCAGTCGAACCCGGCGTCGGTGAGCGCCGCGCGCACGGCCGGCACCCGGTCCAGCGCGGCCATGGCGACGACCACGCTCCGCCGTGCCCGCCGCGCGCACTCGGCGACGATGTCGGGCAGTTCGCGTCCACCACCGCCGACGAACACGGCGTCCGGGTCGTCGAGTTCCGCGAGGGCGTCCGGCGCGGAGCCGTGCACGACCCGTACGTCGACCTCGTGGGCGGCCGCGTTGGCGCGGATCCGCTCGACACCGTCGGGTGCCTTCTCGACCGCGACGACGGCGGCGCCGAGCCGCGCGCACTCCACGGCCACGGAACCGGACCCCGCGCCGACGTCCCACACCAGATCCCCGAGCCGCGGCCCGAGCCGCGCCAGCGCCAGCGCCCGCACCTCGAACTTGGTGATCATCGAGTCGCGGTGGGTGAACTCGTCCTCGGCGAGGGCCCATCGGGAGGGAGCTGGCGAAGGCCCGGCGACCGTGCGCACGGCACCGAGCGCCCGCGACTCGTCGAGACACAGCACGACACTCACGGCGGACCCCCAGTCCCGGGCGGCGGCCTCGGCGGGGGTTACACGTTCGACGCGCTCGTCTTCGGTGCCCAAGGCAGAGGCGATGATGAGAACGCGTTGCGGTATGGCGCCCTGAAGGGGCGCGGGGCTGTATCGATGTGCGGCTCCGCCGCGGGGCGCGACCGGCCCAGACGGCGCCGCAGCCGCCATACGACCTTCCTCGGCACCCCCTTTCGCGCCCATCGCCAGTGCCATCCCCAGTTCCGCGGGACCCGCCCCCGGCCCCGTCAGCACCGCCACCTTCGGCCGAGCCCGGCACACGTTCACCGCCGTCCGCAGATCCCGCCCGTGCGCACTGACCACCACCGCGTCGTCCCACGGCAGTCCGACCCGCGCGAAGGCCGCGGCGACGGAGGAGACACCAGGCCGCACGTCCAGTGCGGCGGGCCCGAACCGCTCGGCCAGCACCCGCACGATCCCGAAGAACCCGGGGTCGCCGGAGGCCAGCACGACGACCCGGCTTCCCTTGTCGTGATGCCGTTCGATGATGTCCAGCGCCGGTGCCAGTGGTCCGAGGACGACCCGCTCGGCGTCCGCGGGGACCACCGCGGCATCCAGGTGCCGCCGCCCGCCCACCACCAGCTCGGCGCCGGCCAGGCACTCCTGGGGCGGCGCCGCCGTCCCCGTACCCACGACCGTGATCATGTGCCGGCACCCCGCGCCGCGCGCAGCGCCCGCCGGGCCTCCGGGTCGGCCTTGCGGTACCCGTGGAAGTGACCGGGGTGGTAGAGGTGCGACCGGGTGCCCTCGGAGTCCAGCGCCGGGCCGACCAGGAAGAGCGTGTGCTTCCAGAGCTTGTGCTCCTTGACGGTCTCCTCCAGCGTCTCGATCGTGCACCGCACGACCAGCTCCTCCGGCCAGGTCGCCTGGTAGGCGACGACGACCGGGGTGGAGGTCGGATAGCCGCCCTCGAGCAGCTCCCGCACCAGCTGCCCGCTGCGCGCCGCGGACAGGAAGATCGCCATGGTCGTGCCGTGCTTGGCGAACTCCCGCACCTCCTCACCGGGCGGCATGGGCGTCTTGCCGCCGCCGAGCCGGGTGAGCACGACGGACTGCGCGACCTCGGGGATGGTCAGCTCGCGCCGCGCGAGCGCGGCGACCGCGGAGAACGCCGAGACACCGGGCACGACCTCGGTCTCGATGCCGATCCGCGCACACCGGTCGAGCTGCTCCTGCGTACCGCCCCACAGGGCGGGGTCGCCGGAGTGGATCCGGGCGACCTTGAGGCCCTCGTCGCGCGCCCGCTCGTACACCGCGACGACGTCCTCGAGGGACATGGTCGCCGAGTCGAGGATCTCCGCGTCCTCGCGCGCGTGCTCGAGGACCTCCGCCTGCACCAGGCTCGCGGCCCAGATCACGACGTCGGCCTCGGCGATGGCGCGCGCGGCCCGGAACGTCAGCAGATCGGCGGCGCCGGGGCCGGCACCGACGAAGGTCACCTTGCCGGTGGGGGCATCGGCCATGGGAATCGGTCCTCTCGTTGCAAAAGATGTCAAGGGTGTCGCCGGTGCGGTGGCCGGATGTGCGCGAACGGGGGCTGATCGGATACCAAGTCCCTATGGCGGTCTTCGTCGCGCTCGGCGCGTTCCTGATGACGCTGGCCGGCGGCTGGACGGCACAGCGGGTGACCGACCGCCGTCATCTGGTCCTCGGACTGGCCGGCGGCCTGATGCTCGGCGTGGTCGGCCTGGACCTGCTGCCGGAGGCGCTGCACGCGGCCGGCGACGAGGTCTTCGGCGTCCCCGCGGCCCTGCTCCTCTTCGTGGCCGGCTTTCTGCTGGCCCATCTGGTGGAACGTCTGCTGGCGGCCCGTCAGGCGGCGCACGGCGGCGAGGAGAGCAACGGCCGGGCGCCCGAGGTGGGCCTCACGGCCGCCGCCGCGATGGTCGGCCACAGCGCCATGGACGGCGTGGCGATCGGCGCCGCCTTCCAGGTGGGCGGCGGCATGGGCACCGCGGTCGCGCTCGCCGTGGTGGCCCACGACTTCGCGGACGGCTTCAACACGTACACGATCACGAGCCTGTACGGGAACGCCCGCCGCAGAGCGCTGGGGATGCTGTTCGCGGACGCGGCGGCCCCGGTGGTGGGCGCCGCCTCGACGTCGTTCGTGACCATCCCGGAGAGCCTGCTCGGCGGCTACCTCGGCCTCTTCGGCGGCGCGCTCCTCTATCTCGCGGCGGCCGAGATCCTCCCCGAGGCCCACCACGAACACCCCGCCCGCTCCACCCTGCTGTGCACCGTCGCGGGCGTGGGTTTCATCTGGCTGGTGGTGGGCCTGGCCGGCTGATCCGGCGGCTCTGGAGGGGCTTGCGGAGGGGTCTGCGGAGGGCGTCACAACTTGCCACCTCGGCTGCCGTCCCGCCGCGCGGGCGCGATGAGGGTGGAGAGATACGGCAGGGGAGTCCCGTCGAGCTCACCGGCGGGCCGGATGGACTCGGCCTCCATGCCCAGCGCCGATCCCCATACGGCGTCCTCGATCCGCCCGGTCTCCCTGAGCGCCTGGGCCACCTCACCGGCCAGCCGCCCGAACTTGTACGCGACCACGGTCCCGGGCCCGTTGAGCGCGTCCTTGAGGACGGCGGAACCGGCGGTGACGGGCACCAGCGTGAGCGGCTCGGTGCCCTCGGTCAGTACGGCCCCGGACCGCGCCGCGAGATCCTGCATGGCGGTGATCCCGGGCACGGTCTCGACGACGGCGTCGGGCACGAGCTGGCCGATGGTGTGGGCGAGATACGTGAAGGTGGAGTAGACGTTGGGGTCGCCGATGGTGGCGAAGGCGACGCACGAGTGGGCGGCGAGCAACTCGGCGACCCGCTCCCCGGCCGCGTCCCAGGCGGCCTCGCGCCGGGCGTGATCCGTGCGCTCATTGAGGGCGAAGACGACCCGGACGACCTTCTCCTGCGGCACGTAGTGCAGCACGGTCGCCTCGGCCCGCCCCCGCTCACCCGTGTCCATGACCGGTACGACGACCACGTCGGCGGCGCGCAGGGCGTTGACGCCCTTGACGGTCACCAGCTCCGGATCCCCGGGCCCGACCCCGACCCCGATCAACCTGCTGCTGCTCATGACGTCCGGCACCTCTCCACGAACCGACGGGCGACACCGGGCTGCGAGGCCCAGTGCGTGTGCAGATAACTCGCGTGCACACCACGCTGTACAAATCCCTCGAGCCGCCGCCGGGGCACCCGCACACCCCAGGCCGCGGCGTCCCCCGCCTCCGGCTCCACCACGGTCCGATGGAACTCGTGCCCCCGCATCCGCGTCCCGGCGACGGCGAGCGAACTGTCGCTGACGGCGACGGCGTCGCGATACCCGAGGGTGAGCTTTTCCTCCATCCGCGCCGAGGCGTCGAGCACCCCGCACATCGGCTGCCCATCGAGCTCACGGCACAGATAGAGCAGGCCGGCACACTCGGCGGCGACGGGAGCGCCGGTCTCTGCGAGGGCGGCGACGGCTTTCCGCAACGGTTCGTTGGCGGACAGGTCAGCGGCGTAGACCTCGGGGAATCCACCGCCGATGACCAACCCTGCCGTCCTGTCCGGCAGTTGCTCAGCGCGGAGAGGATCGAAGGGGACGACCTCGGCACCGGCGGCGGTGAGCAGTTCGGCGTGCTCGGCGTAGGAGAAGGTGAAGGCAGGCCCGCCGGCGACAGCGACTCGTACCGGCCCGTCGGAAACCGGGTGCGGCTGAGTGGGGGCTGGTCGCGCAGTTCCCCGCGCCCCTGGGTGGGTGACCTGAGCCGAATCCAGCCCCTCCGGCGTTTGAGGAGCGGGGGTCCAGGGGGCGGAGCCCCCTGGGGACGGGACGGGTAGGGGCGGCGGGGGCGAGGAACCCAACACCTCAGCCGCATCCCAAGCCGCACACGACAACGCACCCGCACCCCGAGCCAGCGCAACCAGCCCATCGAGATCGCACCCGGCACGGACCTGTTCCGCCATCGCCGCGACAGCGGACACCGCCTCCCCCCGCCGCTCCGCGACCGGCACCAACCCCAGATGCCGAGAAGGCGTGTCCACCTGGGCCACCCGCCGCAGCACCCCGAACACCGGCACCCCGGCCGACTCCAGCGCCTCCCGCAACAACGCCTCATGACGGTCGGAGGCGACCTTGTTGAGGATCACACCCCCCACCCGCACCTCGGGATCCCACGACGCGAACCCGTGCACCAGAGCTGCGACGGACCGGGATTGCGACGAGGCGTCGACGACCAGCACCACCGGCGCCCGCAACAGCTTCGCCACATGAGCCGTGGACGCCAGCTCCCCTTCCCCCGCGGCCCCGTCGAACATCCCCATCACCCCCTCCACGACGGCGATGTCACACCCGCGCGCCCCGTGCAGGAACAGCGGAGCCACCAGCTCCGGCCCACACAGATACGCGTCGAGATTCCGCCCCACCCGCCCGCTCGCGAGCGCGTGATACCCGGGATCGATGTAGTCCGGCCCCACCTTGTGCGGAGACACGGCGAGCCCCCGCGCGGCGAACGCGGCCATCAACCCCGTGGCGACGGTGGTCTTGCCGCTGCCGGACGACGGCGCGGCGATGACCAGCCGAGGGACGGAAGAAGTCACCACTCGATGCCCCTCTGCCCCTTCTGGCCGGCGTCCATGGGGTGCTTCACCTTGGACATGTCGGTCACGAGATCGGCGAAATCGACCAGCTTCTCGGGCGCGTTGCGGCCGGTGATGACCACGTGCTGAGTCCCGGGCCGATTCCTGAGCACGTCAAGAACCTCATCCGTGTCCACCCACCCCCAGTGCATCGGGTAGGCGAACTCATCGAGCACATACAGCTTGTACGTCTCGGCGGCGAGATCCCGCTTGACCTGCTCCCAGCCCTCCCGGGCCTTCTCCTCGTTGTCCATCTGGGCATCGCGCTGCACCCAGGACCAGCCCTCACCCATCTTGTGCCAGTCGACCGACCCGCCCTCCCCGGACGCCCCCAGCACGCGCAGCGCGTTCTCCTCGCCGACCTTCCACTTCGCCGACTTGACGAACTGGAACACCCCGATGGGCCACCCCTGGTTCCAGGCCCGCAGGGCGAGCCCGAAGGCGGCGGTCGACTTGCCCTTCCCGACACCGGTGTGCACGACCACCAGCGGCCGGTTACGACGCTGACGGGTGGTCAGCCCGTCGTCCGGCACGACACTCGGCTGTCCCTGAGGCATTACGCGGCCCTCCTCTGTACGTCCTTCACCAGTCCGGCGATCGAGTCGGCCCGCAACTCGTCCAACGTCACGGCCGTACCGTCCAGTTCACCCGCGAGCTGCCCGGCGAGTCCCAGCCGCACCGGCCCGGACTCACAGTCGACGACGACGGAGGCGACGCCGTCCGCGGCGAACAGCCGGGCCGCCCGCCCCGCGAGCGCGACCGGTTCGGGCCCGCCGGTGGCCCGTCCGTCCGTCACCACGACGACCAGCGCCCGCCGCGCGGGATCCCGCAGCCGCTCCACGCGCAGCACCTCGTGCGCCCGCAGCAGCCCGGCCGCGAGCGGTGTACGGCCACCGGTCGGCAATGTCTCCAGCCGGGCGGCCGCGGCGTCCACCGACGACGTGGGCGGCAGGGCGACCTCCGCCGCCGACCCCCGGAACGTCACCAGTCCCACCTTGTCCCGCCGCTGGTACGCGTCGAGGAGCAGCGACAGCACGGCCCCCTTCACCGCACTCATCCGCTGCCGTGCCGCCATCGACCCCGAGGCGTCGACGACGAACAGCACGAGATTCCCCTCGCGCCCCTCCCGCGTCGCCTGCCGCAGATCGTCCCGCCGGACGACGAGCCCACGCCCCGTCCGCCCCCGCGCCCGCTGATGCGGGGCCGCTGCCTGCACGGTGGCCGCCAGGTGCAGCTTGGTCAGGGCCCCTTGGGGCCGCCGCGCACCGGTCGTCCGCCCGTGCTCGGTCCGCGCACGGGACCGCCGCCCGGCAGCGCCGTCCCCGAGCCCGGGCACGCTGAGCACCTTGGTGCGGAAGGGCTCGGAGGCCCGTGCGGCGGACTGCTCCCCGGCACCGGCACCGGAGGCCTGCGGCTCGTCGCCGTCCCCCGCTTCCGGCTGCGCACCGTCCCCCGCCTCCGGCTGCGCACCGGAATCCCCGTCGGCCTGCGGCCCGTCGGACGACGGCGGCTGCCCGCCACCCCCACCGGGCCCGTCCGGGTCGGGATCCTCGTCGCCCTCGCCGCTGAACTCCTCCAGCGTCTCGTCGAGCTTGTCCTCGTCAAGTCCCGGCGCGTCAAAGGGATTACGGCGGCGGCGGTGCGGCAGCGCGAGAAGCGCGGCCTGCCGCACGTCCTCCGCGAGCACATCGGTCCGCCCGGCCCACGCCGCCAGCGCGGTCGCCGTGCGCGCCATCACGATGTCGGCCCGCATGCCGTCCACCTCGAACGCGGCACAGGTCGCCGCGATCTGCCGGAGCGCCCCGTCGCCCAGCCGCACCGACGGCAGCAACTCCCGCGCGGCCACGATCCGTTGCCGTACGGAGGCCTCCTCGTCCGCCCAACGGGCCGCGAACCCGGCCGGATCGTCGTCGTACGCGAGCCGCCGCCGCACGACCTCCACCCGCTGGTCCGGCTCCCGCGAGGCCGCGACCTCGACGGTGAGCCCGAACCGGTCGAGCAACTGCGGCCGCAGCTCGCCCTCTTCGGGGTTCATGGTGCCGACGAGCAGGAACTTCGAGGCGTGCCGTACCGAGACGCCCTCCCGCTCGACGTACGAAGCCCCCATCGCGGCGGCGTCGAGGAGCAGGTCGACCAAGTGGTCGTGGAGGAGGTTGACCTCGTCGACGTAGAGGATCCCGCGGTGCGCGTCGGCGAGGAGTCCCGGCTCGAAGGCCTTCACGCCCTCCGCGAGCGCCCGCTCGATGTCGAGGGCGCCGACGAGCCGGTCCTCGGAGGCGCCGACGGGGAGTTCGACCATACGGGAGGGGCGCATGCCGCCGTTGCCCGCCTCGTGCGGACCGTCCGGGCAGGACGGGTCCGGCGCCGCGGGATCACAGGAGAACCGGCAGCCCGGGACGACCGCGACCTCGGGCAGCAGCGCCGAGAGCGCGCGCACCGCAGTCGACTTGGCGGTGCCCTTCTCACCGCGCACCAGCACACCGCCGACCGCCGGCGACACGGCGTTCAGCAGCAGCGCGAGCCGCAGGTCCTCCTGGCCGACGACGGCCGTGAACGGAAACGGGGTACTCACTTCTCGTCACCCTCCAAGTCGCCCTCGAGCTCCAGGTACGTGGCCCGCAGCCGCTCCAGCGTGTCCGCGTCCGGCTCGGCCCACAGTCCACGGTCGGCGGCCTCCAGGAGCCGCTCCGTGATGCCCCGCAGCGCCCAGGGGTTGGACTTCTTCATGAAGTCCCGGTTCTCCGGGTCGAAGACGTACTCCGCGCTGAGTTTCTCGTACATCCAGTCGTCGACCACGCCCGCCGTGGCGTCGTAGCCGAAGAGGTAGTCGACGGTCGCCGCCATCTCGAAGGCGCCCTTGTAGCCGTGCCGGCGCATGGCCGCCATCCAGCGCGGGTTGACCACCCGGGCCCGGAAGACCCGGTGTGTCTCCTCGCCGAGTGTCCGCGTCCTCACCTGGTCCGGGGTGGCCGAATCGCCCACGTACGCCTCGGGGTTGGCGCCCGTGAGATGGCGCACCATGGCGACCATGCCGCCGTGGTACTGGAAGTAGTCGTCGGCGTCGACCAGGTCGTGCTCGCGGGTGTCGACGTTCTTCGCGGCGACGTTGATCCGCTTGAACGCGGTCTCCATGTCCCCGCGCGCCGCCCGCCCGTCCAGCCCGCGCCCGTAGGCGTAGCCGCCCCACACCGCGTACACCTCGGCGAGGTCGGCGTCCGAGCGCCAATTGCGGGCGTCGATCAGCGGCAGCAGACCGGCACCGTACGCCCCCGGCTTGGACCCGAAGATCCGGGCCGTCGCGCGCCGCCGGTCACCGTGCTCGACGGTGTCCTCGTCGGCGTGCGCCTTCACGAAGTTCCCGTCGGCCGGCTCGTCCAGCTCGGCGACCGTGCGGACGGCGTCGTCGATCAGGCCGACGACGTGCGGGAACGCGTCCCGGAAGAAGCCGGAGATACGGACCGTGACGTCGATGCGGGGACGGCCGAGCTCGGTCAGGGGAACGACCTCGAAGCCGGTGACCCGCCGCGAAGCGTCGTCCCACACCGGACGGCAGCCAAGGAGCGCGAGGATCTCGGCGATGTCGTCGCCCTGCGTGCGCATGGCCGACGTGCCCCAGACGGTCAGTCCCACGGACTTGGGGTACTCACCGGTGTCGGCCAGGTACCGCTGCACGAGTGAGTCGGCGAGCGACTGCCCGACCTCCCAACTCAGCCTGGAGGGAATGGCCTTGGGGTCGACGGAGTAGAAGTTCCGGCCGGTCGGCAGGACGTTGACGAGACCGCGGGTCGGCGAGCCGGAAGGCCCCGCCGGGACGTAACCGCCGTCCAGGGCCTTGAGGATGTGCGCGATCTCGTCCGTCGTACGGGCCAGCCGGGGCACGACCTCGGTGCAGGCGAACTCCAGCACGGCGACGGCCTCGGGGAGGTCGGTGCCGAGGACGTCACGCACCAGACCGGGGACGGCCGTCACGTCCCAGGACACGGCCTCCATGCCCTCCGCGACCCGCCGGCACAGTTGCTCCAGCAGATCGATCGCGTCGGCGGCGCTGCGCGCAGGACCGTCGACGAGGTCGGACAGCTCCACCGGAACCTTCACCGGCGCACCCGGCTCGGCGAGCAACTCCTTCTCCACCAGCCCGAAGTGAGCGGCGAAGGAGGCCCGCAGCCCCGGCAGGGCGTTCGCCTGCCCGCCCCACACCTGCGAGGCGCGCAGCACGGCCAGCACGAGGTTGACGCGGGCCTCGTCGACCGGACCGCCGCCGAGGATGTGCAGCCCGTCCCGGATCTGCACGTCCTTGATCTCGCACAGATAGCCGTCGATGTGCATGACGAACTCGTCGAACGCCGTGTCGTCCGGCTGCTCGTCGACATGCAGGTCGTGGTGGAGCTCGGCCGCCTTGACCAGCGTCCAGATCTGCGCGCGGACGGCCGGGGCCTTGGTCGGGTCCAGGTCGGAGACGAGCGCGTACTCGTCGAGGAGCTGCTCCAGCTTGGCGAGGTCGCCGTAGGTGTCGGCCCGCGCCATCGGCGGCACCAGGTGGTCGACCACGGTGGCGTGTCCGCGCCGCTTGGCCTGGGTGCCCTCGCCGGGGTCGTTCACGATGAAGGGGTAGATCAGCGGAAGTTCACCGAGCACCGCGTCCGGAGCACAACCCCCGCTCAGGCCGAGGCCCTTGCCCGGCAGCCACTCCATCGTGCCGTGCTTGCCCATGTGGACGATCGCGTCGGCACCGAAAGAGTTTTCGAGCCACCGGTACGCGGCCATGTAGTGGTGGGACGGCGGCATGTCCGGGTCGTGGTAGATCGCGATCGGGTTCTCCCCGAAACCGCGCGGCGGCTGGATCATCACGACGACGTTCCCGAACTGGAGCGAGGCCAGCACGATGTCGTCCCCGTCGACGTACAGGCTGCCCGGCGGCTCGCCCCACGCCTCCAGCATGGCTGCCTTGAGGTCCGGGTCGAGCTTGTCGAACCAGGCACGGTAGTCGGCGAGCGGCACGCGTGCGGGCGCGGCGGCCAGCTGCTCCTCGGTGAGCCATTCGACGTCGTGGCCACCGGCGTTGATGAGCGTGTGGATCAACTCGTCGCCGTTGTCGGGATGCCCCTCGACCACGTATCCGGCGTCCCGGAGCGCGTCCAGCACCTGGATGGCCGAGGCGGGGGTGTCCAGTCCCACCGCGTTGCCGACCCGCGAGTGCTTGGTCGGATAGGCGGTGAAGACCAGCGCGAGCTTCTTCTCGGCGTTCGGCTTGTGCCGCAACTCCGCGTGCCGTACGGCGATCCCGGCGACCCGCGCCGCCCGCTCGGGGTCCGCAACGTACACCGGGACGTCGTCGGGCCCCTGCTCCTTGAAGGAGAACGGCACGGTGATCAGCCGTCCGTCGAACTCCGGGATCGCGACCTGCATGGCCGCGTCCATGGGGGAGAGCGCGGCGTCCGACTCTTCCCACGCGGCCCTGGACGAGGTGAGGCAGAGCCCCTGCAGCACCGGCACATCGAGGTCGGCCAGCGCCCCGATGTCCCATGCTTCCTCGTCACCGCCCGCCGAGGCCTGCGAGGCGTGGGTGCCGCCGGCGGCGAGGACGGTGGCGATGAGGGAGTCGGCCCGGGCGAGGAGCTCGTAGAGCCCGGCGTCGGCACCGCGCAGTGAACCGCAGTACACGGGAAGGGCGTTGACACCCCGCGCCTCGATCGCGTCGCACAGGGTGTCCACGAAGGCGGTGTTGCCGCTGAGTTCATGGGCCCGGTAGAAGAGCACGCCGACGGTCGGGCGGCCTTCCACGAAAGCCGGGTCGCCGTGGACGCCGTACTCCGGCATCTTCCGCGGCTCGGCGAACCCCTCGCCGGTCAGCAGCACGGTGTCGGACAGGAACCGGGCGAGTTCCTCCAGGTTCGCGGGCCCGCCCTCGACGAGGTACCTGAGCGCCTCGGCCACGACACCGGCCGGTACGGACGACTCGGCCATCAACTCGGCGTCCGGCACGGTCTCGCCGCCGAGCAGCACGGTCGGGACGCCGGAGGCCTTCAGCGCGGCGAGCCCGTCCTCCCAGGCCCGCTTGCCGCCGAGCAGCCGTACGACGGCGATGTCCGCGCCGTCCAGAAGTGCGGGCAGCTCGTCCGTCACGCTGATGCGCGTCGGGTTGCCGATCCGGTACTCGGCACCGGAAGCGGCCCGGGCCGCCAGCAGATCCGTGTCGGCGGTGGACAACAACAACACTGTGCTCATGCGGGCGCTCCCGGTGGAATGAAAGGCAGTCCTTGCGGCGCGCCGGACTCGATGAGCCGCCACAGCGCGTCCGTGTCCGCGTGCTGTTCGATCAGGTCGCCGAGCCGGTCGAGCTGCTCCTCGCGCAGCGCGGCGAACGAGGTGTCGGGGGCCGGCACGAACCGGCGGCCCGCGGCGGCCGCCACCTCCCGCAGGAAGGCCCGCCGGAAGCCGTCCGACTCCAGCGAGCCGTGCCAGTGCGTGCCCCAGGTCTGGCCGACGCGGCAACCGTCCAGGAAGGGGACACCTCCGCCGACGTCGGCGACCCCGTGATGGATCTCGTACCCCTCGACGTGCTCGCCGAGGGCTTCTCCCACCGGCCGGGTGAGGGTCTTCTCCCGCGCGAACCGCACCCGTACGGGAAGGACCCCGAGCCCCTCGACGTGCCCCTGCCGGCTCTCGACCTCGTCCTCGATGTGCTCGCCGAGGATCTGGAAGCCACCGCAGATACCGAGAACGGGCCGCTGCTCGGCGACCCTGCGCCCGATGGCCTCCGCGAGCCCCCGCTCCCGCAGCCACTCCAGCGCCCGTACGGTCCCACGGGTTCCCGGGATCACGACGAGGTCGGCGTCCGCCAGCTCCTCCGCCCGGTCCACGAACCGCACCACCACACCGGGTTCGGCGGCCAGCGCGTCGACGTCGGTGAAGTTGGACATCAGCGGAATCGCACAGACGGCGACCCGCAGCACGTCCTCACCCACCGGAGGGCTCACCGCGGACTCCCGGACCGTCCCCCGCAGAGACACCCGCAGCCCGTCCTCCTCGTCGATCCCGAGCCCGTGCCGGAAGGGCAGCACGCCGTACGTGCGCCGCCCGGTGAGGCCGTGGAGCATGTCGAGCCCCGGCTCCAGCAGCGAGACATCCCCCCGGAACTTGTTCACGAGGAACCCGGCGACGAGGGCCTGATCCTCTTCCGAGAGCAGCGCGACGGTCCCGAAGAAGGAGGCGAAGACCCCACCGCGGTCGATGTCGCCCACGACGAGCACCGGAATGCGGGCATTGCGGGCGATCCCCATGTTGACGATGTCGGTACGCCGCAGATTGATCTCGGCCGGACTTCCGGCCCCCTCACAGATCACCGCGTCATACGTGCCCCGCAACTCGGCCAGACAGTCGAGCACGGTCCCGAGGAGCCGCTGCTGCCGCCCCCCGTGATATCCCCGGGCACTCAACTCCCCGACCGGCTTCCCGAGCAGCACGACCTGACTACTCTGCTCGCCACCGGGCTTGAGCAGCACGGGATTCATCAGCGCGGTCGGCTCGATGCGGCAGGCCTGCGCCTGCATGGCCTGGGCCCGCCCGATCTCCGCGCCCTCCCTCGTCACGAACGAGTTGAGGGACATGTTCTGCGCCTTGAACGGCGCGACCTTCACCCCCTGCCGCACCAGCCACCGGCAGATCCCGGCGGTGACGACACTCTTGCCGGCATCCGAGGTGGTCCCGGCGACGAGAAGACCCCCGCCACTCATGCCGAACGCCCCTTCACGAAGGCCCGCGCGGCAACACCGACGCCGAGCGCGAGCAGCCCGATGCGCCGTGACAGCCGTACGGCGCGCTCGATGTCGTACGTGGCGACGGCGCGCCCCGCCTGATTCAGCACCGGCCGATGCTCGACCCGCCCCGCGTACGAGAGGGTCCCCCCGAGCCGGACACCCAGCGCCCCGGCGAACGAGGCTTCGACGGGCCCGGCGTTAGGGCTGGGATGCTGATGTGCGTCCTCCCGCCAGGCCCGCACGGCACCCCGCGGACTGCCACCGGCCAGGACGGCGAGTACGGCGGTCAGCCGCGCCCCCGGCCACCCGGCGAGGTCGTCGAGCCGGGCCGAAGCCCACCCGAAGCGGCGGTAGGTGACCGACCGGTGCCCCACCATGGCGTCGAGCGTGTTCACGGCCCGGAACCCGAGCAGCCCCGGCACCCCGGCGACGGCCCCCCACACGAGCGCCCCCACCACGGCATCGGAGGTGTTCTCGGCGACGGACTCCACGACGGCCCGCGCGATCCCGTCGGCATCGAGGGCCTGAGGATCGCGCCCACACAGATGCGGCAGCCGGTCCCGGGCCGCCTCGACGTCGCCGGCCTCCAGCGCCCGCCCGATGACCCGGGCCTCCCGCACCAGTGAAGTCCCGCCCACGACGGCCCAGGTGGCGGCGCCGGTGAGCACGATGGAGGCGGTACGGGACGGACGTACGACATGCTCCGCGACGGCACCGAGCCCCACCGCACCGCCCACACATACGGCGGTGTGCAGCGTGCCCCACCCCCGGTGGTCCCGCCACAACACCCGCTCCACGGCGCCCGAGGCCCGTCCGAACGCGGCGACCGGATGCCCCCGACGGGGGTCACCGAGCAGAAGGTCACCGATCAGACCGGCGGCGGCGCCGTACGCGAAAACGCGATCGGCACGCACCGGCTCAGCCGATCGCGGGGTCGTTCAAGTGCCTGGAACTGCAGGTCGATCGGCAGGCGAGCATCGCGTCATGTCCTCACTCAGGGTGTCCACGCCCTGGTTCGACGAGTCCGGCGGCGAGAGTTCCTGGCTCCCGGGGCTACCTACCCCGGTGACAGTGGCGGGACCGCGCCGGATTCGCACCGGCTTCCTCTTCTGCCGCCGTATATGGCTCCGGCAGTCCACCACGGCCCTTCGAGAACCGTCAACTTGCTGCTGACCTGCGGCGGGGGAGTGTGCAGAACCCCACATCGCCGGTCATGGAAGACGGCCGGGCGGGCACGGAAACCGAAGTTCCGTGCCCGCCCGGCCGTCGAGTGACGGGTGCCGTCAGGCCACGATCAGAGAGATCCCGTACGCCACCGCCGCCGCGCACGCCGCGAAGCAGGCGTAGGCGCCGGTGACCGCGAGGGTGGCCGAGTCGCCCTGGGCGGTGGCCCGTTCCTGGCGGGACAGGCCCATGATGCCGAGGGTGAACAGGGCCACGAGGCCCACGGTGACGACGAGGCTGACGCCGAAGACGGAGCCGAGTGCTTCCCAGTCGATCTTCATGGTGAGGCTTCCTTAGTACTGCGGGCTCAGACGGCGGCCGGCGGGGAGGCCGGTTCCGTCGTGGCGGGCGGGGCCGGGATCGTGGCGGTGAGGACCTCGGTCACCGTGCTCGCGGGCGGCGGGGTCACCGCGGCGATCGCCGTGGTCACCACGCCGGCCGGCTCGTCGGTGTGGTTGACGTTGGACGCGTCCACGACCTCGCGCCGCGAGATCTTCCAGATCGCCGCGCTGGAGGCGACGAGGAAGACCGCCACGACCGCCGTACCCCAGTCGCCGAGGTCCGTGACCGACTCGGCCAGGGCGCCCACCAGGGCCGCCGCCGGGAGCGTCAGACCCCAGGCGACGAACATGCGCGTCGCCGTCGACCAGCGGACGACCCCGCCCTTGCGGCCGAGGCCCGCGCCCATCACCGAACCGGAGACGGAGTGCGTGGTGGAGAGGGAGAAACCGAGGTGGGACGAGGCCAGGATGACGGTGGCCGCGCTGGTCTGGGCGGCGAAGCCCTGCTGCGGCTGGAGGTCGGTCAGGCCCTTGCCCATGGTGCGGATGATGCGCCAGCCGCCGAGGTAGGTGCCGAGCGCGATGGCGAGGCCCGCCGAGAGGATGACCCAGGTGGGCGGGTCGGAGTCGGGCGCGACGACACCGCCGGCGACCAGGGCGAGGGTGATGATGCCCATCGTCTTCTGCGCGTCGTTGGTGCCGTGGGCCAGCGAGACCAGGCCGGCCGAGGCGATCTGGCCGGTGCGGTAGCCCTTCGCGGCGGCCTTGCCGTCGGCCTTCTTGCCCAGGGTGTAGGAGAGCCGGGTGGCCAGCATGGCGGCGACGCCCGCGACGATCGGCGCCGCGATCGCCGGGATCAGGACCTTGGTGACGAGCGCGTCGCCGTGGACCGCGCCCATGCCCGCCGAGGCGATGGTGGCGCCGATCAGACCGCCCATGAGGGCGTGCGAGGAACTGGAGGGCAGACCCACCAGCCAGGTCAGCAGGTTCCAGAGGATCGCGCCGACCAGGGCGGCGAAGATGACCTCGGGACGGATGCCGGTCTCGTCGACGAGACCCTTGGAGATCGTGTTGGCGACCTCCACCGAGAGGAAGGCGCCCACAAGGTTGAGCACGGCGGACATGGCCACCGCGACCTTGGGCTTGAGCGCACCGGTCGAGATGGTGGTGGCCATCGCGTTGGCGGTGTCGTGAAAACCGTTCGTGAAATCGAACGCGAGTGCGGTTACCACCGCAATCGCGAGGATCAGCGAGAAGTTTTCCATTTACCCAGGCAATCGTTCGAGGTCATTGGCCCGTTGAACGTAGGTAACCTGGATGAACGGAAGGTGAACTGGGACGGGCCGCAAGGTGACCGCAATCTTCTGCTACGGCTACGCCCCCCTGGCGAACCTCCTCAGCTGACTGGCCGAACCGTTGAAGAGATTCTGGTCACCCGGCAGGCTGCCGCTGTTGTCGTACTGCCAGATCGTCCAGTACGACCACCCGACGGGCAGCGCTCCCGCGTCCGCCGAGTCGTAGCGGGCCACCCACAGCGCGTGGTCGGAGGCGAAGGCGCTGCTACCGCCCGTGCACCTGTTCCACCAGTGGGCGGTCGTGTAAATCACCGGACGGCGCCCGGTGAGCCGCTTCATCTCGCTGCTGAACGACTTGATCCAGCCGACCAGCTGCGCCTTGGTCATGCGGTAGCACTTGTGCTTCTTGTCGTACGGGTTGTACTCGATGTCGAGCGCGGGCGGCAGCGTCCAGCCGTCCGCGGACCAGGCGCCGCCGTTGCGTACGAAGTACGCGGCCTGCGTCCTGCCCGACGACTTGTCCGGCAGTGCGAAGTGGTACGCCCCGCGGATGATGCCCGCGTCGCGCGCGCCGTTGTACTGCTGACCGAAGTGCGGATTGCGGTAGTTGGTGGACTCGGTCGCCTTGACGTAGACGAACTTGGCGCCCTTGGCCCTGGCCTTCTGCCAGTCGACGTTCTTCTGGTGCGAAGAGACGTCGTGCCCCTTGGGCGGGCTCGCCGCCGAGGCGGGTGTCCCGGCGACCACCATGCCTCCCACAGCGAGCATGGCCACGGCCAGAGCGTGGGTTCGGTGACGGGCAGTCTTGCGATCACGGGCCATGTGTCCCCCCGGAATGGCGTCGTGCACAACAAAGCCCAGAGATTACTGGAAGATAATCAAATAACGGGCGATCTCAGGCCAAGCCGTGAGGGAGGGGCGCGTAAACGAAAATGCGCCCTTTCCGAGCTCGGGTATGCGCCCTACAGTGCCCCGGCTGGCAGGATCGCGGTATGGCTGAGGAACGGCGTGACCCACGGGACGTACGGGGTGTCGGTGCCGAGGAGGCGGACGCCTGGACGGAGTTGGTCGACACCGCCCGCCGGACGGTGTCCGACGGACTGGTCGTCGGCACCTCCGGCAACGTCTCGGTGCGCGTCGCGGACACGGTCCTGGTCACCCCGTCGGGCGTCCCCTATGACCGCCTCACCCCGGACGACGTGACAGGCGTCGACCTCGACGGCCGACAGATCCTCGGCAGCCTGGTCCCCACGAGCGAACTCCCCATGCACCTGGCGGTCTACCGCAACACCGACGCCCGCGCGATCGTCCACACCCACGCGGTGCACGCCACGGCCGTCTCCACGCTGGTGCCCGAGCTCCCCGCGATCCACTACATGACCGGCGCCCTCGGCGGCCCCGTCCGGGTTGCCCCCTACGCCACCTACGGCACCGACGAGTTGGCCGAGAACATGCTCCACGCCCTCGCCGACCGCTCCGCCTGCCTCCTCCAGAACCACGGCACGATCGCCTACGGCAGCACCCTCTCCCAGGCCTACGACCGCACCGCCCAACTGGAATGGATGTGCCACCTGTGGCTGACGGCCCGCGCGGTACCGGGCCTGACCCCGAACCTCCTGACGGAGGAACAGGTGGCGGAGGCGGGGGAGCGGTTGCGAGGTTATGGGCAGCGGTCCTGAGGTGGTGCCGGGTCGGGTTGTCGGCCGGCTGCGGGCCGGTGGGGGCTGGTCGCGCAGTTCCCCGCGCCCCTAGGGGGTTGCAGTCACCCTCGCCGCAATGGACCGCGCGCCACGATGGGCCGTTGGCCGCGTACGGCGGCAAGGGGCCGGGGTGGGGGGTGTCCGCCCGCAGCGGCCGGCGTCCGTTACAGGGCACAGCCAAAGCAGCCGAGCCGCCGGACCGAGGACGGACACC
>NZ_JBITGI010000012.1:0-69871 GCF_044456945.1 Streptomyces sp. NPDC050759 | reverse complement strand
CGGGCCCGGGGCCCCCCCCCCCCCCCACCCCACCCCGCCCCCCCCCCCCCCCCGCCCCCCCCCCCCCCCCCCCCGGACCCGACCCCCAACACACCCGCACGCGCTACACAAGCCCCCACCGAACAGAAACGGGCCGCCGCAGGCACAAAAGGGGCGCGGGGAACTGCGCAAAAACGCCCGCCCCCACCGAACCCGCACCCGAATAAGCCCCACCGCCGAAGGCCCCCCACTGGCCGTAGACCGAGTCCGACAGGACACTGAAAGACGTGCGTACTGTCAAAGCGACGGCCGCTGCCGTCACCGCAGCCCTCGCGGCCGGCACAGCCGGAATCATCGCCGGGAGGATCGCCAGCGACGCCGGCCTGAAGGCGTCCCCGGGCCGCCCGCTGCCCGGCGAACCCCGGCTCACCGTTCACTCCGTCGACGTCGACGGAGACGTCGACGCCGGCCGCATCACCCTCACCCGCGACCTCGCCACCCTCCGCCCCGGCACCTACGGCCTCGCAGGCGACGCCACCCACGCCGTCGTGGGCCCCGTCCTCGCCGCGGAACCGCACTCCGCCGACACCGTCGTCCGCCGCCTGGAACGCGTCACCCACGGCACCCCGGAACCCGGCGACAAGGTCTGGCTCACCCCGAACGCGTACGTCGGCAACCCGAAGTCGGTCCTCGGTCTCGACCACACCGACGTCGAGATACCGGGCGAACTCGGCACCCTGCCCGCCTGGTTCGTCCCCGGCATACGCGACACCTGGGTCATCGCGGTGCACGGCCTCGGCACGACCCGCGAACACGCCATGAACCTCATGGAGTTCCTGCACCGCCTCGGCTTCCCGGTCCTCGCCCCCGCCTACCGCGGCGACGTCGGCGCCCCCCGCCCGCCCGACGGCCTGAACCACTTCGGCGACACCGAGTGGCGCGACCTGGACGCGGCCATGGACTTCGCCGTCGGCCACGGCGCCCGCCAACTCGTCCTGCACGGCTGGTCCACCGGCGCCACGATGGCCCTGCGCGCCGCCGCCCACTCGGACCTGCGCGACCGCGTCAGGGGGCTGGTCCTGGACTCCCCGGTCCTCAGCTGGGAGCGGACCCTGCGCGCTCTCGCCGCGGCCCGCCACACCCCCGGCGTCCTCCTGCCGCTCGCGGTGCGCGCGGCACAGGGCCGCACCGGACTGCCCAGCGCCCACTCAGGCCTGTACGCGGACCGCACCGTCCCCTACGCCATCGTCCCCTACGCCGACCACGAGAACCGGTCCGCCGACACGGGCCCCGACCGGCCCCCGCCGCCGACCCTGATCTTCCACGGCCCGGACGACACGATCGCCCCCTGGGACCTCTCCCGCCGTCTCGCCGGCACCCACCCCGACCGGATCGCCCTCCACACGGTCCGCCAGGCCCCCCACGCGGCGATGTGGAACGCCGACCCGAGCGGCTACGAAGAGGCACTGCGCCGTTTCCTCACCCCCCTGATGTGACCTCCGCGCGCCCCGGTCCCACAGGTTCCGTTTAAGCCCGTACTACTGGCCTGATCTCGGCGTATGCCCCTCCGCGCGGCCCCGGCGTCGGCCCGCCCCGTCGAGCGCGGTGGCATTCCGTTTGGGTTTTCGGACCGTCAACCGGAAGACTGCACCCGTGACGTCCCGTATCCCGCGCGACTCCAGGCTCCGACTCGTCCGCCCGCGACCCCTGGCCGCCGCCCCCTCAGCCGTGAACCAACGGCGCCCACGCCGCCCCGCACCCCGCCCGCCGGAGGGCACACCGGCCCCCGCGGAACTGGCCAGAATGGCGCGCTCCGGCCTCGCCGACGCGGCCCGCGTCGCGCACTGGGCCGACCGTGCCCTGGGCCCCGGCAGGGACGGCACGGGCTCCGACGGCAAGGGCACCCTCTCCGACGAGACAGCAGGGCGCGCGGCCGAGGATCTCGGCCTGACCGCGGCTCAGGTCCGCGCCGCCTGGGACACCGCCCGCCTCGCCGGTCTGATCGAGGTGCACGGCGACAGCGCGCGCCCGGGCTGGCGGCTGCGCGCCTGGAACCGTGACGACAGCGCCGTACTGCGCGGCTGGGTCGCCCTCTTCGACGCCTGGTCCCTCGCCTCCCCGGAACCCACCGACCGCGAGCCCGCCGCCGTCGCCGAGGTCGTCTCGGCCATGCCCCAGGTGCTCTCCTTCCTCCAGTTGTCGGCCGGCCCCGTCCCGGTCGAGCAGCTCCTGGACCTCCTGGAGCAGCGCGTCACCGAACTGCGCACCGAGCGCTGCGAGATTCCCTACGGCCCCCAGCCGGAGCCCGTGGAGGAGCCCGAAACGGCCGACGCGCCTCTCGCCCCCCTCCTCGACTGGGCCCTGCGCGCCCTCGCCTCCGTCGGCGCCCTGACCTACGGCGACGGCCAGGCCACCCTCACCCCGCTCGGCAGTTGGGCGGTGTGGGTCAAGCTGGAGCAGATCTGCGTCGCCGCGCAGAGCCCGGCCGGCAACATCGAGGTCGCCGCCGAGGAGATGCTCCGCGGCTGCGCCCAGCTGCGCCCCAACGCGGCCCGCGCCGAGTACCGCGCCTGGCTCGCGGCCCGTCCCGTCGGCAGCGCCGTCACCGAACTCCTGGGCGCCGCCCGCGGCGACGACGCCCTGCTGCGCGGCCTCGCCTTCGAGGCCCTGCGCGTCGTCGGCGCCCCGGCCGAGCCCGACGTCCGCTCCGTGGCCGACGAGCCCACCCTGCGGCCGTACGCCCTGCTGTGGCTGGCCGAGCACGACGGGATCGACCCGGAGGACGCCCACGAGGTGCTCACCCGGGAAGAGGCCACCTGGCTGTGGGTCGACACCGCGGCCGCCGTCGCCGACCACGGTGAGGCCCCGATGCTGGTGCGGCACCTGGAGTCCGCCCTCCAGCCGACCGTCCCCCGACTGCTCGACGAGGTCCGGGCCGTCGGTCACCCGCGCACCGTGCAGGTCCTGGTCGCCCTCGCCGCCGCCCATCCCGACCCGGCCCTCGCCAAGGCCGTACGCCGCGCCGCCTTCCAGGTGCACACGGGAGGATGAGTCAGACGCGGATCTCCGGGGCGTACGTCCCGAAGCTCCACACATTGCCCTCGCCATCCCTGGCCATGTAGTCCCGGGAGCCGTACTCCTGGTCCGTCGGGGGCATCAGGATCTCCGCGCCGTGCTCCACGGCGCGGCGGTGGTGTGCGTCGACGTCGTCCACGACGACGTACACGCCGGTGGTGCCCGCGTCCTTCATCGCCGCGTCGAAGACACCGCCGCGGCCCTTCGAGCCGAGCATCACCGCGCCGTTGCCCTGCACCAGCTCGGCGTGCAGCACCGAGCCGTCCTCGCCCTCGTACACCGACAGCTCGGTGAACCCGAAGACCTCCGTCAGCTGCTTGATCGCCGCCTTCGCGTCGGCGTACAGCAGCGTCGGGTAGATGCTCGGACGCCCACCACTTGTGCCTGTCATGCCGATCACTCCCTTGTGATCAAAACGCCGGATCGGAACCGGGCGCATGCCGGGAACTGCCTCTGCCGACCAGTCTCCCAGCGACCACTGACAACGGCCCGACGCCCCACTGCCCCTCACCGGAAGGTGTCGCAGCGCCCCATGTCCCCGCTGCGGTATCCCTCCCGGAACCACTGCTGCCGCTGCGCGGCCGACCCGTGCGTCCACGACTCCGGTGCCACCCGACCCTGGAAGCGCTCCTGGATCCGGTCGTCGCCCACGGCCGCCGCCGCGTCCAGGCCGTCGGTGATGTCCGCGTCCGTGAGACGCGTGATGAGCGGCCGCCCCGTCGACTCGTCCTTCGTCGTGGTCGCGTGGCGTGCCCACACCCCGCCGTAGCAGTCGGCCTGGAGCTCCACCTTCACCGCGTTGCTGTCCGCGCCCGTGCGCCCGTCCTGCGACCGGCTCAGCGTGCCCATCAGGTCCTGCACGTGGTGCCCGTACTCGTGGGCCACCACGTACGCCTGCGCGAACGGCCCGCCACCGGCCCCGAACTTCGACCGCAACTCGTCGAAGAACCCGAGGTCGAGATAGACCTTCCGATCACCCGGGCAGTAGAACGGTCCGACCGCCGAACTCGCCGACCCGCACGCCGTGTCGACCCGCTCACCGAAGAAGACCGTGGGGGAGCGGCCGTAGTCGGCGCCGCGCCGCGTGAACTCCTGGTCCCAGTAGCCCTGCACGCTGTTGACCACCGCCACCGTCCGGCAGTCGTCGCGCGTGTTCGCGTCCTGCCCGGTCCGGCAGCTCTGCTCGACCTGCGCGAGGCCCGAGGCCGTGGCCGCGGGCCGTCCGCCGCTGTCGGTGAGCCCCAGCTGGTCGGGGCCGACGCCGAGGAAGAGTCCGAGGACGAGGGCGATCAGGCCCACGACACCGCCGCCGACGGTCGCCCTGCCGCCCGGGATGCGGCTGCCGCGGACGTCCTGCACCTCGGAGGTGTCCAACCTGGCGTCGTCGTCGAACTGCATGCGGACACCCCCGCTGCTCGGGACGGAGACAGGACCGACCGATTACCCGGAGCGAGACCAACCCAACACCCGAACCCAGAAAAAGTGCTTGCACGCCCCCGTTAGACTTGGCCCATGGCCATTCTCCTCGCGCATTAGACGGCGGGAACGTCCTCAGCCGCCCACCCGTCAATCCCGAATCCGCCCTGGAGTCTGTCCGTGATCTCCGCCTCCGGTATCGAGCTGCGCGCCGGCGCCCGAGTCCTCATCGAGTCCGCCACCTTCCGTGTCGCCAAGGGCGACCGCATCGGCCTGGTCGGCCGCAACGGCGCGGGGAAGACCACCCTCACCAAGTGCCTGGCCGGCGAGGGCATCCCCGCCGCGGGTCAGATCACCCGCTCCGGCGAGGTCGGCTACCTCCCCCAGGACCCCCGCACCGGCGACCTGGACGTGCTCGCCCGCGACCGCATCCTCTCCGCGCGCGGCCTCGACGTCCTGCTGAAGAAGATGCGCGACAACGAACAGCGCATCGCCAACGGCCAGGGCGCCACCCGTGAGAAGGCGCTCAGGCAGTACGAGCGCCAGGAGACGGAGTTCCTCACCAAGGGCGGGTACTCCGCCGAGGCCGAGGCCTCCACGATCGCCGCCGCGCTGAATCTCCCCGACCGGGTGCTGGGCCAGCCGCTGCACACGCTCTCCGGTGGTCAGCGCCGCCGTATCGAACTGGCCCGGATCCTCTTCTCCGACGCCGACACCCTGCTCCTCGACGAGCCGACCAACCACCTCGACGCCGACTCGATCATCTGGCTGCGTGACTACCTCAAGTCCTACCGCGGCGGCTTCATCGTGATCTCCCACGACGTCGACCTGGTCGAGACGGTCGTCAACAAGGTGTTCTACCTGGATGCCAACCGCGCCCAGATCGACGTCTACAACATGGGCTGGAAGCTCTACCAGCAGCAGCGCGAGGCCGACGAGAAGCGCCGCAAGCGCGAGCGGCAGAACGCCGAGAAGAAGGCCGCGGCCCTGCACTCGCAGGCCGACAAGATGCGCGCCAAGGCCACCAAGACGGTCGCCGCGCAGAACATGGCCAAGCGCGCCGACCGGCTGCTCGCCGGCCTCGACGCGGTGCGCCAGCAGGACAAGGTCGCCAAGCTGCGCTTCCCCGAGCCGGCGCCCTGCGGCAAGACCCCGCTGATGGCGGAGGGCCTGTCGAAGTCGTACGGCTCGCTGGAGATCTTCACCGACGTCGACCTGGCCATCGACAAGGGCTCACGCGTGGTCATCCTGGGCCTGAACGGCGCGGGCAAGACCACCCTGCTCCGTCTGTTGGCCGGGACCGAGCAGCCGGACACGGGCGCGGTCGTGCCCGGCCACGGCCTCAAGCTCGGCTACTACGCCCAGGAGCACGAGACCCTCGACCCCGAGCGCACGGTCCTGGAGAACATGCGCTCGGCGGCCCCCGACCTCGACCTCGTCGAGGTGCGCAAGACGCTCGGTTCGTTCCTCTTCTCCGGCGACGACGTCGACAAGCCGGCCGGCGTCCTCTCCGGCGGCGAGAAGACCCGCCTCGCGCTCGCCACCCTGGTCGTCTCCTCGGCGAACGTCCTCCTCCTCGACGAGCCCACGAACAACCTCGACCCGGCCAGCCGCGAGGAGATCCTCGGCGCGCTGCGCACCTACAAGGGCGCGGTCGTCCTGGTGACCCACGACGAGGGTGCCGTCGAGGCGCTCCAGCCGGAGCGGATCATCCTGCTGCCGGACGGCGTCGAGGACCTGTGGGGCGCCGACTACGCGGATCTCGTCGCCCTCGCCTGAGGAAGCGCCGCTTGATCGAAAGCGTGATCCACGGCGTGATCCACGGCGTATGGATCATTCGGCCCACCGGTGATCCATCATCTGTGTGAGATCTCCTCGTACCGAGGTGTGTCCTACATCGATTTCACGGCCGAGCCCTTTATCGACAAGGGCTCGGCCGTCGTACGTCGCTGACCTGGCATTTCACAAAAGAACTCGTTCGGCGGTACGAACGGCTCTGGGTGGATTTACAGATTCCGCTTGTGGGGGTGCGCTCCTGTCGTCAAAACCCTGTCTTACGGACCTTGCCGAATGGGTGGCCATCGCGCCCCGGAGGGGTGATCATGAGGGGACCAGAGCGCACTTCCCATGAGGAGGCACGGGTGGCCGAGACTCTGAAGAAGGGCAGCCGGGTAACCGGCGCCGCGCGCGACAAGCTCGCGGCAGACCTGAAGAAGAAGTACGACTCCGGTGCGAGCATTCGGGCACTGGCCGAGGAAACCGGCCGCTCGTATGGCTTCGTGCACCGGATGCTCAGCGAATCGGGCGTCACGCTTCGTGGGCGTGGCGGAGCGACGCGGGGCAAGAAGGCCGCAACGTCCTGAACCGGGCGGCCCATCGGCTTCGATGGTGGCCACCCGGTCGGTCGGCTGACTGACCGGGTGGTTACTGTGCAGTCACTTAGCTGTGCCGTCCTGCGGCACGGAGGATGACCGCACTCATCGGAGGCGCCCCATGGCGACGTCCGGCCAGGATGGCCAGGAACTCGTTCCCCTGCTCGACAAGGACGGCGTACGGCTCACCGTCGAGGACACCCTCGCCACGGTGACGCTGACCAACCCGGCCAAGCGCAACGCCCAGAGCCCCGCTCTGTGGCGGGCCCTCGCCGAGGCGGGCCGGCTGGTGCCGGGCTCCGTCCGGGTCGTGGTGCTGCGTGGCGAAGGCAAGTCCTTCTCCGCCGGGCTCGACCGGCAGATGTTCACGCCCGAGGGGATCGAGGGCGAGCAGTCGTTCATCGACCTCGCCCGCAGTGGTGACGCCGAACTCGACGCCGCCATCGCCCAGTTCCAGGAGGGCTTCACCTGGTGGCGGCGCAGCGACGTCGTGTCCATCGCCGCCGTCCAGGGGCATGCCATCGGGGCGGGCTTCCAGCTCGCCCTCGCCTGTGACCTGCGCGTCGTCGCCAACGACGTGCAGTTCGCCATGCGCGAGACCAGCCTGGGCCTGGTCCCCGACCTCACCGGCACCCACCCCTTGGTGGGCCTCGTCGGATACGCCCGGGCGCTGGAGATCTGCGCCACCGGGCGCTTCGTCACGGCCGAGGAGGCGGTGAACACCGGCCTCGCCAACCTCGCGGTACCGCTCGACCAGCTCGACGGCGCCGTGCAGGACCTGGCGGCCGCCCTCCTGTCCGCCCCCCGCGACGCGGTCATCGAGACCAAGGCGCTGCTGCGGGGCGCCCAAGATCGCACCTACGACGAGCAGCGCGCCGCCGAGCGCGCGGCCCAGACCCGCCGTCTGCGCGACCTCGCCGGAGTCGGCGACTAGGCATGTCGGCGGATCGGGCCGGCTGAAGGTAACAGTGCGGACCGGCCGAGCCGCGTGTGCCGGAGCCCCCGGCGCCGCCGTGATCCGCGGGGACTGGCCCTAGATCACCACGGCCGTCACCAGCACGGCCACCGTCGGACGGTCCGCCAGCGCCTCTCCCACGGCGGCGCGGACCTCCCGGGCCACGTCCAGGGCCCGGCGGTCCGCGCCCACCGCCAGTTCGACGCGGACATGGCGGCGCGGAAGCGAGCCGTCCCCGGTGTCCCGGTCCCCGATGTGCACCGGCCGCCCGAGCAGACCGGTCAGCCGGTCCACACCGGGCACCGACAGGGCGGCGCCGGCCACGAGGGCCTCGTCGCCCGGCCCCGCCGCCACGGCACGCGGCGGCTCGGGCTGTCGTACGGGAGACGGTTCCGCGTCCTCGTCCACGAGGGCCGTCACCCGTAGGTCCACCTCGCCGAGCTCCAGCCCCAGCAGCCGCGCCGCCGCCCCGGCGAGTGCCGTGCGCAGCCGCTCCGCCGTCACCGGCAGCGGCCGTGCGGGGGTGGCCTCGAACTCCGCCGTGACCCGCAGGGGACCGGGCGGCAGCGCGCTCGGAGGCGGCGGTACGGCGGGCTCGTGCGCGTCCTCCGGATCGGCGAGGCCGATGCGCACGGCGCCGAGCCGTACATCCGGCAGTTCTCGCACGGCGGCCCGCAGCACCCCCTGAGCCACCTCCTCGGAGATCCACGCTCCGTCGCGCGGTCCGCCCAGCGGCAGCAGCCGCCCCAGCCCCAGCTGATGCCGCACCGCCCGTGCCCACTGCTCCGCCGTCATTACTCCAGCCTGCCGCATCTCCGGCGCGCGATCGCGCAACCGCGCATACGGTGGTCGAAGGAGGACGACCGAAAGGGGTGACAGCGATGACCGACATGACGCAGAGCAACACCGAGGTGGAGTCGTCGGTGCAGCCGCGGAAGACCACCAGGCGTGGGGGCGGCGACGCGGCCACACGTGGGCGGACCACCATCGCCGACGGTGTCGTGGAGAAGATCGCCGGACTCGCGGCACGCGACGTCCTCGGCGTCCACGCCATGGGCAGCGGGCTGAGCCGCACCTTCGGTGCCGTACGGGACCGGGTGCCCGGCGGTTCGAAGTCCGCCACCCGCGGGGTCAAGGTGGAGGTCGGCGAGGTGCAGACCGCGCTCGACCTGGAGATCGTCGTCGACTACGGCGTCTCGATCTCCGACGTGGCCAGGGCCGTGCGCGAGAACGTCGTCGCCGCGGTGGAGCGGATGACAGGCCTGGAGGTCGTCGAGGTCAACATCGCGGTGAGCGACGTGAAGCTGCCCGACGAAGAGGAAGAGGAGCCGGAGACCCGGCTCCAGTAGCCGGACCACACCTTCAGGGACCTTAGGGAGCGCACGATGAGCATGGCCGTGGTCGGCATGATCGCCGGCATGGCGCTGGGCTTCGCAGGGTATTTCGGCGGATTCGGCGCCTTCCTGCTGGTGGCGGCGCTCGGCGCCATCGGCTTCGTCGTCGGCCGGTTCCTGGAGGGGGACCTGGAGATCGGCGACTTCTTCCGCACCCGTGACGACCGGCGTGACCGGCGGCGATGACGTCCGTGAGCACTGAGGCAGGCGCGGCGGACGAGCTCCGCAGACCCCTGACCGCGACCGCCGTTCCCCCCGGTGACCGAGGGGCGACGAGAATCGCCGACCGGGTCGTGGCGAAGGTCGCGGGACAGGCGGCCCGCGAGGCGCTCGGACGGCTCCCCGCCGAGGCCCAGCCCCCGTACGCCACCGTCGCCGTCCACCGCGAGGTCGCCCGGATCCGCATGCACCTCGAACTCGACTACCCCTGTGACATCGGCGCGCGTTGCCGGGAGGTGCGTCAGCACGTGGTCGAGCGGGTAGTCGCGTTGGTGGGCATGGAGGTGTCGGAGGTCGCCGTCCAGGTGGAGCGGCTGCATCCGGCACAGGCGCACGGCGTGGCACAGGGGAGGACGCGATGAGCGAGCCCCAGGGCTCCGAGGGCACGACACAACGACTGCCGGTCCTCGAGAAGGCACCGGACCAGCGTGACCAGTCCGCCTCGGCGGCCGCGTACGGACCACCACCCGTCCTGGAGAACGGGGCGGGCGGCGAACGCCGTTTCTGGTCGGCGCGCAGGGTCCCGGCGGGCATCGTGGCCCTGCTGCTCCTGCTCGTCGCGGGGTTCTTCCTGTACGACATCGCAGCCGTCCGGGCCGACCGGCCGGCCATGCACTGGCGCCGCGAGCTCGCCCGGCAGCTCGCCGAACGCCCCCTGGACGACATCTGGGTCCTGATCGGCGCGGGCGTCGCCGCGGCCCTGGGCCTGTGGCTGGTCGTCCTGGCCACCACACCAGGTCTGCGCAGTGTCCTCCCGATGAACCGCACCCACCCGGACGTCCGGGCGGGCCTGCACCGGGACGCGGCCGCCATGGTCCTGCGGGACCGGGCCATGGAGGTGGCCGGCGTCCAGTCCGCACGCGTACGGGTGAAGCGGACGAAGGCCGATGTCCGCGCGGTCTCCCACTTCCGCGAACTGGACGACGTACGCGCCGACTTGGACGTGACCCTCACCGAGGCGATCAGGGCACTGGGCCTGGCCCGGCCCCCCGCCCTGTCGGTGCACGTGGCGCGGACGACCAGGAAGAAGGGCTGAGGCCGATGCTCAGGACCGTCAACCGCGTACTGATCGGCCTGGTGGGGCTGGTCCTGCTCGTCGTCGGCGGCTCGGTACTCGCCGTGGGCCTCGGCCTCGACCCGCCGTCCTGGTGGATCCACGACGGCAAGAAGGACGTCCTGCTGAGCGACCCGGAGCGCACCCGCTGGGACGGCGAGGGCTGGTGGTGGCCGACGGTCATCGCCGCACTGGCACTCGTGGTGCTCCTGACCCTGTGGTGGCTGACCGCGGTACTGCGCAGGCGCCGGCTCACGGAGGTGCGCGTCAACACGGGCGACGGCGAGGGCGCGCTCCTGCGGGGCCGTGCCCTGGAGGGCGTACTCGAAGGCGAGGCAGCCGAGTTGGACGGCGTCCACCGGGCCCACGCCCACCTGACCGGCCGTCCGGACGCACCCCGGACCCGCGTACGACTCCTGCTGGAACCCCACGTGGACCCGGGAACGGCCTTGCATCACCTGACGACCGAGGCCCTGGACCACGCCCGCAATTCGGCAGGGCTCGAGACACTCCCGGCCGAGGTCCGCATGACCGGCGTCAAGCACAAAGCGGAAAGGGTCAGTTGAGAGCCTTTAGGGGCGCGGGACCGTATCGATGTGCGGCTCCGCCGCGTGGGCGCGCTCAACCCCCACCGGCCCGCAGCTAAAAGCCGTGCCGCATGCCCCCATCAACGGGCAGCATCACCCCGGTCAAATATGAAGCAGCCGGCGACAACAAGAACGCCGCAGCCCGCCCGAACTCCTCCGGCGTCCCATACCGCCGCAAGGGAATCCGGGACTCGTTCGCGGCCCGAGTGGCCTCCGGATCCGCCGACATGCCGTCCAGCTCGCGCACGCGATCCGTGTCGATACGGGACGGCAGGAGCCCGACGACCCGAATCCCCCGCGGCCCCAGCTCGTCCGAGAGCGACTTCGCGAACCCGGCGAGACCGGGCCGCAGCCCGTTCGAGATCGTCAGCCCCGGAATCGGCTCATGGACGGACCCGGAGAGCACGAACCCGATGACACCCCCGGCCTCCAGCTCCGCCGCAGCCGCCCGGGCCAGCCGAACCGCTCCCAGGAACACCGACTCGAACGCGGACTGCCACTGCTCGTCCGTGTTGTCGGCGACAAAGCCCGGCGCAGGTCCGCCCACGCTGATCAGCACGCCGTCGAAGCCGCCGAAGTGCTCCCGCGCGGTGGCGATCAGCCGCTCCGGCGCCGAGGGATCGGCGTTGTCGACGGCCACCCCCACCGCGTTCGGCCCCAACTCCGCCGCCGCGGCGAGCGCACGCTCTTCCTCCCGCCCGGTCACCACGACCTTCGCCCCGTCGGCGACCAGTTCACGCGCGGCCGCGTTGCCGAGCCCCCGGGTCGCTCCGGTGACGACGTACACACGGTCCTTCAGTCCAAGATCCATGGTTCCTATCCTGCCTCCTCGTTCCCGTAGAGAGTGAGGGCGGTGTTCACCAGTCCGATGTGGCTGAACGCCTGCGGGAAGTTGCCGAGCTGGGCGCCGGCCACGGGGTCGTACTCCTCGGACAGCAGCCCCACGTCGTTGGCCAGCCCCAGCAGCCGTTCGAAGAGCTCCCGCGCCTCCTGCCCACGGCCCGTCATGTGGAGCGCGTCGGCGAGCCAGAACGAGCAGACCAGGAAGGTGCCCTCGCCGCCCGGCAGCCCGTCCACCGTCGTCTCCTCGGCGCTGTACCGCCGTACGAATCCGCCGTGGTCGAGCTCCGTGCGGACCGCGTCGACGGTGCCGACGACCCGGGGGTCGTCGGGCGGCAGGAAGCCGACGCGCGGGATCAGCAGGAGGGACGCGTCGAGTGCGCGCGAGCCGTAGTACTGGGTGAAGGTGTTGCGTTCGGCGTCGTAGCCCTTCTCGCAGACCTCGCGGTGCACCTCGTCGCGCAGCGCGCGCCAGCCGTCCAGGTCGCCGCTCAGATCCGGGAAGGACTCCAGGGCGCGCACGGCGCGGTCGGCGGCCACCCACACCATGACCTTCGAGTGGACGAAGTCGCGGCGGCCGCCGCGCACCTCCCACAGTCCCTCGTCCGGCTGTCGCCAGGAGGACCGGAGGAAGTTCAGCAGGACGCTCTGCAGGGACCACATGTGCGGTTTGGCGGGCAGGCCGGCCCGCCGGGCCAGCGACAGCGAGTCCATGACCTCGCCGTACACGTCCAGCTGGAGCTGTTTCACGGCCGCGTTGCCGATGCGTACCGGCCTGGAGCCGCCGAAACCGGACAGCCACGGCAGCTCGAACTCCGGCAGCCGCCGTTCTCCCGCGAGGCCGTACATGATCTGGAGGTCCGCCGGGTCGCCGGCCACCGCGCGCAGCAGCCAGTCCCGCCAGGCCTCGGCCTCCTCCAGGTAACCGCACTGCACCAGGGCGCCCAGGGTGAGGGTGGAGTCGCGCAGCCAGCAGTAGCGGTAGTCCCAGTTGCGCACCCCGCCCATCTCCTCCGGCAGCGAGGTCGTGGCGGCGGCCACGATGCCGCCGGTCGGCCGGTAGGTGAGCGCCTTCAGAGTGATCAGGGAACGGACCACGGCGTCCCGGTGCGGACCGGAGTAGCGGCAGCGCGCCGCCCACGCCTGCCAGTCGGCCACGCTGCTCTCCAGCGCCTCGAAGGGGTCGGTCAGCGGGGGACGCGGCTCGTGCGAGGGGTGCCAGGTGAGGACGAAAGCGACCTTCTCGCCCTCCTCGACGGTGAACTCCGAGTGCGTTCCGAAGTGTTCGCCCCAGGTGCGTACCGGGGGCTCGCTGCGCAGCCACGTCGCGTCGGGTCCCGCGACGGCCACCCGATGACCGTCCGACCTGCGCATCCACGGCACGATCGAGCCGTACTCGAAGCGCAGCCGGAGGGTGCTGCGCACGGTGACCCGGCCGCGGAGCCCCTCCACGACGCGTACGAGGTCGGGGGCCAGGTCGCGCTGCGGCATCAGGTCGGTGACGCGCACCGCGCCCTCGTCGGTCTCCCACTCGGTGTCCAGGACCAGGGTGCCGGGGCGGTAGGCGCGCCTCGTGCACCGGTCGGCGTTCTTCGGAGCGATCCGCCAGTGCCCGTTCTCCTCGTCGCCGAGCAGCCTGGCGAAGCAGGCAGCGGAGTCGAAGCGGGGCAGGCACAGCCAGTCCACGGAGCCGTCCGTGCCGACCAGGGCGGCGGTCTGTTCGTCGCCGATGAGGGCGTAGTCCTCGATGCGGGGGATCCGGGTGGCCGGCGGGGTTCGGGGGTGCACGGAGTGCGGGTTCCCGGCTGGTCGTGGGGGCAATCAGGGGTGGGGCCGGGGGAGTGACGCCGTCGTGCCGGAGAAGATCACCCCCGGGTGGGCCGGGGTCTGGTTCAGCACCCACAGACCGATCAGCGTCGCCAGCGCGAAGACGACCGCGATGAGGACGGCGAGGACCAGTCGGCGGCGGCGCTCGCGGCGCAGCCACTCGCCGCGTGCCGTGCGGTAGGCGTCGGGTGCCGCGTGCACCTTGCCCGCCAGCGCGGCCAGGGCTTCCTGGAGTTCCCGCTCGGTGCGGTCCGGACTCGCGTCGTTCATCATCGCCGGGCCTCCATCGCCTGGGTCAGGGCGGCCAGGCCGCGTGCCGTGTGGGTCTTGACGGAGCCGCCGGAGATGCCCATCGCCGAGGCGATCTCGCTCTCCTTCAGCCCGAGCCAGTGCCTGAGCACCAGCGCCTCGCGCTGCCGGGCGGGCAGTTGCTGGAGCGCGTCGATGAGGACGCGCTGGTCGTCGTGGAGGAGCGCGGTGCTCTCGGCGGAGGCGACGAGTTCGGTGGACGGGGCCTCTACGTGTCTGCGGGCGACCTGGAGGTGCCGTATCCGCATCCGTGTCAGATTGCAGACCGTGGAGCGCAGATAGGCCTCCGCGGCCTCGGCGTCCCTCAGGCGCCGCCACTTCCGGTAGATCTGGTAGTAGGCCTCGGCGACCACGTTCTCCGGGTCGTCGGCGCCGAGCAGCACGGCGAGGCGGAGCATGGAGGCGTAGTGCAGCTCGAAAAGGCGGGCCACACCGGCCTCACGCTCGAGCTCGGCCGGGTCGGCCGCCGCGGGGGCGAGCGGGACGGGTCCGGGGGTGCCGTGTCTCAGATGCTGTCTCACGGGTTGTTCGCTCCCGTCTCTGGGCGCCGCCTGACGGTCAGGCGCGACGGTAGGTCGGTCAGGTCGGCGCCGCGCGGGACGCCGAGCCGTTCGAGGGCCGCGGTGCCGGCCAGGGCGACGGTCAGGTTGAGCAGGAGGGCGACGAGACCGGCGTAGATCTGGAAGGGCCCGCTGCCGAGCGAGGAGAACCCCTCGCGGACGACGAGGAAGGTGCCGGCCAGCATGCCCGCGCCCCACCCGGCGAGCAGCGCCCGCGGATGCAGCCGTCCGGTGAACAGGCCCACGGCGACGGCCGGGAAGATCTGCAGGATCCAGACCCCGCCGAGCAGCTGGAGGTTGACGGCGTCCTGGTCGCGCAGCCCGAACACGAACGCCACCGCGCCCACCTTCGCCGTCAGCGACACCGCCTTGGCGATCCGCACCTGCCGCTTGGGCGTGGCCGTGGGGTGCACGTACTCGACGTACACATTGCGCACGAAGCTGGTGGCTGCCGCGATCGACATGACGGCGGCCGGGACCAGCGCCCCCACGGTGATCGCGCCGAACACCAGTCCGGCCAGCGGCCCCGGCATCAACCGGTCCACCAGCATCGGTACGGCGGTCTCGGCGCCGCCCTCCGGTGCCCGCACCCCGGCCGCGAGCGCCGCGATGCCCAGGAACCCGAAGAGCGCGAGCAGCCCCGTCCAGGCGGGCAGGGCCACGACGACCTTGCGCAGGGTGCGCGGGCCGTCGGCGGCGAAACCCGCGGTCAGGACGTGCGGGTACATCAGCAGGGCGAGCGCGGAGCCGAGGGCGAGGGTGGCGTGGGCGGGCTGCTGCTCGGGGGCCAGGAGCAGGGCCGGTCCGCCCAGGCGCTCGGCGGCCCCGTCGAACACCGCGCCTGGTCCGCCGAGCCGTTCCAGGACCAGCCAGGTGACGGCGGTGAGCGAGACGAAGACGGCGACCGCCTTGAGCGCGGAGATCACGGTCGGCGCCCGCAGCCCGTGCCGGTAGGTGGCCACCGCGAGGCCCGCGAACAGCGCCACCATCACCAGGTCACCGGTCGCGCCCCGCGGATACACACCCCCCGCGGTCAGCACCGCCCGTATCCCGAGCAGTTGCAGCGCCAGGTAGGGCATCGTCGCGAGGATCCCGGTCAGCGCGACCACCAGGGCCAGCGGCGGCGAGCCGTAGCGGCCGCGCACGAAGTCGGCGGCGGTGATGTAGCCGTGCCGGCGGGCCACCTCGCCCAGGCGGCTGAGCAGCACGAAGGCGATCGGGCACACGATCACCGTGTACGGCACCGCGAAGAAGGCGGCCGCGCCGTTGCCGTACGCCAGTCCCGGTACGGCGGTGAAGGTGTACGCGGTGAAGATCGTGCCGCCGAGCAGCAGCCAGGTCCACACCGGCCCGAGACTGCGGTCGGCCAGCGCCCAGCCCTCCAGGGACGGCAGCCGGTCGCTGGGGCGCAGGCGGCGCGCGGTCACGGCGAGCAGCGACGCTCCGCCGATCACGGCGAGGAACGTCGCGGTCATGGCGCTGTCGGCCATGGTCACCGTCCTTGGTGTGTCTGTGCCCTCGCGCATAAGTTGCGCGGGCCGCCGGTTCGGATGACGGACATCGGCGGGAAATCTCCGCGGAATTCGCTGTCAACCGTCCGGGGGAGGTGGGCAACTCTTGCACAGACCCCCAGCGATGAGGAGAGGAGCGCAGGCCATGGCACGGACCGGTCATCACCGGCTACGGCGCGTCGCGATCGCCGTACTGCTTCTCGCACCCACCGCGGGACTGCTGTGGGTTCCGATGTACGCCGGTGCGGAGCCGCGCCTGGCGGGCACGCCGTTCTTCTACTGGTACCAGCTCGCCTGGGTGCCGGGGTGCGGTCTGTGCCTGCTCGCCGCGTACGCGCTGACGGAGCGACATCGCCGCTGAACCCTTCTGATCTTGCGCCGCTTTTGGTGAGGAGCCGCCATGCCCGAAACCGTCCTTCAGCCTGCCCAAGAGGCGCCTGAAAAATCACGTATGTCACCTCGGTCGATCCTGCTGTGGGCCGTCGTCGCGCTGCTCGGCGCGGTCGCCTGGGGCGTGCTCGCGCTGGCCCGGGGCGAGAAGATCTCCGCGGTCTGGCTGGTCGTCGCCGCGCTCGGCTCGTACGCGATCGCCTACCGCTTCTACTCCCGGTTCATCGCCCGCCGCGTCCTGAAACCGGACGACCGTCGCGCCACTCCGGCCGAACGCCTGGAGGACGGCGTCGACTTCCACCCCACCGACAAGCGGGTCCTCCTCGGCCACCACTTCGCGGCCATCGCGGGCGCCGGACCGCTGGTCGGCCCGGTCCTTGCGGCCCAGATGGGTTACCTGCCCGGCACCCTGTGGATCGTCGCCGGAGTGATCTTCGCGGGGGCGGTGCAGGACATGGTGGTCCTCTTCCTGTCCATGCGGCGGGACGGAAAGTCGCTCGGGCAGATGGCCCGGGACGAGATCGGCCGGGCGGGCGGCGCGGCCGCGCTGATCGCGGTCTTCGCCATCATGATCATCCTGCTGGGCGTGCTGGCCCTGGTCGTGGTCAACGCCCTCGCGCACTCCCCGTGGGGCACCTTCTCCGTCGCCATGACCATCCCGATCGCCCTCTTCATGGGCTTCTGGATGCACCGCATCCGCCCCGGCCGGGTCGTGGAGACCAGCTTCATCGGCGTCGCGCTGCTGCTGCTCGCGATCGCCGGCGGCAGCTGGGTCCAGAACTCCTCGCTGGCCTCCGCCTTCACCCTGAGCCCGACGACCCTGGTCTTCTGCCTGGTCGGCTACGGCTTCGTGGCATCCGTCCTCCCGGTCTGGATGCTCCTGGCCCCGCGCGACTACCTCTCCACCTTCATGAAGATCGGCACGATCGCGCTGCTGGCCGTCGGTGTCGTGGTCGCCGCCCCGGTGCTGCGCGCGGACGCGGTGAGCGACTTCGCCACCTCGGGCGCGGGGCCGGTGTTCGCGGGCTCGCTGTTCCCCTTCCTGTTCATCACCATCGCCTGTGGCGCGTTGTCCGGCTTCCACGCGCTGGTGTCCTCCGGTACGACGCCGAAGCTGATCCAGAAGGAGTCGCAGGTCCGTCTCATCGGTTACGGGGCCATGCTGATGGAGTCGTTCGTCGCGATCATGGCGCTGATCGCGGCGGCGACCCTGGAGCCCGGCCTGTACTACGCGATGAACGCCCCGGCGGGGCTGCTGGGCGCGACAGCCCAGTCGGCCTCGCACGCGGTGGCGGGCCTCGGTTTCACCATCACGCCCGACCAGCTGACCCAGGCCGCCAAGGCGGTCGAGGAGCAGTCGCTGATTGCCCGGTCCGGAGGCGCCCCGACCCTCGCGGTCGGCATGTCGGAGATCTTCTCCGGGGTGTTCGGCGGTACCGCCATGAAGGCCTTCTGGTACCACTTCGCGATCATGTTCGAGGCGCTGTTCATCCTGACCACGGTGGACGCGGGCACGCGGGTCGGCCGCTTCATGCTCCAGGACATGCTCGGCAACATGTGGAAGCCGGTCGGCCGGGTCAACTGGAAGCCGGGCATCTGGCTGTGCAGTGCTCTGGTGGTGGCGGCCTGGGGCTACTTCCTCTACACCGGCGCCACCGACCCCCTGGGCGGAATCAACCAGCTCTTCCCGCTCTTCGGCATCGCGAACCAGTTGCTGGCCGCGATCGCGCTGGCCGTGTGCACCACCGTCCTCGTCAAGTCCGGGAAGCTGCGGTGGGCGTGGGTCACCGGGGTCCCGCTGGCCTGGGTGGTCGCGATCACGTTCACCGCGGGCTGGCAGAAGATCTTCTCCGACGACCCGCGGGTCGGGTTCTTCGCCCAGCGGGCCAAGTACGCGGACGGCATCGACGCGGGCCAGGTGCTCGCGCCCGCCAAGACCCTCGACGACATGCACACGGTGGTCACCAACTCCACGGTCGACGGGGTGCTGATCGCCCTGTTCCTGCTGCTGGTCGCGGTCGTGCTCGTCAACGCGGCGGTGGTGTGCGCGCGGGCCGTCCGGGCGCCGGGGGCGTCGCCGACCACCGAGGCGCCGTATGTCGCGTCGCGGATCGATGTGCCCGAGCAGGCCGGTGAGGAGCTCGTGGGAGTGCGCTCGTGACGGTGACGGTGACAGTGACCGTGACGGCGCGGCGGTGGGCGCGGGCCGTCCGGTGGTACCTGCGGGAGCTGACCGGGGAGGCGGAGTACGACCGCTACCGCGAGCGGCATCTGCGCCACCATCCGCTCGCGCCGGTACCGACCCGACGGGAGTACGAGGTGCTGCGCACCCGGCACCGGGAGGCTCATCCGCAGGGGCGGTGCTGCTGACGCCGCCAGGGTCGTGGACCACGGGGCGGGCACATCGCCCGCCCCACTCACCTTTCGGGACTTACTTTTCGGGACCGAGATGTTCGGACGCCGCAGCGCCCTGCAAGTCCATCCCGGTGCCGGCTCACGCCCTGGTCGGCGGTCCCGTTTGCCGGCTGGTGACATCGTGGCGGTGTGGTGGGGACGACCGGGTGCATCGGCCGGGCCGGCGGCACCGTGGCCGGTGCTGTGGGGGTGGGCAGGTGCGTCACGCCGCGGCGGACGCAGGGGTCGGGTCGGAGCGTCACCTGCGGCCGGCGTGCGGACGGGCCGGTGGCGCCGTCATCCGCGGCCGACGTAGGGCCTGGCAGGTCGACCCCACTGCGGCCGGCGTGGGGCCGGGCCGGTGTCACACCGTGGCCGGTTCCGTCTTCGTCGTGCTGTCCTGCTCCGTCTTCTCCCGCCGGTCGCGGAGTTCCCGCCGCACCAGGACCACCCAGCCGATCGGAACGCCGACGGCGAACAGCCACCACTGGATGGCGTAGGCGTAGTTCAGCGCGGCGTCCTCCTTGCCGGGGTTGGCGCCCATCAGTTCCGGGCTGTCGCCCTTCGGCTCGGGCGCCGTCTGGGCGATGTAGCCGCCGAGCACCGTGGCGCCCAGCCGCTCGGCCTCCTGCTCGCTATTGATCAGCATGACCTGTCGGTCGGGCAGTCCTTTGAGGTTCTTGATGCCGCTCGCCGCGGTCGTCTCGTCGGGCATCAGCCGCCCCGTGACGGTGATCTCACCCTTCGGGGGAGCGGGGATCTTCGGGAACGCGGTCTGGGTCGGGCCATCCGAGGGGATCCACCCCCGGTTGACCAGCAGCACCTTGCCGTCGTCCAGGAGGAAGGGGGTCAGGACGTGGTACCCGACCTCGTCGTCGGAGTTGGTGCGGCGCCGGACCACGACCTCGTCGTCGGTGTCGAAGTGACCTTTCGCGGTCACGCTGCGATACCGGTCGTGGGTGGTGACGGTGTGTCCGGGCGAGGTCATCTGTTCCGCGGGCACCGGCTTCGCCGACATCGCGTCGGAGACCAGCTGGTTGCGTGCGGTGCGCTCCTCGTAGCGGTGCATCTGCCAGATGCCCAGCCTGATCATCGTGGGGATGAGGAGCAGGGCGACCAGCGTGAGGATCACCCACTGCCGGGACAACAGGAAGCGGTACACCCCACGACCGTACAACTCGGACCGCGGGGTGTTCGCACAGGGGTGTGGCAGGGTGTGGTCAGACCCGGTCGACGATGCCCACCCTTCCCTCCGCGCGGGCGCAGTGCGCCCCGCAGAACCAGTGGCCCTCGACCTCCACTCCCTGCCCGATGATCTGTACACGACAGTGCTCGCAGATCGGTGCCATCCGGTGGATCGCACAGGAGAAGCAGTCGAAGACATGCACCGCGCCCTGGGCGTGCACCTCGAAGGTCATGCCGTAGTTATTGCCGCAAACTTCGCAAGTCGCCATGCGCCACAGGGTGGGCCGTCGGCGCCGCGCGGGCGAGTCGGCGCGGGGCGAGTCGTACGGCAAATCACCCGTCCGTACGGTCCGCCCCTTCCGTACGGTCATTCCTTCGACGCCGGCTCCACATCCCTGAGCAGCTGCCCGAAGGCCGCCTCGTCGACGACCGGTGTGCCGAACTGTCTGGCCTTGACCACCTTGGACGTGCCCGAGTCCGGGTCGTTCGTGACGAGCAGACTGGTGAGCCGGGAGATGCTGGTGGCGACATGCAGCCCGGCCTCGACCGCCCGGTCCTCCAGGAGATCGCGCTCGATCGAGGTGTCCCCGGAGAACGCGATCCGCATGCCCTGCTTGAGCGGCTTGCCGTCCTCGTAGCGCCCCGGGTTGGGATAGGGGCACGCGGGCCGCTTGCGCGCGGGACGCCAACTCGTCGGCCGGTAACTGCCGTAGCCCGTCGACTGCCTGGGCACCGCCCGGTCCGTCCACTCGGTCAGCGGCCGGCACTCGTGCAGGGGCAGCCGCACGCTTCGTGCGGCCGCCGCCCGCAGACTCGGCCGGAACGCCTCCGCGAGCACGCGCGCGTCGTCGAGGGCATGGTGCGCCCGCTGCTGTACGACACCGAAGTGCGCCGCCAGTGACTCCAGCTTGTGGTTGGGCAGCGGCAGCCCCAGCTCCTTGGACAGGACGATGGTGCACAGCCGCTGACTCACCGGCGGCACCCGTCCCGCGCGCGCGTACTCGCGGGCGATCATCTGCCAGTCGAAGACGGCGTTGTGCGCGACGAGCACGCGACCGTCGAGACGGGCCGAGAACTCGTCGGCGATGTCCTGGAAGAGAGGCGCGCCTTCGAGTGCCTCGCTCGTCAGCCCGTGGATCCACACCGGGCCGGGATCTCGCTCCGGATTGACCAGCGTGTACCAGTGGTCCTCGACCTCGCCGCGCGCGTCCAGCCGGTAGACGGCGGCGGAGATTATCCGGTCGTCCCGGGCCAGGCCGGTGGTCTCCACGTCGACGACCGCGTATCCCTGCGGATACACGGCCGGCCACGTTGTGGGGGAGGACGCTGCGGTCGTCTGGTCTTCGAGCATGGTCCATGAGGATACGGGCCGCGACTGACAGTCCCTCACGGCGGCGTCGGTGCCCGGTTCGCGACGACCGGGGTGCCATCCTCCGGAGATGACCGAACCGACGCACGACGAGGCCCACGGCGGCGCGCTCGGCGCCCGTCTCAACTGGCTGCGCGCGGCCGTGCTCGGCGCCAACGACGGCATCGTCTCCACGGCGGGACTGGTGGTCGGCGTGGCCGGCGCGACGAGCGACCGCGCGGCGTTGCTGACGGCGGGTCTGGCGGGCCTGCTGGCCGGCTCGATGTCCATGGCGGCAGGGGAGTACGTGTCCGTGTCGACCCAGCGCGACTCCGAGATGGCCGCGCTGGCTGTCGAGAAACGGGAGTTGAGGGAACAGCCGGAGGCGGAGCTGGAGGAGTTGACGGACCTTCTTCAGGAACGGGGGCTGTCGCGCGACGTGGCCCGTGAGGCGGCGGAACAACTGACGGAACGTGACGCACTGCGGGCTCACGCGCGCGTGGAGCTCGGCATCGACCCGGACGACCTGACGAACCCCTGGCATGCGGCCTGGGCGAGCTTCCTGGCGTTCACGGCGGGGGCGTTGCTGCCCCTGCTCGCCATCGTGCTGCCACCGTCGGGATGGCGGGTACCGGTGACGGTGATGTCGGTGGTGGCGGCGCTGGTACTGACCGGTTGGAGCAGCGCACGGTTGGGGGCGGCGGCTCCTGGGCGGGCGGTGGTGCGAAACGTGGGGGGTGGGGCGTTGGCGATGGGGGTTACTTACACGGTGGGGGTCTTGTTGGGGGCGGCGGGGGTTTAGTCGATGATCAGCCGTTCCGGGGGGAAGAGGTCCGCGCCGACGGCCTCGTCGCAGTCGTAGAGGCGGAGCCTGATGTGAGCCAGGGAGGCCAGCGGAGTCAGGTCGACCGGACCGCAGCGCGAGAGCTCCAGGAGAGTCAGATCGGGCAGCTCGCCAAGAGCTCCGATGTTGTCCACATGCCGGGCGTTGGCGAGAAAGATCGTGGCCAGGTCCTGGTGGGGCAGCGCGTCGGCGAGGTCCACGCGTGGAACGTCCAAGATCTGGAGCCACAGCAACGGGGAGAACACCCCGGCTGCGAGAAAATCTCGCCACTGCTGCTCCGCGTTGACGGTGAGCCACTGGAGAGAGGTCAGGGCCTCCAGCCCGGTCAGCCTCGTGGTGCCCCCCTGCTGGAGGAAGGCGAGACCGGTGAGCCGAGGGGCGAAGGACAGCTCGTCCAGGCGCGTTTCCAGGGCTTCGCAACCGAGAGTCAGATGCTGGAGTGCGGGCAGGTCGGCCAAGGGCGCCAGCGAGAGCCGGGTGGCGGCCTGGTACAGGTAGACGTTGGTCAGCGGGAGTCCGGCGAGAGTGCCGAGGCCGGTGACGGACCGACAGCGGCTGAGCGTCAGGTCGCGCAGGTTCGGCAGCTCTCGCAGGGGCGAGAGGTCGCTGACCGCGTCGTTGTCGTAGAGCCCCAGGAACTCCAGATTGGTGTGCGCGAGGACGGCAGGAGGAATTCCGTGGTCGCCGTTGAGGCTCAGACGGGTCAGCTGGGGGACGCGCGGTAGGAGTGCCAGCTTCTCGGCATCGTCCATGGCGAGTACCTGCCCGGCCTCGACGGTGCCTTCAAGAACTGCCTCGAAGTACTCGAGGGTGTCGAACGACGGCCAGGCGCTGTTGAGTTCGGAGCGAACGGAGATTCGCTGATCGGCACGGAACCGTGTGATGTAGCCCAGAGCCGCATCGCCCCCGATCAACCGCGCTGTCCGTACCGCCGCCGCAGCCTCACGTTCCGTCACCTCATCCGGTCCCGGCAACAGCTCGAGCACCAACTCCCCGGCCTTCGCCAAGGGCTCCACCTCCTTGAACCCCCGCGGCGGCAACAACTCCGCAGTCCGCTCCTCGACCTCCCCCCGCACCCCCGGATCCAACTCGGGCGCATGCTCCAGACTCGCCGCCGCCAACAAAACCAACCGCTCCCGGTACCGCCGGACTTTGTCGGCCCGCCGCAGCAACTGCCGTAGCAACCGCGTACGTTCCTCCACCCTCGCGTGCCCCACAGCCATCCGCACCACGTCGTCCCACTGGTCGTCGTGGGCGTTGCGCACCAGCACCCCGAAGTCCCGCGCCTCGACGGCCGCCTTCGCGCCCAGGTAGTCCTGGAATGTGCGGTGGATGAAGTCCACATACCCCGGCACCGGTTCGCGCAGCAGCCCGCTGCGGATCAGCAGGTGGGAGAAGACCTGCTCGGCGTCCCCCTGCTCCCGCACCTGCGGCATCGCCGCCAGCCAGTCGTCGAGCATGGCGACGACCTCGTCCCGGGCCGCCTCCACCTGCCCGTTGCGGATCATCCAGTAGGCGAGCCGTTGCAGCAGAGCCGTCTGCTCGTCGCGCGAAAGAGACACCCCCTCGACCGAGGCGATCTCGCGCTCCGTGTCCCGCCGCACCAGCAGCATGTCCAGCGCGGCATCGTACAGCTCCTTCCTGGCACGCGGGAGATGCATACGCCGGTCCCGGTTCAGGGCGCACAGCAGGGCACACATCAGCGGGTTCGTCGCCAGCCGCCCCAGATCCCGGCGCGTGGTCAGCGCCTCGACCAGGCCCGCTTCGTAGCGGTCCAGCAAAGCCCGCTCAGCCGACGGCGTGCACTCCTGGCGGGCCGCGTCGTGCCAGTGCCGTACGAAAGCCCTGATGTCCTCGCGCTCCATCGGCAGCAGGGTGTGCGCCATGAACCCCTGGGCCGACAGCCAGTCCTCCGGGACCGCGGAGGGGCGGGTCGTGACGACGTACCGCGCGCGTGGGAACGCGGTGAGCAGCGACTTCAACCAGTTCTCGGTCCGCTCGCGCAGCCGCGCCGGTACCTCGTCGACGCCGTCGACCAGCACCAAAGCCCGCCCGCTCGTGAGGAGTTCCTCGACCCAGCCGTCCGGGGCGCGCAGCGGCACCCCTGACGCCGACAGGAAGTCCGCGGGCATCGGCAGCCCGTCCGGCGTATGGAAGGACCGCAGACGCAGTACGAACGGCACACACCGGTTCCAGTCCGCCAGCCGCGGCCCGAAGCTCTGCCGGGCCGCGTTGAGCGCCAGCCACTGCAACAGCGTCGACTTGCCCGACCCGGCCGGCCCCCGCAGCAGCAGCCGGTGACCCGCCGAGGCGAGCGCCTGCTCCACCTTCACCGGCGTCGGCGCCTCCTCAGGCATGCCCTCGCGCTGCCGCTCATACCGCCGCTCACCGCTGACCGCCAGACTCAGATACGCCGTGTCCAGCGCCCACTCGGCCCGCCGCCTCCCGCCCAGCGTCACCCCGAACAACTCCAGCCGGGAGTGCGTCCCGGCGACGAACCGCGCGTAACGCCCCTCGAAGTCGGAGGCGGTGGGCTTCTCCCCGCCCCGCCCCCTGAGCAGCTCACCCGTCCGCCGTGTGTGCTCCACCGCCGCCCGCGCCGCGAACGACGGATGCGCCGTGAGCTGCTCGACCAGGTGCTCGCAGCACAGCCCGAGCAGCTCCCGGTACAGGTCCTGGGCGGACGAGGCCAAGTCGTCGACCGGCCGCTGAAGTTCATCCGCCAGCCGCCCAGGGTCCAGGTCCATCGCGAACAACCGCCCGGCGTCCAGGACACCCGCAGCCGCGAACGCGTCCTGCACAGCCGCCACCGCGGCCAGCCGTTCGTTCTCCGGCAGCGACGCGTACGCTCCCGCGATCCGCCCGCTCAGCACCCGCGCCAGCCGCTCCGGCCCCGCCGGCTTCGGCAGTGGTCGTAACGGATCCGGCACCAGACCCGCGCCCGGCCGCGGCGCGAGAACGGACTTGGCGACCGTCTGGGCCACCGTCGACGCCAGCCGCACCAGTACGAGCTCGACCCCCTGCATCCCCCGACCTCCCCCTCCACTGCTTCCGCATCGTAGGACCCCGCACTGACACCCCTTGGTGGAGATCGCCAACAAGCAAGCGCGTACCACCGGTAATACTTGTGGGTAACAACGTCTAGCCGCGCCCGACCGGCGGTTCTACGGTGCACGCATGCCGAACCTCCCCGACGTCGTGGTCTGGTCCATACCCGCCTTCGTCCTGCTCACCGTCATCGAAATGATCAGCGTCCGCGTCCATCCCGACGAGGACGCGGCCGGCTACGACACGAAGGACGCCGCCACCAGCATCGGCATGGGACTGGGCAGCCTCTTCTTCGACTTCCTGTGGAAGATCCCGATCGTGGCCCTCTACACGGCCCTGTACGAGCTCACCCCGCTCCGCGTCCCCGTCCTGTGGTGGACGGTCCCCCTGATGCTGCTCGGGCAGGACTTCTTCTACTACTGGTCCCACCGCGGCCACCACGTCATCCGCATCCTGTGGGCCTGCCACGTCGTCCACCACTCCAGCCGGAAGTTCAACCTCACCACCGCGCTGCGCCAGCCCTGGACCACCCTGACCGTCTGGCCGTTCTACGTCCCCCTCGTCGCCGCCGGCGTCCACCCGGCCGCGCTCGCCTTCTGCTCCTCCGCGAACCTCGTCTACCAGTTCTGGATCCACACCGAACGCATCGACAAGATGCCCCGCTGGTTCGAGTTCGTCTTCAACACCCCGTCCCACCACCGCGTCCACCACGCCTCCCAGGGCGGTTACCTGGACCGCAACTTCGGCGGGATCCTCATCGTCTGGGACCGGCTCTTCGGCTCGTTCGTCGCCGAGACCGAACGGCCCGTCTACGGGTTGACCAAGAACATCAACACGTTCAACCCGATCAAGGTGGCCACCCATGAGTACGTAGCGATCATCAAGGACGTCAAGAAAGCACAGAGTTGGCGCGAGCGGGCGGGACGGGTCTTCAGGGGGCCGGGCTGGGCACCGGCACCGGTAGCGGAGACGGCCGAGGAGACCGTGCCCGCGTGAGAACCCCGAGCGGCCCCGGAACCCACCGCACCCGCCGCGCACTCCTCGCGGTCTTCGCCCTCGCCGCCACCGTCGACCTCACCTCCCTGGCCGCCGGCTTCGCTCCCGGGCACGCCGTCGCCAAGCCCCTTCTGATGCCCCTCCTGGCCGCGTACTCCGTCGCGTCCGCGGCGCCCCGGCTCCTGGTCGCCGCCCTTCTGTGCGGCTGGGGCGGCGACGTCCTGCTGCTGTCCGACGCCGACCCCGCCTTCCTCGCCGGCATGGCCTCCTTCGCGGCGGGCCACGTCTGCTACCTCGCGCTCTTCCAGGCGTACGGCAGCCCACGCGCGCGTGTCGGCCTGCTCGCGCCCGCCTACGCCACCGCGCTCGTCGTCACCCTCGTGGCCCTGTGGCCGGACCTGCCCGCCGGACTGCGCGTGCCCGTCGCCGGCTACAGCGTCCTGCTCACGACCATGGCGTGCGCGTCGGCCGTGCGGTTCGGGGCGCTCACCGGATGCGGCGGAGCGCTCTTCCTCCTCTCGGACACCCTCATCGCGACCGGCGTCGCCGACTGGCCCCAGCTCCCACGGCCCGAGTTCTGGATCATGCTCACCTACAGTGCCGCGCAGTTCCTGCTGGCCGGCGGCACGCTGCGAGCCCTCGAAGCGCGCCCAGGACCGATGGCGACGTACGGTGAGATGCGCTCGACCACCCCCTGAGCGCCGCCACGACCTCGCACGAGAAGGACCCTCGCCATGCGCGCCACCACCATCCACGGCCCCTACGACATGCGCGTGGAGGACGTGCCCGAGCCGGTGGTGCAGCTGCCCACCGACGCCGTGCTCCGGGTGCTGCGCGCGTGCATCTGCGGCAGCGACCTGTGGGCCTACCGCGGCGAGGCGGCCCGGAAGCCGGGGCAGCGGATCGGTCACGAGTTCCTCGGCATCGTGGAGGAGACCGGCTCCGAGGTCGGCACCCTCAAGCGGGGTGACCTCGTCGTCGCGCCCTTCATGTGGTCCGACGGCGTCTGCGACTACTGCCGCGAGGGCCTGACCACCTCCTGCGAGCACGGCGGATTCTGGGGTTCCGTCGGCTACGACGGCGGCCAGGGCGAGGCCGTGCGCGTCCCCTTCGCCGACGGCACCCTCGTACGGCTGCCCAAGGAGGCGGCTTCCGACGACCGCCTGCTGTCCGCCCTGCTGACCCTCTCCGACGTCCTGGGCACCGGTCACCACGCGGCCCTCGGCGCCGGAGCCCGCCCGGGCGCCACGGTCGCCGTCGTCGGCGACGGGGCCGTCGGACTGTGCGCGGTCCTCGCGGCCAAGCGGCTCGGCGCCGAACGGATCATCGCCCTGGGCCGTCACCAGGTCCGCACCGACATCGCGCGCCGCTTCGGTGCCACCGACGTCGTCGCCGAGCGCGGGGACGCGGCCCTCGAGGCCGTCCGCGCACTCACCCGCGGGCAGGGCGCGCACGCCGTAGTCGAAGCCGTCGGCACCGAACAGTCCATGCGTACGGCTGTCGGCATCACCCGCGACGGCGGCGCCATCGGTTTCGTCGGTGTGCCGCACGGCAGCGGTACCGGTGTCGACCTGGGTGTCCTGTTCGACCGGAACATCGCCCTGCGCGGCGGGGTCGCGCCGGTCCGTGCCTACATCCCCGAGCTGCTCCCCGACGTCCTGGACGGCACCGTCGACGCCTCACCCGTCTTCGACATGACCGTCGACGTGGAGGGCGTCCCCGCCGGCTACAAGGCGATGGACGAGCGCACCGCCCTCAAGGTCCTCGTCACCAACTAGCGCTCACCCAGCGGCTTTCACCGGCGGCTTTCATCGGCGGCTTTCACCAGCGGATCGGCAGCGGCAGCGCCGTCAGCAGCCCCGACACCACGACCACGAGCCCCAGGGCGACGACCTCCGCACGTGCGGGTGCGCAGGCGGTCAGCGAGGCGGGGGCGCGGTGCAGCCGGATCCCGGCCCACAGGGCGAGAGCGGCGACGACCGCCACGAGGAGCACCTTGGCGAGCAGCGTGCGCCCGTAGGCCGTGTCCGTCAGCTGCTCCAGAATCGTGCCGGGCGGCATCCGGCGCAGCGAACTCCACACGCCGGTCGCGGTGATGGCGGCGAGCAGAACGGCCGCCACGCGCGCGTAGAGCCCGAGCAGCGCCGCGCCCGGCTCCGCGGGGCCCCAGCGTCGCAGCGTCCGCAGCACCCGCAGCAGTCCGCCCGCCCACAGCGCCGCGCACGTCAGATGAACCAGCGTCAGCCCGGAGCCCGTCAGCGGACTCTGTTGGGTCGGGGGATGCGCGCGCAGGGCCTCCGCGACCACCACGGCCGCCAGGGGCCACACCTGGGTGGTCGGGCGGGCCGAACGGGCGCAGAGTCCGGCCACCAGGAAGGCGTTGACCTCCAAGAGCGCCAACTTGCCGTCCCGCGACGCGTACAGACCGCCGACATTGATCTCGGAAAGGCTGTGCGGCACCAGATTGCCGGTCGCCACGACCGACGCGAGACCCAGCGCGGCGAGGAAACCGGCGGCGGCCGCATGGGGAGCCCAGGAGCGTGGCACGTTCGGCGGGGCATCGGGTACGGAGCGGGCCAGCAGGCCCACGAACAGCTCACCCAGCGGCACACACAGCGCCGCGAAAAGTATCGCCCGCAGCAGGGCCACCCCGCCGGCCCCGGGCGCGGCGGCTTCCCCGGTGCCGTGCAGGGCGGCGGACGGCCCGAACAGGGGTATCGCTGCGGCCAGTACCGCCAGGACGAGGACGGCGACCGCCCGGCCGGTGCCGGGACGCCGGGTGGGGCCGCCCGCGTCGGTCGCCTCAGTGGGTCTTGTCAAGGTCACCCCACGATCTTGACCACAACGGACAGAACCGGGCAACTGCAGTGAAACAAGTGGTGGTGAGGCATTCCACCCATAGGTACGTTTCCGGTGCCGCGGTCGGTTCAGGCCCGCTCAGCGCAGGCGCGCGGCATCCGTGCCCCACGGCACCGGCGGTCGCGCCCAGTCCGCCGGACCGTCCTCGAAGGAGACCGGCGAGAGGGCGTACCGCAGCCGCCCGAGCGCGCTGTCCGTCTCCGCCAACCAGGGCTCAGGACCGTCGTACGGCTCGCTCACGGCGTCGCCCGCCGCGGTGCCGTCCAGACCGTCGGTCAGCCACTGGGCCGTCCGCGCCAGCGCCAGCCGCACGAAACGGCTCCCGCCCTCGTACGACTGCTCGGTCAGCGCCCGCAGCACCGCTGCCGCCAGCAGATAGCCCGTCCCGTGGTCGAGGGCCTGCGCGGGCAGCGCGCCCGGCCGATCCGGTGAACCCTCCAGCACCGCGATCCCGGTGGCCGCCTGCACGAGGCTGTCGAAGCCCCGCCGCTCACGCCATGGCCCGTACCCGCCCCACGCCGACAACTGCGCCACGACCACCCCGGGCCGCCGCTCCGCCAGCGCTTCGGGTGACAGCCCGAACCGGTCCAGCGCGCCCGGCCGGTACCCGGTGACGACCACGTCCGCCGCCGCGAGCAGTTCCTCGAACGTCTGCCGGTCGGCGGCCAGGTCGAGCGTCGCCGACCGCTTACCGAAACCCGTGTCGGCGTGCTGGTCCGGCAGTTCGGGCAACTGGGGCGCGTCCAGGCGCAGGACGTCCGCGCCGAGCAGGGCGAGGGTGCGGGTGGCGACCGGTCCCGCGAGAACCCGCGTCAGGTCCAGGACGCGCAGGTCGGCGGCGGGCAGCAGGGGGGAGGTGTCGACGAGCGCCAACGCACGCGCGGGTGCCGTGTCCAGCCGCCCCCGCTCGACCAGCGGCCGTTTCGCCACCTCGGCCGCCTGCGGGTGCACGGCCCACTCCTCGGGAGAGCGCAGGGCGACGGCGAGACCCCCGGCCGCGTACACGGCGTCCTCGACGTCCAGGGCGGACCGCTCGGCCAGCGCCGCCTCCACGGCCACCGGGTCCTCCGGTACCCCCAGTGCCTGGAGCAGCCGCGCGCGGTGGTGCGGATAGTTCGCGTGCGTGCGGACCCACCCGTCCGCCGTCCGCCAGAACCGGGACAGCGGCGCGAAGTTGACCGGCGCGCGACCATTGATCAACAGATGACGTTCGCTCAGGAAAGCGGTGGCGACCGCCCCGTCGTCCACCCGCACCGTCGGCACCTCGGCGAGCCCCGCCCGCCGCGCCCCCAGTTCGGCGGCGGCCAGCGCGCACTCGCCCACACAGGTCCGCGCCAGCTGCTGTACGGGAAGGCGCCCCTGAAGAGCGCCCTCCCGCACCACAAACTTGATTTCCGTCATGACTGCACTATGCAGTATTGACGGAATCAATATATGGAGGGACCTTGATCGTCCTTCACTGCTACTTCGTCACCGCGTCCAGTGCGTCCACCGTGCCCCAGCCGTAGAAGCCGTTGCGGTTCTTGGACCCCTCGCACACCGCGTCGACCTTGCCGTCGCCGTTGATGTCATAGGGATCCGTGCACGGCGTGGCGTCGGCCTCGGCGTACAGCAGCGCCTTCACCAGGGCCGGCGGGGCGTACGGGTGCGTCGACTTGATCAGGGCGGCCACGGCCGCGGCGTGCGGCGAGGCCATCGACGTACCGGCCATGTAACCCCACTTGCCGCCGGGCAGCGTGCCCAGGATCAGACCGCTGGTCGCGGGCGGCGCGGGCGTCTGGTAGGCCGTCGAGTCACCGCCGGGCGCGGCGACGTCGATGACACCCAGGCCGTGGTTGGAGAAGGACGACTTGATGCCCTTGGCGCCGGTCGCCGCGACCGTCACGACACCCGGCAGCTGGGTCGGTATGTCGAAGCACTTCGACGGGTCGATCACCCGGTCCGAGGGCGTGCCGTCGTTCGGCGAGACCGGGTCGGTGATCTCGTCGGCCGCGAGGTCGTAGTTCTCGTTGCCGGCCGCGGCGACGTTGACCACGCCCTTCTTCTCCGCGTACCGCGAGGCCCGGGTGATGGCGTCGACGAGGGCCTTCTGGTCCGGGTCGTCGGTGCAGTTGAAGTACCAAGGGTCGGTGTAATAGCTGTTGTTGGTGACGTCGACCCCATGTGTGGCCGCCCACACGAAGCCGCACACCACGGCCTCCGTGTAGAAGTAACCGGCCGTGGTCGACACCTTGATGCCCGCCACCTTCACGCCGGGCGCGACCCCCGTCATACCGACGCCGTTCTTGGCGGCCGCGATCTCACCTGCCACGTGCGTGCCGTGCGGGCTCTCCGCGGCGCTCGGCCGCCACGCCCCGTCGGTGGTGTCCGGCTTGCCCGTCACGCAGTTGACCGACGCGGCCCGGTCGAAGTTCGGCGCGAGGTCCGGGTGGGTGTCGTCCACGCCGGTGTCGATCACGGCGACGGTCACCTTGCTGCTGCCGAGCGACTTCTCGTGCGCCTTGTCCGCCTTGATGGCGGGCAGGTCCCACTGCAACGACTCCAGCGGGTCCTGGCCGGCGTCGGCGGCGGCCTGCGCGGCGGCCAGCTGCGCAGAGTTGAGCGCCTTCGGCGTCCCCTCGTCGGTCGTCGACTGCGCGGGCAGCGGCGCGTTGCGTGTGTTGCCGGCCGACTCGACCCCGCGGACCTTGCGGATCGTCTTGGCGAAGTCCGGGTTCGACGAGTGGACGACGATCACGCCGATCTGGTCGTACGACGTCACGATCGTGCCGCCGGCCGCGGCGATGGCCTGCTTCACCTGGGCGGAAGGGCCGTGCCCGGGACGGACGTTGACGACGTAGCTGAGCGCCGTCCCGTCCGTGTCGGCGGCGGCGAGGACACCGCTGACGGCACCGGTGACACCGTCCGTGGAGCCGGGCAGGCCGGACGCGGACGCAGTGGCGCCCGGCAGGAACGCCATGGCCGTCGCCATGGCCATACCGAGCGGGAGCGCGAGCGCGCGCCGATGGCGCGAGTGGGGCCCTGTCATGATGAGAGTCTCTCCAGTTCGTATGCGGGACAGGCGGTGCGGGGAGGTCACTTGACCGCGCGCAGCGCGTTGACGATGCCGAAGCCGTAGAACCCGTTGGCCCGGATGCCGCCCTCGCACACCGCGTCCTGCGTGCCGTCGCCGTCCTGGTCGTAGGAGGCCGGGCAGCCCGGGTTGTCCGCCTGCGCCTTGAGCAGCGCCTGCAGTTGGGCCGGGCTCGCCTTGGGATGCGTCGACTTCAGCAGCGCGGCGACGCCGGCGGCGTGCGGCGAGGCCATCGACGTGCCCTGCAGGAAGCCGTACTGGCCGTTCGGCAGGGTGGACAGGATGCGGCCGTTCTGTGACGGCGTGTCCGGGATCTGGTAGAGCCGGTCGCCACCGGGTGCCGCGACGTCGATGACGCCCTTGCCGTACGAGGAGTAGTACGACTTGAGGTTCTTGACGCCCGTCGCGCTGACCGTGACGACACCGGGCAGCTGCGTCGGCACGTCGAAGCACTCGTGCGGGTCGACGGTGCGCTCCACCGCGGTGGAGTCGTCGGGGCTGGAGTCGTCGACGATCGCGTCGGAGTCCAGGTCGTCGTTGGAGTTGCCCGCCGACGCCAGGCTGAGCGTGCCCTTGTGTTGCGCGTACAGCTGCGCCCTGTTGACCGAATCAACAATGGCCCGCTGATCGGGGTCGTCCATGCAGTTGTACAGCCAGGGATCAACGTAGTAGCTGTTGTTCGTGATCTCGACGCCATGGTCGGCGGCGAACACGAACGCGCACACGACGCTCTCCGGGTAGAAGAGGCCGTTGCTCCGGTCGGTCACATTGATGGCCGAGACCTTCACGCCGGGCGCGACCCCGGCCACGCCGACACCGTTGCGGGCCGCGGCGATCTCACCGGCCACGTGCGTGCCGTGGTAGTCGTCCGCGGTGTACGGCCGCCAGGCGCCCGCGGTGGTGTCCGGGACACCACCGTCGCAGTTGGCCGACTGCGCGGCGGAGAAGTTCGGCGCGATGTCGGGGTGGGTGTCGTCGACGCCGGTGTCGATCACGGCGACCGTCACCTTGCGGCTGCCCGGGTTGATCTTGGCGGCCTTGTCGGCGCCTATCGCGCGCAGGTCCCACTGATCGGCCTCGAGGGGCTCGCTGTCCGGCGTGGCGGCCGAGGTCTTCGCGACCTTCGCGGCCTGCGCGTCCGACAGCACCTGGACCGCGCCCTCGTCCGTGGTGCCCGCCGGGGTCAGCGGTGAAGTGCGGGTGGCGCCGGCCGACTGCACCCCGCGCGCCTTGCGGATCTTCTGGGCGAAGTCCGGCGCGGACGAGTGGACGACGATCACGCCGATCTTCTCGTACGCGATCACGACGGTGCCGCCGGCCGCCGATATCGCCTTCTTCACCGACGCGATCGTGCGGTGGTCCACCTTGGTGTTCACGACGTACGACAGGTTCGTCGCGTCCGCCGCCTGTGCCACGGACTCCGCGGCAGGGGCGGCCGAGGCCGCCGAGGGCAGGAAGCCGAACGAGGCCGTGAGGGACAGGACGACGGGCACGGCGAGCGCGAGACGGTCTCTCGAACGTATGGAACGTCTCGAACGTCTGGAACGCGGCTGGGACATGGGGTCTCCACATCATCCGGAAACGAAACCGGCCCGAGACACAGGTGTCGCTCGGGCAGGTACATGACGGGTGGTGCAGGCCGAAGCTATCTCCCGAAGTCGCTGGCCAGCAATGACTTCCCCAAGGTGAGTTCGGAAAGAAGCAAAGCGAGTTGAACCGGTCCGAGCGTGCCGCCGTGACCTTGGGCAGGGAACGCGAGGACACTCGCCCCCGATCCCCGTCACAACCGCATCCGCAACGCGAGGAGACTCCGTGGCCACCGACGCACCGCCACCCTCGAAAGAGACCCATAAACTCCCCACCACCGAGGAGTTCACCGAGGTGCAGGAGAGCGCGGAGTTCGGTGAACTGCGCCGCTCCTACCGCTCCTTCGCCTTTCCGCTGACCGTCGGCTTCATCGCCTGGTACCTGCTGTACGTCCTGCTGTCCAACTACGCGGGCGACTTCATGGGCACCAAGGTCGTCGGCAACATCAACATCGCCCTGGTCCTGGGCCTCGCCCAGTTCCTCACCACGTTCCTCATCGCCTGGTGGTACGCGCGCACCGCTGCCGCCCGCTTCGACCCCAAGGCCGAGGCGATCAAGTCCCGGATGGAGGGCGGCGCATGAGCCCCGCGATCACCCTGGCGGCCGGCGAGGCCAGCGAGCACCGAGGGCTGATCATCAGCCTGTTCGCGGTCTTCGTCGTCGCGACCCTCGTCATCACGGTCTGGGCCGGACGCCAGACCAAGGACGCCTCCGACTTCTACGCGGGCGGCCGCCAGTTCACCGGTTTCCAGAACGGGCTCGCCGTCTCCGGCGACTACATGTCCGCCGCGTCCTTCCTCGGCATCGCGGGCGCCATCGCCCTCTTCGGCTACGACGGCTTCCTGTACTCCGTCGGCTTCCTGGTCGCCTGGCTCGTCGCCCTGCTCCTGGTCGCCGAACCGCTGCGCAACTCCGGCCGGTACACGATGGGTGACGTCCTCGCGTACCGGATGCGCCAGCGCCCGGTCCGTACGGCGGCCGGCACCTCCACCATCGTCGTCTCGATCTTCTACCTGCTGGCCCAGATGGCGGGCGCGGGCGTCCTGGTCTCCCTGCTGCTCGGCATCACCAGCGACGCCGGCAAGATCGGAGTGGTCGCCCTCGTCGGCGTCCTGATGATCGTGTACGTCACCATCGGCGGCATGAAGGGCACCACCTGGGTCCAGATGGTCAAGGCCGTCCTGCTGATCGCGGGCGCCCTGCTGCTGACCTTCCTGGTGCTGCTGAAGTTCGACTTCAACGTCTCCGACCTGCTGGGCTCCGCCGCCGACAACAGCGGCAAGGGTGCGGCCTTCCTGGAGCCCGGCCTGAAGTACGGCGCCACCGGCACCACCAAGCTGGACTTCATCTCGCTCGGCATCGCCCTGGTCCTCGGCACCGCAGGACTGCCGCACATCCTGATCCGCTTCTACACGGTGCCCACCGCCAAGGCCGCCCGTAAGTCGGTCATCTGGGCCATCGGCCTCATCGGCGCCTTCTACCTGATGACCCTCGCCCTCGGCTTCGGCGCCGCGGCCCTCATCAAGCCGGACGAGATCATCGCCTCCAACAAGGCGGGCAACACGGCGGCGCCACTGCTGGCACTGCATCTGGGCGGCGTCGACTCCAACTGGGGCGCGATCCTGCTGGCCACCATCTCGGCGGTCGCCTTCGCCACCATCCTCGCGGTCGTCGCCGGCCTCACCCTGGCCTCGTCGTCGTCCTTCGCGCACGACATCTACGCGAACGTCATCAAGCGCGGCCAGGCCACCGAGAAGCAGGAGATGAGCGCGGCCCGCTGGGCCACCGTCGGCATCGGCGCGGTCTCCATCCTGCTGGGCGCCCTCGCCCGCGACCTCAACGTCGCGGGCCTCGTCGCGCTCGCCTTCGCGGTCGCCGCCTCGGCAAACCTGCCCACGATCATCTACAGCCTCTTCTGGAAGCGGTTCACCACCTCCGGGGCCCTGTGGTCGATCTACGGCGGCCTCGTCACGGCGGTCGGCCTGGTGCTGTTCTCGCCGGTCGTCTCAGGCAAGCCCACCTCGATGTTCCCGGACGTCGACTTCCACTGGTTCCCGCTGGAGAACCCGGGCCTCATCTCGATCCCGGTCGGCTTCCTGCTCGGCATCATCGGCACCTACCTCTCCAAGGAGGAGCCCGACAAGGGCAAGTACGCGGAGCTGGAGGTCCGGTCCCTGACCGGTACCGGCGCCCACTGACACGCCCCCTGGAGCGGCCGTGTCGTAGATCCCTACGACACGGCCGCTTCGTACGTCGTGGGATCGGGCACTGTCGTTGTCAGTGACGTCACGTAGGCTCGCAAGTGACGGAAACCGATGGAGTCCGTACTGATCCGCGACGAGGGAGGGGGCCCACGTGCTCATCGACACCTATGGCCGGCAGGCCACCGACCTGAGGGTCTCGCTGACCGATCGCTGCAATCTGCGGTGCACGTACTGCATGCCGGAAGAGGGCCTGCAGTGGCTGGCCAAGCCCGATCTGCTCACCGACGACGAGATCGTCCGCCTGATCGACATCGCCGTCACCTCCCTGGGTATCGAGGAGGTCCGCTTCACCGGCGGTGAGCCCCTGCTGCGCCCCGGCCTGGTCGGCATAGTGGAGCGTGTCGCAGCCCTGGAGCCCCGCCCCCAGATGTCGCTGACGACCAATGGCATCGGCCTCAAGCGCACGGCGAAAGCCCTGAAGGCCGCCGGCCTGGACCGGGTCAACGTCTCCCTCGACACCCTGCGCCCTGACGTCTTCAAGACCCTCACCCGCCGCAACCGCCACCAGGACGTCCTGGACGGCCTGGACGCGGCCCGCGAGGCGGGTCTGACCCCGGTCAAGGTGAACTCCGTGCTGATGCCCGGCCTCAACGACGACGAGGCCCCCGACCTGCTGGCCTGGGCGGTGGAGCACGACTACGAACTGCGCTTCATCGAGCAGATGCCCCTGGACGCCCAGCACGGCTGGAAGCGCGACGGGATGATCACAGCCGGGGACATCCTGACCTCCCTGCGCACCCGCTTCGACCTCACCGAGGAGGGTGCGGACAAGCGCGGATCGGCCCCCGCTGAGCGCTGGATCGTCGACGGCGGACCCCATGTGGTCGGCGTCATCGCCTCGGTCACCCGCCCGTTCTGCGCGGCCTGCGACCGCACCCGCCTCACGGCCGACGGCCAGATACGCAACTGCCTCTTCGCCCGCGAGGAGACAGACCTGCGAGCCGCACTGCGCTCCGACGCCGGAGACGAGGAGATCGCCCGCATCTGGCGCGAGGCGATGTGGGGCAAGAAGGCGGGAGCGGGCCTGGACGACCCGACCTTCGTCCAACCGGACCGGCCGATGTCCGCGATCGGCGGCTAGGGCCTGTCCGGCGGATCAGGCCGACTTCAAGCAACGGTGCCTGATCAGTGCAGGTGAGCGGAGTCTGGTGCGTGCAGCTGCAAGGCGGAGGAGGGAGTCGACGCGGAGCGTCGGCGAGTGACGACAACGCGGCAGATGTGCGTGCCAGACCCCGCGACGTCGGCATGATCCGCCGGCCAGGCCCTAGGCCCCTTCGGGCGCCTGCCAGTCCTCGAACTTCACGACATCCTTGAGGAAGCCCCGCACCCCGAGGAACTGCGACAGGTGCTCCCGGTGCTCCTCACAGGCCAGCCAGGTCTTGCGCCGCTCCGGCGTGTGAATCTTCGGGTTGTTCCACGCGAGTACCCACACGGCGTCGGCGCGGCAGCCCTTCGCGGAGCAGATCGGGGTCTCGTCACTCACGGATTTCGTCTCACAGGCGGGGAAAACGAGCGGGGCAGGAAGCGGGGGAAAAGGCGACGCCGAGCAGCCACGGGGGGAGCTGCCCGGCGTCGGTCTGTCGCTCCGACGGGGGATGCGGAGCGCGTACGAAGTATGTCACGGGTAACCCGTCGTACGGCACTGGAACAACATGATTGATCTGAGCTTTCCTTGAGCTTGGTGCTTCAGGTCCGCTCGCGCGGTTCGCCCCCCGCACCCGACGCCGCCCCGCCCGCACCGCCTTCCGGCACGGGTTCCGCGAAGTCGTCGTCGGCTCGCGGCGGCAAGATCATCGGCCGGGTGGGGACGGTCACGAAGGTCGACGGCAGTGAGGGCGCGTTCTCCCGCCCCGCGTTGGCGATGACGACGGCGATATAGGGCAGAACCGCCCCGAGCACCAGCGCGACGATCGCCACGTGCCGCTCGACGTTCCAGAGCGTGGCCGCGAGCACCACGGAAATCGTACGGACCGTCATCGAGATGACGTACCGGCGCTGACGTCCGCGCACGTCCTCCTGGAGGCTCGTCCTGGCTCCGGTGATCCGGAACACCTGGGCGCTGCCGCCGCCATGCTGCTTCCGCATCACATTCCACCATCCGCCCGCATCGGACTCTCCCCGTTCCCCGCATCCGCTCCGTACCCGGTGGAGGTACCGGGCCCGGACAGCTCCCACGTTACGCCGCGTCTGCGCCGCCTACGAGACCGGGGCACCTCCCGCCTGGGCGAACGGGCTCGCTCCCGGCACGTACGGCCTCACCCGGCATGCGGCGTAGCCCGAACGGACCGACACTGACCGTAATGCTCACGTCGAGCCGTACGAGGAGGCAGCCATGGGCTGGTTGTGGGCGATCATCGTGGGATTCGTACTGGGTCTCATCGCGAAGGCGATCATCCCCGGGAAACAGCACAGCCCCCTCTGGCTGACCACCATCTTCGGCATGCTCGGCGCCGTCGCCGGCAACGCCATGGCACGCGGGTTCGGCGTGGACGAGACCCCCGGCATCGACTGGAGCCGCCACGTCTTCCAGCTCATCGCCGCGATCATCATCGTCGGCTTCGGCGACATGCTCTACATGGCGACGCTGGGCAAGAGAAAACAGCGGCGGACCTGAGAGCCGTACGACGAAGGGGGCGCCCTCCACCGGGAGAGGCGCCCCCTTCTGCCGTGCCCGTGCTCGGCACCTAGGCGGAGGTGACCTCCACCGCGGCCAGGTTCTTCTTGCCCCGGCGCAGCACCAGCCAGCGACCGTGCAGCAGGTCCTCCTTGGCGGCCACCGCGTCCTCGGCCGAGACCTTGACGTTGTTCACGTAGGCCCCGCCCTCCTTCACCGTCCGCCGCGCGGCCGACTTGCTGGCCACGAGTCCCACCTCGGCGAACAGATCCACGACGGCACCGAGCTCGGCGACCCGGATGTGCGGGACCTCCGAGAGCGCCGCGGTCAGCGTCTTCTCGTCAAGCTCCGCCAGCTCGCCCTGCCCGAAGAGGGCACGGCTCGCGGCGATCACGGCGGCCGTCTGGTCGGCGCCGTGCACCAGCGTCGTCAGCTCCTCCGCCAGCGCCCGCTGCGCGGCCCGGGCCTGCGGCCGCTCCTCGGTCTGCTTCTCCAGTTCTTCGAGCTCCTCGCGGGACCTGAAGGACAGGATGCGCAGGTACGTCGAGATGTCCCGGTCGTCCACGTTCAGCCAGAACTGGTAGAACGCGTACGGCGTCGTCATCTCCGGGTCGAGCCAGACGGCGCCGCCCTCGGTCTTGCCGAACTTGGTGCCGTCCGCCTTGACCATCAGCGGCGTCGCCAGACAGTGCGCCTCGGCCTCGGGCTCCAGCTTGTGGATCAGGTCGAGCCCCGCCGTGAGGTTGCCCCACTGGTCGCTGCCGCCCTGCTGCAGGGTGCAGCCGTACCGCCGGTACAGCTCGAGGAAGTCCATGCCCTGGAGCAGCTGGTAGCTGAACTCCGTGTAGCTGATGCCCTCCTGGGACTCCAGCCGGCGCGCGACCGAGTCCTTGGTGAGCATCTTGTTGACACGGAAGTGCTTGCCGATGTCCCGCAGGAACTCGATGGCCGACAGCCCGGCCGTCCAGTCCAGGTTGTTCACCATCACCGCGGCGTTCTCGCCCTCGAAGGACAGGAACGGCTCGATCTGCGCGCGCAGCCGGGACACCCAGTTCGCGACCGTCTCCGGGTCGTTCAGCGTGCGCTCCGCCGTGGGACGCGGGTCGCCGATCTGGCCGGTCGCCCCGCCCACCAGCGCCAGCGGGCGCAGACCCGCCTGCTGGAGCCGGCGCATGGTGAGGACCTGCACCAGGTGACCGACGTGCAGGCTGGCCGCCGTGGGGTCGAAACCGCAATAGAACGTGACGGGACCGTCCGCGAGCGCCTTGCGCAAAGCGTCCTCGTCAGTGGACAGGGCCCACAGGCCCCGCCACTTCAGCTCGTCGACGATGTCCGTCACGGTTCTCGTATCTCCTCGAAAGGTCCTCGGGCAGTCGAGTGACTACCGGCTACGAGGTTATACGCCCTGACTGACAGAACTCATATTGAAATCCGGCACCCGCAGCGCCGGCATCGCGGCCCTGGTGAAGTAGTCGCTCCACTCCCTCGGCAACGTCCTCTCCGTCCGCCCCGCCTCCGTCGCCCGCCCCAGCAGGCCGACCGGCGACTCGTTGAACCGGAAGTTGTTGACCTCGCCGGTCACCTCGCCGTTCTCGACGAGGTACACGCCGTCCCGGGTCAGCCCGGTGAGCAGCAGGGTGGCCGGGTCGACCTCGCGGATGTACCAGAGGCAGGTCAGCAGCAGCCCGCGCGAGGTGTTCGCGACCATCTCCTCCAGCGAGACGTCCGAGCCTCCGTCGAGGACGAGGCTGCCGGCCGCCGGGGCGACGGGCAGCCCGGTCAGGCCCGCGCTGTGCCGGGTCGTCATCAGATGCGCCAGCTCGCCCTCCCGGATCCAGTCGGTGGCGGCGACCGGCAGACCGTTGTCGAACACCGACTGATCGCCCCCGGAGGAGTGCGCGATCACGAAGGGCGCGGATTCCAGGCCCGGCTCGTTCGGGTCGCTGCGCAGGGTCAGCGGCAGCTCGGTCAGCCGCTCGCCGACCCGGGTGCCGCCGCCCGGCTTGGAGAACACCGTCCGCCCCTCGGCCGCGTCCCGGCCCGACGCCGACCACAGCTGGTAGATCAGCAGGTCGGCGACCGCGGTCGGCGGCAGCAGCGTCTCGTACCGCCCGGCGGGCAGCTGGTGGCGCCGCTCGGCCCATCCCAGGCGTACGGCGAGCTCGGCGTCCAGCGCCGCCGGGTCGACGTCCTTGAAGTCCCGGGTGGAGCGTCCGGCCCAGGCCGAGCGGGTCCGGTCCGGCGACTTGGCATTGAGTTCCAGCGTGCCGTTGGGCTGGTCGTGGCGCAGCCGCAGCCCTGTGGACGTGCCCACGTAGGTCGACACGAGTTCGTGGTTGGCGAAGCCGTACAGCTCGCGGCCGCCCGCACGCGCGCGTGCGAAGGACTCGCCGAGCGCCGGCGCGAAGTCGGCGAAGACGGCCGAGGAGGTCTCGGCGGGCGCGTCGGTGAAGTCGGGCGACTCCGGTACGCCGGTCACCAGCGGCTGGGCGTCCTCGGCGGGCGCGGCACCGCGCGCGGCGGCCTCCGCGGCCCGCACCAGCGGCTCCAGTTCGTCCGCGGTCACCGCGGACCGGGAGACCACGCCGGAGGCGGTGCCCTCCTTGCCGTCGACGGTCGCGATGACCGTGAGCGTGCGCCCGCGCGTGACGCCGTTCGTGGTGAGCGCGTTGCCCGCCCAGCGCAGGTTGGCGGTCGACTGCTCGTCGGCGATCACGACACAGCCGTCGGCCCGGGACAGCGCGAGGGCCCGCTCGACGATTTCGTGCGGCTTGCTGGTGCGGGCGCTCATCGACCGGCCTCCTGCGTGGTGTTCAGAATGTTGACGCCCTTGAAGAGGGCCGACGGGCAGCCGTGCGAGACGGAGGCGACCTGGCCGGGCTGGGCCTTGCCGCAGTTGAAGGCGCCGCCGAGGACATAGGTCTGCGGGCCGCCCACCGCGGCCATCGAGCCCCAGAAGTCGGTGGTGGTCGCCTGGTAGGCGACGTCCCGCAGCTGCCCGGTGATCCGCCCGTTCTCGATCCTGAAGAACCGCTGGCCGGTGAACTGGAAGTTGTAGCGCTGCATGTCGATCGACCAGGACCGGTCGCCGACGACGTAGATCCCGCGGTCCACGCTCCCGATCAGGTCCTCTGTCGACATCCCGGCCGGGTCGGGCCGGAGCGACACGTTGGCCATGCGCTGCACGGGCACATGCCCGGGGGAGTCGGCGTAGGCGCACCCGTTGGAGCGCTCGAACCCGGTCAGCTTCGCGATCCGCCGGTCCAGCTGGTAGCCGACGAGGGTGCCGTCCTTCACCAGGTCCCAGGACTGGCCCTCGACGCCCTCGTCGTCGTAGCCGATGGTCGCGAGGCCGTGCTCGGCGGTGCGGTCACCGGTGACGTTCATCAGCTCGGAGCCGTACCTGAGCTTGCCGAGCTGGTCGAAGGTGGCGAAGGAGGTGCCTGCGTAGGCCGCCTCGTAGCCGAGCGCGCGGTCCAGCTCGGTGGCGTGGCCGATGGACTCGTGGATGGTCAGCCACAGGTTGGACGGGTCGACGACGAGGTCGTACAGGCCCGCCTCGACACTGGGCGCCCGCATCTTCTCGGCGAGCAGCTCCGGGATCTGCTCCAGCTCGCTCTCCCAGTCCCAGCCGGTGCCCGTGAGGTACTCCCAGCCGCGGCCGACCGGCGGAGCGATCGTCCGCATCGAGTCGAACTCGCCACTGGACTCGTCGACCGACACCGCGGTCAGCTGCGGGTGCAGCCGGACCCGCTGCTGCGTGGTCACCGTGCCGGCGGTGTCGGCGTAGAACTTGTTCTCGTGCACGGTGAGCAGCGAGGCGTCGACATGGTTGACCCCGTCCGCCGCCAGCAGCCGCGCGCTCCAGTCCGCGAGCAGCGCCGCCTTCTCCTCGTCGGGCACGGAGAACGGATCGATCTCGTACGACGAGATCCACGTACGGTCGGCGTGCACGGGCTCACCGGCGAGCTCCACCCGCTCGTCGGACCCGGCCGCGCGGATCACCTGGGCGGAGAGCTTCGCCATGGCCACGGCCTGCGAGGCGACCTTGGCGGCGGCGTCCAGCGTCAGGTCCACGCCGGACGCGAAGCCCCAGGTGCCGCCGTGGACGACCCGCACCGCGTACCCGAGGTCGGTGGTGTCCGAGGACCCGGAGGGCTTGGCGTCCCTGAGGCGCCAGGACGCGCTGCGCACCCGCTCGAACCGGAAGTCCGCGTGCTCGGCGCCGAGCGCACGCGCGCGTGCCAGCGCGGCGTCGGCGAGGGCACGTAGGGGAAGCGCTGTGAAGGCTTCGTCGATGGTATGAGGCACCTGGATCTCTTCCTGTCGGCATGAGGGTGGGCGACGGTTGCCACGATCATGTCGCGTGTGCGGGGTGCTGGACCACACGTTTCCGACTGCGTTCCACAGGCCGCCCGGTACCGGTAGGACGTACATCGCTCTCGCTCTCGCCAAGGAGCGGTCGGCCGGTCGGCGCAACCCCTCGCGCGGGTGATCGTGCAGAGTTCCGCGGCGGCGTCGATTCCGGCCGCCCTACGGTGAGTTCATGGCCAGCAAGCGCCGCACGTCCGGCAGGAACAAGCCCCGATACACCCGGCACCTCTCCACTCCCGCCCAGACCGCGGCGGAGTACGAGGGGTTGGCCGAGGAGTACCCCGAGGACCGGGAGGAGCTGCTCCGCGAGGCCGCCGACGCCTGGCGGAGCGCGGGGGAACCCGACCGTGCCCTCGCCATCTACGAGCGGCTGCTCGACCCGGAGTCGGGCGGTTGCCAGGAACCGGACGTGGTCGACGCATGGCGCATCGACACGCTGTGGGAGGCGGGGCGCCAGGAGGAGGCACGGACGGCGGCCGCCTCGTTCCGCTCGCGGCACCCCAGGGACGCCACCGCCTGGAGCCTCGTCGCCGGGACCTTCGAGCACGTGGGCGAGACGGCAACAGCCGCCGAGTGGTACACGACGGGCGTCATCCACGCCCTCGGTGCCGGTGCCGCGGTGACGGCGGACGTCGTCGAGGACTTCCCGGACTCGTTCGGCCTGCAGGAGCTTCTCATCGGCCGCCACCGCGTGCGGCGCGGGCTCGGCGAAGCCCATGACGACTGGGACGACGTGGCCGACGAACTGCACGCGCGGCGTGCGTCGCCCGTGCTCGGCCGGGTGCGTCCGCTGGACGAACTGCACGACCCGCTCCGCCTGAAGCGGATGGCCGAGGCAGGGCCAGACGCGCTGTGGGCCGAGAAGGAGGAACTCGCTGCCGCGGTGGACGAGGAGGAAAGGGCGCCCCGGGGAGCGCTGAGGACCTGTGTCCTGTTCTGGCCGCCGGAGGAGTTCGCGCAGCTCCTGGAACGTTGGCCGACGGTCGGGGACGCGTACGGCGATGACCACACCGGTCACCTGCGGCAGGTCGAGCACACCTTGCGCGAGCTGTCGGACCAGGGTGCCACCCACCTCGCGGTCGCGCGGGCCACGGTGGGCGGCCTGGTGGCGCACGTGGAGGAGAAGGGAGGCGCGCCCGACATGCCGTCCGCCCGGTCCGGGTATGCCGCTGAACTCGCTCGGAAGGGAGAGGCCCTCGACTGGCCCCCTGCCCGTAACGGACCCTGCTGGTGCGGTTCGGCACGCAAGTACAAGAAGTGCTGCGGAAATCCAGCGATCGGGTGAACCGGCCGGAAGCGTGAGCCGCCCGGGGGGCCCATGGAGCGGTACGCGCACCTGGTGGCGCAGGGGAGTGACTGATCCGACGGCTCGACTGTAGAAACCCGACAGCGAGTCCCGTAAGCCACTGTCGGTGCCCGAATGTCCCAGACAGCGACCGGCCCGATAGGTTTTCGGGGAAGCCGCCTGTCATCCAGGTGTTGGGCGGGTGTGTCAGACCCCTATGGAAAGGGTGATCCGTTGAGCCGCTCGGTTCTCGTCACCGGAGGCAACCGGGGCATCGGCCTCGCCATCGCCCGCGCATTCGCCGACGCCGGCGACAAGGTCGCGATCACATACCGCTCGGGTGAGCCGCCGGCCGGCTTCCTCGCGGTCAAGTGCGACATCACCGACACCGAGCAGGTGGAGCAGGCCTACAAGGAGATCGAGGCCGAGCACGGCCCGGTCGAGGTTCTGATCGCCAACGCCGGCATCACCAAGGACCAGCTCCTGATGCGCATGTCCGAGGAGGACTTCACCTCGGTCGTCGACACCAACCTCACCGGCACCTTCCGCGTGGTCAAGCGCGCCAACCGCGGCATGCTGCGCGCCAAGAAGGGCCGGGTCGTCCTGATCTCCTCGGTCGTGGGTCTCTACGGCGGTCCCGGCCAGGCCAACTACGCCGCCTCCAAGGCCGCCCTGGTCGGCTTCGCGCGCTCCCTCGCCCGTGAGCTGGGCTCGCGCAACATCACCTTCAACGTCGTCGCGCCCGGCTTCGTCGACACCGACATGACCAAGGTGCTCACCGACGAGCAGCGCGAGGGCATCGTGAAGCAGGTGCCGCTCGGTCGTTACGCGCAGCCCGAGGAGGTCGCCGCGACGGTGCGGTTCCTGGCCTCGGACGACGCCTCGTACATCACTGGAGCCGTCATCCCCGTTGACGGCGGACTGGGAATGGGTCACTGAACACCATGAGCGGAATTCTCGAGGGCAAGCGCGTCCTGATCACCGGTGTGCTGATGGAGTCCTCCATCGCCTTCCACGCCGCCAAGCTGGCCCAGGAGCAGGGCGCCGAGATCATCCTGACCGCATTCCCGCGGCCCACGCTGACCGAGCGCATCGCCAAGAAGCTCCCCAAGCCCACCAAGGTCATCGAGCTCGACGTGACCAACGACGAGCACCTCGGCCGGCTGGCCGACATCGTCGGCGAGGAGCTCGGCGGCCTCGACGGCGTCGTGCACTCCATCGGCTTCGCCCCGCAGGACGCGCTCGGCGGCAACTTCCTGAACACGCCGTTCGAGTCCGTGGCCACGGCCATGCACGTCTCGGCGTACTCCCTGAAGTCGCTCACCATGGCCTGCCTGCCGCTGATGCAGAACGGCGGCTCGGTCGTCGGCCTCACCTTCGACGCGCAGTACGCCTGGCCGCAGTACGACTGGATGGGCCCGGCCAAGGCCGCCCTGGAGGCCACCAGCCGCTACGTCGCGCGCGACCTGGGCAAGCAGAACATCCGCTGCAACCTCATCTCCGCGGGCCCGCTCGCCTCGATGGCCGCCAAGTCGATCCCGGGCTTCAGCGACCTGGCCGCCGTGTGGGACAACCGTTCCCCGCTGGAGTGGGACCTCAAGGACCCGGAGCCGGCCGGCAAGGGCATCGTCGCCCTGCTGAGCGACTGGTTCCCGAAGACCACCGGCGAGATCATCCACGTGGACGGCGGCCTGCACGCCATCGGAGCCTGATCTCTCCTACGTCGTCGACGCCCCGTTCCCCCAGGGAGCGGGGCGTCCCCCGTTCGGCCTACCAGGCCGGGCGCGCACGGCCTGCAACTGGGCACCCTGGATTACGCGTTCACCTCGCGATTCCCTCCCCAGCACGGCCGAGGAGGTCCCCTTGTGCGCCTGTCCCGCAGTCTGGCCTCAGTGACCGCAGCCGTCTGTCTCGTGATCTCCTTGTCGTACGAAGCGAGGCCGCACGCGCGCGTGGAAGCGCCCGGAGCCGCGGCTTCGGAGCTGTTCGGCGCCTCCTGCCGCAGCAGGGTCACCGGCTCCCGTGTGACCACCTACTGCCACAACCCCTATCCGCGCACCGACGGCGTCCGCCTGCACATCGAGTGCGACCGTTGGTGGGACCTCGACAGCGACGGCGCCGAGGTCGAGGTGGGGCCCGCGCAGACCGTGCGGCTGACCGGCCGGTGCTGGAAAGAGGTCCGTTCGGTGTGGGTCAGCCACCGGAAGCTGGCGCGCTGAACCGTCCCGGACGGCACAGGAAGGGGTAACCGGCCGCCTCCCCGGCGGCCGCCGCCGCGTCGCCCGCGCGGATCGCGTCGACGAGGCGGGCGTGGTCCATGTACGTCTCCGGCGTCAGCTCCGCGCCGACATCTTCACGGAGCCAGTCCCGCAGCACCTCGCCGAGGTCCGCGTACATCTCGGTCATCACGTCGTTGTGGGAGGCGGCCACCACAGCCAGGTGGAAGGTGGCGTCCGCGGTCACGAAGGCCTCCGTGTCGCCCGACTCCCAGGCCTGATCGCGCCGGACGAGAAGCGCGTCGAGCTGCTTGAGATCCTTCTCGGTGCGCCGCTCGGCGGCCAGCCGCGCCGCGGACGACTCCAGCGTGGAACGCAGCTCGGCGATGTGCCGGGGGTCCGCGTCGGCGAACCGGCGGTGCATCACGCCGGCCAGTTCACTGGTCGCCACGACGTACGTCCCCGAGCCCTGACGGATGTCCAGCAGGCCGTTGTGCGCGAGCGCGCGGACCGCCTCGCGGACGGTGTTGCGGGCGACCCCCAGCTGCTCGACCAGTTCGGGCTCGGTCGGGATCCGGGAGCCGACCGGCCACTCGCCCGAGGTGATCTGGTTGCGCAGCGCGGCGATGACCTGCTCGGACAGCGCCGAGCGGCGGGGATGGCTCAGGGGCATGGCACACCTTCGCACGGGTGGGACGAACGAGGACGCCCCGGGGATGGACAACCAATCATCCCATGATTCTATGATGGTGAGCATGGCAAGCGAGGAAACCCGGACACTGAAGTCCACGACCGCACGCAGTTCTGCGCCCCCGCCCGACGGGGAACCCCTGGTGCCCGCCACGCGCGCGTGGGCCGTGCGGCTGGTCGTCGTCGGCATCGTGCTGTCCGCCCTCAACCTCCGCCCCGCCATCACCAGTCTCGGCGCCCTCCTCGAAGAGGTGCGCGACGGACTCGGCATGAGTGGCAGCGTGGCCGGCCTGCTCACCTCGGTGCCCCCGCTGTGCTTCGCCGTCTTCGGGGTCATGGCCCCCCGGCTGGCCCGCCGTTTCGGCGCGGGCGCGGTGGTGTGCGCGGCCATGGTCGCCATCACGGCAGGCCTGCTCATACGGCCGTACACGGGCTCCACGGCGGGCTTCCTGGCCGCCAGCGCCCTCGCCCTCATGGGCATCGCCGTCAGCAACGTCCTGATGCCGGTCATCGTCAAGCGCTGGTTCCCCGACCGGGTCGGCTCCATGACCGGCCTGTACTCGATGGCCCTCGCCCTCGGCACGGCGGCCGCGGCGGCCGTGACCGTGCCGGTGACCGAGGCGCTGGGCGGGAGCTGGCAGTCCGGGCTCACGGTGTGGGCGGCCCTGGCCGCGGCGGCCGTACTGCCGTGGATCCCGCTCGTACGGGACCGGGGAGCCGCGCCGGCGGAGCGGGAGGCCGCGCAAGGTGTATCCGGACATGTCCACGCGCGCGTGGACGGGGCGGGGCCGGTCCGGCAGGTGCACGCGCGCGTGGAGTCGCCCACGCTGCGGATCACCCGGAGCCGGACCGCCTGGGCGCTCGCCGTGTTCTTCGGGCTCCAGGCCACCGCCGCCTACATCACCATGGGCTGGATGGCGCAGATCTTCCGGGACGCGGGCGTCTCCGCCGGCACGGCAGGGCTGCTGCTGGCGGTCACGATGGTGATGGGCGTCCCGCTGGCCTTCGTCATCCCGCGCGTGGCCACGCGGCTGCCGCACCAGGGCCCGATCGTGATCGCGCTCGGCGCCTGCGGTCTCGCCGGATACGCGGGCCTGTACCTCGCCCCGGCCGCCGGCGCCTGGGCCTGGGCCGTCCTGCTCGGCGTCTCCAACTGCGCCTTCCCGCTGGCCCTCACCATGGTCGGGATGCGGGCGAGGACCGGCGCGGGCGTGGCCCAGCTGTCCGCTTTCGCACAGAGCACCGGCTATCTGATCTCCATCCCCGGACCGCTCCTGGTGGGCGTGCTGTACCAGCACAGCGGCGGCTGGGGCCTGCCGATCGCGCTCATGGTCGGTCTGATGGTCCCGCAGATGGCGGTCGGCGTGCTCGCGGGCCGCGACCGCACGGTGGAGGACGAGGCGGCCCGCTGAGGTCACCCGGCAGCCCTGGTAGAGGCCACCCCGGCAGCCTTGGTAAGAGACCGGGGTGCGAGACTGGCCGTATGCCAGTGCTCGATCCGAATCCCCAAAACGGCCAGAAGAAGATGCTGCTGGTCTTCGGCTCGTTCTTCGCCATCTTCGTCGTCATCGCGATCATCGCGACAATCGCCTCGCCCTGATCCGGGCGCCCGCTCCCCGGTCCGACGGTGGGGTTAACCCCCCTGTCCCCTAGGGGGTGAGTGTCAGGGTCAACTGGGTGGATCTCCGGATGGGTTGAGGGCCCCCGGTTCCGTACCTTCGAGAGGTGACCGCGCCACACGGTCACCGCCCACCGGCCACTCGAAGACAGCGGAGGCACTCATGTCGGCCCCTACGCACACCCCGCCCCACCCGGCGTCCCGGGGCGGCGTCGACATCCGGCTGCCCTGGTGGGCCCTCGCCCTGCCGACGCTCGCCTTCGTGGTGCTCCTGGCCCTCATCCTCAATCCCGCCGACGCGCACGCGGCCTCCGGTGACCCGGCCGTCACCCAGTTCCTGGAGCGCGTACAGCAGCTGATAGCGCGCTGAGCACCCACAAAGCCGCCCGTCAACTACCCGCGCCCCATGGCCTGTTTCATGCGAAGCTGGATCCCATGAGCGTCGCAGAACCCCGCAGGATTGTCCTTTTCCGGCATGCGAAAGCCGACTGGCCGCAGGTGACCGATCATGAGCGGCCGCTCGCCGAGCGTGGCCGCAAAGAATCAGCGGAGGCCGGACGACGACTGGTCGACTCCGGCATCCCCTTCGACCTGGCCCTCTGCTCCACCGCGACCCGGACCCGTGAGACCTGGAAGCTCGCCGTGCAGGAGTTCCCGCACCGGCCGAAAACGGTCTACGAGGAGCGGATCTACGAGGCCTCTCCCGGCGAACTGATCGCCGTGCTGAACGAAACCCCGGACGACGTGCAGAACGTCGTCCTGATCGGCCACAACCCGGGTGTGCAGGGTCTCGCCGACGTCCTCGCCGGCGCCGCCGAGGGTGACGCCCGTCAGCGGATGAGCGCGCGCGGCTTCCCGGCCGCCGCCTTCGCCGTGCTGTCGTTCAGCGGCCCCTGGAAGACCCTGGAGCCGGGCGTGGCCACCCTCACCGAGTACTGGGAACCGTCCGACTGACGGCGACCCCCACCGGCGCGTGACACGGCAGGGGCCCGGCACCGTGATGGTGCCGGGCCCCTGCCGATGTGTCGGTCAGTCCTCCTCGTGCGCGTCCGCCGCCTCGACCTCTTCGCGGGTGACGCCCAGCAGGTACAGCACCGTGTCCAGGAAGGGCACGTTCACCGCGGTGTGCGCGGCCTCCCGCACCACCGGCTTGGCGTTGAAGGCGACCCCGAGTCCGGCGGCGTTGAGCATGTCCAGGTCGTTGGCGCCGTCGCCGATCGCCACCGTCTGGGACAGCGGGACTCCCGCCTCGGCGGCGAACCGGCGCAGCAGCCGCGCCTTGCCCGCGCGGTCCACGATCTCCCCGGTGACCTTGCCCGTCAGCTTCCCGTCGACGATCTCCAGCGTGTTGGCCTGGGCGAAGTCCAGCCCCAGCCGGTCCTTCAGATCATCGGTGACCTGGGTGAATCCGCCCGAGACGACACCGACTTGGAAGCCGAGCCGCTTCAGCGTACGGATGAGGGTGCGGGCGCCCGGCGTCAGCCGTACCTCGGAGCGCACCTTGTCGATGACCGAGGCGTCCAACCCCTCCAACAGCGCCACGCGCGCGTGCAGCGACTGCTCGAAGTCCAGCTCGCCGCGCATCGCGGCCGCGGTCACCTCGGCGACCTCGTCCTCGCAGCCGGCGTGCGCGGCGAAGAGCTCGATCACCTCGTCCTGGATGAGCGTGGAGTCCACGTCCATGACGACGAGCCGCTGGGCCCGGCGGTGCAGACCGGCGGCGACGACGGCCACGTCGACGCCCAGCTTGGCGGCGTCCGTGACGAGCGCGGTGCGCAGCGCCTCGGTCGCCACGCCGGACACCGCGAACTCGACGGCGGTGACCGGGTACTTGGCCAGCCGGAAGATACGGTCGATGTTGCCGCCCGCCTTGGCGATCTTGGCGGCGATCGCGGCGGTGGCCTCCGCGGTGAGCGGGTGACCGAGCACGGTGACCAGGGAACGCCCCAGCCCTCGCGGCCGGTTGTCGCCGAGACCCGAGATGATCTCCGCCTGCATCTTGATCGACTCGGCCCAGCTGTGGACGGTCGCCCGCAGGTCGCCCTCCAGCGCGCGGGGCGGTGCGGTCACGAGCGCGCACAGCACCATGCGGCCACGCGTGACGACCTGCTCGATGTCGACCACGTCGACCGAGTACGCGGCGAGGGTATCGAAGAGGCCGGCCGTGATGCCCGGCCTGTCCTTCCCGAAGATCTTGACGAGAAGGGTGGGGACGTCGGAGGACGAGGTCTGCGAAGCGCTCATGGTGCTCCCACCGTATCCGGCACCCAGTGCCTTCTGCTTCCGCGGTCCGTCTGACGGACACGGAACACTCGGTGTCGGGCGGGTGGCGAGATCCTTACGTACGGGCCACGGCTTCGCTGCGGCGGGCTTGAGGGACGGGGGTCGGGTTGCCGTGGGAGGCGGTCGTCGGGGAAGGGGGCCGGGTCGGTGGTCGGCAGCATTCCCCTCGGAGCCGACCACGCCTTCCCACCCTTGTGAGGCGTTCAGCCTTCAGGGCGGAAGCGGCCTTGACCGCGCAGGCTTGGAACGACCTCACCGCGCGGCGGGAACGCCCGGCCGGTGACCACGCCGTTCAGCGCCGCCCCTTGGGCTTCCCCGGTGGTGGCGGTGGTGGCGGTGGGGGAGGAGGCGGTGGCGGCGACTGACGGCCCTCGTCTCCGGAGGACGACCGTCGGCCACCCGGCCGCTGCCTGGGAGGTCGTTGCGGCGAACGAGGGGGCTGGTCCATCGGGCGCGCCATCGTGGGGGCGCCGTAGACGTTGTCGGGCGGTGGTGATCCGTCGGGCCGACGCGGTTCCTCCGACGGCCGAGAGTTCTCCTCGGGAGGCTGCCCTTCATCCTGCGGCCGAGGACTGCCGCCGGGGCGCCCATCCTCGGGCCCCTGCAACTCATCCGGCACCCGCAGATACGGGTTCGTCGCGGGGTTCGGAGGCCGATGAGGCGCACCCGGCACGTAGGGCCCTGGCTCGCTACCGTAGGGCCCTGGGCCATCGCCGTAGGACCCTGGCTCACCGTTGTAGGGTCCCGGTCCACCCTCGTAGGGCCCTGGTCCACCGTTGTAGGGTCCCGGTCCACTGTCGTAGGGACCCGGCTCTCGGCCGTGGGGTCCCGGCTCCCGGCCATGAGGCCCCGCCGCATCGTCGTGGGACCCCGCCGCACCGCCGTACCGTTCCGCCCCTCCGCCATACGACCCCGGCTTGCCCTCATACGCCTCGGACCCACCGTCGTCGTACGACGACCCCACCCCGCCCTCGTACGACCTCGACGCGCTGTCGTACGCCCCGGACCCGCCCCCCTCGTACTCCCTGCCCCCACTCCCACCGCGACGCGACCCGGGCTCACTGCCAAGGGCCGCACCCCCACTCCCATACGGCCCGGGCTCACTCCCATAAGGCGCACCCCCGCTGCCGCGAGGCGCGGTCTCGCTTCCGTAAGGCGCGCTTCTGCTCCCATACGGTCCGGTGTCACTTCCGTAAGGCGGACCCCCGCTGCCGCGAGGCGCGGTCTCGCTCCCATAAGGCGGACCCCCGCTCCCACCCGCCCCGGCCTCACTCCCGCCCGGCCCACCCCCACCCCCACTCCCATACGGCCCGTCCGTCCGCTGATACGCCCCACCCGCACCGCGATGCCGCGAACCCCCGGAAGGCCCAGCCGCCTGCGCCCCCGCATCCGCAGCCGCCTGCGCGCCCACAGCCCCTGCCCCCGCAGCGCCCCCTGCCAAGTCACCCAGTGCCGGCCCCGCCGCCCGGGACCCCGCCGCCCCCGTCGCCCGGGCCAGCAACGCCCCCGCGGCGCCCGCTCCCGCGCCCCACAGCGCCCCGAGCAGCAGCGCCATGCCGAGCTGCCCCCGCAGCCGGACGCCGGCGCCGAACGCGTCGAACCCCAGCACCGACAGCGAGGCGTCCACCGACACCTCCGTCAGCCAGGCGAGCAACGGCAGCGCCAACGCGGTGACGATCCCCAGCCGCACCGCACACCTCCACGCGAAACCAAGGGCCCCCGGATCCCGTACGACCTCAGAGCCCGTCCCCGCAGGCCCGGAGCCCCACCCCCGCCCGGCACCCGCCCCACCCACCGCACTCGGGCCAGCAGCGCCGCCCCCGACCGCCGCCGTCCCCGCAGGCCCGGAGCCCCACCCCCGCCCGGCATCCCCACCACCGACCGCCCCCGTCACCGGACCCACCCCGGCCCCCCGAACGCCCACCGGCGTCCGCACAGCGGTGAGCACCCCCGCCAGCAGCATCATCAGTGCCGCCGCCACCCCCAGCAGCCACACCCGCCCGTCCAGCTCCGCCAGGCGCGCCAGGGACACCGACTGGTCGGAGTCGGAGTCGAGGAGCCGGTCCAGGGGGTCCGGGAGGAAATTCGTCAGCACCCCGGTCGCCCGGCCGTCGAAGGGGACGAACAGGCCGATGGGGATGCCCAGCCACACCCCGTTCGGTGCCCCGAGCAGCGCCGCTCCCGCGATCCGCTTGGGGTGGTCGTCGCCGATCGCCGCGTACGCCGCCGCCGAGAGCCCCGCGGCCACCGCGACCAGCAGTACCGTCACGAGGGCGGACACGGCCGGCCGTACCACGCGGTGCACGGCCTCCCAGCCGCGCGGCAGCGGCGTACGGCGGGACGCCAGCAGGGCGACCAGCAGGATCCCGGCCGACCAGCCGAGCCCGCCGAGCAGCGTCGGCGCGGTGTCCACCGTGAAGCCGACCGCGGCCTTCGCGTCGATGAGGTCGCCGATCTGGTCCGGCAGCAGCCCGCCGATGTCCCCGACGTCCCCAAGGCCGGGGATGTCGAGGCCGCCGCTCCCGCCCGCGCCGGGCAGCTTGTCGAGCCCCAGCGCGCCCCCGTCGATCGTGATGACGTCGTGCCCCGCCCAGGCCAGCCCGCCCATCATCGCCGTGAACAGCGCGACCACCGAGCCCGCGCGCGCGAGGAGTTCCGAGGGCGCGATCACCGCTCCGGCGCCCCGCAGGGACCGCAGGAAGAACCAGGACAAAAGCACCGCGCCGACCAGGCTGACGCCCAATGGCGTGATCTCGATGGCGGTGGCCGCCTCCGCCCCCGTCAGCCCGAACGCGGACACGTCACCGGAGGGTGTCACCGAACCACCCGCCGCAAGGGCCACAACCGCTGCGGTCATCGGCCCCAGCGAGGCCGCGGAATCGGCCTCCAGCAGATGCAGACCGAGCGCGGCCGCACCCGCCATCCCGATCAACGCCCAGCTCACGGCGGCTATGGCGGACAGCAGGATGTCACCCCACGGCAGCCTCACGCCGTGCTTCGTCGTCTCGGCGCTCATGGACGCACTCATGGCAGACCCCCCGATCCGCGGCGCGGACAAGACCGCGCTTGTCCCCCTCGCGTGGATTACCCACTCTCCGGGTCGGTTTCAACCCCGTCAACGGAACCGGCCGAAGCGCGCGAACGTGGTGTTCTCGGGGCTCAACTTTCGGTCAGGAGGGGGATCCTGAAATAGTTCCCGACGATGTTCGACATCCCTACACTCCCTGTGACGGGGGCAAGTCGGGGGACTACTCAGTGGGGCTTGGAGTGCCGGAACTCGTACTGGAAGCGAACGGACGTACCTGGACGCTCGATCCGTCCAGGCCGTACAGCCTTGGACGCGATCCGCAGGGGGACATCGTGTTCGACGACGCCAGGGTGTCCTGGCGTCACGCCACGATCAGCTGGAGCGGGCGCGGTTGGGTCATCGAGGACCACAGCAGCACCAACGGCACGTTCGTGCAGGGCCAGCGGATCCACCAGACGGAGATCGGCCCGGGCGCGGCGGTCCACCTCGGCAACGCGAGCGACGGCCCGCTGCTGAGCCTGTCCGGCACCGCGGCCCCGGTCGCCGAGCCCCAGCCCCGGCAGCAGCCGTACGTCGCGCAGAGCGCGAACCCCGGCTGGGCCCAGCAGACGCCACAGCAGACGCCACAGCAGGCACCACAGCAGACACCGCACCAGCACCCGCAGCAGGCCTCGCAGTCCGGCTGGCCACAGCCACAGCCCCAGCAGCAGCCGCAGCCGTACTCGCACCAGCCGCACAAGATCCCGCAGCAGCAGGGCCCCGGCCCCGGCGCGGGCGCGGGCGCGCCGCCGGTCTACGGCGACCGCAGCCCGACCACGTTCCACCAGTTCACCATCGGCCGCATCATGCGCATCGGCCGTGCCCTGGAGAACGACCTGGTCGTCTCCGACCTGCAGGTCTCCCGCCATCACGCCGAGTTCCACTCGACGCCCGACGGCCGCATGGAGATCCGCGACCTCGGCTCTCACAACGGTACGTACGTCAACGGCCAGCCGATCCCCAAGGGCGGCTCGACGATGCTCGGCCCGAGCGACATCGTCGGCGTCGGCCACTCCACGTTCCGGATCGTCGGCGACCGCCTCGAGGAGTTCGTCGACACCGGTGAGGTGACGTTCTCCGCCCGCCACCTGACCGTCACCGTCGACGGCGGCAAGCAGATCCTCAAGGACGTCTCCTTCGGCGTCCCGGAGAAGTCCCTGATCGCGGTCATCGGACCGTCAGGTTCCGGCAAGTCGACGCTGCTCAAGGCACTCACCGGCTACCGGCCCGCCAACCAGGGCGACGTCCTCTACGACAACCGCAACCTCTACAAGCAGTTCGCCGAGCTGCGCCAGCGCATCGGTCTGGTCCCGCAGGACGACATCCTGCACAAGGAGCTGACCGTCAGGAAGGCCCTCAAGTACGCGGCCAAACTCCGCTTCCCGGCCGACACCACCGGCGCCGAGCGCGAGGCGCGCATAGACGAGGTGCTGCGCGAGCTGAAGCTCGACGTCCACAAGGAGAAGAAGGTCACCTCCCTCTCCGGCGGCCAGCGCAAGCGCGTCTCCGTGGCCCTGGAGCTGCTCACCAAGCCGTCCCTGATCTTCCTGGACGAGCCGACCTCCGGTCTCGACCCGGGCATGGACCGCGATGTCATGCAATTGCTGCGCGGCCTCGCCGACGACGGCCGTACGGTCCTCGTCGTCACCCACTCCGTCGCCGAACTCGCGCTGTGCGACAAGCTCCTGGTGATGGCCCCGGGCGGCGCGGTCGCCTACTTCGGCCCGCCGGAGGAGGCACTGAACTTCTTCGGCTACGACACCTGGGCCGACGTCTTCTCCGCCTTCGAGAACTACCGCGACTACGACTGGGCCGGACGCTGGAAGGGCTCGCAGCACTACCAGATGTACGCCGCGGACATAGACGCCGTTGCGCCGCAGTCCGTACAGACGCCTCCGATGCAGGGCATGAAGCCGCCGAAGCCACAGGGCTGGATGGGCCAGTTCGGGACACTCGTGCGCCGCTATGTCTCGGTCATAGCGTCCGACAAGGGCTTCCTGGCCCTGACGGTGATCCTGCCGCTCGTCCTCGGCGCGGTGAGCCTGCTCATCGACTTCGGCGACCCGCTGTTGCCCAAGCCGATCGACCCCAGGACCAAACTTCCCGAACCCAACAGCACGGCCACCACCGTCCTGCTGATCCTGGCGGTCGGCGCCTGCTTCGCCGGCGCCGCCAACTCCGTCCGTGAACTGATCAAGGAACGGGTCATCTACGAACGGGAGCGCGCCACCGGCCTGTCCCGCTCGGCGTACCTGATGTCCAAGGTGTTCGTGCTCGGCGTGATCACCATCCTGCAAGGACTGCTGGTCGGCGTCATCGGCTTCGCCAGCCGTGGCCTCCCGAAGGAGGGCCTGGTCCTCGGCAGCGCCACCCTCGCGGAGCTGTGTCTGCCGATCATGGGCCTCGGGTTCACCTCGATGATGTTCGGCCTGATCATCTCCGCGCTCGTGAAGACGTCGGAGAAGACCATGCCGCTGCTGGTCATGTTCGCGATCATCCAGGTCGTCTTCACCGGCTGTCTGTTCACCCTGCACGGCACGATCGGCGTCAACGAGCTCTCGTACCTCATGCCGTCCCGCTGGGCGGTCGCCGCCGCGGGTGCCACCCTGGACTTCAACAAGGTCAACCCGCCCGTCAAGCCGGGTGACTCGACCGACCCGCTGTGGGACCACACCGTCGGCGTCTGGGGCCTCGACATGATCGCCCTCATCGCCATCGGCGTGGTCTGCGGCTTCTTCGTGGCCCGCTTCCTGCGCCGCCACGAGCCCGAGGTCATGCGCAAGTGATCACTGTCGTACGACGGTCAAGGGCGGCACCCCGACAGGGTGCCGCCCTTGTGCGTAGGAGAGGCCCGCGCGGCCTCAGTACGCGCTGTTCACGTTGTCCATCGAGCCGTACCTGTCGGCCGCGTAGTTCGCGGCGGCGGTGATGTTGGCGACCGGGTCGTAGATGTTCCAGGACGTGCCCGGGACGTGGTACGCCCGGAACGTCGGCGGGATGACCTGGAGCAGCCCCTTCGACGGGATGCCGTTGATGGCGTTGATGTCCCAGTTGTTGATCGCGTTCGGGTTGCCCGAGGACTCCCGGATGATGTTGCGGTGCAGGCCGTTGTAGGAGCCCGGGATGCCCTTGGCCTTCATGATGTCCAGGGACTCCTTGATCCAGCCGTCAAGGTTGTTGGCGTAGCTCTTGTGCACGGCGGCCCTGAGCTTGGCGCGATGCGCGGCCCGGCTCGCGGCCTTGGCCTTGCGCGCCTGCGCGGCCTTCTTGGCGGCGGCGGCGTGCGCGGCCTTCTTCTTCGCGGCGGCAGCTGCCTTGGCCTTGGCCTTCGCCGCGGCGTGCGCCTTCGCCGCCTTCGCCTCGGCGGCGGCCTTGCTCTGCAGGGCCTTGGCGGCGAGCTGCTCGCTGACGTCGGCCTGGCGGATCTTGAGCTGCTCGGAGGAGTACTTCACCGGGGCCGAGGAGACGGCGGCCTCGGACGTGGTGGTCTCCGCGTTGCCCGGAACCGCGCTGAACACGACGGCGGCGGCACCGAGCGTGGCGACGCCGGCGACGGCGATCTTGTGGCGCTTGCTCAGCTCGCGACGATGACCACGGGTGAAAGGGTTCTTGGGCATGCGGGATGGACCTCTTCGAATGGCGCGGGAGGTCGCTCGCTGTCCTGGAGGACACGGGTGCTTCCGGCACAAACGCCGCGGTCGGAACCGCGGCGCTGAGCGACGTTGGCCATTCTTAGCTGGCGCAAAACGCCCGGGCAAAGGTGTGACGTACGACCCCGGATAGTGGACCGGGGGAGGACAAAAACGGACAGACTGGAAGGTCTTTCCCGTTCACGTGGGAAGTCTTTGTCTCCTATGTCGCTTCGTACGTGATCTGCGCCCTATGTGCGGGCTCACATGGCCCGCACGGTGGTCTCACCGACAGTTGCTTGAGCAATGCTCTGCGTGAGAACCCTCCTGCGGCAGGAGGAGATGCACGTCCCCGAACTCGTGCCACAGATAGCGCCGGCGCAGCGCCTCCTCGTAGCCGCGGTCGATCGCCGCCCGCCCCGCGACCGCCTCCAGCATCAGCAGATGCGAGGCCTCCGGCTCGTGCAGCCCGGTCAGCAGCCCGTCCACCACCCGCACCCCGCGCTCCGGGGTCACGACGAGATCCGTCCATCCCTCACGCGCGCGTACGACCCCGTCGGCCCCGGCGGCCGACTCCACGGCTCGCACAGCGGTCGTTCCGACGGCAATCACCCTGCCGTCCCCGGCCCGCACCGCGCTGATCAGCCGCGCGGAGGCCTCCGGCACCGAGAACCGCTCCGGATACGGCGGCTCGTGCGCCTCCGCCGAGGCCACCCCCGTGTGCAGCGTGACCGGCGCGAACTGCACGCCCCGGCTCACCAGCTCCGCCACCAGCCGCGCGGTGAAGGGCCGTGCCGCACTGGGCATCTCCGCACTGCCCGACCCGTCGGGCGACGGCAGCGCGAACACCGTCTGGTAGACGGACAACGGCTGGTCGCGCTCCGTATAGGAGTAACGAATGGGCCGCCCGTGCTCCCGCAGCAGCCCGGGAACCTCCCCGCCGCCCACGCGCGCCCACCACAGACGCTCGCTCACCGCCTCCTCCAGGATCAGCCGTCCGCCCCCGGGCAGCCGCACCTCCGTCCCCGCGGGCCCGCCCGCACGCGCACGCGTGGTGCCCCTCCCGTCGGGATCCCGCAGCTCGACCGCCCACCGGCCGTCGTCCCCGCGCGTGGAGAAGTGCACCACCACACGCGCGTGCCCGATCCGCCCGTCGACGGCCGCGGCCAGCGTGGGGGAGGTGTTCACGACGAGCAGGTCCCCGGCCCGCAGCAGCCTAGGAAGCTCCCCGAACGAGTGGTGCGACACCGTCGTACCCCGCGACACCAGCAGCCGTACGGCGTCCCGGTCGAGCCCCGGCCCGCGCTGCTCGGCGGGCAACCGTGCCGACAGCTCCTCCGGTACCCTCCCCCACTTTCGAACGGGCTCAAGCGGGGGGACCCCCGTCGCGAGTGTCATCGCCCCTCCAGCAGCGAGAGTGCCCCGTACCGGCCACTCGCCGGCCGCTCGTCCAGCAACCGCAGAAAGGCCGGCACCACGCTCGCCGGCTCCGGCCGCGGATCCTTGTCGTCCGGTACGGCCGCCGCGTACAGGTCCGTCGCCATGTCCCCGGGATCGACGGCCCACACTCGCAACCACGGCTCCTCCTCGCCCAGCACGGCCGCGAGGTGGTCCAGGGCGGCCTTCGACGCCCCGTAGCCGCCCCACGTCTCGTACGCCTCGGCGGCGGCGTCCGAACTCACCGTGATCACCGTGCCGGACTCCGACGCCCGCAACAGCGGCAGCGCCTCCTGGACCAACCCCAGCGCGGCCACCACGTTCACCTCCAGCGCGCGGCGCAGCCCGTCCAGGGACAGCCCCTCGAGCCGGGCCAGCGGCTCGGCGCCCAGCGCGCTCGCGTTGTTCACCAGCAGATCCACGCCACCGAGCTTCCAGGCCGCCGCCACCAGCTCCGAGCGGTGCGCCGGATCCGTGACGTCCCCGGGCAGAGCCGTCACCCGGGTGCCGTGCCCGGCGAGCGCGGCCGCCGTCTCCTTCAGGACCTCCGCCGTCCTCGCGTCGAGCACCAGGTCCCAGCCCCGCGCGGCCAGGGCCTCGGCGAGTGCCCGTCCCAGCCCCTTCGAGGCCCCCGTGATGATCGCTACCGGCATGACACACGTCCCCTCGTCCTTCGCGCCTCCTGATCGGCGTGCTCCCAACGTAGGAACGGGGCCGTCCCGGCCGCCTCGGACGCCGGGCGCAAAGCGGCGAGGCCCTTCGCCCTAGGTCGCTCGCCCTAGTCGGAGGCCGTCACAGGTCCGATCCGCGCTGTCACACCCCGCCCGTACTCTGAGGGCATGAGTCAAGGCCCCCGGTCCGGCCTCGCCGCGGTGAGCTCCGCGCTGCTGGCCATGAGCAGACACCTCGAGGTGCGCGACGTCCTCAAGACGATCGTCGCCTCCGCCCGCGAGCTGCTCGACGCGCAGTACGCCGCCCTCGGCGTCCCCGACGACCACGGCGGCTTCGCCCAGTTCGTGGTCGACGGTGTCAGCGACGCCCAGTGGAAGGCCATCGGCCCCCTCCCGCGCCAGCACGGCATCCTCGCCGCGATGCTGCACGAGGCCACCCCCGAGCGCCTCGCCGACGTCCGCAAGGACCCCCGCTTCGAGGGCTGGCCGTCCGCCCACCCCGATATGGTCGACTTCCTCGGCCTGCCGATCCGCGACGGCGACGAGGTCATCGGTGCCCTCTTCCTCGCCAACAAGAACTGTCCCAGGCAGGAAGGCAGCTGCGGCTTCACCGAGGAGGACGAGGAACTCCTGGGGATCCTCGCCCAGCACGCGGCGATCGCCCTCACCAACGCCCGCCTGTACGAACGCAGCCGGGAGCTCACCATCGCCGAGGAGCGCTCCCGCCTCGCCCACGAACTGCACGACGCGGTCAGCCAGAAGCTCTTCTCCCTGCGCCTGACCGCTCAGGCCGCCGCTGCCCTCGTCGACCGCGACCCCACCCGCGCCAAGGACGAGATGCAGCAGGTGGCCACGCTCGCCGCCGAGGCCAGCGACGAACTGCGCGCCGCCGTGGTCGAGTTGCGCCCCGCTGCCTTGGACGAGGACGGCCTGACGGCCACTCTCCGCACCCACGTCCAGGTCCTGGACCGCGCCCACACCGCCCGCGTGACCTTCGCCGCCCGCAGCTTCCGCGCGCTGCCCGCGGCCCAGGAGGAGGCCATGCTCCGCGTGGCCCAGGAGGCCCTGCACAACGCGCTGCGGCACTCGGGCGCAGCCCACGTCGACGTGACCGTGGACCGGCGCGGAGGCGGAGCCGTCCTGCGCGTGACGGACGACGGCAGCGGCTTCGACCCGCAGTCCGTACGCCGCGCCGGACGCCACCTGGGTCTGGTCTCCATGCGGGACCGCACCAGCGGGGTCGGCGGCAAGCTGACCGTGGAGTCGGCGCCCGGCAAGGGCACCACGATCGAGATGGAGGTACCCGGTGGCTGACCCGATCAAGGTCCTGCTCGTCGACGACCACCAGGTCGTCCGCCGGGGCCTGCGCACCTTCCTCGAAGTGCAGGACGACATAGAGGTCGTGGGCGAGGCGGCCGACGGCGCCGAGGGCGTCGAGCGCGCGGAGGAACTCAAGCCCGACATCGTCCTCATGGACGTCAAGATGCCGGGCATGGACGGCATCGACGCCCTGCGCAAGCTCCGCGAACGGAACAACCCCGCGCGCGTGCTGATCGTCACCAGCTTCACCGAACAGCGCACCGTGGTCCCGGCCCTGCGCGCGGGCGCCGCCGGATACGTCTACAAGGACGTCGACCCCGACGCCCTCGCCGGAGCCATCCGCTCCGTTCACGCCGGCCACATCCTGCTCCAACCCGAGGTCGCGGGCGCCCTGTTGGCCCAGGAGGAGAACAACTCCGGCCAGGGCAGAGGCGGTTCGCTCACAGAGCGGGAGCGCGAGGTGCTCGGCCTGATCGCGGACGGCCGCTCCAACCGGGAGATCGCCCGAGCGTTGGTCCTCTCCGAGAAGACCGTCAAGACACACGTCTCGAACATCCTGATGAAACTCGACCTGGCGGACCGGACACAGGCGGCATTGTGGGCGGTTCGTCACGGTATGGCCGGTTGATCCACGCGATACATGGCAACACGGAGGGTTCCGCTCCGGACTGAGATTCATACCGTCGTGGGAATGTCCCCCGAATGGCGCATCCTTCGTGGATCTCCGCCGTTCTCCAGTGCGTGCTGCGGCGACTGCCGCAGCAATCGCTAGGGAGGGCTTAGAAGTGAAGAACCTGAAGAAGGTAGCGGCCGTGACGATGGTGGCCGGCGGACTGGTCGCAGCCGGTGCCGGTATGGCCTCCGCCACCAACGGGGCGCACGCCGACGGCAAGGCCGTGGGCTCGCCCGGCGTCGTCTCGGGCAACCTCGTCCAGGCCCCGGTGCACGTCCCGGTGAACGCGGTCGGCAACAGCGTGAACGTCATCGGCGCGCTGAACCCCGCCTTCGGCAACCTCGGCGTCAACCACTGACGTCCCCCGAGCGGGCAGTGACTTCGGCCTCCCGGGTGCGCCCCGCACCCGGGAGGCCGGTCCGTTTGTCGTGCGAATGATCCGAACGGGCACTCCTGCTCGTGTCTCCGCACCGTCCCTTCTCTCCTCCGCGTTGATCAGCGCACGACCCGCGGCCGGGTCGGACTCGCAAACGCAGGAGGAACACTTCTCATGAACATCGCCAAGAAGGCTGCCGTGGCCCTGACCGTCACCGGTATCGCCACGGGTGCCGCTGCCGGTGCCGCTGTCGCCGACGCGGGTGCCGACGGCGCGGCCGTGAAGTCGCCGGGCGCCGTCTCGGGCAACCTCGTCCAGGTCCCGGTGCACGTCCCGGTGAACGTGGTCGGCAACACCGCCAACTTCATCGCCCTGCTGAACCCGGCCTTCGGCAACGCGGGTGCGAACGACTGACGTCGGGTCTGAACCGGGGGGCCTCACGAGTCGACGTTGACTTGTGGGGCCCTTGGTGTTGCCTGCGGGCCGGTGGGGGCTGGTCGCGCAGTTCCCCGCGCCCCTAGGTGGGTGCAGCTGGGCTCGCGCGACTGCACCCACCTGCTTTTAGGGGCGCGGGGCTGTATCGATATGCGGCTCCGCCGCGTGGGCGCGACCAGCCACGACGCACCCGCACCCGCACGACGGCACAGCGAGGCACATCCTCAGGCGCAGCTCACCGCACCCCGCGCTCCAACTCCTCCACATACGCGTTGTACGCAGCCACCTGCGCCCGCCGCCCCGTCCGTTCCACCGGCCGCAACGCCTCCCCCCGAGCCCGCATCTCGGCGGAGCTGACCGCACCCCCGTGGCCGTTCTCATAGGCCAGCGAGACCAACAACCCCACCCGCTGAGCAAGCTCCAACACCCGTACCGCCCGAGGCGGATACCCGGGCGCCAGAACCTCCCGCCCCCGTTCGGCCCGGGCCCGGTACGCCTCGATCGCCGCCTCCGCCACCGGCCCCGAGCCGGCCAGGTCCAGCCCCGACAACACCTCGGTCGCCTCCCGGAGCGCCTCCGCGAGCTCCCGCTCGGCCTCGCCCAGCGAAGGGACATCCGCCGGCGGAGCCTCCCGCACCGGCAGCACATGCCACACCACCTCGACATGCACATCACCCGACGGCCCGGCCTCGTACACCTCCGGCACCAGCCCCAGCGCGGCGCCGTGACAGACCACCGCCTCCTCGGCCTCCAACGCCCGCGTGTTGAACTCCGGCGGCCCGCTCAGCCCCAGCGGATGCCCGGGCGCGGGCAGCGCGACCCGCAGTCCCGTCACGCCGAGCGACCGCAGCCGCCCCAGCGCCAGCGTCAGACCGACGGCCGCCGTCTCACCCGGCAGCCCTTCGACCCGGTGCACAGCATCGTCACCGACGATCGCCAGCACGGCGTCGTCCGGCGAGACAAGTCCGGCCAAAAGGCCGTTTCCCCAAGCGGCAAGGCGTCCAGAGCGCGGTTCCGAGAGCATGCCCCCAGCCTAAGGACCGGACCGATGGATGGGAGCGGCCGACCGGTGGCGTAGATTTCTTCGAGGGCTGCGCCCAAAAACGCGCACGCGACAGCCGAGACGCCGACACCGGTCACACTGCAAGGGGAGACAACGCGCTCATGAGCGATGTTCTGGAGCTTCAGGACGTATCCGTGGTCCGTGAGGACCGGGCTCTGGTGGACCAGGTCTCCTGGTCGGTCAAGGAGGGCGAGCGCTGGGTCATCCTCGGCCCCAACGGCGCCGGCAAGACCACGCTCCTGAACCTCGCCTCCAGCTACCTCTACCCCAGCAAGGGCACCGCCACCATCCTCGGCGAGACCCTCGGCAAGCCCGGCACCGACGTCTTCGAACTGCGCCCCCGCATCGGCATGGCCGGCATCGCCATGGCCGACAAGCTCCCCAAGCGCCAGACCGTCCTGGAGACCGTGCTGACGGCGGCGTACGGCATGACCGCGGGCTGGCAGGAGGAGTACGAGGACATCGACGAGCAGCGCGCCCGCGCCTTCCTCGACCGCCTCGGCATGACCGACTACCTGGACCGGAAGTTCGGCACCCTCTCCGAGGGCGAGCGCAAGCGCACTCTCATCGCCCGCGCCCTGATGACCGACCCCGAGCTCCTCCTCCTCGACGAGCCCGCCGCCGGCCTCGACCTCGGCGGCCGCGAGGACCTGGTCCGCCGCCTCGGCCGACTCGCCCGCGACCCGATCGCCCCCTCGATGCTCATGGTCACCCACCACGTCGAGGAGATCGCCCCCGGTTTCACCCACGTCCTCATGATCCGCCAGGGCAAGGTACTCGCCGCGGGTCCCCTGGAGCTCGAACTCACCTCCCGCAACCTTTCCCTCTGCTTCGGCCTCCCCCTCGTCGTCGAGCAGGTCGGCGAACGCTGGACCGCGCAGGGCCTGCCTCTGTCGTGATCACGTGAAGTCCCCGCAAAAACACGGGTAAGAAGCCCCTTCCCGCTCCATCGCGCCCTGTCCGCGGCGGCCCCCCGGACCTACCATGACCCATGTGAACGACATCGATGCCTGGGTGTGGTGGCTCGTCGGCGCGGCTGCGCTCGGAATCCCGCTCGTGGTGACCGCGATGCCGGAGTTCGGCATGCTGGCGGCGGGCGCCATGGCCGCCGCGATCGCGGCCGGACTCGGCGGTGACATCGTCGTCCAGGTACTCGTCTTCGCCGTCGTCTCGGTGGCCCTCATCGCCGTCGTACGGCCCATCGCGACCCGGCACCGCTCTCAGCGACCCCAACTCGTCACGGGCGTCGACGCGTTGAAGGGGAAACAGGCCGTCGTCCTGGAACGCGTCGACCACGCGGGCGGCCGGATCAAGCTCGCCGGCGAGGTCTGGTCGGCCCGCTCTCTCGACACCGGCCGGGCCTACGAAGCGGGCCAGGAAGTGGATGTCGTCGACATCGAGGGAGCCACGGCGATCGTCATGTGACCTCGCAGGATGCAACTGAACCGAACGCACCACGAGTTGCACGACGGTCTGTCAGACTCGACCAGCAAGATCTTCAACAACCATAAGATCTTCCGAGAACGCCGAGGCAGAGAAGGGCACGGGGAGCACGATGGAACCGGTCATCATCGTCTTGATCATCCTGGTGGTGTTGGTCTTCATCGCCCTCATCAAGACGATCCAGGTCATCCCGCAGGCGAGTGCCGCGATCGTGGAGCGGTTCGGCCGCTACACGCGGACACTCAACGCGGGCCTCAACATCGTCGTCCCGTTCATAGACACCATCCGCAACCGCATCGACCTGCGCGAACAGGTCGTGCCCTTCCCGCCGCAGCCGGTGATCACCCAGGACAACCTGGTCGTCAACATCGACACGGTCATCTACTACCAGGTGACCGACGCCCGGGCCGCGACCTACGAGGTCGCCAGCTACATCCAGGCCATCGAACAGCTCACCGTCACCACGCTCCGCAACATCATCGGTGGCATGGACCTGGAGCGCACCCTGACCTCCCGCGAGGAGATCAACGCGGCCCTGCGCGGCGTCCTCGACGAGGCCACCGGCAAGTGGGGCATCCGCGTCAACCGCGTGGAACTGAAGGCCATCGAGCCCCCGACCTCCATCCAGGACTCGATGGAGAAGCAGATGCGCGCCGACCGTGACAAGCGCGCCGCGATCCTCACCGCCGAAGGTACGCGACAGGCCGCCATCCTCACCGCCGAAGGTGAGAAGCAGTCCCAGATCCTGCGCGCCGAGGGTGAGGCCAAGGCCGCGGCCCTGCGCGCCGAGGGCGAGGCCCAGGCGGTCCGCACGGTCTTCGAAGCGATCCACGCCGGAGACCCCGACCAGAAGCTCCTGTCGTACCAGTACCTCCAGATGCTCCCCAAGATCGCCGAGGGCGACGCCAACAAGCTCTGGATCGTCCCCAGCGAAATCGGCGACGCCCTCAAGGGCCTGTCCGGAGCCATGGGCAACTTCGGCAACTTCGGCGGCGGTTCGAGCGGAGGCAACGGCGGCTCGGAGCGCCGGGAGACCCCGAAGATCGACTGACGGGGATCTCGTACGACAATGGGGCCCGCTTCCTCAAGGAGGCGGGCCCCGACGTGCTCAGGGGCGCGGGGCTGTATCGACATGCGGCTCCGCCGCGGGGCGCGACCAGCCACAACGAACCCGCAGCCGCAACTCAACCCATCTCGGCAGACGACTAGGCGGCCTCTCCAGCCAGCCAATCAGGCAGCGCAGAGAAGTCCTCGTGGCCCAAGGACAACAGCATCGCGTCCGCCGGAGTCGGCTCGAACGGCTGCCGCAGCAACGGCATCCCCGCCTCCGCCGGAGTCCGGTTCGCCTTGCGGTGGTTGTCCTCCGCGCAGGAGGCCACCGTGTTCAGCCAAGTGTCCTGACCACCCTGGGACCGCGGCACCACGTGGTCCACGGTCGTCGCCCGCCGCCCGCAGTACGCGCACCTGTGCCGGTCACGCACCAGAACACCCCGCCGGGACCAGGGTGCTTGTCTTCGGAACGGCACCCGTACATACCTGCACAGCCTGATCACCCGGGGCGCCGGTATGTCGACCGCGGCTCCACGCATGCGCAGTTCGGGGTGGGACTGCTCGACGACGGCCTTGTCCTGCAGCACCAGAACGACGGCTCGGTTCAACGTCACCGTCGACAGCGGCTCGAAGCTCGCGTTCAGTACCAGCGTGTCCCGCATGTCAGCCCACCTCCCATGTGCACCGTCCCACCCCCTGGCGGGCTTGGGCTTGGATCAACTCTGGCCGGGCACACCGAGATGGACAACGCAATAAAAAGTGCCCGCCTCTGATCAATTCCAAGACCAGAGGCGGGCAAACGCTCAATGAACGTCAGTCTTCGGCGGGCACCTCGTACTCACTGATCAGCTGAGCACGCGCGATCGCGTGGAATCGCAGGTTGAAGCCCACAACAGCGGGAGAGGCATCGGAATCGGGCCCGAGCTTCTCCTGGTCCACGGCGTACACGGTGAAGACGTACCGGTGCGGTCCGTCCCCGGCCGGCGGAGCGGCCCCACCGAAGTCCTTCGACCCGTAGTCGTTCCGCGCCTGTACGGCACCGTCCGGCAGCCCCTCGAACTTGCCGCTGCCCGCACCCGCCGGCAACTCGGTCACCGAGGCCGGGATGTCGAACACGACCCAGTGCCAGAACCCGCTGCCCGTGGGCGCGTCGGGGTCATAGCAGGTCACGGCGAAACTCTTTGTCTCCGGCGGGAAGCCCTCCCAGCGCAGATGCGGAGAGGTGTTGCCGGCCGCGTAGACGTGAGCGTCCTTGAGCGTGCCGCCCTCCTGCACGTCCTCACTCGTCACCGTGAACGACGGCACGGGCGGATGGAAGTCGTGGGGGAGCGGCCGCCGCTTGAGCTCGGTCACCTCGGCACCTCCTGATCGAGTACTGGAGTCAGTGGTTCCGAGCCTAGAACCAGTTGCGCTTGCTGCCGACCTCGGACAGCCACTGGTTGAGGTAGGCGGCCCAGTCGGTGCTCTGGAAGTCGTGCAGACCCACCTGGAAGGACCGGAAGGTGTCACTGCCCTCGCTGAACAGCCCCGGCTTCTTGTCCATCTCCAGCACGACGTCCATCGCGTTGCCGTCCGCGACGAAGCTCAGCTCGACCTGGTTGAGCCCGCGGTACTGCTGCGGCGGGAAGAACTCGATCTCCTGGTAGAAGGGCAGCTGCTGCCGCGTCCCACGGATGTGGCCGCGCTCCAGGTCCGCGTTCTTGAAACGGAAGCCCAGCTGGACGAACGCGTCCAGGATCGCCTTCTGCGCGGGCAGCGGGTGCACGCTGACCGGGTCCAGGTCACCGGAGTCCACGGCACGCGCGATCGCCAGCTCCGTGGTCACACCGACGTTCATGCCGCGCAGCGACTGGCCGTCGATCACCGTGATCGGCGTCTCCCAGGGGATCTCCAGACCGAACGGCACCGCGTGCACCGCGTTGGCCTGAAGCGTGAAGGCACCGCCGAGCGAGACCTTGGTGAACTCGATGTCCTGCTTGTACTCCTGGTCGCCGCTCTCGACCTCGACCTTGGCCTGGAGCCCGACCGACAGCCCCTCGATCTCCTGGTCGACGGACCCACCCTGGATCCGCACCTCGCCCTGGACGACACCACCGGGGACGACGTTGACCTCGGTCAGCACCGTCTCCACCGAAGCCCCGCCTGCCCCCAGGCTCGCGAGCAGCTTCTTGAACGCCATGTCTCTCCTCTTAAGAACGCGCGGATTCCTGATCCCTACAAACGCGATCCGGCCGCAGTCGGTTCCGCGCCTTCACCCTGGCAAGCGGACGGACCCTTGACCACCCTTGGCACACACCCGTCTGGACTACGCTCGTACGCCATGATCACGCCCCCGGACCGTACGCCACTGCCACGAGAGTTCTTCGACCGCCCCGTACTGGACGTCGCCCCCGACCTCCTCGGCCGCATCCTCGTCCGCACGACCCCGGACGGTCCGATCACCGTGCGCCTCACGGAGGTCGAGGCCTACGACGGTCCGAACGACCCGGGCTCCCACGCCTACCGCGGCCGCACGGCCCGCAATGGCGTGATGTTCGGTCCGCCTGGGCATGTGTACGTCTACTTCACTTACGGCATGTGGTTCTGCATGAACCTGGTCTGCGGACCGGAGGGCCGGGCGAGCGCCGTCCTGCTCCGCGCCGGCGAGGTCGTCGAAGGTGCGGATCTGGCCCGCAAACGTCGACTCTCGGCCCGAAATGACAAGGAACTGGCCAAAGGACCGGCCCGCCTGGCCACGGCCCTGGGCGTGGACCGGGCCCTGGACGGCACGGACGCGTGCGCTTCGGGTGAGACCCCTCTGAGGGTGCTCACCGGCACCCCGGTCGCCTCCGACCAGGTACTCAACAGTCCGCGGACCGGAGTGGCCGGCGACGGGGGCGTGCACCCCTGGCGGTTCTGGATCGCCAACGACCCGACGGTGAGCCCCTATCGGGCCCATGTGCCGAGGCGCCGCTCAAGTTGACTCGCTCTTGGAAGATGCGTAACGTGGCACGAGCCGCTTGAACCGGTTACGGCGATCGCCAGCAGCCGAGAGCGGCCAAACCACTACCTACGACATCCCCTCAGCGGGGGTAATTTCGGTGTGCTCGCACGCTGGAATTCGAACCCGCGGACTCGATTATGAGTTGCCGAGGGAATCGGCTAACGTAGTGAATGTCGAAAGGCCCCGCCGACAGGGAATCAGGTCCGAAAGGATCTGATAGAGTCGGAAACGCAAGACCGAAGGGAAAAGCCCGGAGGAAAGCCCGAGAGGGTGAGTACAAAGGAAGCGTCCGTTCCTTGAGAACTCAACAGCGTGCCAAAAATCAACGCCAGATATGTTGATACCCCGTCTCCGGCCGATCGGCTGGGGCGAGGTTCCTTTGAAGAAAACACAGCGAGGACGCTGTGAGCGACCGCCTTATTCCGGTGGTCGCTCCGCTCTCGTGTGTGTCGACCGGATTACCGGTAAACATTCACGGAGAGTTTGATCCTGGCTCAGGACGAACGCTGGCGGCGTGCTTAACACATGCAAGTCGAACGATGAACCACTTCGGTGGGG